>NZ_JBMDXM010000001.1:0-4092 GCF_048594345.1 Longimicrobium sp.
CCGGCGCGGGCTCGGCCTCGGGCTCGGGCTGGCCGGGGAGCGCGAAGTCGGCCGGCAGCGCCCCGTCCAGGTGCGCCGACAGGTCGTCGAGGGTGGAAAGCTCCTCCAGGAAGCGGCGGAACGGCACGCGCACGCCGAACAGGCTTTCGACCGTACGGCTGAACTGCATCAGCAGCAGCGAGTCGGCGCCCAGGTCCAGGAACATGGCGCCGGTGCTTACCTGCGCCGGCTCCGTGCCCAGCATGCGGGCAAGGGCCTCCGTAAGGGTGGCGACGATGCGGGACACGCGCCCCGGGGCCTGGATCGATTCGGTCTGCACGGGCGGCTGGGTCAGCTCGGGGTAAGCGGGCGCGTCGGAACGGACGGGCGACGACGGGGAAAGCGCGTCCGCGGCGGGGGCCGGGGCCGCGGGAGCGGCGGGGCGCGGCTGCGCCACGTGGACGGTGCGGTCGAACGGATAGGTGGGGAGCGCCACCTTGCGGCGCACGGCCCCGCCGCGCAGGGCGGACCAGTCCATCTCCACGCCGGCGGCCCACAGGGCGCCCGCGGCGTCCAGGAACGCCAGGTCCGCCGGCGCCGGCTTGTCGGCGCGGGCCAGGCTCTTCACGATCACGCGGTCCGCGCCGCCGGGGGTGCGGCGGGCAAAGGTGCCCAGCGTCTCGCCCGGGCCCACCTCCAGCAGCACGCGCGTGGGATCCTCCAGCAGCCGGCTTACGCCGTCCGCGAAGCGCACGGTGTTGCGCAGGTGGCGCACCCAGTACCCGGGGTCCGTGGCCTGCCCGGCCGTGATCCAGTCGCCGGTGACGTTGGACAGAAAGGGGAGCGACGGCGCGGCGGGGCGCGCGCGGCGCACCTCGTCCTCGAACGCGGCCAGGATCGGCTCCATGGCCGCGGAGTGGAACGCGTGCGAGGTGTGCAGCCGGCGGGCGGCCACGTCGCGCGCGGCCAGCAGCTTCTCCACGGCGTCGATCTGGGCCGTCTCGCCGCTCACCACGCAGTGCGCGGCGCTGTTCACGGCCGCCAGCGACACGGCGTCGGGAAGGAGCGGGGCCACCGCCGACTCGGGCATGGGCACCGCCAGCATGGCGCCCGCGGGAAGCGACTGCATCAGCCGCCCGCGCGCCGCCACCAGCCGCAGCGCGCTTTCCACGGTGAACACCCCCGCCAGGCAGGCGGCCACGTACTCGCCGATGCTGTGGCCCAGCATGGCCGCCGGCTGGACCCCGCGGCTCATCCACAGCTTGGCCAGCGCGTACTCGGTGGCGAACAGCGCGGGCTGCGTGAGCCGCGTCTCCTGCAGCAGCGCGCCGGCCTCGGCCTCGGCGCCGGCGGCGGGGAACAGCGCGGTGCGCAGGTCCATCCCCAGCTCGGGGAGCAGCGCCTGGGCGCAGCGGTCCATTTCGGAGCGGAACACCGGCTCGCGCTCGTACAGCTCGCGCCCCATCCCCGCGTGCTGCGTCCCCTGGCCGGGGAACAGAAAGGCGACGGGGGGCGCGGGCTCGGCGGCGCGCCTGGCCGTGCCGCGGACGGGCGCGGCCAGCGCCTCGCGCGCGCCCCGCGCGTCGCGGGCGGCGGCGGCCCAGCGGTAGGGGTGCGCGGCCCGGCCTTCCTGCAGGGTCCAGGCGACGTCGGCCAGCGGGACGTCCGGGTTCTGCTCCAGGTGCGCGGCCAGGTTGGCGCGCATGCGCTCCAGCGCGGCCTCGTTCCTGGCGCTCAGGACCACCAGCTGCGCGGCGTCCGTCTCCGGAAGCGCGGGAAGCGCGGGCGCCTCCTCCAGCACGGCGTGCGCGTTGGTGCCGCCGATGCCGAACGAGCTTACCCCCGCGCGGCGCGGGGCGCCGCCGCTGGCCCACGGGCGCAGCGACGCGTTGACGAAGAAGGGCGAGCCCTCCAGCCCCAGCTCGGGGTTGGGGCGCTGGAAGTGCGGCACGGGGGGCACGGCGCCGTGCTTCAGCGCCAGCACCGTCTTGATGAAGCCCGCCACGCCCGCCGCGGTGTCCAGGTGGCCGATGTTGGGCTTGGTGGCGCCCAGCGCCACGGTACCCGCGTCCACCCCGGCGAACACCTCCTTGAGCGCCGCGATCTCGATGGGGTCGCCCAGCGGCGTCCCCGTGCCGTGCGTCTCCACGAACGAGATGTCGGACGGCTCGATCCCGGCCAGCGCCACCGCTTCGGCGATCGCCTTCGACTGCCCCTGCACGCTGGGCGCGGTGTAGCCGATCTTCCCCGCCCCGTCGTTGTTGATGGCCGAGCCCTTGACCACGGCGTGGATGGGGTCGCCGTCGCGAAGGGCGTCCACCATCCGCTTGAGCGTCACCACGCCGGCGCCGGAGCCCGGCACCATCCCCGCGGCCCGCGCGTCGAAGGCGCGGCAGTGGCCGTCGGGGGAGTTGATGCCGCCCTCCTGGTACTGGTAGCCCGCCACCGGCGACGGCCAGATGGTGGCGCCGCCCGCCAGGGCCACGTCGCACTCGCGGTTCAGCAGGCTCTGGCAGGCGATGTGGATGGCCACCAGCGAGGTGCTGCACGCCGTCTGCACCGCCACGCTGGGGCCGTGCAGCCCCAGCTTGTACGACACGCGGGTGGTAAGGAAGTCCTTGTCGTTGCTGAAGAGCACCATCTCCCACGGCACCAGCGCGGACAGCTCGGGATCCTCCAGCACCTGCCGCACGTGGGGGCTAAAGCCGGAGCCGGCGTACACGCCGATGCTTCCCGCAAAGCGCGACGGGTCCACGCCCGCGTCTTCCAGCGCGCTCCAGGCGCACTCCATGAAGACGCGGTGCTGCGGATCCAGCACCTGCGCCTCGCGGTGGCTCACGCCGAAGAAGGGCGCGTCGAACGCGAACACGTCGTCCATGGCCCCGTGCGCGCGCACGAACGCCGGGTTGCGCAGCCGCTCGGGCGAGGTGCCCGCCGCAATCAGCTCCTCGTCCGTGAACGTGCGGATGGACTCCACGCCCGCGCTCAGGTTCTTCCAGAACTCGGCCGTGTCGCGCGCGCCGGGGAAGCGGCAGCTCATGCCGATCACCGCGATCTCGTCTGCCCGGTCTTCAAACTCCATGTGACTTTCCCTCAGGTCGCCGGTTGGGCCGCCATCGGCCTCGGATGCACTGTCTGAAATGTTTTCGTCGGATAACGGGTGTCCCGTCCGCCCTCCGAAGCCCGCGCACGGAAGCGGGGCTTCCATGCGCGGGCCCGGGACCCGGGACGGCCGGCTCTCAGCCGGTCCGGCCGCGGCGCCGGGAGTTCCTGCGCTCTTCGGCGCGCGAGCGGCTGTCGGCCAGCTCGCCGGCGCCGCCGGTGTCTTCGGCACCCAGGTAGCCCGCCAGCGCCTCCACCGTGGTAAAGCGGAACAGGTCCACCATCCGCAGGTCGGCCCGCAGCTCGCGCAGGCGGATGAACACGCGGTTCAGCAGGAGCGAGCTTCCGCCCAGGTCAAAGAAGTTGTCCGACGCGCCCACCTCGGCCACGCCCAGCACGTCGCGCCACACCCCGGCCACGGCGCGCTCCAGCTCGTTGCGCGGGGGAAGCGAGGCCGCCGCGCCGGCGTACTCCGGCGCCGGCAGCGCCCGGCGGTCCAGCTTGCCGTTGGGGGTCAGCGGCAGCGCGTCCAGCGCCACAAAGGCGCCCGGCACCATGTAGTCCGGCAGGCCGGCCCGCAGGGTGGCCCGCAGCGCGTCCACCTCCGCCGTGCCCACCACGTACGCCACCAGCCGCGTGTCGCCGGCCGCGGCCTCGCGGGCCACCACGGCGCACTCCGCCACGCCCGGGCAGGCGCGCAGCACCGTCTCGATCTCGCCCGGCTCGATGCGGAAGCCCCGCACCTTCACCTGCGCGTCCGTCCGGCCCAGGTACTCCAGCACCCCCGCCGCCGTCCACCGCGCTCGGTCGCCCGTGCGGTACAGCCGCGCGCCGGGCTGCGTGGAGAAGGGATCCGGGACGAAGCGCTCCGCCGTGAGCCCCGCGCGGCCCAGGTAGCCGCGGGTCACCCCCGGGCCGCCGATGAGCAGCTCGCCCGGCACCCCCGCCGGCTGCGGGCGCAGCGACCCGTCCAGCACGTAGACCCGCGCGTTGGCGATCGGACGGCCGATG
>NZ_JBMDXM010000010.1:0-17402 GCF_048594345.1 Longimicrobium sp.
CCCCACCACCCACACCCCGCCCCCGCCCCCCCCGCCCCGCGCCCCCCCCGCTGCCGTCACTCCATCACGCCGAACGGATGGGACTCAGTACCCGGGGTTCTGGTCCAGCGCCGTGTTGGCCTCGATCTCCCGCTGCGGAACGGGGAAAAGCAGACGGAAGCCGGTGAGCCCCAGATCCTCCAGCATGTCGCCCGCCGCGGGCACGTCGGCAAAGCGCTTCAGGTCGAAGAACCAGTGGCCTTCGTAAAAGAGCTCGTGCCGGCGCTCCATCAGCACCGCCTCCAGCACCTCGTTGGCCGACACCGTGCCGTCGGCGTCCGCGTCCGCGTCCACCGGGTCCAGCCCGGCGCGTTCGCGGATCACGTTCACGTCCTCCAGCGCCTGATCCAGGTCGCCCAGCCGCGCGGCGGCCTCGGCGCGGATCAGGTACACCTCCGCCAGGCGGATCATCGGAACGTCGTCCGAGTTGGTGGAGATCTCGGTGTACTTGGCGCCAAAGTGCTCCTCGTCACCCGAGGGATCTTCCTGGAACGCCACCTCGAACCGCTCGTCACCCGCCTCGAACGAGTCCACGAAGTCCGCTGAGGGGGTAAAGCCCCAGCGGCCGCCCAGCGAGCGGGGGAACATCCAGAACGCCAGGGAGCCCGCGTCCGTGACGGTGAAGGGGACCTCGAACAGGGCCTCCGAGGTCTGCTCGTTCGCGAACACGTTGGCGTAGCTGCTCACCAGCGAGAACTCGCCCCCTTCGATCACCGCGTTGGACAGCTCGTACGCCCGCGTCCACTCGGCCTGGTACAGGTGCGCCCGGGCCAGCAGCGCCGTCGCCGCCTCCTGGTTGGCGCGGCCGTCGCCGCGGGCGCCCTGGCCCGAAGGCAGCAGCGACACCGCCGCCCCCAGGTCCGCCTCGACCTGCGCCCACACCTCGCCCGCCGTGCTGCGCGGCACGTTGCTCTCCTGGTCCACCACCCAGCGCGGCTGGGTGATCAGCGGCGCGCCGCCAAAGAACTTGACCAGGGTGAAGTAGTTCAGGGCGCGGACAAAGTGCGCCTCGCCCCGCAGGGCGTCGTACTCGTCGGCGTCGAACTGGTCCTCCAGCAGCGGCAGCGAGGCCAGCACGTTGTTCGCGCGGTTGATGCCGTCGAACGCCGCGCCCCAGATCGACGGCAGCGCCGCGTTCTCGGCGGTGATCGCCTGGCGCCCGACCTCGCGGTCGCTCACGTAGGTGCCCGACACGTCCAGGTTGCCGGCGTACGCGTCCGGGAACAGAACGGCGTCGCGGCAGTAGCCGCCGTCGCAAATCTGCAGCGCGTCGTACATGGCGTTCACGGCCACCCCCACCTCCTCGGGGCTGTCGAGCGCCTCTTCCAGCGCGATGCTCTGCTCGGGCGTGGGGTTCAGTGGATCGTCGCAGGCGGCCGCCGTAAGCGCCGCCACCGCGATGATGCCGAATGCTCTGAGCTTCATTCGCAGGTCTCCCATTAGAAGCCGACGTTCAGGCCGATGGTGTAGGTGCGCGCCTGCGGCAGCGTGTAGAAGTCCACACCCCGGGTAATGTTGGCCGCGCCGTTGAAGTTGACCTCGGGATCGAACCCGCTGTAGTCGGTCCACGTCGCCAGGTTCTGGCCCTGGATGTAGACGCGCAGGCTGCGCGAGCCCACGCGGCTGGCAAAGCGCTCCGGCACCGTGTAGCCCAGCACCGCGTTCTTGATGCGGACGTACGAGCCGTCCTCCACGAAGCGGCTGGACGAGCGCACGTTGTCGTTGTCGTCCCAGTAGGTGGCCCGCGGCGTGGTGTTGCTGGGGTTGTCCGGCGTCCAGCGGTCGCGCGCCCACTGCGAGTTGTTGTCGTAGAACGTGCCGAACGCGTCGCTGTACTCGCGGGTGCCGTTGTAGGTGTCGTTGCCCAGCGAGAACTGCGTGAACACCGACAGGTCGATGCCGGCCAGCGACAGCGTGTTCGTCCACCCGCCCTGGTAGTCGGGCCACGGGCTGCCGATGCGCTCCTGGTCGGTGGAGTTGATCAGGCCATCGCCGTTCAGGTCACGGAAGCGCACGTCGCCGGGCACCGTGAACTCCGACTGGTAGCCGATGCCCTCGGGGCAGCTGGCGCCCGTTTCGTCGTAGCAGATCTCGTCCTCGGACTGGAAGATCCCGTCCATCACGTAGCCGCGGAAAAAGCCCAGCGGCTGGCCCTCTTCCACGCGCGCCACGAAGTTGCCGTCGATGGCCTGTCCCTCGTACAGCCGGGTCACCTTGTTGGAGTTGTGCGACAGGTTGAACTCCGAGGTCCACTCCAGGCCGCCGCGGCGCGCCGCGCGCACCACCTGCGCCCGGGCCGACAGCTCCCAGCCCAGGTTGCGCATCTCGCCGATGTTCTGGCTGATCTCCGAAAAGCCCGTCGACAGCGGGATCGGACGGTTGAGCAGCAGGTCCGTGGTGTACTTGCGGTACCAGTCAAAGCTCAGCCCCAGCCGGTCGTCCAGGAACGCCAGGTCGGCGCCCAGGTTCAGCTGGTCGGTCTTTTCCCAGCTCAGGTCCGGGTTGGAAAGCTGCGACGGGGCAATGCCCGGCCGGTCGCCGTAGTTGAAGCCGCCGCCGAACAGCGCCACCGAGGCAAAGTCGCCCAGACCCTCCTGGTTGCCGGTGCGGCCGTAGCTGGCCCGCAGCGCCAGGTCGCTGATGAACGACTGGCCCTGGATGAACGGCTCGTCCGTCAGGCGGTACAGCACCGACGCGGAGGGGAACACGCCCCAGCGGTTGTTCTCGCCAAACCGCGACGAGCCGTCGGCGCGCACGTTGAACGTGGTCGTCAGCCGGTTGCGGAAGGTGTGCTGCAGGCGGCCGAAGTACGACAGCAGGTTGTACTCGGTAAAGTCCGAGTTGCCGCCGGTGATGGTGGAGGCCGACGCAAGGTTGCGGAACGAGCTGGTGGGGAACTGGGTTCCGAACACCTCGTTGGTTTCCGTGTCGTTCAGCTCAAAGCTGGTGCCCACTACGCCCGAAAGCTCGTTGACGTCGTTAAGCGCGCGCTCGAAGCTCACCGTGCCCTCGGCCAGCACCTTGTTCGCGTACGAGTTGCCCACCTCGCCCGAGCCGTTGGAGCCGGTGGAGGGGCCCACGATCGGCGAGTCGTACAGGTACCCGCGCAGGATGTAGCGGTCCAGGCCAAAGTTGGCCCGCGCGTTTACCCCCTCGGCCACCCGGTAGTCGGCGAACGCGTTGCCGATCACGTGAAAGCTGCGCTCTTCGGCGCGGTTTTCACGGTTCAGGGCCACGGGGTTGTCGTACGCCAGCGTGCTCAGGTTGTACTCGCCGGCGTCGTTGAACACCGCGTCCACGGGGGCGCTGGCGATGGCGTTGGCGAAGGGACCGTAGATGGTGTTGTCGCCGCGGGCGCGCTCGATCACGCCCTGCGACAGCGACACGCTGGTGCCCAGGATCATGCGGTCGCTGGCCGTGTAGTCCAGGTTCATGCGGCCGTTCAGGCGCTCGAACCCGTACCCCGACACGATGCCGTCCTGCAGAAAGCGCGTGCCGCTCACGTAGTAGCGGGCCCGCTCCGTGCCGCCGGCGATGGAGCCGAACAGGTTGCTGGTGGGAGCCGACGTAAGGACCTCGTCGATCCAGTCGGTGTCCACCGTGCCGTTGAACTCCTCCACGTTGCAGACGCCGCTGTCGTCGTCATCGCAAAGCGGAATGTCGTCGTTGTCGAAGCCGTAGTACTCCGGGATTCCGAAGTCCAGCTCGATGGCGTCGTTCTGCACGTCCACCCACTCGCGGGCGTTCAGGTACGACGGCTGGCGCCAGGGCTCCTGGGTGCCGTAGTAGGCCTGAAAGCGGATGTCGGGACGGTCGCTGGCCCGGCCGCGCTTGGTGGTGATGAGCACCACGCCGTTGGACGCGCGCGAGCCGTAGATGGCCGCCGCCGACGCGTCCTTCAGCACCTCGATGCTCTCGATCTCGTTGGGGTTCAGGTCCGACAGGGCGTCGACGCCCTGCGTCTGCCCGATGGACGAGCCGATGGTGGAGAAGTCGCCGCGCAGCATGGGCACGCCGTCCAGCACGTACAGCGGCTCGTTGCCCGCCGTAATGGACGAGGCGCCGCGCACGCGCACCGAGATGGCGCTCCCCGGGACGCCCGAGTTCTGCGTCACCTGCACGCCCGACACGCGGCCCTGCAGCACGTTCTCGACGGTGGCCACGGGGGCACTCTCCGTCACCTCTTCGGTGGAGATGGAGGCGATGGCGCCGCCGCCGGCGCGCCGGCGCTCCACCTGGCCGTAGCCGATGACCACCACCTCGTCCAGGCCCAGCACGTCGGGGCTGAGCGTAAAGTTGGCCTCGGCGGGCGCGGCACCCACGGTGACGGTGCGGGTCTGTGCCGAGAAGCCGATGCGGACGGCGCGCACGGTGCGCTGGCCGGCGGCCACGTTGTTCAGGGTATAGGCGCCCTGCTGGTTGGTGACCACCGTCTGGCTGGTCCCCACCACCGACACCTGCACCCCCTGAAGCGCCTGGCCCGAGCCCTGCTCGGTCACGCGGCCCCGGATGGTTCCCCCTTGCGCGGAGGCCGCGGCGGGCGCGAGCGCCAGCGCAACGGCCACGGCAAGCAGCGTACGAAGTCTTGTCATCCTGCGTCTCTCCTGGTTGAGCGCCGGCCCCCCGTGGCCCGGCGAACGCTCCCGACCGACTTGTGGTTGTGGACCGCGCACCCCGACCCGTGGGGTGCCACCCGCTCCGCCGCTCCCGTGCGGCGTGGCGCGCGTGCTCCGCAACGACGCGTACGCCCGTCCGCTGGACGGGCGACCGACCGGCCCTCGCGGCGGCGGGAACACCGCGGCGCGGGGGGTTGGGGGAGAAAGAAGGAGGCCGGCTGCCCGCCGCCCTCGTATACTACTACGTCTGGGGCGCCCGTAACCTGACGGTCGCGAAAAAAACCGGCGTCTGCCCCGGCCAGCGGAAAACGTGCCGGCCGCGGACGCAACGGCGGCTTGGGCACGGGTCCCGGCGTGGAGCGTCACGCGGCTGCGTACGCCCCCCGATGCTCCCCGAGGGGATGGTCACGGATCACGAAAGTGTAACTGACAGAGTTACTTACCGCAAGGATTCCGGACCCCTGAAAACGGATCCCGGGAACATTTGCCAATCAACCGTAAATCGATGGCACGCAAGGTTTTTACGTTTGACACCACCCACCACGCGCTGTGGGCCGAAGAGGTCGCGGGCACGCGCGGCATTCCCGTCGACGTGATCCCCGCCCCGCCGGCCGCGCGTGCACGCTGCAACCTTGCCCTGGAGACGCTCCCGGAGGAGGCGGAGGCGCTTGCGGAGGCGCTGGAGGAGGAGGGGGTGGCGTTTGGACGGTGGGAGGGGGGCTGAGGGTGTTGGGGTGTTGGGGTGTTGGGGTGTTGGGGTGTTGGGGTGTTGGGGTGTTGGGGTGTTGGGGTGTTGGGGTGTTGGGGTGTTGGGGTGAACGGGTGAACGGGTGAACGGGTGAACGGGTGAACGGGTGAACGGGTGAACGGGTGAACGGGTGAACGGGTGAACGGGTGAACGGGTGAACGGGTGAACGGGTGAACGGGTGAATCTACACGGAATCAGAGGAAAAACCTGTCATTCTGAGGGAGCGCCCGCGTCGACCTCTCGGGAACGCCGCGGGGCCAGTGGCGCGACCGAAGAATCTCCCTACCCTCGCGCGGAGCCCCTATCCGGGCAACGCCCGGAAATCCTGTCGGGACGGAAGACCTTCCCGGTTCAGCGCGAAGATTTCTGGATCGGCGCCACGCGCCCATGCGACAGGCGCACCGTACGGCGCTTCCCGCAGACCTCAGGTTCAGACTGACCGTTTTGCCGGATCGGACACCAGAGCGGACGACCCGTCAAAGTCGAGTCGGCGGGATAAACGAGAGGACGCGAAGGGGTTTCCTCCGCGTCCTCTCTCGTTATCCTCGGCACCTTCGCGTGATCTCCTCCGCAGGCGCTAGGCGTTCGCTCCGCGATCGGCCGCCCCGGCGAAGGGCTCGTCATCCAGCAGACCATGGTCGTCGTCGGCCGCCGCGGGACGGGCGGAGAGGACGGGGTCGCCGCGCAGGATGGCGCCCCACGCGGTGAACATCTGGTGCATCCAGTCATAGATCGTCGTCAGCGACTCCTGCAGGCGCTGCATGGCCGCGGCGCGTGCGTCCGCGGGGCGCGCAAGGGCGTCGCGGACGGCGATGGCGCAGGCTTCGGGATCGTACGGGTTGATCAGCGTGGCGTCCTCCATCGCCTCCGCCGCGCCGGCGAACTCGGAGAGGAGGAGCACGCCGTTGCGGTCCACCTGGCTGGCCACGTACTCCTTTGCCACCAGGTTCATCCCGTCCTGCAGCGAGCTGACGAGGCAGACGTCCGCCAGCCGGTACAGGACGGCCAGCCGGTCCACGTCCAGCGACTGCTTGATCAGGTGGATGGGCCGCCACTTCGCCGTGCCGAAGCGCGCGTTGATCTGGCGCACCTGGCTGTCCACCTTCTGCGCCAGCTCGTCGTACGCCTCGATGTCGCTGCGGCTGGGGACGGCCACCTGGATAAAGGTGAAGCGCTCGCGATGCTCCGGGTACCGCTCCCACAGAAACTCCAGGGCCTTGAACTTCTCCGGCAGCCCCTTGCTGTAGTCCAGCCGGTCCACTCCCACCCCGATGCGCCCACCCCCCGGCGCGTACCGCTCGCGGATCCGCCGCATCTGCTCGTCCACGCCCTGCGCAGTGGCCGCGTCGCGAAACTGGTCCACGTCGATCGAAATCGGGAACGCGCCCACGTGGCAGGTGTGGCCGTCGATGGTCGCCGTGCGCGCCGCCCAGTCCACCTCCGCCCCCGCCAGCCGCCGCGCGCAGCGCAAAAAGTTGTCCGCGTGCATGGGCAGGTGAAAGCCCATCAGGTCGTTCGCCAGCAGGCCGCGCAGCAGCTCCGACGCCTGCGGCGCGAGACGAAAGAGGTCGAACGGGGGAAAGGGGATGTGCCAGAAGTGCGCGAGCGTCAGATCGGGGCGCCCGGCACGGATGGCCAGCGGGGCGAGCGCCAGGTGATAGTCCTGGATCCACACCGCCGCCTGCTTGCCTTGCACTTCCTCCAGCACCGCGTCGGCGAAGCGGCGGTTCACGCGGCGGTAGCGTTCCCAGTTGTGGGCACGGACGCGCGTAAGGGCGGGGCGCAGGTGGCACAGCGGCCACAGAAACTGGTTGGCGTACCCCAGATAGTAGCGTTGAATGTCCGTGTGGGTGAGCCACACCCGCCGAAGCGTGTAGCGTGGGTCCTCCGGCGGCACCTGCACGCGGTCGCGGTCGTCCACCGCGTCCGCGTCGGCTTCCCCGGATCCCCACGCCACCCACATTCCGCCCAGCGCCTGCAGCAGCGGGTCCAGCGCCGAGGTCAGCCCGCCGGCGGGGCGGCCGATCTCCATCTCGCCCACCTCTCTGGACCACCTGTGCTCGTACGGCTCGCGGTTGCTCACCACCACGAACCGCCGCTCGGCAAACAGGCGCCGGTACAGCGGCTCCAGCTCCTGCGGAGGCGTCGGCATCAGCTTGAGTCATCCCTGAAACGCCGAACGGCGGCACCCCGCCGCCGTCCCGCTGGTGTGCTTCGATGGAGCGCCCTGCCGCCGGATCTCGGATCAAGGACGGAGGTCGAACGGCGCCCGCCGGGGTGCCCCTCCCCCGGCCCCGCCCCCGGCCCCTCCCCGTTCGTTCCTCACGGAGAGGGGAGAACTCAATCCCGCTGCGGGGAGGGGGGCGGCCCACCCTCCCGTTCACCCGTTCACCCGTTCACCCGTTCACCCGTTCACCCGTTCACCCGTTCACCCGTTCACCCGTTCACGGAGCCTGCCCCTACAGCTTGAATTTCCGCTTCGCCATCCGCGCCGTCGCGCCGCCGCCGGCGCCTTCCAGGTGCCGGCCGCGGGGGGCGCGCACCCGCCGCGCGCGCTTTACGGCGGCGGAGCGGGGGGCGCCGCGGCGGCCGCCCATCAGCAGCGCCACGCCGGTGCCCACGGCGATGCCCAGGGCGAAGCCGCCCAGAATGCCCAGCCGCCGGGCCTGCTCTTCGTATTGCATTCGGAAAGTAGTGTGGGGCCAAAGGATGCGGCTTGCGGCGGGGGCGGCAACGGTCGTGCCACCCACGCCGCGGCATGGCCGTCCGCACAAGCGCGTCGCGCAGCCTTGCACGGGGGAACCCGGGGGGTATTATTATCCCTCTGCCCTTCGCGCGCCACCGGCCGCGCCGGTTGGGGCCCGAAGCCGATACCGTTCAGGAGGCACATCCGCATGGCGGACTCCAGCAAGACGGTGCTCCTCGTGGAAGACAACGAGGACAACCGCACCGTCTACCGCACCATCCTCGAGCACTTTGGATACCAGGTGATCGAGGCCCGCAACGGCGAGGACGGCGTGCGCATGGCCCGCGAGGACCATCCGGACCTGATCCTGATGGACATCTCCATCCCCATCATCGACGGGTGGGAGGCCACGCGTATCCTCAAGGGCGACGCGGCCACGTCGCAGATCCCCATCATCGCCCTGACCGCCCACGCCCTGGCCACCGACCGCGCCAAGGCGCAGGAAGTGGGCTGCGACGGCTACCTTGCCAAGCCGTGCGAGCCGCGCCGCGTGGTGGCCGAGGTGGAGAAGTTCATCGGCTCCGGGCGGGAGGCCAACGCTTGACGACACTGGCGGGCCCCGATGCGGGCTCCACGCGCATTCTGGTGGTGGACGACGTGCCCGACAACGTCGACATCCTGGATGCGCGCCTTTCGTCGCGGGGGTACCAGGTGGTCACCGCGACCAACGGCGAAGAAGCGCTGGCGTCGGTGGCCGACATCCCGCCGCACCTGATCCTGCTGGACGTGATGATGCCCGGGATGGACGGCCGCGAGGTCGCCAAACGGATCAAGGAGGACGACGCGCTCCCCTTCATCCCCATCATCCTGGTCACGGCGCTCAGCGAGGCCGACGACGTGGTGCAGGGGCTGGAAAGCGGCGCCGACGACTACATCAGCAAGCCCTACAACTTTCGCGAGCTCGAGGCGCGGGTGCGGGCCATGCTGCGCATCAAGACGCTGCAGGACGAGCTGGACCAGAAGAACCGCGAGCTGGAGCTGGCCAACCGCCGGCTCAAGAAGCTGTCCATCACCGACGGCCTGACGGAGCTGTTCAACCACCGCCACGTGCACGAGCTGCTTCAGGACGAGTTCGACCGCTCGGCGCGAACGGGCGAGAGCATCGCGGTGGTGATGATGGACCTGGACCGCTTCAAGAACATCAACGACACGTACGGCCACCCCACCGGTGACGTGGTGCTGTACGAGACGGCGCAGATCATCCAGGAATCGGCGCGCGAGATCGACATGGTGGGGCGCTACGGCGGCGAGGAGTTCATCGCCATCCTTCCCGAAACGGACGAGGAGCCGGGCGCCAACTTTGCCGAGCGCGTGCGCAAGGCGGTGGAGGAGCACGTCTACCGCGACGGCGCCACCGAGATCCGCATGACGGTTTCGTGCGGCGTGGCCTCCATCCGCGAGGGCGTCGACAGCCCCGAAGCGCTGCTCAAGGCAGCCGACGAAGCGCTGTACCAGGCCAAGCACGGCGGCCGCAACAAGGTAGTTCGCGCCTCCCAGACCGCACCCGCCGCGGAATGACCCCACCCGCCCCACCCAGCGAGATGGCCGCGCGCGCCGCAGAATTGCGCGAGGCCATCGAGCGCGCCAACCACGAATACTACGTCCTGGACGCGCCGACGATCGGCGACCGGGAGTACGACCTGCTGTTCCGCGAGCTGCGCGAGATCGAGGCAGCGCACCCGGAGCTGCGCACGGCCGACTCTCCCACGCAGCGCGTGGGCGCGGAACCCGCCAGCCGGCTGGAAAAGACGGAGCACCTGGCGCCCATGCTGTCGCTGGACAACGCGTTTGGCGATGACGAGCTGCGCGCGTGGGAAACCCGCAACGCGCGCATCGCGGACGAGGTGCGGACGGGCGGCTACGTCTGCGAGCCCAAGATCGACGGGCTGGCCATCGCGCTGACGTACGAGGACGGGGTGCTGGTCAAGGGCGCCACCCGCGGCAACGGGACGATCGGCGAGGACGTGACGCGCAACCTGCGCACCATCCGCGACATCCCGCTGCGCCTGCGCGCGGACGGGCCGGCGGTGCCGCGGCGGATGGAGATCCGCGGCGAGGTGTACATGTCCGTCGCCGGCTTTGCGCAGCTCAACCAGCGCCGCGCGGCGGAGGGGCAGGCCACGTTCGCCAACCCGCGCAACTCGGCGGCGGGGTCGCTGCGGCAGCTGGACCCCGGCGTCACGGCGTCGCGGCCGCTGCACTTTTTTGCCTACGCCATCGAGACGGAGGGGCGCGACCCGCTTCCCTTCGCCACGCAGTGGGAGCTGCTGGAGACGCTGCGCGCCTGGGGGCTGCCGGTGAACCCGCTGGCGCGGCCGGCCGCGGACCTGGAGGCGGTGATCGCTTTCGTCCACGAGTTCGAGGGGCGGCGCGCGGAGCTGGACTACGAGGTGGACGGCGCGGTGGTGAAGGTGAATCCCCTCTCCCTGCACGAGGAGCTGGGGATCGTGGGCGGGCGCGAGCCGCGCTGGGCCACGGCCTACAAGTACGCGCCGGACCTGGCGGTGACCACGCTGCTGGACATCCGCCTGAACGTGGGCCGCACGGGCGCGCTGAACCCGTACGCGGTGCTGGAGCCGGTGGAGGTCGGCGGGGTGATCGTCAAGCTGGCGACGCTGCACAACGAGGACGACATCCGCCGCAAGGACATCCGCAAGGGCGAAAAGGTCATCGTCAAGCGCGCGGGCGAGGTCATCCCCCAGGTGGTGGGGCCGGTGCTGGAGGAAGGGCAGGAACGGGCCGAACCGTTCGCGATGCCCGACGTCTGCCCGTCGTGCGGGACGCCGGTGGAGCGGCCGGAGGGGGAGGCGATGCTGTACTGCCCCAACTCCGCCTGTCCGGCGCGCATCTACTGGGGGCTGGCGCACTTTGTCTCGCGCGGGGCGATGGACATCCGCGGCCTGGGCGAGCGGACGATCGCCACGCTGCTGGAGCGCGGGATGGTGCACGACGTGGGCGACATCTACGCGCTCACCGAAGAGCAGTTGCTGACGCTGGAGGGCTTCAAGGCCAAATCCGCGCAAAACCTGCTGGCCGGGATCGAGACGTCGAAGCAGCAGGGGCTCGCCCGCGTCCTCTTTGGACTTGGCGTGCGCCACGTGGGCGAGATCGCGGCGCAGACCCTGGCCCGGCACTTCGGCGGCATGGAGCGGCTGATGGCGGCCTCGACGGAGGAGATCGAGGCCGTCCACACCATCGGCCACACCATGGCGGAGGCGCTGCACGCGTGGATGGCGGAGCCGCGCAACCAGGAAGTGGTGCAGAAGCTGGCGGCGGCGGGGGTAAAGATGACGGAGGCGCGCGCGGAGCCGGCTCAGGGGCCGCTCACGGGCAAGACCTTCGTGATCACGGGGACGCACCCCACCATGACGCGCCCGCAGATCGAGGCGTTCATCCAGCAGCAGGGCGGCCGGGTGACCGGCAGCGTGACCAAGAAGACGGACTACCTGGTGGTGGGCGAGGACGCCGGCTCCAAGCTGGCCAAGGCGCGCGAGCTGGGGGTCAAGGAGCTGTCCGAGGCCGCCCTGCTGGCGCTCCCCGAGACGCTCTCCCAGCCCTCCGCCGAACCGGCGGAATCCACTGAGTCCCCCGCGGACGACCTCCAACCGGAGTTGCAGCTATGACCGCCACCGCCGCCCCCGCGCGCTTTCTGCAGGTCCCCGCCGGCCTGCTGGGCACCGTCCGCCGCTTCGTGGTGGGCGACCGCGAGCCCATGGACGCCGTGAACGTGCTGCGGCAGATCGGCTACGAACTGGGGGACGAGGTATACGGCGGCCTGCAGGACCGGCTGTCGCGCGACTACGCCGGCGCCGAGTGGGGCGCGCTGGACCCGGCGGAGTTCTGGCGCGCGGCCGCCGGCTTCTTTGCCGACCGCGGCTGGGGCTCACTGGAGTTCCGCGACCTGCACCCGGCGGTGGGGGTGCTGGAGCTGACCGGCTGGGTGGAGAGCGAGGCCGGCGGTGGCCCCCGCGGCGCGCACCTGAGCACGGGCCTGTTCTCCGCGCTGCTGGAGCGGCTGGCCGGCGCCGGCGTAGCGGTGATGGAGGTACCCAGCGGCTCCGCGGACCGTACGCGCCTGGTCTTTGCCCGCGGCGACGTGCTGGGCCAGGTGTACGAGCACGTCCGCGGCGGCGCGTCGGTGGAGGATGCGGTCGCGCGGCTGGGGTGAACGGGTGTGAGGGTGTGAGGGTGTGAGGGTGTGAGGGTGAGGAAGCCGGACTGGTCGCGACCCGCGGGCCCTCTCCCCCGCCAGGCCTTTCTCTCGTTCCTCGCGACGGCTGGCGACCCCTCCCCCAACTTCGGGGGAGGGGGTGGTAACGGAGGGTGCGGGGCGCTTCGGGTGGTTCGGAAACGGGATCGAAGTTCTCCCCTCTCCGTGAGGAACGAACGGGGAGGGGCCGGGGGAGGGGCACCCCGCGCGCGCCAGTTCGACCTCTTTCGCCAAGCCGGCTACTCCGCGGCACTGACGTACCAGAAACGGCCCGCCCCTCGCGCGGGCCGTTCGCATTTCGTACTCTCGTACTCCGTACTTTCGTACTGACGCACTCACGCACTACCGCACTCACGCACTGCCTTGTCCCGAACGATAGCTTTCGACTACGGCGAGCGACGCATCGGCGTGGCGGTCAGCGACCCCACGCGCACCATTGCGTCGCCGCTCACCACGCTGCAGCGCCGCGCCGGCAAGCGGCCGCCGTGGGCCGAGATCACCGCGATCGTGCAGGAACAGGAGGCGGACGAGGCGGTCATCGGTCTGCCGCTGGACCTGGCCGGCGAAGAAGGCGCGTGGGCGGCGGAGGTGCGGCAGTTCGGCGACGACCTGGCGCGGCGCACGGGGCTGACTGTGCAATGGATGGACGAACGCATGTCCTCCGTCCGCGCCGAGCGCAGCATCCAGGGCATGGGCCTCAAGAAGAACGTGCGGGAGCGAAAGGGGATGATCGACGCCACAGCCGCGGCGCTGATCCTGGAAGGCTACCTGGCCCTGCGGCGGAACCAGGCTGCGGCGGCCGAGACGGAGAGCAGCGAATGAGCAGGAAGAAGATGCGGATCCGCCGGCTATTCCCTATTCCCTATTCCCTATTCCCTCTCCTCGCGATCCTGGTCTTGGCGGGCTGCGGAAGTGGCGAAGGCACGGGCGAGCCGGTGCGCTTCACGGTGCCGCGCGGCGCGGGGATGTCATCCGTCGCCGATACGCTGGCAAAGCGGAACGTCATCGGCAACAAGGGGCTGTTCAAGGCCGTCGCGCGGATGAAGGGCGCGTCCGCCAAGCTGCAGCCCGGCGTCTACGAGGTACGGCAGGGGGCGTCCTTCGACCTCATCCTCCGCAAGCTGACGACCGGCGACGTGGTCAAGACGCGGCTGGTGATCCCCGAAGGATGGGAGCTGCGCCGCATCGCCCCGCGCCTGGCCGAAGCGACGCGGCTGCCGGCGGATTCCATCCTTTCCCGGCTGATGGATCCGGCGCAGGCGCAGAAGTACGGCGTCCCGGGGCCCACGCTGGAGGGCTACCTGTATCCCGCGACCTACGTCTTTCCCATCGGCTCGTCGCTGGACGTGATCGTCCGCGAGCTTACGACGCAGTACAAGCGGGCATGGACGCCGCAGATGCGCGAGCGGGCGCAGGCTCTGCGAATGAACGAGCGCGAGGTGGTCACGCTGGCCTCCATCGTGGAGAAAGAGGCCAAGGTGTGGACCGAGCGGCCGACGATCGCCCGCGTGTACCACAACCGCCTGCAGCGCGGGATGCGGCTGGAGGCTGACCCCACGGTGCAGTACGCCCTGGGCGAGCACCAGCGCCGCCTGCTGCGCCGCCACATCCAGGAGACCGCGGACGACCCGTACAACACCTACCGCAACCGCGGGCTGCCGCCGGGCCCCATCGCCTCGCCCAGCCGCGGCGCCATCGAGGCCACGCTCAACCCGGCGGAGCACGACTTCCTCTTCTTTGTCGCGCGCGCCAACGGCACGCACGTGTTCACGCGCACGTACAACGAGCACCTGCGCGAGGTGGCCCGCTACCGCGCGGAGATGCGCGCGCAGCGCCAGCGGCAGCCCGCCGCCCGGTGACGGTGGATCCGCGGGATCGGCTGCGGCTGATCGTCGTCACCGACCCGGACTGCGGCGACGGGCGCACGGTTGCCAGCGTGGTGCGCGCGGCGTTGCGCGGCGGCGCACCGGCGATCCAGCTGCGGATGAAGGATGCCACCGCGCGGGAGATGGCGGAGGTCGCCCGCGCGCTGCTGGCGGAGACGCGTGCGGCGGGGGCGCTGCTCTTCATCAACGACCGCGTGGACGTGGCCCTCGCCGTGGGCGCGGACGGCGCGCACGTGGGGCAGGACGACCTTCCCGTCGCCGCCGCGCGCCGGATCGCACCGCCCGGCTTTCTGCTAGGCGTTTCCGCGGAGACGCCGGAGCTCGCCCGGGCCGCGGAGGCGGACGGGGCGGACTACGTCGGCGTGGGGCCCGTCTACGTGACGGGAAGCAAGGCGGATGCAGGCGATGCCGTTGGCGCGGAGCGCATCGCGCGGGTCGCGGCCGTGATGCGCATCCCCGTCGTCGGCATCGGCGGGATCACGATCGGCAACGCGCCGCCCGTCTTCCACGCGGGGGCGGCGGGCGTCGCCGTCATCAGCGCCGTAATGCGGGCCGCGGATCCCGAAACCGCGGCGCGGGCGCTGATGCGCGGCTGATCATCCACCGTACCGCATACGAAAAAGGCCGGAGCCGCGCATCCACCGCGGCTCCGGCCTTTCGTCATCCCTCCCGACCAGCTACCAGGCGGCCTCGCGGCCCTCCAGGTCGTACTTGGTGAGCATGCGGTGGATGGTCTTGCGGTCAATCCCCGCCGTGCGCGCCGCCTGCGAGATGTTGCCGCTGTGCCGGCGCAGCAGATCGCGCAGATACTCCTTTTCGAACACCGTGATCGCGTTGTTCTTGGCCTCGTGAAACGGCAGGTCGGCCGAGTAGCTGATGGCGGACCGGCCGTTCACCGGGCGCATCGACAGCTCTTCCGGCAGGTCCTCGACGGTGATCTCCTGCCCCGGCAGGCAGAGCGAGACAATCCGCTCCACCATGTTCTGCAGCTCGCGGACGTTGCCGGGCCAGTGGTAGTCGCTCAGCACCCGCAGCGCCTCGGGGGTAAAGCGCAGGTTGCCGCGGTCGTAGTCGTTGCCGTAGCGCTTCAGGTAGTGCTGCGCCAGCGCGGGAATGTCCTCGCGCCGCTGCCGCAGCGGGGGCAGCTTGACGGGAACAACGTTCAGCCGGTACAGCAGGTCCTGGCGCAGGTTGCCGTCGCGCACCGCCTGCTCCGGGTCGCGGTTGGTGGCCGACACCACGCGCACGTCGATGGGGATCTCCGACTCGCTGCCCAGTCGCCGGATGCGCCGCTCCTGCAGGACGCGAAGAAGCTTGGCCTGCAGGTCCATGCTCATCTCCGAGATCTCGTCCAGGAACAGCGTGCCCCCCGACGCCACCTCGAACAGCCCGCGCTTGGTTTCCCGGGCGTCGGTAAACGCGCCCTTCTCGTGCCCGAACAGCTCGCTCTCCAGCAGGTTGTCCGGGAGAGCGGCGCAGTTGATGGCCATGAACTGGCGATCGGAACGCCGGCTGTTGGTGTGGCAGGCGCGCGCGATGAGCTCCTTCCCCGTTCCCGACTCGCCGGAGATGAAGACGCTGGCGTCCGTGGGCGCCACTCGCGACACCACCGAGAACACCTTCTGAATGCTGTCGCTGGTGCCGATGATGTTCTCGAAGCTGTAGTGCTTCTTCAGCTGGTCGCGCAGTTGGGCGTTGTCGCGCACCAGCTGCACCTGCTGCCCCGCCCGGCCGATGAGGATGCGCAGCTGCGTGGCCGTGAACGGCTTGGGGATGTAGTCGTACGCGCCGGCGCGGATGGCCTCCACGCTGCTGTCCACCGTGGCAAATCCCGTGATCATCACCACCAGCGTCTCGGGCGCCAGCTTCTTGATCTCCTTGAGCAGCGTGAGGCCGTCCATGTCCGGCAGCATCAGGTCCGTAAGGACGATGTCGGGCCGGTGGCGGCGCACGTTCTCCAGCGCGTTCTTTCCCCGCCCTTCGGTAAAGACGGTGTACCCCTCGCTGGAGAGGATCTGGCCGCAGCTCTTTACCAGCAGCTCCTCATCGTCGCAGATGAGCACGCTGATGGCGGATTCGGTGGTGGACGATTCGCTCATTGATGTTGCCCCCAGAGGAGCGGGCGTAAAGGGACCCAGCAGACACTGCTTCAGGACACTTGCTGACAGCAGTATACTTCCCGGCCCTCAGTGGGGCAAGCATGTCACAAAACCGACTCCTCCCTGCCCGTCCACTCCCCACTCTGAGCCGCAAAGCGGGGCGCAGTTGACCCACTTCGTTACACCTGCAAGCAACTCTGCACATCCGTTCCGACGTTGGGAGCATCCTCATCATGCCCATCGCTGTCCCCATGGGGGCTCATTGGGACGCAGCAGTCGCGACCAACCCCTATGCAGGGCACCAGAAGTGGGATGATGGTCGTTTCCGCCGCGTCGGGAACAGAGGGGAAAGTGAGGGGGGATCCAGAGGATGCGAAGCCGCGGGGAAACGACGAGCCACAGATACCTCGGAAGGCGCGAACACACGAGGACCTGGTCCGCATACCGAGGTGACCTCCGGCCGTGGGCGTTGGCGGACGGTTCACAAGATCGCGCATCAGGTGGTGCGATCGACGTGCTCCGATGCGTTCCAGGCATCATCCACCGATCGTCAGCCCTCGCTGCCTGCAGCCCGCGCGGGTGCGGAGGTGGCGGGAATGGTGTTCCTCCCAAAAACGCGGATGGCCCCCTGCCGCATTCCATCTACCTCCCGTCTCAGACGCCTCTACAAAAGATCGCGCCTCGCCGACCGCCTCCACCCGTACCCGACACTCGGGAATCCGGCTTCGCATCGAGAGCAGAGGAACCGGCACGTAAAAACTCTGCTAACTCTGGTGACTCCGCGTGAGGCCCCATCTCTTCCCCGTCGCACGCGATGAGCGCGGAGGAAACGGCACGTAGAAACTCCGTTAACTCCGTTGACTCCGTGTGAGGCTCCATTCTTTTGCGATGGTCCGAACTCTCTGGGAACGACAAACGCCCGCCCTGATCACGAGGATCAGGGCGGGCGTTCGTCAAGATAAGGCCGGCGGCGCCGTACTCTCCCACCGGGTGGCCCCGGCAGTACCATCCGCGCAGCGGGTTTTCACTTCCGAGTTCGGGATGGGATCGGGTGGATC
>NZ_JBMDXM010000100.1:0-3161 GCF_048594345.1 Longimicrobium sp.
CGCGACCTTCGGGTTATGAGCCCGACGAGCTACCAGGCTGCTCCACCCCGCGACACGTATACCCCGTACGGGAATCGAACCCGTGTTTTAGCCTTGAGAGGGCTATGTCCTAGGCCACTAGACGAACGGGGCCCTGCATCCATCCACCAACCAGTGCTCCCGAGAGGACTCGAACCTCCACGAGCTTGCGCCCACTAGATCCTGAATCTAGCGCGTCTACCAATTCCGCCACAGGAGCATTTCAAACCAAACCTTCACCAGTGCGCCCGGAAGGATTCGAACCTCCGACCTCCTGATCCGTAGTCAGGCGCTCTATCCAGCTGAGCTACGGGCGCACAAACAAAATCACAGGATTCGCGCCAGGCGCGAGTGCACCGAGTAGGAATCGAACCTACAACCTTGGGATTAAGAGTCCCCTGCTCTGCCAGTTGAGCTATCGGTGCGTAACCGATTGAAGGCGCCTAACTTAGCAGAGTCTCGCGCATTGCGCAAGCCCCCCCGCTCCACCTCGCGCGGACCGGCGCCCGTGTGCGGCGGAGCATGCGGGGCGCCCAATATACCAGCGTGTGCCCCGCTTGTGAAGCCCCCACCCGCGACAGGTGCCACCAGGCGGTGGTGAAACCATGCGGATCGCTGCAGCCGCGCGGCTTTACACCCGCTTTTTCCGCGCGTATATGTATCCTGAGCGCCACTCCGGGGGCGCGCTGCATCGGGCCGGATGCACGCCGGCCGGCCACCATCCTCATCGTCCATCCTCACGAGCGGTACCATGCGAACCCTCTCGTTTACGCTGGCCCTGGCGCTCATCGCCGCGCCGGCCGCGGCCCAGCACGCGGGCCATCATCCCCCGCCGGCCGGCGACACCGTGCGCTACGTGGCCATCTCGGCCGGGAACGTTGCCGGGTACGAGCACATCTGGCGCGACGCGGAGGGCACCATCCATTCGGAGATGGAGTTCAACGACCGCGGCCGCGGCCCCAGGACCCGCACGCGCATCCGGGTTGACGAGCGGGGCTTTCCGGTGCTGATCGAGGCGGAGGGGGTGAACTACTACAAGGTGCCCGTCCGCGAGCGCTTCGAGGTGCGTGACGGCCGCGCCGTGTGGGAGAACAGCGCCGACCGTGGGGACACGGCGGTGAGCGGCCCCTTCTGGTACGCGTCCATGGATGCATCGGTCGAGGCAGGGTTGCTGCCGCGCGCGCTGCTGGCCTCGCCCGACCGCTCGCTGCCGCTGCTCCCGGCGGGGCGCGTGCGCATCGAGCCGGGCGCGGAGCTGCGGGTAAGCGCCAACGGGCGCACGCAGACCGTTCGCCAGTACGCCATCTCCGGCTTCGGATTTCAGCCGTACCGCCTGTGGCTTGACGAGAACCAGCAGTTCTTCGCCGCGGGCGGCGACTGGCTGGCGTTCGTCCGCGAGGGGTGGGAAGGCGCGCTGCCGCGGCTGTTCCAGGCCGACCAGGAGGCGGAAACGGCGTGGGGGGCGCAGATGGGGCGCACGCTGGCCCATCGGCCGGACGGCGCGGTCGTCTTTCGCAACGCCAACCTGTTCGATTCGCAGACGGGGCAGAGCCGGCCGGGGACCACGGTGGTCGTCACCGGCAACCGCATCCAGGCGGTGGGGCCGGACGGCACCGTGCAGGTGCCGCGGGGTGCGCAGGTGATCGACGCCGGGGGCAAGGCGCTGCTCCCCGGACTGTTCGACATGCACGTGCACCTGGGGCTGGTGGACGGCCTCTTTCACCTGGCCTCGGGCGTCACCAGCGTGCGCGACCTGGCCAACGACACCACGGTGTTTCCCCAGGTGGCGGCGGAGTGGAACGCGGGAACCAAGGTGGGGCCGCGCGTGGTGGTGATGGCGGGCTTCATCGACGGGTCCGGTCCCTTTACCGGTCCCACGGGGCTGCGGGCCGACACGCCGGAGCAGGCGCGGGCGCACGTGGCCTGGTACGCGGACCACGGCTACACCCACATCAAGCTGTACAGCTCGCTCAAGCCGGAGCTGGTGCCGCTGATCACCGAAGAGGCGCACCGCCGCGGAATGCGCGTCAGCGGCCACATCCCCGAGGGGATGAGGGCGGAGCAGGCGGTGCGGGCGGGGTTCGACGAGATTCAGCATGCCAACATGCTGGTGCTCAACTTTCTCGCCGATTCGCTGGACACCCGCACGCCGCAGCGGTTCAGCGGGCCGGCGCAAGAGGCGCTGAACCTGGACCTGAACAGCGATTCGGTGCGCGCGTTCGTGGCGCTGCTCAAGGAGCGGGGCACCGTGGTTGACCCCACGCTGAACGCGTTCGAGCAGCTGTTCACGGCGCGGCAGGGGGAGGTGGATCCGGTGCTGGCCGCCATCGCGCACAGGCTTCCGCCCAACGTGCAGCGCGGGCTGCGCGGCGGCGGACTGCCGGTGCCGGAGGGGATGGACCAGCGCTACCGCCAGTCGTTCCGCGCCCTGCTGAACCTGACGGCCATGCTGCACCGCGCCGGCGTCCCCATCGTTCCCGGGACGGACGCCATGGCGGGCTTTGCGCTGCACCACGAGCTGGAGCTGTACGAGCAGGCCGGCATCCCCGCCAACGAGGTGATGCAGATCGCCACCATCGGCTCGGCGCGGGTGGCGCGGCGCGAGGCGGACCTGGGCTCCATCACCGTGGGCAAGCTGGCGGACCTGATCCTGGTGGACGGCGATCCCGCGCGGCGGGTGTCCGACATCCGCAAGGTGGAACTGGTGATGAAGGACGGCGTGTTCTACCGTCCCGAGGAGCTGTGGACCGCGGTGGGGGTGGCGCCGCGGTAGGGAGGGGGATTGATGGTGTGATCAGGGCGCTTCGGATGGCTCCGCGCAGGCCCCCTCCGGGCCGGCACCACCGGCCCACCTCCCCCGAAACTGCCGGGGGAGGTTGAGGTAGGGCGGCCGCCCCCTCTCTCCGGCCTTCCCCCCCGCAGATTGCGTGGGGAAAGGGTGACGCGAGCCGCACATCCAGAGCGCCTCGGAGGGACGAGGCCCAAACCCTCCGAAGCGGGATCGAATTCTCCCCTCTCCGTGAGGAACGAACGGGGAGGGGCCGGGGGAGGGGCACCGCGCGGACGCAGCTCGATGCGTGTCGAAAATCGCCGGGAGATTGCCATCGATCCAACTGCGTCGACCCAACGGAAGCGGGGGGGGG
>NZ_JBMDXM010000101.1:0-6426 GCF_048594345.1 Longimicrobium sp.
ACAACTCCGTACGACTTGCATGTGTTAAGCGCGCCGCCAGCGTTCGTCCTGAGCCAGGATCAAACTCTCCATGAGTTCAAACAGCTCTTGTGAACGAACACGGTTGTGTTCATTCGGAAATTTCACGTTTACGTCCCGTACCTACTGCGGACGCGAAGGACGTGTTGCCTTCGACTTGCTCCGCTACGGGGCGCCCGTCTTAGCACTCCCAAAGACCCGAGTTGTCAAACTTCTTTCGCGAGCCGTTGACTCGCTTCTCCAATTCGCATCCGGCCAGTTTCACCCGGCCGCCGCGTCAGTCCTTCAATCTAGCACCCTCGACTCGCTTCGTCAAGGGGCGGCGGTGAGAAAGTTTCGAAGCTTTCCAAACCGCCGCGCTTCCTGCAACGCCTTCAACCTAAACCACTTAGGCAATCCGGTCAAGGGGTCGGTTTTCCAAACTTTCTCCCCCGTCCGTCCAACACCGCCCGTTCAGGCGACAGCCTTACAACTTATCAGCCTTGGCCAGCGGCGTCAACCCCTTCTTTGGAACTCGTGACCGCCGTGTGACGGCTGGGTTGTGAAGGGGCGCATAGTATAGCGGGGGTTCCGTGACACGTCAAGGGCCTTGTTTCCCTCTCCCGCTTGGCGCCGTCCCGCAGACTCGCACGCGCGCGAGGGGATAAACGTTACCCGCGCGAGTTCGGTGCGTCTCGCGGGCTGCCACACATCCTTCTATAGGGGGGACTTCTTTATCTCCCGATACAACCGTGCAGCCCGCTGTCCGCCAGACGGAAGCCCCGTTCGGCGAGCAGGACGCGCCGAACGGGGCTTATCGAAGATCACAGGCAGATCTCTACGGCACGTTCTTCCGCAGCTCCTCCAGCCACACGGTGGCCTCGGAGTCGCTGGGAGCGCGCCAGTCACCGCGGGGGGAGAGGGATCCGCCGGAGCCCACCTTGGGGCCGTTGGGCATGGCCGAGCGCTTGAACTGGCTGGTTTTGAAGAAGCGCCACAGGAACACTTCCATCCACCGCTTGATGGTAGCCAGCTCGTACTGGTTGCGCTTTTCCGCCGGCAGCAGGTCGCTCCAGCGGCCCCGGGCTCGATCGCTCCACGCGTTCCACGCCAGGTACGCCACCTTGCTGGGGCGAAATCCGAAGCGCGTCACGTAGTACAGGGTAAAGTCCTGCAGCTCGTACGGGCCGATCTTCTCCTGTGTGCTCTGCGCGGGCTGGGACGTGTCGTCGCCTGCGTCGGCGGGCACCAGCTCGGGCGAGATCTCCGTATCCAGGATGCTCTGCAGCACCGCCCCGGCTTCGTCGCCAAACTGGCCGCTGTGGATTACCCAGCTGATCAGGTACTGGATGAGCGTCTTGGGGACGGAGCCGTTCACGTTGTAGTGCGACATCTGGTCCCCCACCCCGTAGGTGGCCCACCCCAGCGCCAGCTCGCTCAGGTCGCCCGTGCCCAGCACCAGCCCGTCGTGAAAGTTGGCCAGGCGGAACAGGTGGCTGGTGCGCTCGCCGGCCTGCACGTTTTCGAAAGTCACGTCGTACACCGGCTGGCCGGCGCCGTACGGATGGCCGATGTCGCGCAGCATCTGCAGGCTGCTGGGGCGGATGTCGATCTCCTGCGCCGTCACCCCCAGCGCGCGCATCAGCTTCCAGGCGTTGCTCCTGGTCCCCTCGCTGGTGGCGAAGCCGGGCATGGTGTAGGCGAGGATGTTGGCGCGCGGCAGCCCCAGCGCATCCATCGTCCGCGCCGCCACGATCAGCGCGTGGGTAGAATCCAGCCCGCCGCTGACGCCGATGACGATCTTCTCGATCCCGGTGCTGGACAGGCGCTTCATCAGCCCGTGCACCTGGATGTTGTACGCCTCGTAGCAGCGGGCGTCGCGCTCGGCCGGATCGTCCGGCACGTACGGAAAGCGCGCCACGTCGCGGATGAGGGGGATCTCGCCCTCCGGCACCCGGAACTCGAACGGGATGCGGCGAATGCCTTCGATGCGCGCGCGGTGGTCGGCGACGTTGTCGTGAAAGAAGGTGAGGCGCGAGCGGTCCTGCGCCAGCCGCTCCAGGTCCACGTCGGCCACGATCATGTGCGGCTCGGGAACGAAGCGGTGCGACTCGGCCAGCAGCTCGTTGTTCTCGTAGATCAGCGCGTGCCCGTCCCACGCCAGGTCGGTGGTGGATTCACCAGGACCGGCCGCGGAGTACAGGTACGCCGCCACGCAGCGGCCGGACTGCCCCGCGCACAGGTCACGCCGGTACTCGGCCTTGCCCACGGTGATGTTGCTGGCCGACAGGTTGGCCAGCACGGTGGCGCCGGCCAGCGCGGCCCAGCTGCTGGGCGGGATGGGCGTCCACACGTCTTCACAGATTTCCACGTGCAGCGCGAAGCCCTCCACGTTCTGCGCCTCGAACAGCAGGTCGCTGCCAAACGGCACCAGCTGACCGCACACCTGCACTTCGGTGAACGGCGCCTCGGCGGCGCGGGCGAACCAGCGGCGCTCGTAAAATTCGCGGTAGTTGGGAAGGTACGACTTGGGGACGACGCCCAGGACGCGCCCGCGGTAGATGACGAACGCGCAGTTGAAGATGTGCCCGCCCAGCCGCAGCGGCGCGCCCACGAGCAGAACCGGCGTCATCCCCACGCTCTCCTGCACCACCCGCGCGAGCGCGTCGCGCACGGCGTCGAGCAGGGCATCCTGCTGAAACAGGTCCTCGCAGGTGTAGGCGCTGAGCCCCAGCTCGGGGAACAGCGCCACGGCCGCGTGCGCGTCGGACGCCTCGCGGGCCAGCCGCAGCGTGTGCTCCAGATTGAACACGGGATCGGCTACGCGCACGGCGGGGATGCACACCGCCGCGCGGACGAACCCGTGGGAATAGATGGATTGAAACGGTGCGCGCATCGCCTCTCCGCTGCGTGGTCGACAACACGTTTACGTGTACGATACGGATCGGCTCACGCGGATGCCATGCCGGGAGGAAAAGGGGATGGAGAAGCGGGCATCGAACTGGCGCCCGCGGGCCCTCTCCCCCGACCGGCCTTTTGCTCGTTGCTCGCAACGGCGGTCGACCCCTCCCCCAACTTCGGGGGAGGGGTGGCACGGCCCGATATATCCCGGTACGGCTTTTCGACCCCGGTGGGACAGTCTTACCGGTGCACGAAGCCGCGGACCTGCGCGTAGGTGGTGGCGTCCTTGTAGAAGTCGCTGTGGCCCAGGCAGGCGGTCTGCGTGTTGGTGGCGCCGATGAGCGGGGTGCTGTTGTCGGGCTCGATCACGGCATCGCAGGCGGACCACCAGGTGGCGTAGCGCGGCGCGCCCGGCGTTTCGTCCGTCGCATTGAGGCTCTTGAGAAAGGTGGAGCCGGGGCGCATCTCCACGCACGCGGTCTGGAGGCACGCGTACGCGCTCGTGGTGCCGTGGTTGGGCCCGCCCAGCGAAACCCACGCATCGATCTTCGTGTCGCCACCCAGGTTCTTGGCGTAGTAGCGCGACGACAGGCCGCCCATGGAATGGGTGATGACGTCCACCTTGGTGGCGCCGGTGGCCAGGAGGATGGAATCGACCTTTGTGCGGATCTGCTGCGCAGTGGTAGCGTTGCTTTGCGAGGTGTTGTAGCTCCAGTTCGCCAGCTGCGCGTCCGTCCAGCCGTCCGCCTTGAAGTTGGCGATCATGGTGGCCCACACGCTGCCGCTGGAGTTCCAGCCGTGCACGAACAGAATGGGGTGCCGCTCCGGCGCGGCCACGGCGTTGCGCGCGCCGTCCGGCGCAAAGATTCCGGCGCGCTCGCAGCCGGCCAGCAGGAAGAGGGTGAGCAGAACGGGGACGATGGACCTGCGCATGGGGATGACTCCTGGGGAGATGGGAATGATGATCGCTAGCCGGCGGTGGGAGGCCGGCCCGCCAAAACATGCGTTTCCAGACGATTGTAACCATCCCTACGTCACGCGCGATTTCGCAACGCAATCCCATCGCCCATCGCCCATCGCCCATCGCCCATCGCCCATCGCCCATCGCCCATCGCCCATCGCCCATCGCCCATCGCCCATCGCCCATCGCCCATCGCCCATCGCCCATCACACCATCACACCATCACACCATCACCCTCTGGCGTCCCGCTTGCAATCCGCTGCCCTCCTGCGAGTCAGCGCGGAAACGGCAGCGAGCGAGGCGAACGTGAGCAACGACATGGATCCGCGCGGCGACGGGCTGCGCGAGGTGGAGGAAAGGGCGGACCGGGTCGCGCGGCAAGCGGAGGAGGCGCGCCAGGAGAACCTGCGCGCCACGCACCGCACGCAGGAGACGGACTACGACTTTCGCCTTCCGCCCGACGTGGCCGAGGCCGACCGCGTGCGCGCCGCGGACGACGTGGACCTTAGCGCGCGCCAGGAAGACATCGCCGAAACCCAGCGCCGCGCCGCGGAGGTCCTGCGCCGCAACGCCGAGTCGCTGCAGGCCGGCGCGGAGTCGCTGGAGCGCGCCCGCGAGGCCGCGCGTGACAACCGCCGCGACGTAAGCGAGATCCGCGAGAACGTGGAGGATCTGCGTGCCCAGGTGGCCCACGCCCGCGACCAGGTGAGCGAAACCGACGTCCCCCGTGTGGACCGCGATGGCGAAGACGCCGACGCCCGCCGCGGCTGATATCGGTCGCTTGCACAACGGGAAAGGCTCCTGGCGGAACGTACGCCGGGAGCCTTTCGATTTCACCACTGCATAGGCGGATCGTGCAGACGCCGCATCCGTCCTGCTCGCGCAAGCCAGTTCTAACCGTCACCACAGGGATGTGGCGTCGGGAACGGGACGTGCAACCCGGGGCGCCACGTGACCGGTGGATGGGGCGGAAACTCAAGCAGGAGCAAGTCACATGGCCCAGGACAACGGCGGGCGCAGCAACGCGTCGGAAGATACCACCGAGGCCCGCGAGCACATGCGCAACGTGCGCGAGAACACCGAGGCGTTGGCCGCCGAGGCGCGCCGCGTGGAGGCCACCGCCCCCGCGGGCACCGACCGGCCGGTCCAGGGAACGCGGACGGGCGGCATGGGCGGCGAGGACAATCGCATGGCCGCCGAAAACCAGCGCAACGTGCAGGAGAACACGGAGGCGCTCCGCGACCAGGCGCGCCGCGTGGACGCCACCACGCCGGCTGGCACCGATCGCCCCGTCCAGGGCCTGCACGCGGACGGCGCCGGCGGCGAGGACAACCGCATGGCCGCCGAGAACGTGCGCAACGTGCAGGAGAACACGGAGGCGCTGCGCGACCAGGCCCGGCGCGTGGACGCCACCACGCCGGACGACGTGAACCGCACCGGTCCGCAGGACCGGTAATCTCGGCGCAGGAGATGTAACGGGGCGGGTCCTGCGTGGGGTCCGCCCCGTCTGGCGCTCGCCTTGCGGAAGACACCGCGGGAGCGGGTCGGCGACGGCATCGGCACAGGAGACACGAGATGCGCTGGCAGGGACGAGGCGGTAGCGGCAACATCGAGGACCGCCGCGGCATGGGCGGCGGCGGGATGGCGGCCGGCGGCGGGATCGGGGCGGTGGTGCTGGGACTGATCTACTTTCTGCTTACCGGCGATCCGTCGGGGGTGCAGGTGCCGCAGCCGGGAGCCGCGGAGCAGCAGGGGCGGTCCGGCCCGGTGGACCCCGCGACGGACTCGCTGGGCCAGTTCGTGAGCACCGTGCTGCGCGACACCGAAGTCACCTGGGGCGAGCTGTTTCGCCAGCAGGGTGAGACGTATCAGGAGCCGCGGCTGGTGCTGTTCGAGCGCGGCGTGCAGTCCGCGTGCGGCAGCGCCAGCACGGCGGTGGGGCCGTTCTACTGCCCCAGCGACCAGAAGGTGTACATCGACCTGGCGTTCTACGACCAGATGCGCCGCCAGCTGGACGCACCCGGCGACTTTGCCCAGGCGTACGTGATCGCGCACGAGGTAGGGCACCACGTGCAGACCATCACGGGCATCTCGCAGCAGGTGAACGCGGCCGGCCAGCGCGTGGGGGAAGCGGAGCGCAACCGGCTTTCGGTGATGCAGGAGCTGCAGGCCGACTGCTACGCCGGCGTGTGGGCGCACCACGCCGAGGCGCGGCAGCCCTGGCTTGAGCCGGGCGACATCGACGAAGCGCTCACCGCCGCCAGCGCCATCGGCGACGACACGCTGCAGAGAAAGCAGCAGGGCCACGTGCAGCCGGAGTCGTTCACGCACGGCACCAGCGCCCAGCGCGTCCGATGGTTCCGCCGCGGCTTCGACACCGGCCAGGTGAACCAGTGCAACACCTTCGAGGCCGCGAGCCTGTGAACATCCTGTTTGATGGATGAGCGGCGCGGTTCAACACCAGACTCGCGAGGATGAAAAAGAGTTCGCAGAGAGCATGTCCGTTCTCTGCGAACTCCTTTTTTCCTCCGCGAAACTCTGCGTTGACTAGCGCGGCGCCACCCCCA
>NZ_JBMDXM010000102.1:0-1139 GCF_048594345.1 Longimicrobium sp.
CAGGTGGCGGAATTGGTAGACGCACTAGCTTCAGGTGCTAGCGGGGGCAACTCCGTGGAGGTTCGAGTCCTCTCCTGGGCACCAGGTCACGCAGCCTTACCGACTGCGACAACGAACCCGCCAAGCGCGGGTTTTTTTGTGCTTGTCTCCCGAGGTTGGGGAGCGTTCAGTGGTTGCCCAAGCTTCTCCGGTGGCTCTGGTCCTTCTCCGGTGCCACGGGGTGACTTTGGTGGGGCATCGGCCCGCCGCCCGGTCGCCGCTCTCCCCTCGGCAGGACATCCTGTCCTGACTCGGGCGCGCGCCATCCCTGGCGCGCTTGGCGCGGCCACCGACCGTCGGTCCGCTGCTGCGGGCATTCGCACCCCGGCTTCGGCTGTGCGCAAACGAACCCGCCAAACGCGGTTTTCTTGTGCCTGTCTCTAGAGCGTCAGATAGGCGCGCTTTCGGTTGGGCATAGGCCCGCGCCCGGTCGCCGCTCTCGCCTCGCTCAGAGCCACTTCGCGATTCGGCACGCGAAGCGCGCGTGGCGTCGCATCGGTGTGTCGGAGTGCGCGGAGCGTCCTCGCTCGCCGATTGCCCGCCATCCCAGTTCCTCCCAGCACGATGGTCGAAGGCGCGTGACTTCCTTCAGCACGCGATGTTTCGACAATCCGAAGTCGGGTGGCAGCCGCCCTAAGCAGCTGACTGATGGCCGGTGGCCGCGTCAAGCGCGCCAGGGATGGCGCGCGCCCGAGTCAAGGCAGGGTGAGCATGGATGGCGTGCGCGGCACTGCCGCGCATCCATGCGAACGCCACGCGTGCTTCGCGTGGCCGGACCGCGAAGCGGCCTTGACCGAGGGGAGAGCGGCTTCCGGCCGGCAGGCGGCTGCCCCTCCGAAGTGACCACCTTTTCCGCACTTGACAGCGGAATCTCATGTCTGCCCTTGGTCGTCTTCCCGCGCGCAGCGGTGAGGCCGCTCTCGACGCGGGCCTCGCAGCGCCGGGTGTACCATGGCCGCAATGGCAAAACCTCCCAGCAAGCGCGGCAGTCGCCGCGATTCCGAACGTCCCGCCCCGGCCGCCAAGCGCGGCGAGGCCGGCGGCTCCTCCCGCAGCGGCAAGCCGGCAGCCCCACTGCCGCCCTGGATGCCCGATCCCGG
>NZ_JBMDXM010000103.1:0-15121 GCF_048594345.1 Longimicrobium sp.
GGGGGGGGGGCGCCGTGTTTTGGGGGATTTGGGCGTTTTGGGGCAAAAGGGGGGGGGGGCCCACCGGCCCCCACCCCGCTTCCTTTTGCGGTTCGACTCCATCTGGGGATGGTAATCGGTAGGCTCAGGGTTTCTTGCAGCGCGATCCTGGCGGGTGTATCTATCGGTCCCGCTTCCGCGGCCCATCATCCGCATCCACAAAAACGCGTTCCATCACCCATGCCCATCGCAACGACAACGAGCAGGCTCGCCGGCGGAATCGGGGAGCGGCTTCGGTGGGTGCGCGGAACGTTTGCGGCGGACTCCGTCGCGGGGCGCTGGGTCCGGCTGCTGGCGCTGGCGTGCCTGCCGGTGCTGACCGCGCCGTGGATCAGCCGGGCGCTCTTCCCCCGCCCCTCCGCCTTCAACTCCGACCTGGCCATCCCCGTGCTGATGACGCGCGCGCGGGAGTGGAGCCTGTTCGACGTCTACTACTGGGGCCAGGACCGGCTGGGCGCGTGGCACCTGCTGCTGATGCGGGCGGCAAGCCAGTTCTCGGGGCACACGTTCGACTACGCGGCGCTGCACCTGGTGGGCACGGCGTGGGTGCTCCTGTCGGCCGTGGTGATGGCGCGCCTCGCCGGCGTCTGGGGATGGGCGGCGTCAGGGCTGATGGCCGCCGTCCTGGTGGGCAACCACGATTCCCGCCGCTGGCTCTTTGACGCGGCGCATCCCTACGCCTGGCAGATCACCGGCCTGATGCTCGCTTGGTGGGGGCTCCGGACGCTCGCGGACCGGGCGGGACCCGCCGGAGCGGGCCGGTGGCGCCTGCGCGGCGCGACGGGCTTTGCGGTGTTCCTGGCGCAGTGGACGTCGCCGCTGAGCGGGCCGCTGCTCCTGCTGGTCGCCGGCGTCGAGGCCATACGGGCGCACGTGCTGAACGCGCAGCCGGGGCGCTTCGTGCTGCGCCGATGGGTGGAGGGATGGCTGGTCGTGGGCGCGGGGATGGCCGCCGAGCGGGTGCTGCGCGCGGCGTTCGACCTGTACTCCCACGCCCGGTTTGGACAGTACTATCACACCGGACTGGTGCTGGACCGCGGACACCTGACGGACAACGCGCGGCAGGTGGCGACGAAGCTGGCGACCTCCGGTTCCATGCCCCTGCTGGTGGTGGCGACGGCGGGCGCCCTGGCCGCGCTGGTCGTGCTCTGGCGCGCGCGCGGCGGGCGAGGCCCCGTGTGGCGGGTGGAAGCCGCCGCACTGGTGTTGGCGTGCTGGGCGATCGCGGCCGCCCAGTTGCCGGTGTTCGTCCTGGTGCGCCACGTGCGCATCAACCTGTTCTCCGTGCGCTACTTTTCGCTTGTCTTTGTCTTCGGCACGCTGGCGGGGCTGATTACGCTGGTGTGCCTGGCCGCGAGCCTTTCCACGCTGTCGCGGCAGTGGCGCGGGGTGCTGGCGATGGCGGGGGCCGCGGGGCTGGCGTCGGCCGTGCTGCGGCTGCCGCCGCCCTCCGCGGCGCGTCCCGATGCGCTGATGCGGGTGGCCTCTCACCTGGAGGCGCGGGCACCGGGCGTGCCGCTGCTGGGCGGCTACTGGAGCACGTACGTCTTCGCGGCGTTCCAGAAACCCGAGACCATGCTCCCGCCGGTACCGTGCGAAGGGCGGCTGGTGCGCGCGCCCTGGTGGGCCAGGGAGTTGAAGCGGCACCGATGGGTGGTGGTGGTCGGCAACACGTACGAGTGTCCGGACGCCGGCCCGCGCGCCTCCCCCGCGCCGTGGATCTACCAGCACGGCGCGCTGCTGCGGCTGGCCCGCCCGGACCTGGAGGGCGGCGCCGACGTCAGCTTTGCGCTCTACGAGAACGCCACCGCGCGCGCCGTGGCCCATGTGGCGCAACCCGCGGCTGATGCCTGGCGCTACTGCGACGCGGGCGCGGCGCTGCGGCTGAGCTTCCCCGCGCGCGGCACGGCGCAGGTGATGGTCGCACGGGCGGTCCGCTCGCCCGACGCGACCCTGCTGGCCGCGCCCGTCTTCGCCGACGGAAGCGTGGGGCCGGCGGTGCCGATGAGTACGACGGGGCGCCTGCACCACGCGGAATTGCGCGCGGAGGGTCCACGGCTGGTGGGCGCGCGCATCACGGTGCAGCGCAGTGCGCCCAAGGCGGACCCGCTGAAGTGCCGGACGGCGACCAGCTTCGTCGTCGGCGAGTGAGGAGCGGGTCGAAAGAATGGGCCTCACACGGAGTTAACGGAGTCAACGGAGTTCGCTCGTGCCGACCCTCTGGATTCAGAGCGAGTCCACCGGAAGAATGGCCTCACACAGAGTCAACAGGGTCAACAGAGTTTGCTCGTGACGTTGCCTCCGCCTACGCGGTGAAGGCGGATTCTCAAGTGTCGGGTGCAGGTGACGGATGTCGACGAGGCACACTCTTTTGTAGAGGCGTCTGAAACGGGAAGTAGATAGAATGCGGCAGGGGGCCATGAGAATTTTTTTGAAGAGGGATGTGGATCGGTGGATGATCTCCGGAGCGCGCGAGGGGGTGTCGATCGCACCACCTGATGCGCGATCTGGAGAACCGTCCGGCCAACGAGCAGCCAGAGGACAAAAGGAAAGCGGGGTGGACGCGTCAGGCGCCCACCCCGCTTCAGTTTCTGACCACTGACGGCCTCAGCTACATCACACCCAGTGACCGCAGCAGCAGCACGAGCCCCAGCACCGCCGCCACGATGCCCAGGCGCAGCCGAACCGCCCCCCGCGCACCCCGCCGCTCCGTCCGCGGGGTGAACCAGGCGCCGGCCGCCGTCAGCACGCCCAGAAGCATCAAGGTCAGCGGCGCCACCCATTCCGGCTCCCGTCCCGAGAACCACACCAGCAGCGCGGCCAGCGACAGGAACCACAGCAGGTACATCAACGATCCGCGACTGCTCATCGCATCATCCACACAGGTCGGCGTTCACGGCGAAGCCCGGTTCCGCAGACGGCACAGGGGGAAAGACGAGGACGCAGAGGATGTTCATCACCCTCTGCGCCCTCCGTTTTCGTTGCGATCCGCGAGGCGGCGGGCAAATGATCAGCTCGCCAGCCCCGCCAGCGCCCCCGCCGCGCCGATGCGCTCCGCCAGCGCGGCGACGCCGTCGGGGTCCGCCTCGGCCTGAGCCTGGAGCGCGTGCGTAAACAGCGCGTCCGCCGCCAGCAGCGGAAGCGCGTCATCGCGCCGGGCCCCTGCCCCACCCGCGAGCAGCTGCGCGTAGATCGCCAGCGCCCCCTCCGCCAGCGCGTCCGCCACGGACAGGCCCGGATCCGCGGGGAGCGCGGCGAGCATGGCATCCAGCAGCGCGGGCGGCGCGCCATCCAGCCGCCCGCGCACCCACGCCTCCGCCGCCGTCACGCGGCCGCGCCGGCCGTCAGCAGCGGGCGCACCAGCTCCGGCACGCGGTCCAGCGCCTCACCCAGCCGCGAGGGATCGCCCACACCGGCCTGCGCCATGTGCGGCTTGCCGCCGCCCTTGCCGCCCACGATGGCCGCCACCTCGCGCACCACCGCGTCGGCGCGGATGCCGCGCTGAATCAGGTCGTCCGTCACCACCACGACCAGCATCGGCTTGCCGCCGTCCGTCTCGGCCAGCACGGCGATGCCGCTCCCCAGCCGCTCGCGCAGCAGGTCGCCGCGCGACTTCATCTCGTCCACGCCGCTGTAAGCGCCGCGGGCGACGACCACGCGCACGCCCTCCACCACCGTGGCCGAGTCCAGCAGCGACTGCACCTCGTCCGCGCCGCCGCTGGTGCGCGCCTTTTCCAGCTGCTTCTGCAGGTCGCGCGTCTGCTCCACCACCTGCTGAATGCGCGGAAGCAGGTTCTCTTCCCTGGTGCGAAGGAGACCGGCCGCCTCGCGCAGCGTGCGCTCGTCACGGCGCACACGCTCGAACGCCTGCCTGCCCGTCACCGCCTCGATGCGCCGCACCCCCGCCGCCACGCCGCTCTCGCTGACCACGCGAAACAGGCCGATCTGCCCCGTCGTCCGCACGTGCGTGCCGCCGCACAGCTCCATCGACACGCCGGGGATGTCGATCACCCGCACCACGTCGCCGTACTTGTCGCTGAACAGCGCCATCGCGCCGCGGCCGATCGCCTCCTGGTAGCCCATCTCGTTGGCGCAGACGTCGACGTTGGCCCAGATGGCCTCGTTCACCAGCCCTTCCACCTCCGCGAGCTCGTCCGGCGTCATGGGCCCCGTGTGCGCGAAGTCGAAGCGCAGGCGGCCCGGCTCCACGACGGAGCCCTGCTGGTGGACGTGGTCGCCCAGTACGCGTCGCAGCGCGGCGTGCAGCAGGTGCGTGGCCGTGTGGTTGCGCTCCGTGTCGCGCCGCACCGGCTCCTCCACCGTCGCCGTCACCGTCCCCGGGATGAAGTCGCCCTCCACCGTGCCCACCACGGCGATGCGCCCCGCCACCTTGCGCACCTCGGTCACCGTCATCGACCACCCGTCGCCGTGCACGTGGCCGCGGTCGCTCACCTGGCCGCCGCTCTCGGCGTAGAACGGATTTTCGCGCAGCTGCAGGGCGATGCGGCCGTCGTCCATCCGCCGGAACGCAAGGACGTCCGTCTCCAGCCCCACGGAACGGTACGCGGCGTAATCCTGCTCCGCCCCCTCCGCGCCCGGCACCTCTTCCCACCCCATGGCCAGCGCGTCCGCCTCCATGCCGATGCCGGCCTGGGCGCGGTCCGCGCGGCTGCGGGCGCGCTGCTCCTCCAGCGCCCGCTCAAAGCCCTCGCGGTCCACCGTGTAGCCGCGCTCCGCCGCCATCAGCTCCGTCAGGTCGTCCGGAAAGCCGAAGGTGTCGTACAGCTTGAAGACGTCCGCACCGGAGATGGTCCCCGATCCGCCGGCCGGCGCCAGCTGGTCGAACAGCTTGAGCCCCGCGTCGATGCGGTCCAGGAACGCCACCTCTTCCGCCCGCACGTTGCGGGTGATGTACTCGCGGCGCGCCATCAGCTCCGGATAAACCACGCCCATCTGGTCGATGACGGTTTCCACCACCTCCACCAGCGTGGGCTCGCGGCGGCCCAGCAGCCAGGCGTGGCGCACCGCGCGGCGCAGGATGCGGCGCAGCGTGTAGCCGCGGCCCGCGTTGGAGGGAAACACGCCATCCGCCAGCAGGAACGCCGTGGCACGCGCGTGGTCCGCCAGCACACGGTACGAAACGCCCTGCGGCGTGTGGTAGTCGTACGGCACGCCCACGATCTCTACCGCGCGGGCGATGATGTCGGTGAACAGGTCCGTCTGGTAGTTGGTGTCTACCCCCTGCAGAATGCTGGACAGGCGCTCCAGCCCCATCCCCGTGTCCACGCACGGCGACGGCAGCGGGTGCAGCTCGCCGTCCGCGTCGCGGTCGTACTGCATGAACACCAGGTTCCAGAACTCCAGGATCTCACCCCGGTCGGTAAGCTCCTCGAACTCCTCCCGGGTCACCGCCGTGCCGCGCGTCCCTTCCGGCCGCCGGTCGAAGTGGATCTCCGAGCAGGGTCCGCAGGGGCCCGTATCGGCCATCTGCCAGAAGTTGTCCTTGTCGCCCAGGCCAAAGATGCGCTCCGGCCGGATGCCGGTGATCTCCCGCCACAGCTGCCGCGCCTCGTCGTCCGTGTGGTGAACGGTGATCCACAGCCGTTCGGGGTCGATGCCGTACTCCACCGTCATCAGCTCCCAGGCAAAGCGGATGGCGTCGCGCTTGAAGTAGTCGCCGAAGGAGAAGTTGCCCAGCATCTCGAAGAAGGTCTGGTGCCGGGCCGTGACCCCCACCGCCTCCAGGTCGTTGTGCTTGCCGCCGGCGCGGACCACCTTCTGGCTGGTGGCGGCGCGGGTGAACGGCAGCGTCTCCATCCCCAGGAACACCTTCTTGAACTGCACCATCCCCGCGTTCACGAACAGCAGGGTGGGGTCGTCCTTGGGCACCAGCGTGGAGGAAGGGCGAACGGTGTGCCCCTGGCGGGCAAAGTATTCCAGGAATCGGGAGCGGATCTCGTCGGCGCGCATGTATCCGTCAGGTACGGGCTTGCAAGGCGTGGAACTCCCTAACATAACGCGGCGTGCACGTGCGTCTCAAGGTGTGCCCGGCCCGGCGGGCGTGAACCGGCGGAGGGGGCGGCGCGGGCCTCGTGCTCGCTTTGACGGTGTCCACCGGACGGTCGCGGATGTAAAAGGTTGATCAGGTCCCTTGCCGAGCAAGCGGTTGCGGGTGCACCATGGGTGTGATCCGGCCTCCGCGTGGCTCCTGAACCGGCGTACACGCCCGACCTTTGCCTGCGAAACGCAATCGTGCCCTCCGACACACAGGTGCAGCAATCCAACGAAGCATGGGGTTCCCGGGTCGGCCTGATCCTCGCCATGGCGGGGAACGCGGTCGGCCTGGGCAACTTCCTGCGCTTCCCGGGACAGGCGGCCGCCAACGGCGGCGGCTCGTTCATGATCCCCTACTTCATCGCGTTCCTGCTGCTGGGTATTCCGCTCATGTGGATCGAGTGGGGGATCGGGCGCAACGGCGGACGGTACCGCAAGGGCCACATCCCGGGGATGTTCGCGGCCATCTGGAAGCACCCGGCGGCCAAGTACATCGGCGTCATCGGCATGGTCATCCCGCTGGTGGTGCTGTGCTACTACACGGTGCTGATGAGCTGGACCCTCGCGTTCACCTGGTTTTCCATCACGGGGGATTACTGGGGGCTCACCACGCAGCAGGAGATGCAGCAGTACCTGCGGTCGTACCAGGTGATCGGCGACGGCAGCGTGCACGACTTCTGGGTGCCCTTCGTCTTCTTCTTCCTGTCGCTGGGCTCCACCATCTGGGTCCTGTCGCGGGGCATCTCGGCCGGCATCGAGAAGCTGGCCAAGATCGGCATGCCGATCCTGTTCATCTTCGCCCTCATCCTGGCCATCCGGGTGATGTTCCTGGGAAGCGGCGAGAACGGCGTAAGCCCCATCCAGGGGCTGGAGTTCATCTACAAGCCGGACCTGTCGCGCATGGGCGAGCCGGGAGTGTGGCTGGCGGCCGCGGGGCAGATCTTCTTTACCCTGTCCATCGGGATGGGGACGCTGCAGACGTACGCCTCGTACCTGTCCAAGAAGGACGACATCGCCCTCAGCGGCATCGCCACGGCGGCGACCAACGAGACGGCCGAGGTGGTGCTGGGCGGCTCCATCGCCATTCCCGCGGCGGTGGCGTTCTTCGGCGTGTCGGGTGCCATGGCCGTGGCGCAGTCGGGATCGTTCAACATCGGCTTCGTGAGCATGCCACTCGTCTTTCAGGGCATGCCGTTTGGCCAGATGTTCGGGGCCATGTGGTTCGGCTTGCTGTTCTTCGCGGGCATCACGTCGTCCGTGGCCATGGCCACGCCCATCGTGGCGTTCTACCGCGAAGAGTTTGGCTACAAGCGCGAGACGGTGTCGTGGATCGTGGGCTTTGTGGCCCTGTGCTTCGGCCTGCTGTCCATTTTCTGGTTCCAGTACGGGTTCCTGTGGGAGTGGGACTACTGGGCGGGCACCTTTGGCCTGGCCGTGATGGCCTTTATCGAGGTGGTGCTGTTCATGTGGGTGTTCAAGCCCGAGAACGCCTGGCATTCGCTGCACCAGGGGGCCGACATCCGCATTCCCGGCATCTACAAGTTCGTCATGACCTACGTGACGCCCCTGTACCTGGGCATCATCCTGGTCTGGTGGGGTGTAAAGGAAGCCATCCCCTTTCTGCGGCTGGAGGGCGGAATCGGCGCGGGCGGGGCCATCCCGGAGGGCGGCGAGATCTACGTGCACATCTCGCGGCTGCTCATCGTGGCCATCATGGTCTTTTTCCTGGTGATGATCCGCATCGCCTGGAAGCGCAACCGCTACGATGACCGCGTGGGCTTCGTGGAGGTGGAGGACACCGAGTTGGGCCTGGCGCCCGGAATGGAGGGTGCGCGATGAGCGCCGGAGCCCTGATCTTCATGCTGGCGAGCTGGGCGTTCGTGATCGGTCTGACCGTCTGGTCGTTCGCGCGGATCCTGCGCGGCCAGAAGCACTTTGACCCCGACGGAATTGGCCCCGCGCAGCCACCGGTACCCGGCCGCGCCGAGGACTGAGCCCCGGCCCGCAAGGCGTCCGGGACGGGACGGAGGAACACCCAGCGGGGGGACGCGGTGGCCGCGTTCCCCCGCTTCTGGTTGCGCAACACCATGCCGAAGACGTAAATCGGACCCTTGCGCGCGGCCCTCACCGCCGCGCGCCGCTCGGCTGTACCGTACCGTACGACGGTCCCGCGATGCGCGGGACCCCACTTTCCCTGATCTTTCCCAGAACGGCACTCGTGGACGAGCAGCGACCGGATGACGCGCGGCGGGGCGATCCCGACGCGTGGGAGCGGGAGATGACGACGGACCTGGACGACCGCACGGACGACCGCCCCCGCGGCATGCCGCTGCACACGCGGATCGTGCTGGGGCTGGTGCTGGGCGCCGCCACGGGCCTTGCCGCCAGCGCCCTGCTGGGGCCCGACGACCCGCGGCTGGCGTGGACGGTGCGCAACATCGCGCAGCCCATCGGCGGCCTGTTCGTGCGGCTGCTGCTGATGGTGGTGATCCCGCTGGTGTTTTCCGCGCTGGTGGTGGGCGTGGCGGGGGTGGGCGACATCCGCAAGCTGGGGCGCGTGGGGGCCAAGGCGTTCGGCTACACGCTGGTGGTGTCCGCCATCTCCGTGGCCATCGGCCTTACGCTCGCGAACACCATCCGCCCCGGTGAGCGCGTGTCGGCGCAGACGGCGGCGGCGCTGGAGGCTCGCTACGGCGAGCAGGCGCAGGCGCGCGTGGAGGCGGCCGGCATCGGCGAGGGGGGCGCCAAGAAGGCGCCGCTGACGGAGGCGGTGGAAACGCTGATCCCCGCCAACCCCGTCGCCGCCATCGCGGGCGAAACGCCCAACCTGCTGCACCTGATGTTCTTTGCCCTGGCGCTGGGCGTGGCGGCCACGCTGGTAAAGGCGTCCGTGGTCGCGCCGTTCCTGCGGGTGATGGACTCGCTCTTCGAGATCTCGGTCAAGCTCATCGAGATCATCATGAAGATGGCGCCCTACGCCGTGTTCGCGCTGCTGTTCGCCAACACGGCCGGGTTCGGGCTGGACCTGCTGGCGACGCTCGCGTGGTTCATGCTCACGGTGCTGCTGGGGCTGGGGATCCAGATGTTCGGGGTGTACTCCCTGTCCGTGCGCCTGCTGTCGAAGATGTCGCCGGTGGAGTTTTTCCGGCGGATCAAGACGGTGCTGCTGACGGCGTTCAGCACCTCGTCCAGCAACGCCACGCTCCCCACGGCGCTGCGGGTGAGCGAGCAGAACCTGGGCGTGCCGCCGCAGATCAACTCGTTCGTGCTGACGGTGGGCGCCACGGCCAACCAGAACGGAACGGCGCTGTACGAGGGGGTGACGGTGCTGTTCCTGGCGCAGATCGCGGGCGTGGACCTGTCGCTGGCGCAGCAGGTGACGGTGGCGTACCTGGCCATCCTGGGCGGCATCGGCACGGCGGGCGTCCCGTCCGGCTCCATCCCGTTCATCATCCTGGTGCTGAGCACCATCGGGGTGAACCCGGCGCTCATCGGCATCATCCTGGGCGTGGACCGCATCCTGGACATGTGCCGCACTACGCTGAACGTGGCCGGCGACATTACCGCCGCCACCTACGTCGCGCGCTCGGAAGGCCATCCGCTGCTGGACGAGCCCGGCTCCGTCGCGCTTCCGCGGGCGGCGGTGTAGGGCAAAACAGCATCACGCGGAGACGCGGAGGGCGCGGAGGCGCGGGGGAGACCGATCTCCTCCGCGCCTCCGCTTCTTTCACGTGAACGGCTCCGTCGATGTCGATCAACCGAAACCAAAGCATGGCCTTCACACCAGCTCCGCAAAATGCTGGATAGGAGGACCGCTGTCATTGTGAGCCTGAGAAGGTGTTCAGAAAGCCTCAGTTGTTCCTCCGGAAGCACACTGTCATCCTGAGGGAGCGCACGCCTGAACTATCATGGCCACAAGATCTTGCGCGCGACCGAAGGATCTTTGTCGGGTCGCGCGAGGCCCAGCCCTCGGAGCTGTTCACGTCTCATCGTCGTGCAGGCAAGGTCCTTCGGTCGGCACCCAAACTTTCGTGTGCAAGCAAGCTGCGGAGCGGTGCCTCCCTCAGGATGACTGTCAGCTGCGAGGTGTCTCAACACCCTCTGAGGGAGGCGCCGCGCAGTGCTCTCCGTTGGACCAGCAGCATGGCGCCGACCGAAGAATCTTTATCGGAGACGAGCGGTTCTTTCCGTCACGAGGGGTTCCCGGGCGTTGCCCGGAAGAGGGTTCCGCGCGAGGGGAGGGAGATTCTTCGGTCGCGCCACTGGCCCCGTGGCTTTCCCGAGGCGTCGACGCGGGCGCTCTCTCAGAATGACAGGTTGTTCCCCCGGATTGGGTACAAGAAAAGCATCACGCGGAGACGCGTGATGCTTTTCGTGCTGCGGATCTTCCCGGATCCGGCCCTACCGCCGCAGCGCAACGACCAGGGAGCGCAGCCACGACTCGCGCATCTCCGGGCGCTCCACCAGCTCCGCTACAAAGCGCTCGCGTTCGTCGCGGCTGCGAGCCTTTTCGTGGATTCTGTAGGCGACGCGAAGCGCTTCCAGCCGCTCGGGCGCGTGGTCGGGACCGGCCAGGTTATCCGTCCCCCAGTGCTCGTACCCGTTGGAGCGCATGGTCTTGTCCTGGTGGTTGCCCAGCCAGCTCCAGAACCACCAGTCCACCGACACCCCCCGCAGCGCGCCCCGCGGATAGTCGCGAGCCCAGTCCACCTGCTGGAACCAGCGCCAGGTGTTGGGGCTGTTCTTTGTCCGGGTGGTGATGCCGATCCAGCGCAGCCGCCGCCGCACCGCGTGCACGTCCACCCCCTCGTCGCGCGCCCAACGCGAGAGGAACGCGGACAGCTGGCCAAAGGTGCCGCCGCTGGAGACCAGGTCCACCATCGCGACCGGCCGCGGCGCGGCGGCGATGGCCGCGGGGTGCAGCCCCAGCGCCGCGTGCTGCCGCTTCAGCGCCCGCAGCGCAGGGGCCGAAACCCACTCCGTTCCTACCTGCATCGACACGCTCAGCAGGTCGCAGCGGTCCGCCCAGGGCATGTGCGCCAGCGCGCCCGTCAGGTAGTCGAACAGGTTCTCCGGCGAGCGGCCCACGAACACTAGCCGCGCGTCGCCCGCGCGCGCCAGCACCCGCGCCGAGCAGGCGCGCACCTCGGGCAGCAGCTCGCGTAAACGCGTGGGGATGTACCCGTACGGGCGCTCCGGCGGCGGCGCGCTCAGCAGCCTCCCCAGCTGCTCGCGCCGCCGCACGTCCCAGCGGAACGGAACCACCCCGGGCTCGCTCATCGGCAAACGCGGATCAGCCCCGGGCCAGCCGGGCCACGCCGTCCATCAGCCGCTCCACGTCGTCGTCCGTGGTGTACGGCGCCACCCCGGCGCGGATCAGCCCGCCGCAGTCCGACAGCCCCAGCACGTCGCAGACGGTAGTCGCGTAGAAATCCCCGTTCCACACGAACACGCCTTCCGCCCCCAGCCGCCGCGCCGCCTCGTCCGGCGCCACGCCCTCGATGGTGAACCCCGCGGTCGGCGTGCGCTCCCCGTCCTCCGGCGGCCCGTAGACGCGCACGCCCGGGATGCCGCTGAGCCCGCGGTACAGCCGCGCGAACAGCTCGGACTCGTGCCGGTGGATGGAAGCGTACGCGCGACGCAGTGATCCGCGCAGATCGGCTTCTGGATCGCCCGCCAGCGAGGCGATCCACTCCACCGCCGCGCCGGTGCCGGCGATCCCCTCGTGGTTCAGCGTCCCCGTCTCCCACCGCTCCGGCGCCGCGTTGCTGGCGGGCGGCACCTTGTACGGCGTGAGCCGCTCCAGGTGCTCGGTGCGCCCCCACAGGATTCCTACGTGCGGCCCGAAGAATTTGTAGGCGCTGCACGCCAGAAAGTCGCACCCGATCGCCTGCACGTCCGGCAGCCGGTGCGGCGTGTAATGCACCGCGTCGACGAACGACAGGGCCCCCGCCGCGCGTGCCCTCTGCGCCACCGCCGCCACGTCGTTCACCGTGCCGATGGCGTTGGACGCCGCGCCCACCGCCACCAGCCGCGTCCTGGACGAGAGCACGCGGTCCAGCGCGTCCAGGTCCAGCGTGTAGGTTTCGGCGCTGAACGGCACCACGTGCACCGTCATCCCGCGGTCCTCCGCCAGCCGCACCCAGGGCGCCACGTTGGCCTGGTGGTCCAGCTGGCTCACCACGATCTCGTCCCCCGGCCCCCACTCGCGCCCCAGCGAGCGGGAGAGATGGAACGTCAGCGTGGTCATGTTGGCGCCGAACGCCACCTCGCGCGGCGAGGGCGCGTTAAGCAGCGCCGCCACGTTTTCGCGCGCGCCGGTGATGGCCGCGTCCGTTTCTTCGCTGGTGGCGAAGAAGCCGTGGGTGTTGGCGTTGTGCATCAGCAGGTAGTCGCGCACGGCGTCGCCCACCTGGCGCGGCACCTGGCTGCCGCCCGGCCCGTCAAAGAACGCGATGGGCCGGCCGCCCACCCGCCGCTCGAACACGGGAAAGTCCGCGCGTACGCGCGTCGCAAACGAATCACTCATCGAAAAAAACCACGCTGCAGGCGAACGGATTCGGGCGGATGCCCGGTGCGCAGCGAATGTAGGCAGGTCCGCGCAAACGAAACAGCCCCGGACGTGCCGGGGCTGTTGGTCTGCGGCTCGATCAGGCCGGAACGAATTCGGGTTCGGGATCAGTGACTTCCATCTGACCGAGCCGGACCTCGCCGTCCGGAAACCGCGCCGTGATCTCCAGTTCGCCACCCATCGCCTGGACCAGCCGCCTGAGGGTGCTGAGGTACATGTCGCTCCGCCGCTCCAGCTTGGAGACACTTGCTTGCGAGGTACCGAGCAGGGCGGCCAACTCGGCCTGTGTGTAATTGCGCGCCTGCCTCAACTCCACCAGTGGCATGTCGCGCAGCATCTGCTCCGCCAGCGCCCTGGAACGGGCTTGGCTCTCCGGCGACATCCGGGCGACCAGTTCACTGAACTTTCTAGCCATGCTTGCACTCCTCCTCAACGCCTCTCGGCGCCAAACCACTCGCCTTCTTCAGCGATTTCACGAAGGTGCTGGTCGTACAGATCGTCAGCCAGCGGAACGAAGCGCTCATACCAGCGTCGGCTCCCTGTCTTATCTCCCCCGATGAGGAGGATGGCAACCCGCCGCGGATCGAATGCATAGAGCACCCGGTACGGTCTACCGCGGTGCTTCACGCGCAGCTCACGCATGCGGCCGTGCCGAGAGCCGCGAATCCCCGAAGAATCTGGGAACTCCAGGAATGGGCCAAAACTGATCAACTTCTCTACGCCTGCGCGTACCGATTCCTGCTCATCCTCCTCCAACATGTCCCACCAGCCGTCGAACTCGTCCGTGAACTCCACTTCATACGCCATTACGATAACGCTCCGCGAACATTCCATCAAGGGAATCTCCCCACCAGCGGGAAGTAAACGGAGCGTACAATAGAAAACGGCGGAGGGTGGGGACGCAATCCGTCCTCACTTTCCGCCACGGGTGAGCATTCGAGGCAACAAAAAGCGGAGGGTGGAGACGCAAGCCCGTCTCCACCCTCCGCTGATTTTTCGTCTACCGTCTATGATGCAGCGTTCGCCGCAGACTCAGGACAGGGCCCAGAAGCCTTCCAGGGCGTGCCCGTCGGGGCTCTCGCGCAGCTTCTCGAACGCGCGGTTGCGGATCTGGCGGATGCGCTCGCGCGTAACCCCCAGCATGCTGCCGATCTCCTCGAGCGTGCGCTCCTCGCCCTCGTCCAGCCCGTAGTACAGGTACAGGATCTTGCGCTCGCGCTCGGTGAGGTACTTTTCGAACATCTTCTCCAGGAACTCGCGCCGGGCCTGTGCCTCGACCTCCTCCTCGATCTGGTCGGCCTCGCTGCCGGCAAACCGCTCGCCAAAGCTGGCCGAGTCGCGATCGCCCCGGTCCAGCGGCGCGTCCAGCGAAAGCTCGCTGGCGGCCACACGGCGCAGCGCGCGGATGGTATCCACCGGCTCGCCCATGTCGTCGGCGATCTCTTCGTCGGTGGGCGAGCGGCCCATCTGCTGGGTCAGCGCCGTCTCTACCCGCGACAGGCGGACGAGATTGGAGTTCTGGTTGAGCGGAATGCGTACCGACCGGGTCTGCTCGGCCAGCGCCTGCAGCACCGTCTGCCGAATCCACCACACCGCGTACGAGATGAACGTGACGCCCTTGTCGGGGTCGAACTTCTTCACGGCCTTGAGCAGCCCCTCGTTCCCGATGCACACCAGCTCGGCCAGGCCAAGGCCGCGACCCTGGTACTTCTTCACGTAGGAGATCACGAAGCGCAGGTTCGCCGTCACCAGGCGCTCGGCGGACTGCTTGTCTCCGGCGCGCGCCCGATGGGCAAGGGCGCGCTCCTCGGCGGGATCGTCGATCAGCGGATACTTTTCAACATCCTGCAGGTACTGATCGAACGAGTCCAGGGCCCGTGAGCTCAAAAACATGTTAGCTCGTCCTTTTGGTAAAATGACGAGAGCAGCGGGCCTCGGTGGTGTGCGAGGCCCCGCTGCCCTCAGTTCACGCGGAGCGGCTTGTCTCCCGGATGTCCGTCATAACCGGTCAATGTAGGCCCAAAAGCGTCCAAAGTCAAATCTTTTCTCCGGACGCCACGTAGCCCGGTCAGCCGGCGCTTGATAGCCTCGGACGCCCGGAAGGTTCCCCAACTCCGCCCAAATGCGGTCCCGCCGCCCGCCGCAAATCTTGCGCCCGCAGCCACGTCAAACCGCCCTCCGCTGGACGGTGGAGACGGCCTAAGTCACTGTGAACTTCGGGGATACACAGCGTTCAGATTCGACGGAGGAGACGCGGGCGCCCGGTCGCGACCGCCAGGATCGGGGCGAAGACCGCACGCCGTCGGGACCTCTCCTCTAGTGCATCTCCACAGGAGAAACTGTTCGAAGTAAACAAAGTGTGCTAACTTGGGTGGATGAAACCCAAGAAACGAGCACCGTTGTGCGTGCGAGAACTATCCGCTGAGGAGCGCTCTCATCTGGAAGCGGCCCTCCGCT
>NZ_JBMDXM010000104.1:0-22858 GCF_048594345.1 Longimicrobium sp.
CTTTCGCACTTTCGCACTTTCGAACTTTCGCACTTTCGCACTTTCGTACCTTCGTACCTTCTTACCTTCGTACCTTCGTACCTTCGTACTTTCGTAGTTTCCTAAAACTAATCGAGGCCCCGCCTTGCGGCGGGGCCTCGATTCGTTCAGCCGTAAACCGCCGTGGCGATTACAGGCCGGCGCCCAGCGAGGTGCCGGTGACCGCGCGGTACACGTTCAGGCGGCCGTTGCCGAACTTGGTGTCGACGCCGGCGGTGCCCTTGTCGTCGGCCGTGCTCAGCAGGCGGTTGCGCAGCGCGGCGCCGCGCAGGCCGGTCTTGCTGGCGACCACCGCGGCGGCGCCCGTCACCTGCGGCGTGGCCATCGAGGTGCCCTGCAGGAAGGCGTAGCCACCGTTCAGGTACGAGCTGTAGATGCCCATCTCGTCGGTGGTGTTGCTGTACATCTCGCCGCCCGGCGCGCTGATGTCCAGCCCGCTGCCGTACTGCGAGTAGTAGGCGAGCGCGTCACGCCAGCTGGTGGCCGACACCGAGATGGCGTTGGCGTCGCAGGCGGGGCAGCCCACCTTGCTGGTGCCGCTGTTGCCGGCGGCCGCGATCACCAGCACGCCCTTGGTGTTCACGGCGTAGTTGATGGCGTCCTTCTCGGCCTTGGAGATGGTGCTGCCGCCCAGCGACAGGTTCATCGCCACCATGCCCGGAACGTCGGCCGCGGCGCGGATCGCGTTCACGATGGCGGTGGTGGGGCAGCCGCTGGGGCCGCAGACGCGCTGCACGTGAATGCGCACGTTCGCCGCGGCGCCCGTCACGCCGGCCACGCCCACGGTGGTGCCGGCCATGGTGCCGCTGGTGTGCGTGCCGTGGCCGTTGTCGTCCTCGGGGTTGTTGTCGGCGCTCACCCAGTCGCGGCCCGCGATCAGGCGGCCGGTGAACTCAGGGTGGTCCATGTCGACGCCCGTGTCCAGGCTGCCGATGATCACCGCGGCGCCGCCGGCGCCAATGCCGGCGATGGCGTCTTCGTCCGCGTCACTCAGCGAGGCGTAGGTGGCGCCCAGCGGCTGGCCGTGGCGCGTGTCGGCCGGGTCGTTGAAGTAGGCGTTCAGGCCGCCCGGGTTGTAGAAGGCCCACAGGCGGGGGTCGATGGCCGAGGGCTGGCGCAGGTAGTTGGGCTCGGCGTACTCCACGCGCGGGTCGGCCGACAGGCGGGCCGCCTCGGCGCGCTCGTTGCCGCGCGACACCGACAGCACCGAGAACTCGCTCTTGTAGCCGGTGCGGTTGAAGCTCAGACCCGGGGTGGTGCCCACGAGCGCGCTGGCCTCGAACCCTTCCTTCATCTTGACGATGACTTCACCCGGAACCACGGCTTCCAGGTTCTGCGCCGTCGGCAGGGGGGTGAGCGCGGCGTCGGGACCCGCCGGAGCGTCGGAGCAGGCGGCGACCGCAAGGGTCAGCGCGGCCGCGGCGGCAGTGCGAAAACGGTGCATCGAGTAGACTCCCTGCTACGTGGGATGAACGAGGGAACGAAGGTCCGGGAGAGAGCTGAGGGGCTCCCGATGGTTTGAACGTCCGTTCGGTGGTGATGCGCCGTGGTAAGGCAAAGGGTGCGCCAACCAGAAACTACATTTGAAGTCACCACAAACCCAGTCGCCGCAACAACTTTTACAAAGTGTCGGCTCGTTCCATGCGAAACGAAGCGGTGCACCGCGCACCGTTCTGGTGCACCGTCCTTGGCGCCGCGGCGCACAAAGTCAGTGCTGGGAAGGAGTGTGTGTGGTCAAAAGGAGCGGCTTCAGCGAGCGAAGGCGCGGAGACGCGGAGCAAGCGTCTTTCCGAGCCTCCGCGTTCGCCGCGTCCGCCGTGTCTCCGCGTGAGATCCGTTTCTTCGTGGATTCGCGCTATACGGCCACTGCAAGCGGGGCTTCGGCGGGCACCAGGTGGGCGATGGAGTTGGCGTAGTAGCGCAGCACGGGAAGCTCGCGCGGGTTGGCGGCGAACAGGCCGTCCGCCTCCAGCACCAGGTGGCGCATGGTGAGCATCCGCAGGCCCACGGTAACGGCGTAGTCCATGTCGCGGCGCGGCACGTACACGCGGCCGCCGCCGGCCTCCACCTCGTCCACCAGGTCGGCCACGCACCCCTTGATCTCCAGCTCGCTCATCTGCGACTTCAGATCGCGCACAAAGACGGTGGCGACCAGCGAGACCGGGAGCACGGGGATCACGTGGCCCACGGCGGCCATCAGCGACGCGCCCAGCTCCGCCACCGACTCCTGGCGGTCGTCGCGGTGCAGCCGGCGAAAGTCCACGCCCTGCTTCACGCACCAGGCCCGCATGGAGACCGGCGTGCCAAAGTTGACGCACGCATAGCCGAAGCGGTGCCAGCGGCTGCGCAGCATCAGCAGCAGGTTGCGGCCCACGAAGCGAAAGGTGTTTCCCATCGCCCGCGCCGCGCCGATCCTGGGGCGTTCCCCGTGGCCGGCATCCAGCAGCAGCGTGCGGTCTTCCAGCGTGCGGTCGTAGTTGATGCCCACGGGGACGAACACCAGGTCGCGCTCGCCCGCGGGATCAAAGCCGCGCAGCATGTAGTCCAGCAGCCCCAGCTTGGGCGGGCGCAGCGATCCGTCCTTCGACAGCCCGCCCTCGGGATACACGGCCTGGGTAACGCCCGCGGCGGTCGCCATGGCCACGTAGCGCTCCAGCACGCGGCGGTACAGGTCGTCGTTGCCGCGGCGGCGGATGAAGTACGCGCCCATGCTTCGGATGAGCTGCTGCAGCGGCCAGATGCGCGCCCACTCGCCCACGGCGTAGCTGAGCGCCGCCCGGCGCGCGGCCAGGTAGCCCACCAGCACGTAGTCCATGTTGCTGCGGTGGTTCATCACGAACACCACCGTGCTGCCGCGCTCGATGCCGGCCAGCCCTTCCTCGTCGCTCCACCCCAGCCGCACGCGGTACAGCAGCCGCGCCACCCGCCGCGCCAGCGCGTACCCGATGCGAAAGTACAGGTAGGCGTTGAACGCGGGGACGATCTCGCGGGCGTAGCGCTCGGCGCGGCCGGTCGCGACTTCCAGGGGAACGCGGTTTTCGGTGGCGTGCTCGGCCACGGCCTGCACCACCCGCGGGTCCGACATCAGCCGGTCCACCAGCACCTGCCGCCGCGCCATCCGGAACGGCTGAATCTGGATCGGCAGCTTGCGGTTCATTTCCTCCAGCACGCGCAGCGTCCGCTGGCGGATGAACCAGCGCGCGCCGGGCACCATCAGCCGGTCCAGCAGGCACACCAGCGCCAGCAGCACCAGCGCGGCAAACTGCCAGGTGGGAAGGGTGATGCTGCCGTTCATGCGCTGGAGCGGGCGGAGGGGATGACGGGCGCGGATGATCTCAATCTATACTCTCCGCGCGCGCCATCCGCCAACAAAAACGGAGCAGGCCGCCCACCGCGGTCCGCCCGGTTGGATTTCCCGCGCTCGTAACGCTCAGCGGCGGGGCGCCGAGCCGCCCAATGGTTTCCGCGGGCGCAAGGCGGCCCCTATGGATTCACGCCGCCCGCGCGGTGGTCGCCGCGCTGAAAGGCCATGAAGGCGTGGATGGCCGCCACCGCCTCCGTGTCACCCGTGCCGATGCGCACTTCCCCGCCGCGCGGCAGGTCGCGGTACTCGTAGCGGATGGCGGCACGGCGGGCCGCCATCACCTCCGTCCCCGGCACCGCCTGGCCGTGCACGAACGCCGGCGTGTCGAACTCGCCACGCGCGAACGCGTCCGCAATCGAGCGCAGGTGCGCGCGGATCGTTGCAATCCCCTCCGCATCATCCGAATCGCGCTGCAGCTCGATGCGGCCGCCGTCCGGGAGCGCGTCAAAGCGGTGCGTGGACGTGTACTGGTCCACGCCCATCGCATGCTGCCCACGCGCCTGCAGCGCCGCGAACCCGCTGTCCGCCTGCGCGGCGTGCGGATGGTGGGCTGCGTGGTCGTGCGCGTGCTGCGCGCTGAGGCTGTTCGGCAGCGCGGCGACCAGCACGGCGCAAAGAAGGCTGCGGATCGGCATCGTCTGCATCTCCCGTGAGCGGTTGTGTCCTGGTGGATGGTGCGCATCGGGGCGCGGATGCAGGTTACACATGGTGCACCTCATCCGCAGGGACAAAAGTCACATGGTCAATCCGGACGTCCTGATCCGCATCCCGCTCTTTGCGCAGCTGAACGCGGGTGCCCTCCGAGAGTTGGCGGCGCGCTCCACGCTGCGCTCGTTCGCCGCGGACGAGGTGCTGTGGCACGCGGGCGCCGAGCCGCGCGGCTTCTTCGTCATCATCACCGGCGCGGTGAGGGTGGTGCGCTCGGTGCACGGCCGTCAGCACGTGGTACACGTGGAGCGCGACGGCGGCACGCTGGGCGATGTGGCCCTGTTCCAGGGGATGCCGTATCCGGCGACCGCCATCGCGCTCTCGGCCACGGAGTGCGTGGCGGTCACGCGCGACGGGCTAGCGGCCGCCATACGCAAGGATCCCGAGCTGGCGCTATCGCTGCTGGCGCGGCTGGCGGCGCGCGTGCGGCATGTGATCGGGCGGCTGGATGGGCTCGCCTCGCGGTCGGTGCCGGCACGGCTGGCGGGATACCTGCTGGAGCGGCGCGAGCGGGCCGGCCGCGACCCGTTCACCCTCGGCGGCTCACAGACGGCCGTTGCGGAGGAGCTGGGGACGGTGCGCGAGGTGCTGGGCCGCGGCCTGCGCGCCCTCCGCGACCGCGGGCTGATCGCGGTGGATGCGAAAGGCGGCATCGCGATCGTGGACGAGGCGGGGCTGCGCGCGGCGGCGGAGGCGTAACGGGAGAGCCAGGCCAGGGCAGCGAGGGCAAAGGCAGGCAAGGGCGAATACATTCGCGGCAACGACTACACGAAATCCACCTTCGTGGATTGGAAGGCTCGGCCCGGGCGGAGGGTCTGGTGCACGCCCGGGCTGAGGTGTTGAACCGGCGGAGTGATGCGGATGGATGCTGATTCGGCGGGGCGGCTGTTCGTTGGCGTGGCGCTGACGGAGGAGGCGCGGCGGGCGATCGACGCGCACCTGCGGCGGGCGATGCCGGACGGCGTGCCGGGGCGGCTGGTGCCCGCGGCCAACTGGCACCTGACGCTGCGCTTTCTCGGCGCGACGCAGGTGGATCAGCTCTCAACCATCGTCCGGCACCTGCGCGCGGCGGAGCTGGGGACGGCGTTCGAGATTGGATTCGGCGGGCTGGGAGCGTTCTCTCGGCCGCGGAGCGCGCGGGTGCTGTGGATTGGCCTCACCGACAGCGTGGAGCGGATGAAGGCGCTGGCGTGGATCGTGGAAGACGCGGCGCGGGCGGCGGGGTTCGCGACGGAGCAAAAGCCGTTCAAGCCGCACCTTACCCTCAGCCGCATCCAGCCGCCGCGCGACGTGACCCGCGCCATCGCCGGGGTAGCGCCGCTCGACCTGCGGATGCCGGTGCGGGAGGTGGTCGTGTTCCGCAGCCATCTGGGCGGTGGGCCGGCACGCTATGAGGTCGTGGAGCGGTTCCCGCTTCGCCCAGGTGAAATCCTTGATTGATGACACCTGGTAGTTTACCATGCTCCAGTCAACCAATTTTGGTTGTCTTTGGCAGAATGAACCCATTCAGGTTGTCGATGACTCCCTCTCCACGTTGCATAGCCGTGATCGGCGACATCGTGCAATCCCGCCGGATCAAGGATCGATCAGCGGTACAGGACGATCTCCACGACCTTATCAACGATCTCAATACTACCCTCGCGCCCCACCTGCTCGCACCGTTTCGAATCAGCCGGGGTGATGAGATCCAGGCGATCTTCGGTCGTGCAGTTGCCATTCCTGACCTCATGTGGCACGCGATGACTCACTTTGCTCACCCGATCCGCTTCGGTTTTGGGCTCGGAGGACTCAGCACTCGCTTGGGAGATGATCCACGCCAGACAGACGGGCCGGCATGGTGGAACGCGCGTGACGCAGTCCAGAGCAGTGTCCAGACCAAACGAACCGGAGGGGTGCTGGTCGGCTTTGGAGATCCGGATGATCTTGCACTCACCGCGTTCGCGACGGTCCTGAACCATATGCGTGGCCGTTTGACGGAGCGCCAACTCGCCGTGATCTCGCTGTTGCGCTCAGGACTGGACATGGTGGGGGTGGCTCAGCGCCTTCAGATTACGAAGCAGGCAGTGTCACGAATTGCAGGTGCGGCGGGCTGGCGGCCCTATCAGGAAGGTGAAATGGCGTGGAGAGCGCTCTTGGCCAGGCACGATTACTCCAGCGAATGGAACCATGCTCGGCTTTGACAACGCGGACCTGCTGATCCCGCTGTTATGGGCGCAGGTCCTCCTCGTCTGGGCCGCAGCCAACTACCTGCCCAATAACGACCCTGCTGGACACCAGGAGTTGGAGGTGATGCGGGAGCACCACCTTCTCATCCGATGGAAGCGTCAGGTGTGGGGGCGCGGGGTAGCCGCAGGCGGCGTTGTCGCGCTCCTCCCCGGCGCGGCAGATGGGGGATGGGTCGGCCGCGTTGCGCTCGCTGTTCTGATGCTTGCCGGATGCGTTCTACTGCCCCTCATCCGCATCCGCCTCGCGGAGCGCAGGAACCGCCACAGGAGGCACTTCCAGGGTACTCCAGCCCTGCGTGTTCAGCGTGGCGTATGGCTGGCGGAATGGGAGATCGGGAGCAATGCGCTCATGGCCGCTGCGGCATGGCTGGTCATCTCGCGCAACGCCCTGAAGGTACAACCGTGGTTCCATCTCCCGTTGCAAACTCGGCAGTTGGTGTGCGTCACCGCGTTTGCCGCGATCATGCTCTTCGTGACCCGCGGCGGCGCCTTCGTAGTTCGTGGTGTTCTGAACAAAGTCGGAGCCCTACCGCTCACGTCGCGCAAGCCGGATGAAGAAATCGACCTCGTCGAGTTCAACCGGGGGCGAATCATCGGGGTGCTGGAGCGCTTCATCGTGCTTCTTCTGATGGCCGTTCAGGCGTATCAAGCAATTGCGTTCCTTATGGCAGCCAAGGGCCTTATCCGCTCCAAGGACCTGGAGAGCCGTGACTTTGCGGAGTATTTCCTTATCGGTACTCTCGCCAGCATGGGGTTGGCGCTGATCTGCGGCATTATGGTGCAGTTGCTGCTGCGCCAGCCGCCCTGAACCTGCCCGGCACGGTTTTCTCTCCGCACCGATTGCAACCTACCTGGAGAGAGAAATCATGCAGTTGGCAGACAAGGTGGCGCTCATCACGGGCGGGGGCGAAGGAATCGGCAAGGCATCGGCGATGCTGTTCGCGCGCGAGGGGGCAAAGGTGGCCGTGCTGGGCAGGCACCGCGAAAACCTGGATCCCGTCGTCGACCAGATCGCGGCGGAGCACGGCGAGGCAATGGCCGTGTGCGCCGACGTCTCCGATCCCGAACAGATGCAGGCGGCGATCAAGGAGATCATCGACAAGTGGGGGCGGCTGGACGTCGTCTTTGCCAACGCGGGGATCAACGGGGTGTGGGCGCCGCTGGAGGAGCTGGAGCCGGACGAGTGGGACCGCACCCTCTCCATCAACCTCAAGGGCACCTTCCTTACCGTGAAGTACGCGCTGCCGCACCTCAAGAAGCGCGGCGGGTCGGTGATCGTGAACTCGTCCATCAACGGAACGCGCGTCTTCAGCAACACCGGGGCGACGGCATACTCGTGCAGCAAGGCGGCGCAGGTGGCGTTCACCAAGATGACGGCGCTGGAGCTGGCGCCCTCGAAGATCCGGGTGAACGTGATCTGCCCGGGCGCCATCGAAACCAGCATCGACGACAACACCGAGCGCCGCAACCTGGAGAAAGTCCAGACCCCGGTTGAGTTTCCGGATACCGACAAACCCCTGGAGCGCAAGCCCGGCAGCGCCGAGCAGGTGGCACGGCTGGTGCTGTTTCTGGCGTCCGACGCATCGGACCACGTGACCGGCACCGAGGTGTGGGTAGACGGCGCCGAGTCCCTTATCCGGGGCTGAAGCCCCGGCTTTTCCGCGGAAATCTGATGAGCGACCCCAACGGCGCCGACGAGTACAACCCGGACCGCGCGCCCGACGACATGGTGGACGAGGCCGACGACGAGTCGTTTCCGGCCAGCGATCCGCCCTCGTTCACACCCGGACACGCGGGCTCGCCGGACCACGCGGCCGACCAACGATCGAAGGAAGGCGGAGGGTGAAGATCACGCTGCTGTCGGAAGACCGGATCAGGCTGGACGGGCGCGCGGGTCCGCTGTCGGTTGAGGCGGACTCGGCCGAGATGCAGTACTCGCCGTTCCACATGCTGGCCAGCGGCCTGGCTACCTGCACGTATTCGGTGCTGGCTTCGTGGGGCACGCACGCCAAGCTGCCGGTGGACGACCTTTCCATCGAGGTGGGCTGGACGTTCGCCGAGGAGCCGCACCGCGTGGGCGAGCTGGACGTGGACGTGCTGTGGCCTTCGCTGCCGCCGGAGCGCCGCGCCGCCGCCACGCGCGCGGCCGGGCTGTGCACCGTCACCCGCACCTTCGAGATGCCGCCCAAGATCGCCGTGGAGGTAAAGTGACCATCCCGGTGGTGCACTTCCGTTTCGGCGGGGTGGAGGCGGACGCCGTGGGGATGGGGCGGCCGTACACCGTGGTCTACGACGGCCAGTGCAAGGTGTGCGGCCGGCTGGTAAAGCTGCTGACGGCGTGGGACAAAAACGACGAGATCGAGGTGATCCCGTTCCAGAACACCTCGGTGCTGGACCGGTTTCCGTGGATCCCGTCGGAGGCCTACGCCGAGGCCATGCAGCTGATCGGTCCCGGCGGGCAGACGTGGCAGGGCGGCGACGCCATCGAAAAGCTGCTGGAGATCCTGCCTTTTGGCGGCGTGTTCGGCTGGACGTTCAAGATTCCCGGATTCGGCGATCTGTTCAGCCGCTTCTACCGCTGGTTCGCGCGCAACCGCTACAAGTTCGGCTGCGGCGAGCACTGCCAGATGCGCCCGCTCAAGGTGGACTTCGGCGACCAGGCCTGATTTCGTCGCGGCCGGCTCGGAAACGCATCACGCGGAGCCACGGAGAGAAAGAAGAGAGGCGCGGAGAACAGATCGAAGTTCTCCGCGCCTCTCTTTTCGCCCTCCGCGCCTCCGCGTGATCCCCTTCTTTGCGTCTACACGGCGGCCGGCACGGCGGATGGGGATGCCTCGGCCGCGGCGGCGTTCTCCTCCAGGCGCGCGGCGTCGTCCTCGTCGTGGATGCAGCGGATGACGTGCGTGGCCATCACGTCCAGCTGCGAGCGCGACGGGACGGCGGAGTCGGGGTCGGGAAGCTGCAGCGGGAACGGCGCCTCGGCCGGCACGGGGATCAGGTGCACGTGAAAGTGAAACACGTCCTGGCCGCCGTCCGCCCCGTTGGGCGAAAAGATGTTGATGGCGCGGCACCCGGTGGCCTTGCGCAGCCCCGGCAGAATGCGCTTGGCCACGGCGAAGGTGCGCGAGGCCAAGGCTTCGGGAACGTAGAACAGGTTCTTGAAGTGCTCCTTGGGCATCACCAGCACGTGCCCCGGGTGCAGCGGCTGGATGTCGAGAAAGGCGATGATCTCCTCGTCCTCGTGGATCACGCTCACCATCTCGTCGCCGCCGATGATGCGGCAGAACACGCAGGTGGGGTTTTCGTTGGGGTCCGACACTCCGGCCTCCGGCAGCTCTGGTGCGATCTCGGGGCGGCGCCCGCGCGCCGCGTTCCACCCCGCGGGGTGCAAGAGGCAGGCCCGGCACGGACGCAGCTCACGCGAGAAAGACGACGCGCCCGCCGGTGAGGGCGGGCCCGCGTGTCAGTCTTCGGCCGGCAGCATCTCGACGATTACGGCGGTGATGTTGTCGCGGCCGCCGCGCTTGTTGGCCAGGGCGATCATCTCCTCGATCCGCTCCTCATTGGTAGCCGGCGTGGCCAGGATGCGCTGCAGATGGCGGTCCGTCACCATCCCCGTCAGCCCGTCGGAGCACAGCAGCAGCAGGTCGCCCGCCTCCAGCTGCCCCGCCTGCAGGTCGGGCGCGTCGCTGGGATCGGCGCCCAGCGCGCGGGTAAGGATGTGCGAGTACGGGTGCTTGCGCGAGGCGCTGGGCGTAAGCCGCCCCTCGTCCACCTCGCGCTGCACCCAGGTGTGGTCCCTGGAGATCTGCGCCAGCTGTCCTTCGCGCAGCAGGTACGCACGGCTGTCGCCGATGTGCCCCATCCGGTACGTGCCGTCGGTGCAGATGACGATCGCCGTGACGGTGGTGCCCATCCCCTCGGTCTCGGGATTGGCCGCCACGTGCTCGGCGATGGCCAGGTCCGCCACGCGAAAGGAATCGACCATGGAGTGCGCCAGGTCGTCCGCCGCCAGCCCGCGGTCCACCCCCTCCTGCAGGGTGCCGCCCACGGACCGCCTGGCGATGTCGCTGGCGATCTCGCCCGCCGCGTGTCCGCCCATCCCGTCCGCCACCAGGAACACGCCGCGCTCCTCGTCCACCAGGAAGGCGTCCTCGTTGCCCTTGCGGACGCGGCCCACGTGGGTGCCGCCCACCGCTCTCCAGCGCAGCGTCACAGCGACACGGCCCCGGGCGCGAGGAGCATCGCCGCCAGCCGCTCGGCCACCGGCGCCATCCCCACCGCCGTGGGCGGGGCGATCACGTTCATGTACACGATGATGCCGATGGTGACGGCCAGGATGATGATCATCAGCACCAGCCACACGGGGAAGCGGCCGCCCGGCCGCTCTTCCTTGAGCGTCTTTGGCGCCGCCGGCGCGGTGTAGGTGGCGCGCGCCGTCTCCACGTCGGCGTGCTCCACCTCGCGAAACTGCAGCTGCACGCCGCCCAGCCGCACCTTGACGCCGTACGGAAGCGGCGTGGGTACGCCGGGGGCCAGCCGCACGCCCTCGACCGCGGTGCCGTTGATGGACTCCAGGTCGGTGATGCGCCATCCCCCCATGTCAAACTCCAGCCGGGCGTGCTGCGCGCTCACGGAGTCGTCGTCCACCACCACGTCGCATCCGGCGGCGCGCCCCACGGTGACCACGGGGAGCGGAACGGGAAGCTCCTCGCCGTAGCGCGGGCCGGCCATGAGCGCCAGGCTGGCGAGCGGGCCGGGACGCCCGGAGGGTGCGAGGCTGGACATGGCGGCGGTGCTCCTTGCGGTCTGGGAGAACGGGTTGCGGCAAAACGGCTTGCGTGGTGCGGAACGTATCGCGCCGGGGCGCCGTCCTGCAAGTCGCGCGCGAACACGCGCGCCTTGACCCCACGGTGTTTCGAACGTAAGATTTGGCCGCGTTCGCCACCCCCCTCCGCACCTCCCGCCGTGATCACCCGTTTTCTCCTGGCGCTCCTGTTCCTCCTCGCCACCCCCGTCGCCGCGCAGGCCGCCGCGGACTCGGTGGCGCTGGACGGTCCCTGGCGTTTTCGCCAGGGCGACGACGCGGCGTGGGCGCGGCCCGGGCTGGACGACGGCGCGTGGCGCACCCTCTCCGTTCCCGGCTCGTGGGACGAGCAGATTGGCGACTACGACGGCTTTGGCTGGTACCGCCGCGAGGTGGTGCTGCCGGAGGGGATGCGCGGCGCGCCCGTGGGCATCCGCTTTGGCACGGTGGGCGACGTGTTCGAGCTGTACTGGAACGGGATCAAGGTTGGCGGCGCCGGGCGCATGCCGCCGGACTTTGTGGAAGGAGTGACGCCGAGCCTGTTTCTGGTCCCCGACTCCGTGCTGGCGAAGGCGGCCGACGGACGGCACGTGGTGGCGGTGCGCGTCTACAACGACTACGCGTACGGCGGGCTGATGATGCCCGTGCGCGTGGGCCGCTACGACGTGCTGGCGGCGCGGGGATCGCCTCGGGCGGTGGTGATCGGCGGGCTGGTGTCGTTCTTCCTGGCCATCGGCATCTACCACACGGCGTTCTGGTTCCGCCGCCGCCGCGCGCGTGAGAACCTGATGTTCGCGGCGGTGTGCCTGTGCATCTCCCTCTACGGCGCCACCTACGCCCAGGAGGTGCAGCGGGTGGTGATGCCGGTGATGAACCCGTACCGCGTGGGGCTGCTGGCGCTGCTGGCCGGCGGGCCCGCGTACGTGGCGCTGGTGAACCGGCTGTTCGGCCTGCGCGGCGGGCGGCGGACGCGGATGGTGAACCTGGCGTTCGCCGCGGTCTTCGCCGTGGCGCTGGTGCTGCCGCTGCGGCTGCTGGCGAACTTCAACCAGTGGATTGACGGGATGCTGGTGGTGGGGCTGCTGTTGACGGTGGCCCGCGCATGGAAGGCCGCGCGCCCCTCCGACACCCCCGCCACGCCGCACGCGCGCACCCTGCTGGTGGGCACGGCCGCGTTCTCCGCCGCGCTCTCGTACGACCTGCTGAGCGAGTACATCGCCTTCATCCCCGTCGCCCGCATCCTTCCCGGCGTGGGCGGCGTGTTCTGGATCGGCTTCCTGGTCTTCCTGGTCGCGGTGGGGACGGCCACCGCGGGGCAGTGGGCGCTCACCGAGGTGGCGGCGCTGGTGGACCCGCTGACGGAGCTGTCGCGGCGACACGTGCTGGAGGACGCGCTGCGGCGGGAGACGGGGCGGCTCAAGCGCACGGGCGGCTCGCTGGCGCTGGTGATGGTGGACCTTGACCACTTCAAGCGCATCAACGACACGCACGGCCACCGTGTGGGCGACCAGGTGCTGGCGCGGGTGGGGCGGCTGCTGCGCTCCAGCGCGCGCAACCTTGACCTTCCCGCGCGCTTTGGCGGCGAGGAGTTCGCCGTGCTGGTGTACGACGCCGAGCTGGAGGGTGCGCTGGCGTTCGCGGAGCGCTTTCGCACCAACCTGCGCGAGATGCGTGTGCCGGTAGAGGGGCGAGCGGCCGTGGAGGTCACCGCCAGCCTGGGCGTGGCCGTGGGCTCGGACCTGGTAGACCCGGAGGCGCTGATCGAGGCCGCCGACCGCGCGCTGTACCGCGCCAAGAGCGAGGGCCGCGACCGCCTGGTGTCGGTGACGGTGGAGGGTCCAGACCGCGTGACCGCCTTCGTGGAGCGGTAGGAAAGACGAGCCGTCCACTCCGTATGCGGAATGGCAAAAAACCCAAGACGGTTCGTGCGGTGGCGGGTTGGGTGGGATTGACAGAAGGGAACGAAGTGCGCATCATACTCCGCGGGGTAACCCTTTCGGGAAAGGCGGTTGCAAACGATGAGCATCTCCACTCTGCGGTCCGGTGCGCTCGAGGGCGTTCGCGACCTTTTCTGGGGCGCCGCGCACATCCTCGATTTCGGCGGCGTGCTGCTCGACGAGCAGGAATGGGGCGGCCTTGAGGCCGACGCCGAAGCAATCCGGGGCGACTGGCAGGTCGCCCTCCACTTCGCCGAAGAGTGCGTCCATGCCTCCGAAGCCGACGAAGAGGAATAGCCAGGCAATCGCAGCCGCTCCCCAGAGCGAACAAATGGCCGGGTCACTGAGTGACCCGGCCATTTTGCGTCAGAGGCGCGCATTCCCTGCCACCCTCACCGTAACGAAGGCGACGGCGTTCAGCGGGCCCATCCCGCCGCCGAGCGTGCTGGCGAGGTACGAGCGGGCGCTGCCGGGGCTGGCCGACCGGCTGGTTACGATCGCGGAGCGGGAAAGCGAGCACCGGCGGGCGCTGCAGCGGCGCGCCATCCGGCTGTCGGAGCTGGGGCTGGCGGCGGGGTTCGTCATCGCGATGACGGCGCTGTGCGGCGGCATCTTCCTGGTGCACGAGGGGAGCCAGGCAGAGGGGATGAGCTCCATCATCCTGGCCATTGCGTCGCTGGTGCTGGTGTTCCTTACGCGCGGCAAGCGGCACGCGGGGGATGCCGCACCCGCGCCTGCATCGTGAGCTACCGGATCCGCAAAAGAATGGGCCTCACACGGAGTCAACGGAGTTTTCTCGTGCCGTTTCCTCCGATGCCGCGTCCGAAGCCCAGAAAGAATGGGCCTCACACAGAGTCAACAGGGTCAACAGAGTTTCTCGTGCCGCTTCCTCCGGCCTCGCGTCCGAAGGCCGGATTCCCACGTGTCGGGTGCGATAGGGACGGTCGACGAGGCATGATCTTCTGTAAGGGTATCGGGAACGGGAGGTAGATGGAATGCGGCAGGGGGCCATCCGCATTTTTTGAAGGAGGTATGCAGATCGGCAGATGGGATTCCACTGCGCACTGGAGCCCGTCGATCGCACCACCTGACGCGCGATCTGGAGAACCCTCCGCTCGCGCGGAATCTTGAGGGGAGGGCGCATGGGCGATCCGGACCGGACATGGACGCGCAACGGGCCGGCCCCCGTATCGGAGCCGGCCCGCTGGACGACCGTGCTCGGGCGTTGCCTTCGATCAGCCCGCGGCGTTGAGGATGGCCTGCATCTCATCGGGGGAGAAGTGGTAGGCCTCGTTGCAGAAGTGGCACACCACCTCGGTGAACGGCTGCTCCTCTTCCTCAATGATGCGGCGCACCTCGTCGGGGCCCAGGCTGACGATGGCGGACTCGAACCGCTCGCGCGAGCAGGGGCAGTGGAACGAGACCGGCTGCCGGCCGCCGGAGGTATAGCCCTCCGGAAAGATGCGCTCAAGCATCTGCTCCGGCGTAATGCCCTCGCGCAGCAGCGCGGTCGGGTGCGGCAGCTGGCTGATGCGGTGCTCGATGGCCGTGATCTCCTCGTCCGACAGGCCGGGGAGCAGCTGCACCAGGTATCCCCCGGCAGTCTCGACGCTCAGGTCCGGGAGCACGAACACGCCGATGCCCACGGCGGACGGCGTCTGCTCGCTCTTGGCCATGTAGTACGCCAGGTCCTCGCCAATCTCGCCGGAGATCAGCTCCACCATCCCCCGGTACGTCTCCTTCATCCCCAGGTCGCGGGTCACGGCAAGGTAGCCCTCGGTGCCCACCACGCCGCCCACGTTCAGCTTGCCGTTGCGGCTCTCGGCGTGCGCGTGCGGGTTGCCCACCAGGCCGCGCACCTCGCCGCGGCCGTTGGCGGTGGCGATCACGCGCCGCACCGGCCCGTCGCCGCGCACGTCGACCGTGAGCACCTGGTCCTCTTCCTTGAGCGTGGCCGCGGAAAGGAGCAGGGCGCCCATGGCCGTGCGCCCCAGCGCCGCGGTCACGGCGGGGTGCGTGTCGTGCCGGCGCTGCAGCTCGCGCACGACGCCGGTGGCATCGAGCGCAAAGGCGCGCACGCGCTCGTCCAGCGCGGTGGCGCGCACCAGGTAGTCCTGATGGATGGTCGTCATCGAAAGGGGCCCCTTTACCGCAAACGGAAACCGCGGCCCGGGCAGACGTGCCGGCCGCGGTGCAACGTGCATTTCTACAACGACTTGGCTTTCTGGTTCCAACTTCCCCGCGGCCGCTCGCCGCCCGGCGCCACGCTCCGCTGCACTTTGTTTACTTTGCGTCTTGCCCATCCTGTGCGTTTTTTTTATGATGACGCCATGGATTCCGACGAAAGCAAAAGCCCGGCAGGCGGCGCGGACCCGCCGTTCACGCGCAGTCCCAACCTGGTTCCGCAGGAGGTGCTGCGCGACTTCATGGCCGACCAGGCGCGGGTGCACGGCTACCGCGCGCTGGCGGACCGCGTGGGGACGGGGCACGAGACGCTGCGCAAGTTCGTCACCGGCCGCACGGTGCAGCCGCACCCCCGCCAGCGCGAGCTGATGGGCGCGGAGTTCCTGCAGGTGCATCCCAGTGGCTACGTACGAGAGGCCACGGTCGACGGAAGGCCGCGCGCGCTGGGCCCGCTCAAGATGCTGCTGCCGCCGGAGCGCGAGCAGGCGGAAGAGGTGCTGGACCGCATCTTCGCGCTGGCGGAGCGGCATCCGGACGAGCTTCCGGGTCAGGCGGCGGCGGTGCGCGCATGGATGCGCCGTGTGCTGGAGGCGGAGTTCGACGCCGACATGCGCTATCCGCCGGGCCAGCGCCCCCCCGGCCCCAGCGGCGTACGCGACCGGTAACGGTGCGGCCCCGGACCAGCGTCCGGGGCCGCTTTCGTTCCTCCGGATCGGAACGGATCGGGAGATGGTGCGCTCCTTGCCCGGCGAGGAGCGGAGAAATCGTGTATCTCCCCCGACGGAACGGAGCCGGATGGCCAAGCACCCCGCCGAAGAACAGGCCGCCCCGCGCGTTCCCGCGGACGCCGTGGCCGCGCCGCACGATGGCCCCCTGGACCGGCTGCGCCCCGCGCACCTGTACCGCACCGCGGGGCTCGCCTTTCTGCTCCTGCTGCTCTTCAAGTACTGGGAGCAGCTCACGCACGTCTTTCTGCTGGGCTACGCGGCGGCCATCCTGGCGGTGATCCTGAACGCCGTGCGCCGCAAGCTGCACATGAAGCGCAAGTGGCTGGCGGCCATCGTGGGGCTGGTGGTGGTGGGCTCGGTCGTCGGCGCGCTGGCGGTGGGGATGCCGGTGCTCCTTAAGCAGGCCAAGGGGATCATGCAGACCGGGCCCGCGCTGGAAGAGCAGATCGCGAAGTGGGAAAAGGCGATCCAGGAGCAGACGGGGATGAAGATCGACATCCCTCACCCTTCCAGCATGCTCAAGAGCAGCGCGGGCGGCCAGGGCGGCGGGGGGATGATGGGCCGCGCGGCCAGCTTCATGGAGATCCTGTTCATCCCGCTCATCCTGTTTTTTGGCGGCCTGTTCGCGCTGGCCAACCCCAACGACCGGCTGCTGACGCCGATGATGCGGGTGCTTCCCGAAGACGTGCGGCTGGCGTGGTACCGCATCTTTCAGCTCTTGAACGACCGGCTGATCGGCTGGGCCAAGGGGACGGCCACGGCCATGGTCGCGGTCGCCATCCTGAGCACCGTGGCGTTCTGGGTGATCGGCGTGCCCAACGCGGTGGCGCTGGGGCTGTTCAACGGGACCGTGGAGTTCATCCCGCTCTTCGGGCCCTGGATCGGCGGGATGACGGCGGTGGTGGTCGCGTTCCTGGACGATCCCCAAAAGGCGATGTGGGTGGCCATCGCGGCGCTGGCCATCCAGCAGATCGAGGCGAACCTGATCACCCCGTGGAGCATGTCGCGCAACGCGGAGGTGCACCCGTTCGTCACCCTGTTCGCGCTGGTGCTGTTCGGCGGGCTGTTCGGGTTCCTGGGGATCCTGCTGGCGCTGCCGCTGGTGATGCTGGTGTGGACCATCGTGCAGGTGCTGTGGGTGGAACGCGCCATCGACACCGACCGCGAGCGCATTGCCCCCGTCGTCAGCGAGTAGCGGCTGACAGCGGGACGCCCCCTCCGGGCTCGTAAACCTCGCCCACCTCCCCCAAAAAACCCTGGGGGAGGTTGTTTTATCCTCACGCTCCTGTGCGCCGTCGGACGGAAGCCAGCTGGCGGCGGGTCTGGGGCGCGACCCGCCAGGCTCACCCTCGCGTGGCCCGCGTGCGCCCACTAGCTTTCGGCGCGCAGGTCTATCAACCACCGCGACCTTTCGTTCCCCCCGATGATCCGATCCTTCCGTGCGCTGGGCGTGCTGGCGGCGCTGGGGCTGTCCGGCTGCGCCATGGCGGCGAACACCGGCCCGTCCATCACCGACGCGCAATCGCTGGTGCAGGCGATGCACGACCGCTACGCCGGCAGCTGGTACCAGACGCTCAGCTTTACGCAGACGACCACGCGCGTGCTGGCCAACGACTCCACGCACACGGAGGAGTGGCGCGAGTGGGCAGCCATCCCGGGGCGGCTGCGCATCGAGATGGGGGCGCCGGCGGAGGGGCGCGTGGCGATCTTTGCGCGCGACAGCACCTACTCGCTGCGGCACGGCCGCGTGGTGCGTCGCGACGACCGGATGAACCCGCTGATGACGGTGGGCTTCGACGTGTACCGGCAGCCGCCGGAGCGCACGCTTTCGCAACTGCAGCGGCAGGGCTTCGACGTGCTGCGCTTTCACGTGGACACGCTGGAAGGCACGCCGGTCTACGTGGTGGGCGCGGAACGAGGCGACACCACCAGCCGGCAGTTCGCGGTGGAGGTGGATCGCCTGCTGTTCGTGCGGCTGCTGGAGCCCGCGCCCAACCAGCCGGGGGTCATGCAGCACATCTGGTTCCGGCGCTACGAGCCGCTGGCCGGTGGATGGATCGCACCCGAGGTGGAAATCCTGGTGGGCGGGCGCCGCGTGTTCCACGAGGTGTATTCCGACATCCGCGCCAACGACGCGCTGGACGCCGGGATGTTCGCCATCCCCGCCGGCTGATCCGCATCATCAGCAAGGCCGCGGCGACTCCATCTCCGCGGTCCCATCCCCTCCCTCACCGTCCCCACACCATGTCCGACAGCGATCCGCAGCATCCCGGAGCCTCGCCCACGCAGCTCAGGCTCATCCGCATGTCGCTGCTGACGGCGGTGGTGGTAACCGGCATCCTGGTGTCGGTGATGGTGCAGAACGACCCGCCGCGCGCGCCGGAGCTGGCCAGCCCGCTGCTGATGGTGAACGCCGCGTACCTGATCGGCGCCATGGCGGGGATCCTGTACTTTCAGCGGCGGCACGCGGCGGAGCCGGTGCGGGGGCGGCGCGTGACCTTCAACGTGATCGCGTGGGCGATGGGCGAATCCACCGCGCTGTTCGGGGCCGTGCACTACCTGCTGATCGGCAACCCGGTCCCGTACCTGGTGGGCCTGGCGACGCTGATCGCCGCGTTCGTGCTGGTGCCCATACGCGACTGATCACCGGCCAGCGGCTTCGTTGCACGAGCGGAAGATCATCACCATCCACGGAACGGTTCCATGCCCAGCCCCAACGCCACCACGCGCTTTTCCGACCGGGTAGAGAACTACGTCCGCTACCGCCCCGGCTATCCGGCGGAGGTGCTGGACGTGCTGCGCGCGGAGACGGGACTGGTGCCAGGGCAGGCGGTGGCGGACGTGGGATCGGGGACGGGGATCTCGGCGAAGCTGTTTCTGGACGCGGGACACCCCGTCTACGCGGTGGAGCCCAACGCGGAGATGCGCGCCGCGGCGGAAGCCATGCTGGGGGACGACGAGCGCTTCCACTCCGTCGCGGGGAGCGCGGAGGCCACCACGCTTCCGGACGCCAGTGTGGACTACGTGGTGGCCGCGCAGGCGTTCCACTGGTTCGATCCCGCCGCGGTAGGGCCGGAGTGGCGGCGCATTCTGCGGCCGGGCGGGTGGATGGTGCTGCTGTGGAACACGCGCCAGACGGACACCACCCCGTTCCTGCGCGCATACGAGGCGCTGCTGCACGAGCACGGCACCGACTACGCCAGCGTGAACCACGAGAACGTGACGGCGGATTCGCTGCGCGCCGTGCTGGGCGGCGGCTACACGCGCCGCATGGTCCCCAGCGCGCAGGTCTTCGACTTCGAGGCGTTGAAGGGCCGCCTGCTCTCGTCCTCCTACGCGCCGAACGTGGACCATCCCGGCCACGTCCCCATGCTGGCCGCCCTCGAGCGCATCTTCAACGAGCACCAGCAAGAAGGCCGCGTGCGCTTCGAATACGACACCGAGATCTACTTCGGGCGCGGGGACTGATCCTCATCCACGAAAGCCAACGCCTCGTACTCAGGAAAAGAACGGGGTACCGAGGGACATACAGCAGCCAGAGATACAGGGGAAATCGATCTCTCTGCATCTCTGGATTTTTTCTATTCCCCCGTACTCTACCTTTCCTCGGTTCTGATCCGGATGTCGTACGACCTTGAAAGGTCGGATACGGCAATCTGCATCCACCCCAACGTTTGATGGGGACCGGTGGTACTAGAGTCCGGATCGCCGCGCCGGAGGTCTGCGCGGCTGGATGCAACACCGAACCGATGGACGTGTGAAATGACGACGAAGCCCCGGGCCCGGGTGGCCTTGGCCCTGGTGGGGGCCGCCGCCGGGGCGGCCCCGGCGGCGGCGCAGCAGACGCCTCCCGAGACGCGGGCGCGGCAAGAGCGTGAACGCGCCACTTCCGAGCGCCAGCGCACGGCATCCGATCGTATGCACAACATCCGGGCCCGCGCGGCCCTGAGCGCCGACGCCGAGCGCCGCGCGTTCGACATGCTGCTGAACCACCGCACGCAGCTGGAGTTGAACGAGCAGCAGGTGCGCCAGCTGGAAAGCATCCGCACGCGCCTGGAGCAGCAGAACGCGCCGCTGCGGGCCCGCCTCACCGAAGAGCACCAGCGCGTGCAGGCCGAGCGGCGTGCCCAGCTGGAGCGGATGAGCGCCGAGGAACGCCGCGCCGAGCTGCGCCGCCTGCGCCAGCAGGGACGGCCGGCGGTGCCGGAGGCGCTGCAGCCCACCGTGCACCAGATGCGCCTGAACATCAACGAGGCCGTGCACCAGGCGCAGGGTGTGCTCACCGCCGAGCAGCGGCTGCGCGCGCAGGCCCTGCTGCGGGCGCAGGTGCAGCGCGCCCGCCGGCCGGGCGTGCGCGGTCAGCAGCCCCGGCGCCAGCCGCAGGGCCAGATGCAGCGCCGGCGCGACGAGCGCCGCGAAAGGGCGGAAGGCCGGCAGCCGTGAACGCGGCCGCGTCCGCCCTTCCGGTGGACCTCGCCCCGCCGCGGGCCGTCGCCGCCCCGGTGGACGACGAGGAGCCCGCGCTGGTAGAGCGCGTGCGCCGCGGCGACCCCGCGGCGTTCGACGCGCTGGTGAACCGCTACATGCGCCGCGCGTTTGCCGTGGCGTACCGGCTGCTGGGCAACCGCGAAGACGCCGAGGACCTGGTGCAGGAAACCTTCATGGCCGTCCTGCGAAAGATCGACGGATTCGAGCGGGGACGCAGCTTTTCTCCCTGGTTCTTTCGCGTGCTGGTGAACCGGGGCCTCAACGCCCGCAAGTCGCGCGCGCTGCGCACCACCCACGACATCCCCGACGCCACCGCGGCGCGGGGCACCTCGCCCGAGCGGCACGCGGAGCAGACGGAGCTGCGCGAACGCCTGCGCGCCGTGATGAGCACGCTCCCCGAGCGGCAGCGGGTGATCGTGGAGCTGTTCGAGCTGGAGGGGTTTGCCAGCACCGAGATCGCCGAGATCCTGGAGATCGCCGACGGCACCGTGCGCTGGCACCTTCACGAGGCCCGCAAGGCGCTGCGCCAGGCGCTGGCGGCGTATGAAAGGAAGGACGGATGATGGATGAGATCGATCGCGACCCGGCCCTGGCCGCGGCGCTACGCGGGATGGACGATGCCCCCGAGCCCGACTGGAGCGCCCTGCGCGCGCAGGTGACCGCGGCGGCCGAGCTTCCGCTGGCCCGGCGCCGCCGCACCCTCTCCATCCGCCGCGGAATGCGCGCCATCGTACCCCTTGCCGCCGCCGCGGGGATCGCCGCGATCGCGCTGGGGGGCCTGGAACGACGCGAGCCGGCGCTCTCGCAGGAGGAGCGCGCGGTCGTGGACGAGATCCTTACCCTCTCCACGCCGGACCAGGTAGGGCTGCTGATGACCGGAGAAGCGGCGGAGCAGGCCCTGCTCGAAGCCGTGGAAGACGGCCGGGAATAGCGGGAAGATCCGGGCTCTCTCCCACATCCCGGTGCTGCGACGTCGCCCCCGCGCCTCCTTTCGGAGCCGCGGGGGCGACGCTCATCCGTACGCTCGTACGTCGTACTCTCTCGTACCTTCGCGCGCCGTACCTTCGTACCCGCCACCCCATCTGCTCCACCCGGGAGAAGCAGTCTTTTCCCGCCCACACGTTTGGGCCTAATCTTTTGCGGCACAACGAAATCGGTGCGCTGAGGTTCTTGACAAGCGGGGGGCGTTCCTGTAATTCCAAACACGCGGGCGCCCCCGGCGGCGGTAACGCCGCACGTCCGCACGGCCGGCTTCCCGGCCGCACATTTCACACAACACTCCCGCCGCAATGCGTGGCGGGTTTGTTTTACTTGAACGGCACACCACATGAACGCAGCCATCTTCATTGACGGCGGATACTTCGACCGGGTGTCGCGCGATTGCGGCTCGCCGCGCATCGACTTCGGCAAGCTGTCCAGCGAGCTTGCGCGGCCTCACGAGCTGCTGCGCACGTACTACTATCACTGCCTTCCGTACATGGGCCCCACGCCCAGCGAAGAAGACCAGCAGCGGTACGACAACAAGCAGCGCTTCTTCAACGCGCTCACCCGGCTGAACCGCTTCGAGGTGCGCGAGGGCAAGCTGGAGTACCGCGGCACCGACCGCGAGAGCGAGCGCCCCATCTTCGAGCAGAAGCGCGTCGACATCTACCTGGGCGTGGACCTGGTGATGCTGGCGGCCAAGCAGCGGATCCACCGCGCCATCCTAGTCACCGGCGACAGCGACTTTCTCCCCGCCATCCGCGCCGCCAAGAACGAGGGCGTGCTGGTGCACCTGTTCCACGGCACCGGACCACAGCAGCCCCACAAGGACCTGTGGGACGAGGTGGACGAGCGCACCGTCATCACCCCCGACCTGCTGCAGCACTTTCTGCTGTGACCGCCTGAGCGGGTTCCGCGGGGGTCCAGACGAACAAGGCCCGGCGCGCGTCACACGACGCGCGCCGGGCTTTTTTTGCTGCGGGGGATATCCGTCCTTGCCGCTCAGTCTTCTTCGTCCCGCTCGCCGCCGCCCTGCCAGGTGATGGGCATGGACACGTGCGCGCGCACCGGCTGCCCGTTCACGCGCGCCGGCGTAAAGCGCGCCGACGTGATCGCCGACGTGGCCGCGGCGCGAAAGGCGGGGTGCGACGCCTGCTCCACGCTGATGGACGCGCGCTCCACCCGCCCGTCCGCCCCCACGGTGAACGAGACCAGCGCGTTCCCCCAGCGGCCGGTGCTGCGAAGCGACGACGGGTAGGTGCGGTTCACGGCGGAGCGGAACGCGGGGCCGTTGGAAAGCGACGGCGCCTGGTCCACCTCGCCGCCGCCGTCCACGCGGTTTGCGTCCGCCGCCGCCCGCGCGCCCGGGGGGGGCGGCGCCACGGCGGCCGGCTCCG
>NZ_JBMDXM010000105.1:0-43432 GCF_048594345.1 Longimicrobium sp.
GGTCGCCGCCTTCCCCGCGACCGGCAGGGTGCCGCGCCCGCCGGTGGCGAGGCGAAGGGCGGGTGAGGGTGTGAGGGTGTGAGGGTGAACGGGTGAACGGGTGAACGGGTGAACGGGTGAACGGGTGAACGGGTGAACGGGAAATCTGTGGCACGGCGTCCCGGCGGGCTCGCACCTCAATTCCTTTGCGGACGCGCCACCTCCGTCACATCTTTTGATCGGTCCGCACGAGATCGCCTCCACCCCCGAACATCCGTTGATCCTCCGAACCGAGCGCCTGATCCTCCGCGAGTTCACCGCCGACGACTGGCAGGCCACCTTCGCGTACGAAAACGATCCCCGCTACCTGCGGTTCTACGAACGCGACGAGGTGACGGAGCGCCAGTGCCAGGCGCTCATCTACCAGTTCATCCTGTGGCAGGGCGAGCAGCCGCGCGAAAAAGCCCAGCTCGCCATCACCCTTGCGGATACGGGGGAGCTGGTGGGCAACGTGGGCGTGCGGCGCGAATCGGCAAACGAGCCGGTGGCCGACATGGGCTTTGAGCTGTCGCCGGACTACTGGGGACGCGGCTACGCCACGGAGGCGGCGCGGGCGATGGTGGACTGGGGTTTCGGCGAGTGGTGGCTGGACCGCATCCACGCGCACTGCGTCAGCGAGAACACGGCCTCCGCGCGGGTGCTGCAGCGCGTGGGGATGCGCCTGGAGGTGCGCCTGCGCGATCACCAGTTCTTCCGGGGCCGCTTCTGGGACCTGTCTCTGTACGGGCTTCTCCGCTCCGAGTGGGAGGCGGCCCGCACCCTTTCCGGATGATCCGATGAGCGAATCTGCCTACGCCCGTTCCACCAGGTTTTACGACCTGATCTACGTGGGCAAGCCGTACGAGCAAGAAGCGGAGTTCCTCCATGACCGCATCCAGGCGCACCTGCGCTCCGACGGAAACGCGCTGCTGGACGTGGGATGCGGCACGGGCAGCCACCTGGCCCACCTGCGCCGCCACTACCGCTGCGACGGGGTGGACGTCGACGCCGGCTTTCTCGCCATCGCTCGGGAGCGGTATCCGGACAGCGCGTTCCACCAGCACGACATGGCGGACTTTGACCTGGACCGCCGCTACGACGCGCTCGTCTGCCTGTTCAGCGCCATCGGCTACGTAAAGACGAACGAGCGGCTGCGGCAGACGATGCGCACCTTCGCGCGGCACCTGCTCCCCGGCGGCGTGGCGGTGGTGGAGCCATGGCTTACGCCGGACACGTTCATCCCCGGCCACGTGCGCACCGACACGCCCGAATCACCGCGGTTGAAGGTCGCGCGGATGGTGCACAGCGGCATGCGCGGCGACCTGTCCGTGCTCACCTTCTCGTACCTGATCGGCAGCGCGGAGGGCATCGAGCACTTCGAGGAGCACCACGAGCTGGGCCTGTTCACGACCGAGCAGATGCTGGATGCCATCCACGGCGCCGGCCTGGAGGTGGTGGAGCACGATCCACGGGGGCTCACCGGCCGTGGTTTGTACTTCGCCCGCCAGCCGGGTTAGCGGATTCAGCACATCCGTGTGGGCCGTCTCCCATCCTCACGCAACATCACCCAGCAAAAATAACGGGAAAACGCACGGCCCCGCCCATCCAGTGGAGCATGCCGCGTCTGTTTCCATCCCTCAGCGGCGCCTGCCCTTCTTACGACAACGCGAGGAACCATGTTCGGCCTTGAGATCCTGGACGTAGTGATCGGGCTGATGTTCGTGTACCTGCTGCTGTCCCTGCTTGCCACGGCGTTGAACGAATATGTCTCGGCCGTCCTGAATCTGCGCGGCAGGGAGCTGGCGCGGGGACTCGGCCGGCTGCTGGATGATCTGGATGAGAAGGGTGCGGTGCAGAACGCGCTGGACGGCGTGGGAAAGAAGCTGACTACGAGCAGTGCGCTGCTGACGGAGCAGCTGTACAACCATCGCCTTATCCGCCCGTACGCCACACGGCGTGGACGTTTCGGTCGATTTCTCCTGAAGATTCGCGGCCTGGATGAGAAGCCGCGCCTTCCATCGTACATGCCCGCCCGCACATTCGCGCTCGCCCTGCTGGACATCCTGGGCGTGGATGACAAGGGTCCCAAGCTGGAGAAACTGTTCACCCCTCCAGAGGGAAAGACCCTCGCCGAGGTAGCTGCCGAGGCGGAGAAGAATGCGCTGGACGCCGAAGCCACAGCCGCGAAGGCGAATACCAGGGAAGCCCTGCAGGCCGCCGCCGATGCCAGGCTCACCGCCACCAGGGCCAGGCTGACGCAGGTGCTCGCGGTCCTGCAGCAGCAGTCGTCGCGGGATCTCACCGAACATCTCGGCACGCTGGGCGCGCTGCCGCAGGCCGACAAGCTGGCCAGCGCACTGCAGGTGCAGGTCGCCGGCCTTCTGGCCGATTCACAGACGCAGCTCCAGAAGCTTCACGACGGTGTAGAGATCTGGTTCAACAACTCCATGGACCGCGTGTCGGGCGCGTACAAACGCACCATTCAGGGATGGCTCTTCGCGATCGGGCTGCTGATCGCGTCGTGCTCCAACGCCGACACCATCGACATGTGGCGCCGCCTTGCCACGAACGACACGATCCGCGACGGGATGGCCGCGCGCGCCATCGCCTCCGTCGGCGTGCTCGACTCGGTGTCACGTCCTCCCGTTCAAAGCGGCACGGCCACCACTGGTTCCGCCCCGGGCGCCTCCGGCACTGCTCAGAACTCACCGGCCACGGGTGTTGCCGGCACGCCGCGAGACTCCGTCGCCACGACCGGCGCTCAGACCACAATCGACACGGTTCCGCGCACCAGCGGCGGTGCGGGCAGCGCTGCGCCCGGCGCGGAGAAGGGCGGCGACGCCAATCAGGGCAATGCTTCCGCCAGGACGGATTCCACCAAGACGGATTCCACGAAACCGCGCACTCCTCTGGACAGCGCGCAGTTCAATTACAGGCTGGCACGGGCGCGGCTCGACAGCCTGGAGCTAAAGCTGGGCTGGACGACGGACGACGCGGTACGTGCCCGGTTGATACGCGCCGATTCGACGTCTACCGGCCGGTACGAGCGGAATGCTGCCGGGATCGTGCGGCGTCCTCTCACCTGGATTGAAACGAAGCTGGCGCCAGACAAGCACCACGCGGACCTGTTCCCGTTCGATACCGGTCCGAGTTGGTCCAAGCTGCTGGGCCTGCTGCTCACGGCAATCGCGATCTCACTGGGCGCGCCGTTCTGGTTCGACATGCTGAACAAGGTGATCAGTATCCGCGGAGCCGGCCGCTCGCCGGAGGAGAAGGCCAAGTCTCCACAGGCGCCCGCCAAGCGGGCCGGTGAAGAGCGGCCCAAGTAAGGGCGACGTCCATCCCAAACACAAGAACGGCTGCGCACCTCGCGCAGCCGTTCTCGTTTCGGTCCAGATCTACGTCGCCAGGCCTACAGCACCCGGTCGTACACGCGGTAGCGCTTGTACTTGTCGGCACCCAGCTTTTCCAGGGCGGTGCACATCTCGTGGTTGTCTTCCAGGATCCACGAGCCCTCGGCGCCCGTGTAGCCCTTGCCCACGCCAATCTGCAGCAGCCGCGTGTACATCGCCGCGCCAAGGCCCAGGTGCTGATAGCCGGGCTTCAGGCCCAGGGTAAGCAGGCGCGCCGTGCGGATCTTGCGCTTCTGCCACAGGAACTTGAAGACGCCGAAGGGAAAGAGCTTGCCGTCGGGCAGGTGCTTGAAGGCGCGGTTCAGGTCCGGAAGCGCCAGCAAAAAGCCGATCGGCTCGCCATCCGCCTTTTCGGCCAGCAGCACCAGGTCGGGGTCCACCACCGGCTTCATCTCGCTGGCCATGTGGTTGAACTCCGCCTCCGTCATGGGTACAAAGCCCCAGTTCTGGCTCCAGGCGGCGTTGTACACCTCCTGCACCCTGGCCACCTCGGACTTCAGCTCCTTCATCCGCACGGAGCGGATGGTGACGCCGGCCCGCTGCGACAGTCGCTCCATGGCGTTCCGCAGCCGCTCGGGGATGTCGGGCCCGATCCAGTACGCCACCAGGTCCTTGGTCTTTTCCATCCCCGCCGCGTCCATCAGCCCGCCGTAGTACCGCGGGTTGTGCGACATCATCACCGCCGGCGGCGTGTCGAACCCGTCGATCAGCACCCCGGGCGAGCTGAACTCGTCGTTGGTGGAAAAGTTCATGGGCCCGCGCATCAGGTCGCGGCCGCGCGCGCGCAGCCACTCCGCCGCCGCGTCCAGCAGCGCCGCGGCCACCCCGGCGTCGTCGATGCACTCGAAGAAGCCGAAGAAGCCGGTGCGGTCGTCGTGGAACTGGTTGTACTGGTGGTTTACGCAGGCGGCGACGCGGCCGATCACCTCGTCCCCGCGCTCTGCAAGGAAGTAGGCGACGTCCGCGTGCTGGTGAAACGGGTGCTTCTTTCGATCCAGCACCGGCTCCAGCGCCATCCGCAGCGGTGGCACCCAGTGGGGGTCGCCCGCGTTGATCTTCCACGACAGGTCGATGAAGGGCTTCATCGAAGCGCCGTGCGGGATCTCGCGGATGCGCACGTCCCGCGCGGCGGAGGGTGCCGCGGGCGCCGCGCTGCTCACGCGGCCGCCCCCACGATCCCCAGCTGCCGGCCCACGCGCTGGAAGGCGTCCAGCACCCGGTCCAGCTGCTCGCGCGTGTGCGTGGCCATCACCGAGGTGCGCAGCCGGCACGCGTTCTCCGGGACGGCCGGCGGCAGCACGGGATTGGTGAAGATCCCGGCATCGAACAGCGCGCGCCAGAAGATGAAGGTCTTTTCCATGTCGCCCGACGACACGGGGATGATGGGCGTCTCCGAGCCCACCGTGTCGAAGCCCAGCGAGTTCAGGCCGCCGCGCAGGTAGTCGGCGTTCTCCCACAGGCGCTGGCGGCGCTCGGGCTCCTGCTCCATCACGTCCAGGCAGGCCAGCACGGTGGCCACGGCCGAGCCGGGCATGGAGGCGCTGAAGATGAGCGGCCGCGAGTGGTGCTTAAGGTAGTGGATCACGTCCTCCGGCCCCGCCACGGCCCCGCCGATGGAGGCGAACGACTTGGAGAAGGTGATCATCGTCAGGTCCACGCGGTCCTGCAGGCCGTAGTGCTCGGCCGTGCCGCCGCCGTTGGGGCCCAACACACCCACGGAGTGCGCGTCGTCCACCAGCAGGCGGGCGCCGTACTCGTCCTTGATGTCGACCAGCGTGGGCAGGTCGACGATGTTGCCTTCCATGCTGAACACGCCGTCGGTGGCGATCAGCACGCCGTTGGCGTCACGGTTGCGCTCCAGCAGCCGGCGCAGCGCGCCCATGTCGGCGTGGGCGTAGCGCGCCAGCTCGCCGGCGGCCAGCTGCGCACCGTCCAGCAGGCAGGCGTGGTTCAGCCGGTCCTGCACGACGACGGCCCCGCGCGTGACCAGCCCGCCAATGATCCCCAGGTTGGTCTGGTACCCGGTGCTGAACACCAGCGCCGCCTCGGCGCCCATCAGGCTCGCCAGGCGCCGCTCCAGCTGCTCGTGCAGGTCGAGGGTGCCGTTCAGAAAGCGGCTGCCGGTGTTGCCGGTGCCGTAGCGGAACAGCGCGTCGCGGGCCTTCTCCAGCACGTAGGGGTGATGGGTAAGGCCCAGGTAGTTGTTGCTGCCCACCATGATCTTGGTCTCGCCGCGGATCACCACCTCGGTGTCGTGGCTGGCCTCGATGGGCTGAAAGTACGGATACAGGCCGCGGTCCATCATCTCGCGCGCCGCCGTGAACCGGCGGCACTTGTCGAACAGGTCCACGGTCTTCCGCACGGTTTCCTCGATCGTCGCCATCAAACCCATCCGTGTTCCTGGTACCAGCGGGCGGTGCGGGCTATGCCCTCCGCCAGCGGGGTGGCCGTGCCCGGCGGCAGCAGCGCGTCCAAACCTCGCAGGTCGCACAACCACGCGGGGGCCAGCATTTCTTCGGCCTTTTCGCGGTTGAACACGCCCAGTCCACCGAACCATCCGGCCACCGTTCCCGCCCCGCGCACCAGCGCCGGCGGCAGCGGCACGCGTACGGGCCGTGTCCCCAGCGCCGCGGCGATGTTGCCGACCACGCTCTGCCAGGGGTGCTCCACCGGCTCCGCGACGGCGTAGGTGCCCGGGGGCGCGTCGGCGGCACGCTGCACGGCGGCGGCAAGGTCCTCCACGTACACCATGTGCGTGCGCAGGCCGGGCCCCGCGGGCGCGGGGGCAAGGCGGCGCTTCACCAGGCGAAAGTAGGGGAGAAGGGCGGTGTCGCCGGGTCCGTACACCGGCGGCGCGCGCAGGATGACGGCCTGTACGCCGTCCCGTTCGGCCTCGCGCACCGCGGCCTCGCCCAGCAGCTTGGTGCGCCCGTACGCGGTAAGCGGCTCGGGGGTTTCGTCCGTGCCGCGCGGGCGGCCGTGGCGCGCGGGGCCGCAGGCGGCGTACGAGCTAAGGTACACCAGCCGCCGGGGCCGCGCGGAGGCGGAAAGTACCCCGCGCACGACGTTGCGGGTTCCCTGCGCGTTGGCCCGCACGAACGGCGCTTCGCCCCGCGCGATGGTGAGCGCGGCCAGGTGGAACACGGTGTCGGCGCCGCTGGCGCCTTCGCGGATGGCGTCGACCGCGTCCAGGTCGCCCACGATCCGCTCGGCACCCACCTCGTCAAGCAGGCGGGTGTCGCTGGTGGCCCGGACCAGGGCGCGCACCTTCCACCCCGCCGCGGCCAGCCGCCGGACCAGGTGCCCGCCGACAAAGCCGGTGGCCCCGGTGATCAGTGCGATTCGGCTCATGGACTGTGCAGCAAGATGCACGGCTGTGGACGAAAACGCAACGATCCGCGGCCCGTTTCCGGCGCCCCGGCAATGAAAAGGAGGATCCGGCGAGGCCGCCTGATCCTCCGTGCGCTCGTGTCCGGCTCCGGCGCCCGTCTCCGGGACTGCCCGGCTGGCCGCAAACCTAGCCCTGATGCGGGGTTGTGTCAACCCGAACACCGCTTGTGGGTCGGACGTTTGTTAGGATTTCCGGAGAGGACCGGCACCCGCGTGGGAGTGCTGAAGCCGCCGCAACAACGGCGGAAAGCCCCACAAACTGCGTGGGGCTTCTACGGATCGAAGGACACTGACGTCGCCTCGCGCGGACCCCTCCCTGGCTCACGCCTGCTCCGTTTGGGGGCGCTGGATCGAAGGTCAGCTTCGGTCGACGGCGCGGATGGCGGGGTACCCGTCGCTCGTCGTGAGGTGGTACGAGCGCTGCCCGGCCAGTGCGGTGCGGGCAGACCAGAACGGAAGGCGGTGCGTGTAGAGGTATTGCCCGCTCCGTGCGTCGTACACGTCCTCGATGCGTCCCGCGGCTTTCGATTCGCCACCAAAGGGCACGATCAGCCGATCTGAGACCACGAACGCACCACGCGCGCCTGACTGCTTTTTCGACAGCTGCTGCATCGGCCGGCCGTGCACTTCCGTCCACTCCGGGACCGGCAGCTCCATCGCTTCCACATACGCGTGTGCCGGTCCGAACCGGTCCGCTTCCAGCCGCGCGAACCCGCGCCCCAAGGCAAGGGCCAGCATGCAGCCCTTGCCATCCGGAAGTGCGGCGACATCCGACTGTACGGCCAGAGCCTCCGCGTCGTGGAGGTCGGCCCAGGGCAGGCGGAAGCGCTGGAGGACGGCACCGCTACGGGCGAGCCGCACGACGGGAAACCCCGCAGTGGTCAGGATCGTGACCACGATGGTCGAGTCGGCCAGCGGACAAAGCGAAACCGGATAGCCGATCCCGCGCAACGGCACGCTGCCGCGGAATTCGCCCTTCCGGTCGAGGACCGCAAGCCGGTCGTTGGTGGGATCGGCAACGATGATCTCGTCCAGCGGCGACAGCGCTAAAGCAGACGGTGCGCGGAATTCACGAGGCCCGCTTCCCGTACGGCCAGCCGTCCACACGGTGGAGCCGTCGACGGCGGATAACGCGACTACGCGGCTTCCAGCGGCGTCGAGCGCGTACACATTCCTCGCGTCTGCAATCAGGGAAACCGGCGCCAGGAGCGTAGTGTCGGACTCGGTCCCCCCTCGCGTCCAGGCGGTCCGCGCCTGCACGTCGCGAAAGCTCCGGCCCATGGGTGAACCGTCGGCCCGGTCACCACCGCCACAACCCGTGCAGGCGAGCAGCATGGTCACGGCGCACGAGCTGAGAACGGACTTCGTCATGAGCGGGGAAGTTGCGGGGTAGGCTCGGCCGCAGGCGAGGGCGCCGCGTGTTCGGGAAGCTCTCGAGCGAGCCCCTAATATTACGTCCCCTAGCGAGCTTATCCTAGCGTATCGATCATCCGTCCGCAGCACGCTGCCTGGGTCCCGATGCCGCGGCTACAATCCGCGCAGGCGGATTTCGTGATTTTCCAGCCGCGGTTTCAAACGCCGAGACGGAGCCGGCCACTCACACCCGGTTCGCCTTCAGCTCGTCCAGCGGATAATGGGTGCCGCGCCACTCGATGCCGCGGTTCACCAGTGCGTATATGGTGGCGTTCCAGACGACGAAGATGAACATCGCGCTGGCGACGGGCCACAGCACCGCATGCCACACCGGCGAGCCCTGCGCGGCGGCGGAACCGGCGTACATCAGCAGCAGGATGCCGATGGCCGCGGCGTACAGAATCCGCGTCGGTCCATCCGTCACCCACACGGCGATGAACGGCCAGATGAAGAACAGCAGGTGCGCAAGGGTGGCGAAGATCACCATCGACATCCGGTAATCCACCCCCGCAAAGCCGTTCTTGCGCAGCCCGCGCACCGCCTCGCGCACGCTGTGGTACCACTCCACGGAGATCTGCCCGGCGCCGGCCGCCATCTCCTGCACGCCGCCGTTCTTCTTGATCAGCTTGCCCAGCTTCAGGTCGTCGTCGGGGCGCATGGCGATGGCCTGGTGCGTCCCGACGCGGCGGTAGGTGTCGGCGCGCACCAAGTTGAACGCGCCGATGCCGATGTGCGCCCTGCTGCGCGGGTTGCGCGCCTTCCACGGCCGGGTAAAGAACGCGAACATGATGGTAAAGACGATCCCGAACGCCTTGAGCAGCGCGCCCGGCATGATCACCATCGGCGCCACGGTCAGGTGGTCCAGCCCCTCGCGCTGCAGGTAGCCGGCGGCGCGGAGCACCGTATCCGGCTTCATCACCACGTCGGCGTCGGTGAACAGCAGCAGCTCGCCGCGCGCGGCCGCCGCGCCCAGCCAGAGGGCGTGGTTTTTTCCCAGCCATCCCGCCGGCAGCTCGGTGACGTGAACCACGTGCAGGCGGGGATTCTCGGCGGCGATGCGGTCCAGAATGGCGCCCGTGGAATCATCCGAGCGGTCGTCGACGGCAACCACCTCGATGCGCTCCCCCTGCTGATGCAGGACGGAGCGCAGCGCGGGCTGGATCCCCCGCTCCTCGTTGCGCGCGGCGATCACGATGGAGACGGACGGCAGGGTCGCGGCGTCCGCGGGCGCCAGCAGGTGCAGCTGCTTGAGGCTGCGGCCGCCGCGCGCCAGCTCCACAAAGGCGACGGCAAAGCCCGCCACCGCGGCGGCGGCCAGCCAGAACAGGATGGATTCGATCATCGGATGGGGCTTCATGCGTCCCGAGCACTCCGGTAGGCGGAGCGGCGGCCGGGGAGTGTATCGCACGCCGGGTGCCCCGGCCACCGTGGCAGGCGCGCACCACATCGGGGCAGATGTGCCCCGCTCCCACCCGCAAACCCGGCGCGTCCGGAACACGAAAACGGAGCTTCCTAGCTCCTGAAACATCGTCGTAAACGCATGTAGATCGAACAGTTACAGGCACCCCCACGAACCACCCCCGGACGCCGGCAAACAGGTGGGACGGGCGGGGAACGATCCGTGCAAACAGGCACCCCCCGGTCCACCTGCTCCACCGTGTCCCCCCATCTGAGCAACGTCCCATGGAACGCGCATCCGGTACGGTCAAGTGGTTCTCGCAGGAGAAGGGTTTCGGCTTCGTCACCCGGGATGACGGTACCGACATCTTCGTGCACCACAGCGGCATCTCGGGCCGCGGCTTCAAGACCCTGGAACAGGGCGAGGCCGTGGAGTTCGAGGTCATCGAAGAGCCCAAGGGGCTCAAGGCCGCCAACCTGGTGCGCCTGAACGCGCCCGAGGGCGGCGACCAGCCGGCGGACGTTGGCCAGGGCGGCGGCTACGGTGGGGGCGGGTACGGCGGCGCTGATCGCGGCGGCTACGGCGGCGGCAGCCAGGGTGGATACGGCGGTGGGGGTGGCGGTGGATACAACCGCGGCGGTGGCGGCGGCGGGCGGGGCAACAGCGGCGGCCGTGACAGCGGCTGGGGCGGCGGCAACGGGGGCGGCGGCCGCGGTGGCCGGCGCGACTACGGCGCTGGCGACGACTGGTAGCAGGCACCTGCATGGACGGCTGGGACCGGACGCCCCGCCGCTCGCGATGACGAGCGGCGGGGTTCCGTGCATCCTGAAGGGGAAGAACGGCGAAGGGTGCAGAGGAACGGGGAACAGCCAGAGGAACAGGGGAATCCAGTCTTCCTCCGTTCCTCTGGCTTTTCCCCGTTCCTCTGTACCCTTCCTCCGTTGCCGGATCAGGCCGCCGCGCGCTCGGCCGGTCGTGCGCCGTTGACCAGCGGAATCACCTCTTCGGCAAAGCGCTCCATCTCCTCCAGCTGCGGAGAGAACTGAAGCAGCAGCAGGTCCAGCCCCGCGCGCTCGAACTCCAGGATGCGCTCCGCCACCTGCTCCGGCGTGCCCACCAGGCCGCTCTTGAGGCCGCGGTTGCTCACGGAGTAGTCCTCCAGGCTTACCCGCTGCTCCAGCTGCGTGTTGCCGATCCAGTCCTGGTAGTTGGCGTAGCCGCGCGCGCTCTGCTGTACGTCCGTGATCCGCGCCACCTCGGCCCGCGCCTGCACCTCCGTCCCCCGCACCACCGCGTACCCCGCCGCGCCAAACCGCATGGGCCCCAGCCCCAGCCGCTCCCGCCGCTCGCGCATGTCGGCCACCTTGGCGCCGATCGTCTCCGGCGGGTCGCCGTGGGTAAGCCACGCGTCGCACTTCTGCGCGATCAGCGCCTTGGCCGCGGGGCTCTCGCCGCCGGCGTAAAGGGTGGGGCGCGGGCGGCGGGCCGGCTTGGGCTCCAGGATGGCGTCATCCGCCGTGTAGTACGTGCCGCTGTAGGAAAAGCGCGGCTGCGTCCACATCCCGTCCACCACGTCCAGCCACTCGCTGGTGCGGGCGTAGCGGTCGTCGTGCTGATCGAACTGCACGCCGTACTGCTTCGCCTCCGTCGCCCACCAGCTCGACACCACGTTCAGCGACAGGCGGCCGCCGCTGATGCGGTCGATGTTGGCGGCCTGTTTGGCCAGCAGCGTGGGCGAGTGAAAAGTGGGGCGCACGGCGGTCATGATCTCCAGCCGCTCCGTGACCGCCGCCAGTGCCGCGGTGGTGCTCCACGCGTCCAGCGACGGCGCTTCCATCCCCTTGATGTCGTTCAGGTTCAGCTCCGCCACCAGCGTGAGGTCAAAGCCGATCTGCTCGCTGCGCTGGGCCAGCTTCTTCGCATACGACCAGGTGGCCTCCATCCCCTCGTCGTCCACGTTGCGCAGCCAGCCGCCAAAGACGGGGAGCCAGTATCCAAAGCGCATCAGGCCGCCTCCCTTTCCGCGCCGGCGGCCACCGCGGCGGCCGCCTCGCGCTCCAGCCAGTCCGCCAGCAGCGCGAACGGATCGAAGCCCACCACGTTGGGCGCGTCCGCCACGAAGTTGCTGAGCGCGTTGACGTCGTAGTAGTACAGCTGTCCGTCGCGGCTGTCGATCATGTACTCGATGCCGCCCACCTCGATTCCCGCCGCCGCCATGATGCGCTCCACCGCCTCGATCACCGGGCGCGGCGGCTCGTAGCCCTCCACGCGCAGCCCGCGTTTGGGGGCGTCGACCGCGCAGATCTGCGCGTCCAGCTCGGCGCCGTCCACGCGCTGGCACACGTCCGCGGGGCACAGGTCAAAGCTGGTTCCCGGCGTGTAGATGCGGATGCCGTAGATGTACTTGCCGCCGACGACCTCCACGCGGACGATGCGGCTTTCCTCCTGGGGAATGAACTCCTGCACCAGCGCGGTGCTGTCGATCCCCAGGTCCAGGTCCGTCTCCGCCGCCTGCCGGAGCGCCTCGGGCGTATCGAACTTGCGCACCCCCGCGCCGCTGCCGCCGATGTTGGGCTTGACCGCGATTGGCCAGCGCAGCCCCTGGGCCGCGGCCGGCGCCTGCTCCGGGCGGTGGATGACGCGGGCCCGGGGGTACGGCAGCCCCAGCGACTCGATGAGCGACAGCTGCGCCGCCTTGCTGATCTCGTTGCCGAACGCCTCCGTCCCGTTCACCACGCGAATGCCGCGGCGCTCCAGGTGAGCCAGAAACGCCTGCGTGTAGAAGATGGCGTTGCCGCGGCCGCGCAGGTACGCGCTGGGGCTCATGCGGTTGAACACCAGCGAGTACGCCGGCTGCTCCGCGGGGTCGAACACGTGCTCGTCGGCGTGCAGCTTTACGTACGGCGTGCCGCGGCGGTCCAGCTCCGCGAAGAGCGGCTTGAACCACTCCGGGTGCTCGTAGAAGATGCCGATGGGCCGGTTGGCCGGTACTGTGGACATGGGACGCGTTCTCCGTGCGCCGGGTAAACAAAAAAAGCCGCGACTCCGTTCCGGGGAGTCGCGGCTGCGGTCTCTGCGTCGGGTAGCCGGGATCAATCCCGGCCGGTCAGGTCAGCTTTCAACCCGTGCCCGTACGCCAATGCCGTCGCCTGCCCTCCCCATGGTGCGGGAGCGCATCCAACAACAATGGCACATGCGCGCGGCGCGGTCGATTAGCATAGCACTAAGATATTCACCTGCGCACCGCAGCGCAACCCAAGCGGCAGGAAAGGCACGCCCACCATGCCCGTGGCGACGGAAAAAGGGAACGGATTGAACACCGCGCAATATCCCTATACCATTTGGGTTCGGACAGACCTGGGGACGACGAAACAGTCTCTTGACATTGCCATGCCTCCTAGGTCATAATGACTTTCGAGGCATGGGCACAGGACGGAGGGTGCTGGAATGGAGGTGCCCAAGCGTGAACGCCTCGATGAATTTTTTCGAAGACTGCTCGCGTCTCCGGGTGCGGGCTCGGCCGACGAAGCCCTGACGCAGCTGGCCCAGATCCTGGATGCGGTCGAGGACGAGATGAGCGGAGTTCCCAACAGCCCTGAGAACTGGCAAAGCGACCAGAGGATCTATCCACCCCAACGTGACGCCGCTCGTGCGGTACCCGGGCATCCCCAGATGACGCGATTCCGAAGTCGCCGGCATAATACATACGTCGGAGAGAATGGATCGATCGAGATCGTTGCGCTGAGCGACCGGATCGAGGTTCGAAAGCCGGGGCTGGATGGGCACGGCGTATGGGAGCTCGACTGAAATCCCGGAGTGGAAAAATGGAAGACAGGATGAACGAGCTCGAGCATCTCACAGAGCGCCTGGCGGCGCGGTTTCCCACCGCATGTTTGACCATCGACCGGCCGGATGCGGCGTCAGGAGGATGGTTTCTCGACGCTACGTTGCAAGGCCATCTCGTCGTCGTGGAATGGAGGACGGACCGCGGATTCGGCGTCTCTACTCCGTCGGAAGACGACTACGGCGCAAAACCGGACGAGGTCTATCGAACCGTCGACGCGGCATATAGTCGCGTCGTGGAGCTTCTGCTCAGCCAGACGCCCACCAAACCACCGGTGCGGGCCACGCTCCCGGAGCTTCGCGGAGCGCGGAAGCTGTCCCAGGCGGAGCTCGCCAACCGGCTGTCGATCAACCAGGGTGCGTGCTCGCGGATGGAGCGGCGAAGCGACATGCTGATCGGCACCCTTCGCAACGTGGTCGCGGCCATGGGCGGCGAGCTTTACCTTGTGGCTCGATTTCCCGACGAAACGGTCTACATCGACCTTGAGTCCGTCGATACGCGCAACGGAAGCAAGCCCGTGGACACCGCGGCCGCATAGGCCGAACGCCTCCCGGGCACATTGCACCACAACGCAAGCGGGCGCCCGGCGACGAAGCGCCCGTTTGTGTTCCGCGGCCGCACGGCACCGGCGACGAACGACATGGAGACGCACGCATGGAAGCGATCAACCTGGCCCAGAAGCTTTCGCTGTTCAGCGACCACTGGCACCCGCGCATCGTGGGCGAGCTGAACGGGCAGCACGTAAAGCTGGCCAAGCTGCAGGGCGAGTTCGTCTGGCACGACCACGCGGACGAGGACGAGCTGTTCCTGGTGCTCAAGGGGCGCCTGCGGATGGAGTTCCGCGACCGCACGGTCGAGTTGGGCGAGGGGGAGGTGCTGATCGTGCCGCGCGGCGTGGAGCACCGGCCCATCGCGGACGACGAGGTGCACGTGCTGCTGTTCGAGCCCGCGTCCACCAAGCACACGGGCGACGTGGAGCACGCGCTCACGAAGCACGACCTGCAGCGCATCTGATGCGCGTCCGCATCATGCGGTGGCGGCTGCTGATCCTGCTCCTGGCGTGCGTGGCCGCGGCGGCGCCGGGGCGGGCGGCGGGGCAGGATCCCGATTCCGCGCGCGCCGTGCTGGGACGCCCCGGCCTGTGCCCCGGCGCGCACGTGCAGATCTCCACCACCTTCGGCGAGCGGTTCCGTGGCGTGTGCGTGCTGCAGGATGCGCGGCTGCTGGTGGTGCGGGGGGACTCGGCGCAGCCGGTGCTGTACACGGCCGTGGACAGCATCTGGATGCGCGCGCCGGCGACGCGCAGCGGCACCATCACCGGCGCGTGGGTGGGCGCGGGCGTGGGCGGTGCGCTGGGCGCGCTGTACATCGCCGTGTTCTGCGACTATGCGTGCGGGGACGACGTGAGGGCGCACACCCTTGGCGGCGCGGTAGGCGGGGGTCTGGCCGGCGCGCTGGTCGGCCGGCTGATCGGAGGCGAGGTGCGCGTATGGAGACGGCTGTATCCCCGCTGATGCCGTCGCACCCTCCATCCGCGGGAGGCGGTGAATGAGCCAGGGGCCGGAGCAGGTGCGCGCCTTTTACGACGCCGTGGCGCCGGAGTACGCCGAGCAGTTCGCGGGCGAGCTGGCGGACAAGCCGCTGGACCGCGCGCTGCTGGAGCGTTTCGCCGCGGAGGTGCGCGGTGCCGGGCCGGTGTACGACCTGGGCTGCGGATCGGGCGGGCAGACGACGGCGTTTCTGCACGCGCTGGGCGTGGACGTGCGCGGGATGGACCTGTCGCCGCGGTGCGTGGCGGAGGCACGGCGGCGGCATCCGGAGATCGCCTTTGAGACCGGCGACATGCTGGCGCTCCCGCTGGTGAACGGGAGCGCGGCGGGGATCGTGGCCTTCTACGCCATCGTGCACTTCTCGCCGCAGCAGCTCCGTACGGCGCTTGGGGAGATGCACCGGGTGTCGCGGCCCGGCGCGCCGCTGCTGATGGCGTTCCACGTGGGCGATGACGTGGTGCACGTGGACGAGATGTTCGGCCACCGCGCATCCGTGGACTTTCGCTTCCACCGGGTGGAGGACGTAGAGGCCGCGCTGCACGGCGCCGGATTTGAGCAGGTGGAGCCGATCGTCCGCGATCCGTATCCCTTCGTGGAGCATCCCACCCGCCGCGCCTACGTTTTCGCGCGGCGCCCCGCGAACCCGGCGTAACTCCGCGCGAATCCCCGGTGGAAGCGGCCCGGCTTGCCATCAGGTGCCGGCGGTGAAACATTTGATGTTTCCCCTTCGAATCATCCATCCATGAAAACACGCCTCCTCGTCGTGGCCGCCATGCTGGCCGGCGCCGGCGATCTGCACGCCCAGGGTGCGGCGGCGGATACGATCCCCGCATGTGCGGAGGGCGGCATCTCGCGGCTGGCGGTCACCGTGCCGCCGGGCCAGACGCGCGAAGAGATGGTGCAGGCGCTCAACGCCAGCGGCGCGCTGCCGGCCGGGACGCAGGTCCGCATCCTGGAGAGCGACCAGAAGCCGGAGATCCTGAACCGCGAGCGCTTCCGCGAGCTGGTGGAGATGTACATCCACCGCTTTCTGCGCGCGGGGATGCAGGTGGACGGCGAGGCCACCACGCTGGTGCGCATCGACGCGAACGGGCGGGTGGTGAACGTGGATGCAGCCTCCGGAAATCGGGACGTGGACGCGGAGCTTCAGCGCCTGTGGCGCCAGGCGCGCTTCGCGCCGGTGCTGGTGGGCTCGTGCCGCGCGCCCGCGTACCTGCACCTGACCTTGCGCTTTGCCTCGGACTTTGACGACGCGTGGCGCGAGACGCAGGTCCGGGTAACGCCGTGATCCGCGCGCGCCTGCTGGCCGTGGTGGCGGCCGCCGCGCTGGTCTTTGCGGCGCCGGCGGCGGCGCAGCAGATGGACTCGGCGCGGGCGGAGCAGTGGCTGGGCGCGCTGTGCCCGGGCGAGCGCGAGGTGCTTGTCGCCACGGCCTCCGGCCAGCGGGTGCGGGGCCTCTGCGGACCCATCGAGAGCACGCAGCTGCGCATTGGACGCGGAACGCGGGAGCAGGTGGTGCCGTTTGCCGCGGTGGACAGCGTCTGGGTGCGGCAGCGCGACTCCGGCCCCGGCGCAACGACAGGCGCGCTGATCGGCGCGCTCGGTCTGGGGGGCGCGGGGCTGCTGCTGGGACAGGGGCTGTGCGAGGGAGCCGGCGACGAGTGCGTGGATGGATCCCTGCTTCTGGGCGTGACGGGCACCGCGGTGGGAGGCACCGTGGGCGCGCTGCTGGGCGCCGTGGGAGGCCACGCTACGCGGACGTGGCGGCGAATCTATCCCTGGTAATTGAAAGCGGGCTCCGCTGATGGCAGCGGAGCCCATTCCTACAGCCGTTGATTCTTGAGACGCGGTTCTTCCCCTGTACTTCCGCGCCCGGTCATCCTGAGGGAGCGCCGCGCGAAACCGTACCCTGCACCGCCCTTTGCGCGCGACCGAAGGACCTTCTTTCCGCCACCGTAGGGCATGCGCTTGAGCGAAGATCCGGCCTCTCAGCCCTGCCGGCAAGGTCCTTCGGTCGGCGCCAACCTGCGTCGTAGGAACAGGATGCAGCGTGGCGCCTCCCCTCAGGATGACTGAAAACAGGCGCTGGCGTTGTAGCGGGCATCCGTTGATCGAAGCGCTCAGAGGCGCCGGCCTCCGCGGCGGCGGTGGAGGGCGTGCAGCAGCACCAGCAGGATCAGCGCGCCGATGAACGCCGTGAAGATGGTGCCCGCCAGGCCGCTGAACGGGGTGGTCACCCCCAGCTGGCGAAAGAGCCATCCGCCCACAAAGGCGCCCACGATCCCCACCACGATGTCGCCGATCAGCCCCACCCCGCCCACGATCAGCCCCGCCAGCACGCCCGCCACCAGGCCCACGATGATCCACGTCAGAATGTCCATCGTCCGTCCTCCCTCCGTGTGAGTGTCCGCCCCAATCTGTGCCTTGCCCATCGACGCGCCACGGCTCCGCCTCGTCACGGAAAGCCGGCGACGGGAATCTTCCGCCTGCCCTTCGCTGTAACAGGAGCGGCGAGTTGCCCCATCCCACCAGATCGGCCGTGGGAGCGCGGACAGGCACGGATTGCGGTACATGCAAGAACCTTGTCACACCCGGGGCGAAGGCCGGGGTCGTGTTACAGGCATCGACGAGATGGGAGGATGCGATGGACTGGAAGCCGTACGATCCCGCCTGGCTCGCGGAGTGGGCCCGCGCGAACGTGCCGGAGGAGCCGTGGCTGGCGGATGCGCTCGCGCGCTGCACCCGGGCGATGGAGGGCGGGCGGGCGTACGTGTACTTCGTGGACCCGGCGAATGCCAACCAGCCCGGCGCCGAGTGGCAGATCGAGCGGTCGCTGACGCTGCACCATCCGAAGGAGGGCACCCTGGTGCTCGACGTGCTCGCCGGTCGGCGCGTGGGCGGAATCGAGTTCCTGTCGCGGCTCTGATCCCCGGGGCGATCGGCGCGCCTGCCCCCGTCCGGATCTTGCGTGGGTCGCTTCGCGATCGAGGACCCGCCGTTACGGAAACCGTTCCGGATCTCGCGATGAAGCTCATCCAGCGCCTCTTGCCCGTCCTGCTGGTGGCCGCCGCCGCCGGATGCACGCGATGGGCGCCCCCGCGCGCGATGCCGGCACCGGAGGAGGCAACGGTCACGTACGCCTCCGCCCGCGTAACTCCCCGAACCACGGGGAGGATGATGGTGATGCACAGGGTGCGGGTCACGCCGGACAGCGTGATCGGCCGGGGAGAAGGGGCGCCGGACCCGTCGGGCCTGCTGCGCGCGAACGGCCAGCGCGTGGCGCTGCACCGAAGCGAGGTGCTGCTCTTTGAGCCCGGCGAGCCCGATTTCTGGGCTACGGTGGGGGGAGCCGTGTTGACCGGGCTCGTGGCGTTGGGTCTGTACACGCTCCACGCCGTCAGCCAGAGCGGCTGAACCCCCTTCCCCACGATGATCGAAGCCCCGCCCAGCGAGCACGCGCGCGCCGGACGGGGCTTCTGGCATCTTTCGGCTACCGCTGTGTCAGCCGCCGACGGCCGACCGGGCGGCGCGGCTCCAGCGGAACAGAGCGGCCAGCGCATCGTGCAGCTCGTCCAGCTCCTGGGCACTTACCTGGCACTCCGCCGCATAGCGAAAGACGATTTGCGGCGTCACGGCCGCCAGCGGAACGTCGCCCGCGGCGCCGTGCAGCCACCCGGACAATCCATCCAGCGCATCCTCTTCCTGCCGCCGCGCCCAGGGCGCCGGCCGGTCCGCGCGGTGCAGATATGCCGCCACCGCATCGTCAAACATCGTCATCGCCTTTTGCCTCCGCTGCGTTCCATGTCATGCGTGTCGACAGGGAAAGCTGAACGCCACCGTGTACGGCGTGGCCCCGGGTTGGTCGAAGATTTGTAACAGGTCAGCGGGAAACGTGTTTCGGTGAGAGGGGAGGCGCCGCGACGGTGACCCTCCCCCGCCCTCTTCGCTCCGTTCCTGGCGAAGAGAGGAGGATCCGATCGCTCCGGAAGGTGCCGTGGCACCCCCCCGGGCTTCCGCCCCTGCTCCTTCCGTGGCGGCTCGCGTCCATCATCAAACCCTTGACGACGGCGCCAGCGCGGTGTATCCTCGCTGCAGGAAATTTAAGCTACTCTAAAAATCGACTTTGCAGAGATGTACAAATCTCGTGGACGAGGGATGGCACGGAGGGTGGGGCGGCTGCTGGGTGCGCTGGCGTGCGCCGTGGCGGCCGGCTCCTGCGCGCCGCCGGATCCGCCGCAGGAAGAGGGGCGGGTGAACGTCGTCGCCACCATCGGGATGATCCGGGACGTGGTGGAGAACGTGGGTGGCCAGCACGTGCGCGTGGTGGGGCTGATGGGGCCCGGCGTGGACCCGCACCTGTACAAGGCCAGCGAAGGCGACGTGCGCCGCCTGTTCCGCGCCGACGTCATCTTTTACGGCGGCCTGCACCTGGAGGCCCGCATGGGCGAGGTGCTGGAGGAGATGGGCGGCCGCACCGCCGTGGCGGCGGTCACCACCGGCATCCCGGTCGACCAGCTTCTTTCCCCGCCGGAGTTCGAGGGCGCGCACGATCCGCACGTGTGGTTTGACGTGCGCCTCTGGGCGTACACGGTAGACGTGGTCGCGCAGACTCTGGCCAAGCGGGACCCGGCCCACGCCAGCGACTACTTTGCCAACGCGCAGCGCTACCAGGCGCAGCTGCGGGAGCTGGACCAGTACGTCCGCGCGCAGGCCGCGCTGGTGCCCCAGGAAAAGCGCGTGCTGATCACCGCGCACGACGCCTTCAACTACTTCGGGCGGGCGTACGGATTTCAGGTGCGCGGGCTGCAGGGGATCAGCACCGCGGCCGAGGCGGGAACGGCCGACGTGCAGGAGCTGGCGGAGTTCATCGCCACACGCCGCATCCCCGCCGTCTTTGTGGAATCGTCCATCCCGCGCCGCACCATCGAAGCGGTGCAGGAGGCGGTGCGTGCCCGCGGCTTCGACGTGCAGATTGGCGGGTCGCTGTACTCCGACGCCATGGGCAACCCCGGGACGCCCGCGGGCACGTACCAGGGAATGGTACGCCACAACATCGACACCATCGTGCGCGCGCTGCTGCGCGAGCCGTGATCCAGGCGAGAGAAAGCATGATGCACGAGGCGACACCGGCCATCGAGGTGAACGACCTTACGGTGGCCTATCGTGAAAAACCGGTGCTGTGGGACGTGGACCTGCAGGTGCCCGGGGGGGTGCTGATGGCCATCGTGGGCCCCAACGGCGCGGGCAAGTCCACGCTCATCAAAGCCGTCCTGGGCCTGGTGCGCACGGCGGCGGGGCAGGTGCTGGTGCATGGGCGGCCGTACGCGGAGCAGCGCAAGCTGGTGGCGTACGTGCCCCAGCGAGGCAGCGTGGACTGGGACTTTCCCACCAGCGTGCTGGACGTGGTGATGATGGGGTGCTACGGCTCGCTGGGGTGGCTGCGGCGGCCGGGAAAGAAGCAGCGCGAGGCGGCCATGGCGGCGCTGGCGCAGGTGGCCATGCAGGATTTTGCCGAGCGGCAGATCTCGCAGCTCAGCGGCGGCCAGCAGCAGCGCGTGTTCCTGGCCCGCGCCCTGGTGCAGAACGCCGGGCTGTACCTGATGGACGAGCCGTTCCAGGGCGTCGACGCCAAGACGGAGCGCGCCATCGTCACCGTGCTGCAGCAGCTGCGCGAGGCGGGCAAGACCGTCGTCGTCGTCCATCACGACCTGGAGACGGTGCCGGAGTACTTTGACCAGGTGCTGCTGCTGAACGTGCGCCGCATTGCCTGCGGCCCGGTGGACGAGGTGTTCACCGAAGAGAACCTGCGCCTCACCTATGGCGGCCGGGTTCCCTTTCTTCAGCGGCGCAACGGCCACGCGGAGGCGATGGACGACTCGCCCAGCCTTCAGGCGGCGGCGGACTGAGGCGCGGACTGAGGCAGGGCAGTGCTTCGGCGGGCGGGCGCGTCGGGCGGTTGAAACCGCGGCTGGAACGTCACGAAGTCTGCCTGCGCGGACTGTGCGCCGCCACCTGCCTGGCGCGATCGAACCTCCCCTCTCCCGCGCAGTTTGCGGAGAGGGGCCGGGGGTGAGGGGTCCGCGCGCAGCCCGACGCTGTAAGACCCTGCGCTCGATGCAGATCCGGAAACGCACTTTCGCATTTTCGCACTTTCGCACTTTCGCACTTTCGCACTTTCGTACTTTCGTACTTTCGTACTTTCGTACTTTCGTACTTTCGCACTCCGTCCATGCAGCTTCCCGACCTCTTCGGCGACTACACGCTGCGCACCGTGGCGCTGGGCGCGGCCGCGCTGGGCGCCACCAGCGGCTCGCTGGGCTCGTACGCCGTGCTGCGCAAGCAGAGCCTGCTGGGCGACGCCATCAGCCACGCCGCGCTCCCCGGCATCGCCCTCGCCTTTCTGCTCACCGGCAGCAAGGCGCCGCTCGTCCTGGTGCTGGGCGCGGCGGCCGCGGGGTGGCTGGGGACGCTGCTGGTCATGCGCATCGTCAACGCCACGCGGGTCAAGGAAGACAGCGCGCTGGGCATCGTCCTCTCCGTCTTCTTTGGTTTCGGACTCGTCCTGCTGACGTACATCCAGAAGCAGCCGGACGCCAGCCAGGCCGGCCTGGACCGCTTTCTCTTTGGCCAGGCGGCCACGCTGCTGCACCGCGACGTCATCATGATCTCCGTGCTGGGCGGCATCGCCGTGACCGTGGCGGCGCTGTTCTGGAAGGAGTTCAAGCTGCTTTCGTTCGATCCTGACTTCGCGGCCAGCATGGGCTTTTCCGTGCGCTGGCTGGACGTGCTGCTGACCTCCGTGCTCGTCCTTTCCATCGTCATCGGCCTGCAGACCGTGGGCGTGGTGCTGATGAGCGCCATGGTGGTCGCCCCCGCCGCCGCCGCGCGCCAGTGGACGGACCGCATGGGCACGATGGTGATCGTGGCCGGCGGCGTGGGCGCGCTGGCGGGCGTCAGCGGCGCCGTCATCAGCTCGCTGGGCGAGCACGTGCCGACGGGGCCCACCATCGTCCTTTGCCTGACGGTGATCGTCCTGGTTTCCCTGGCGTTCGCGCCCAACCGGGGCCTCGTCTGGGAGTGGGTGCGGCAGGCGCGCAACCGGCGGCAGCTGCACGTGACGGCGGTGCTGCGCGACCTGAACGCGCTGTCGGTGCAGCACGGCGGGCACGACCACGTGCACACCAGCGCCGTGCTCGAGGCCATGCACCCCGGCGCGCGGCATGAGCTGCAGGCGCTGGCGGAGCGGGGCTGGGCGCGCAGGACGGGCGCGGACGGCTGGTCCATCACCGCTGAGGGCAAGAACGAGATGGACCGCCGCGGCGGCAACGGCGAGGAGGAGAGCTGATGGGTCCCGAACAGGAGATCCAGTGGATCGCGGCCGTCACCGCCGCGGCGTGTGCGCTCCCCGGCGTGTTCCTGGTGCTGCGCCGCATGTCGCTGATGAGCGACGCCATCAGCCACGCCATCCTGCTGGGCATCGTCCTCGCCTTTTTCGTCACCGAGAACATCGCCTCGCCGCTCCTGGTGCTGGCGGCGGCGCTCACCGGCGTGCTGACGGTGTCGCTGGTCGAGGTGCTCAACCGCACGCGGCTGGTCAAGGAAGACGCGGCCATCGGCCTGGTGTTTCCCGCGCTCTTCAGCCTGGGCGTGATCCTGATCTCGCGCTACGCGGGGAACGTGCACCTGGACGTGGACGCCGTGCTGCTGGGCGAGCTGGCGTTTGCGCCCTTCAACCGGCTGGTGATCGGCGGCACGGACCTGGGGCCGCGCACGCTCTGGCTGATGGGGATCGTGCTGCTGCTGAACGCCAGCTTCATCCTGGCGTTCTACAAGGAGTTGAAGCTGACGACGTTCGACGCGGCGCTGGCCGGCGCGCTGGGTTTTGCGCCCGGGCTGATCCACTACCTGTTCATGACGCTCGTAAGCGTGACGGCGGTGGGTGCGTTCGATGCCGTCGGCTCCGTGCTGGTGGTCGCGCTGATGATCGCGCCGCCCGCCTCGGCCTACCTGCTGACGGACCGGCTGCCGCGGATGATCGGCATCAGCATGCTTCTGGGCGTGGTGAGCGCGCTGGCGGGGTACTGGATGAGCTACCTGCTGGACGTGTCCATCGCGGGGTCCATGGCCACGATGACGGGCGTCGTCTTTCTGCTGGTCTTTTTCTTCGCGCCGGAGCGGGGGCTGCTGGCCATCGCGCGGCGGCGGGCGCGGCAGCGGTGGGCGTTCGCGCAGACCATGCTGGCCATCCACCTGCTGAACCACGAGCAGTCGCCCGACGCCGACGTGGAAAGCCGCGAGGCGCACCTGCACGAGCACCTGCGCTGGCAGCCGGACTTCGCCCGCCGCGTCGTCCGCGGCGCCGAGCGCACGGGCCTGCTTACCCGCGCGGACGATCAGCTGGCGCTGACGGAGCGTGGGCGGACGGCTGCGCGCGAGGCGGTGGGGATGGTTGGGTGAAGGGGTGAACGGGTGAAGGGGTGAACGGGTGAACGGGAAAAGGCTCCGGATGTGGCATCCGGAGCCTTTCGCAATCGCCTTCCGTACCCTGGCTCCCGCTCAGGAACCTGTTGCCCGCTTCTTCTCCAGCGTCCGGATCAGCCAGTACTCGCGCGAGGAAGCGTCGGCGGGCGGATTGGGCACCTCGCGCCAGCCCACCAGCAGCATGTACGCGTAGCCGGGCTCGTAGGTAAAACCCTGAATCTGGTCGTAGAAGTTGAGCCACTCGCCCTCCCGGCTTTCCCGCACCAGCATGCACTGCCGTTCGTACATCCCATGGCAGGTACGTGTATACGGCGCCACATACAGCGTCTGCTGGTCCGGTCCCTCTACAATGTCCACCGGCGCCTGCAGGGGGTTGCACGCGGCGAACAGGAGTGCGGCGATCGGCAGATGGATACGGAGCAGGCGCATGGATCGGCTTGGCAGCGGTGACGTAAAGGCGATGGGACGATGCATCAAACGATTCAGTCCCGCCGCCCGTGACGGTGACCGTGCCGGAAGGATAGCGTCCCTTCCTCGCGCAGAGTAGCGGTGTGCGGATGAACAGGGCCGGGCGGCGGCGTGTCGATTTCGCCGCCGCTTGTTCGTCGTGTGGGTAGAGCGCAGGTTGACGCGGTCGCGGAACGGCCGGGAGCCGACGCTGAACCTACCCATCCCAAGGAGATACCACGATGCGAGTGATGGTGCTGATCAAGGCCGACCCGAATTCCGAGGCAGGCGTGCTTCCGGAAGAGCAGCTGCTGGCCGACATGGGCAAGTACAACCAGGAGCTGGTGAACGCGGGGCTGATGCTTGCCGGCGAGGGGCTGCATCCCAGCTCGCGGGGCAAGCGGGTGCGCATGTCGGGCGACCAGCGCACGGTGATCGACGGGCCCTTCGCCGAGACAAAGGAACTGATCGCCGGCTTCTGGCTCTGGCAGGTGCGGTCGATGGAGGAGGCGTTGGAGTGGGTAAAGCGCATGCCCAACCCCATGCCCGGCACCGAGCCCGAGGTGGAGATCCGTCCCGTGTTCGAGACGGAAGACTTTGCCGCCAGCGACCCTACCGGCGAGCACCGCGCCGCCGAAGAGCGCCTGCGCGCCCGGATCGCCGGAGGCTGACAGCCGGGTTGGAGGCGCTTCGCAGTCCATCAAACTGCGTCCGCCGGGGTGCCCCTCCCCCGGCCCCTCCCCGTTCGTTCCTCACGGAGAGGGGAGAATTCGATCCCGCTCCGGCCTGCTTCGAAGCGCACCGCACTCGCGGCACACCCCACCTCTCCCCCGAAGTTGGGGGAGGGGTCGACGGCCGTTGCGAGGAACGAGCAAAAGGTACGTCGGGGGAGAGGGTCCGTCGGAGCGGGGGGTGCTTCGAAGACCATCGGACCAGCCCTGGCGCAGGTCTTTCGCGGAGCCCGCCAGAGCACGCCACACCCCGCCTTCCGGTGCCAATCTTGCGGCGATCTTCCCTCCGCGCGGACACCCATCGCCCGCGCATCCCGCCGTCGCTTTCCATCATCCGATCGCATACACGCACGCGCGGAACGTCATGAGCACGTCCGACAACGACGACATCCAGCCCGCTCCCAATACCGAAATGCCGCCTGATTCATCCGCCGACTCGCCGTCCGCATCCAGCAACGACGCCGTGCCGTCGCCGCACGCGGGGATGGGCGCGGTGCTGCACGCGCAGGGGACCACGTTCCGCGGGTGGGCGCCCAACGCGGCGGCGGTGTCGGTCAAGGGAAGCTTCAACGGCGAGTCGGCGGACGCCAACCCGCTGGCCCGCGACGGCGACGGCGGCTACTGGTCCGCCGACGTGCCGGGGGTAAAGGCGGGGGATACGTACACGTTCGTCATCCGCACCGCGGACGGCCGAACGCTGGAGCGGCGCGATCCGTACGCGCGCGATCTGACGCATTCGGTGGGCGTGTGCGTGGTCACCGACCCCGCGTTCGACTGGGGCGACGACGACGGCTACCGCTCGCCGGAGTGGGACGACCTGGTGATCTACGAGGTGCACGTGGGCACCTTTACCGACGAGGTGGAGGGCGCGGAGCCCGGCAACATCGCGGGGGTGATCCGGAAGCTCGACTACGTGAAGGACCTGGGCTTCAACTGCATCGAGCTGATGCCCATGGGCGAGTTCGCCATGAGCCACTCGCTGGGCTACAACCCCGCCCACATCTTTGCCGTGGAAGAGGCGTACGGCGGTCCGCACGGCCTCAAGACGCTGGTCAAGGAGGCGCACGCGCGCGGCATCGCCGTAATCCTGGACGTGGTCTACAACCATTTTGGGCCCAGCGACCTGGACCTGTGGCAGTTCGATGGCTGGTCGGAGAACGACAAGGGTGGCATCTACTTCTACCAGGATTGGCGTTCGTCCACGCCGTGGGGCGACACGCGCCCGGACTACCGCCGCGGCGAGGTGCGGCAGTTCATCCGCGACAACGCGCTGTTCTGGCTGGAGGAATTCTGCTTTGACGGGTTGCGCTGGGACGCCACGGGGCAGATCCGCAACGCAAAGGGCGGCAACCACCCCGGCGACGACCTGCCGGACGGCTGGGAGCTCATGCGCTGGGTGAGCCGCGAGGTGGACGCCCGCCAGCCGTGGAAGCTGCTGATCGCCGAGGACCTGCAGACCAACGCCGCCGTCACGCGTCCCGTGGACGACGGCGGCGCCGGCTTCGACAGCCAGTGGGACGCGCAGTTCGTACACCCCATCCGCGAAGCCATCATCCCCGGCGACGACGGCGCGCGGCACATGCACGCCGTGGCGCACGCCATCGGGTTCGCGTACGACGGCGACCCCAACAAGCGCGTGATCTACACCGAGTCACACGACGAGGTGATGAACGGCCGCGCCCGCGTGCCCCACGACGTGAACCCGCAGAACGCCGCGTCGTGGGAATCGCAGAAGCGCTCCACGCTGGGCGGCGCGCTGGTGTTCACCGCGCCGGGGATCCCCATGATCTTCCAGGGCCAGGAGTTCCTGGAAGACGGCTGGTTCGTGGATACGGATCCGCTGGACTGGAGCAAGCTGGAGCGCTTCCCCGGCATCCACCGGATGTACCGCGACCTGGTGCACCTGCGCCGGAACCTCTGCGGCACCACGCGGGGGCTGCGCGGCCGCAACGTGCAGGTGCACCACGTGAACGATGCCGGCAAGGTAGTCGCGTTCCACCGCTGGTGGGCAGGCGGCCCCGGTGACGACGTGATCGTGGTGGCCAACTTTGCCAACCGCGCGTACGACGAATACCGCGTGGGCGTGCCGCGCGACGGCGAGTGGAAGGTTCGCTTCAACGGCGACTGGAACGGCTACTCGCCGGACTTCGGCAGCCATCCCTCGTGGCACGCGGAGGCGGAAGACATCCCATGGGACGGCATGCCCTTCAGCATCGGCATCGGCCTGGGCCCGTATACCGCCATCATCTTCTCGCAGAACTGAAACGATGGGCTCACGCAGAGTTACCAGAGTGAGCAGAGTTGTATCCTGGTGTCTCCCCGGACCGAGCATGAGGAAACGGCACGAGAAAACTCTGGTAACTCTGGTGACTCTGCGTGAGGCCCCTCTGTTTTCTGTTGATGTTCATTCTCAGGCGGCACTCGCCTTGCGCCCCGCTCCAGTTCCAGAAGCATTGAAACCGCGATGAGGAGGATGCGGTGGCATGCCCCACGTTCACGCTCACGGGGGTGACGGCGGAGGTATGGGAGTGCGTGCGGCGGCGGGCATCGAGCGTGGGGCTTTCCGTGCCGCCCGGCGAGCGCGGCTCCGTGCACCACAAGATCGCCGACGCGGACTACGTCTGGGATGCCAACACCGCCACGCTGTCCATCACCTTCACCCGCAGCCCGGCGTGGATCGGCTGCGGCGCCATGGCGTCGCGGGTGCGCAAGGCGGCCGCGGGGTGCGGCGCCGGCTGAGCACGCGCGGGGTCCGCGACTTGCGACTGTGGGCGGCCCAGGAAAGCCCTGGGAGGTGCCCCGGGCGCGCGGTGACGACGCGAGGGAGAGATGACGATGGCACGCTACGAGCGCGACTTCATGGGCCGGGTGCGGGGGATGTTCCAGCGCATCGCGGGTGACGACGATCGTCCGCGCGGCCGCCGGCCCATGGACGCGTCCGGCCCCGGCGCCGAGGGCTACTTTCTGTCTCCCGAGATGGCGTACGACGCGGAGTACGCCCTGCGGCAGCGGGAGCGCGCTGGCTACGACCGCGGCTACGGCATGGCGCAGTTCGGCCGAGCGGGGAGCGGGCGCGGCTACGGCGGCGACTTTCAAACCGGGCGGGGCGGATACGACCGCGACCAGTTCTTCGTCAACCGGCGCCCGGGCACCAGCGGCTACCGCACCGGCGGCTACGAGCGCGACCTGGGGATGCGCGCCGGTACCGGCTACGCCGCCGGCCAGCGCCCCCGCGGCTACGGCGGCGAGTACAACGGGTTCTCCATGGACTACGACCGCGGCTTTCGCCAGCGCGCCAGCCGCTACGACGGCGGATACGGCCGCTGATCCAACTGGCTCCGAATGGCGAACGGGCGCTCCACACGGGGCGCCCGTTGGGTGTTCCGGGGTGCCGCGTGACGGCTGGACGGCTGGGGCGTCTGATGACAGATTACCCTCGGCAGGTCACCCTCCCCTCCAGCCACACCCCGGCCATGTTCCGCATCACCCGCGGGCATCACGTGCAGCACGTCCACTTCCCCCTCCCCATCATCCGCGACCTCGACGCCCTCGACGAGGAACCCCCGCGCAAAGATGCTCCCGATGCCGCGCCGTCCGCCGCGATCCAGGACGAGGCGGTAAAGGCGGACGCAACCGCCGACGCGACGCGGTAGCACGATCGTATCCACGGGACGATGACGACGAGGCACCCCGCGAAATCCGCAGGATGCCTCGTTTTTCTGCCCGTGAAAGCGGATCGCGTGATGCCGTGCCGCGACACCGCGATTCTTGCGATCACTTATCCTGGACCTGGACCTGAGGACGCGCCGGGGCACATCACGATGCCTCCACGCGCACGGGCCTGTGAACAACTGTGTAGCCGCCAATCCGCGAAGGCGGATTTCGTGTAGTTGTTGCAGCGAATTTATTCGCCCTTGCCTGCCCAGCGGCAGGTGATCCGCCGGATTCACCATCGGCCGCATTCGCTGCTGCACGGATCATGTCACGGCAGCCGCGCCTCGCCCGTGCGCGGATCAAAGACGGCGCCGGAGGGCAGCAGGTGCATCCGCACCCCCGACGTGCCCAGCACCGGCGCGGCGGTGGAGGTAATGCGGGCCCGGCGCGCGTCGTAGATGAACACCGCGCTGCTCCCGCGCACCGTCCAGTGCCCGTCCGGCCCCACCTCGATCGCCGTCGACTCGTCGATCCCCACGCCGATCAGCGCCGGCCGCTCCAGCACCACCGCCAGCAGCCGGTTGTGCCGCTCGCGCCGGATGAAGTGCTGGTCGATGAGGGTTCCCGGCAGAAAACCGAGCCCCGGCGCCACCTGGATCGTCCGCCGTGCCACCTCGGGAAAGTCGTCGCCGTAGTAGCCGGCCGTGTCCTCGCCCGCGCGGAACTGGTTGCCGGTAAGCATGGAATCCGGCATTACCGCCGCGCCCGCACTGGTGCCGCCCACCACAGCGCCCTCCCGCCAGCGCGCGCGGATGGCGTCCAGCACTGGCGAGCCACGCAGCACCGGCGTAACGCGCGACTGGTCGCCGCCGGTGAACCAGATCCCCGTCGCGCCGTCCAGCAGCCGCGCCGCGGAGTCCGTCATCGCCTGCTCGCGCGTCAGGTGCAGCACAAAGGCGTCCGCGCCCAGCCCGCGCAACTCCTCCGCCTGTTCCGTCCCCGACGCCTCCGGTTCGGCGCTCGCCATCGGCAGCACCGCGATGCGCGCCTTTCCCTCCCCGCCCGCCAGCTCCACGAACCGCGCCACCAGTTCCGGCGGCTGCCCTCCCCCGCCCACGATGAGCAGGTGACCGCGCACGCCCTCGACACCTGGCGCCCCCGCCGGCCCGGCCGACGGCGCGCACGCCGCGAGCACCATCAGGATCGCGATCCCCGTCCTCGTCCGGAGCTGCCGCATCACGTTCAGGTTTACCATTTATGGCTCGTGGTCCAGTTGGGAGCGTGTTCGACTGCTACGCGAACCTACGAGGAAAGCCGGTGATTGTGCCACCACGGCTACGGGAAAAGAACGGCGCACAATCACCAGCCGCCACCGCCTGTACGTGTTTTCCGAATTGCTGTTCCGGCCATTGCGCGATTCGGAATCCCTGCTCATCGTTGTGTCGTTCACTTCGTCTACCTTAACCTCTGCTCGGGTATGCTGGGGGAACGAAACTACGTCGGGTTGACCGAACTTCAGGTCGGGCGGTGCTTGGCGGTGTGGGAGGAACTATGCGGCGACGACGAGCGAGATCTGGATGTTTCCGAAGCCGCGTATCACGGTTCCCGAACGCGCTATGACGCGGACCGTGGCTCCGTTATCTTGGGAGCGGATGCGTATGCGGGCGTGGGTGCGAGCGCAAACGCCCGCATGTCGATGCAGGCGTGTCTTGCACACGAGCTGGCGCACATGCTGAGGGCGGAGCTCGGATTCAATCGGCCATTCACCCCCCCGGACGTTCACCTCGACGAAGCCGAAACGAGCATCCATGCCTCGTTCCTGGACGGCGTACCGCTGCGGGATCGCGAGGATCTGGTCGAGGACGCCCGGGATCGCCTCTTCGACTGGCTGGCGTTTCCCAAGGAGGAATCCCATGCGAATTGAAGTCACGGGCCGGATCTTCACTGGACGGTGCCAGATCCAGACGGAATGGTGTCACGCACGTGCGTGCGGCACGCTCAGTGCCGTGCTCGCCAGTGACGGCAAGGAAATCCATGTGTGCGGGGCCTGCCGTTCACGCATGGCGGCGACTGGAGCGTGGACGATCCCGGGGTCGCGGCGGCAGCCTCGGCCCATTCGCCGAGTGCACGACGAAGGCGAGACATACACACCAGGGCCGGATGCGCTCATCGTCGAAGCCAGGCCCGTCGTGAACAGGGGCCGCTGCGAGTTGCAGACCGAGCAGTGCGAGGCGAGAGAGTACGGGGTGATCACCGCCGCCAGAATGCCTGACTGCCGTACCGTCTGGCTCTGCGGCGCGTGTCTGGAGTCGATGGCGGTCAGCGGTGCGTGGGATCTCGGCCGGCGGGGAGGCGCGGCCGTGGCCGAGATCAAGAGGCTGGCCCAGTTCGAGACGGTGGCGCCCACGGCGTAGCCACCGGGAGATACGAAGCGCCCCCGCGGAACGGATCCGCGGGGGCGCTTCGTCATCCACAGCCAAGGGTCAGCGGCCGGCGCTGTTCAGAAAGTCCAGCACCAGGCCAGTCATCACCCGCATGCCGATGGGGATGGCGTTGTCGTCGGCCATGAAGGTGGGCGTGTGGTGGTCGCCGGAGGTGGTGCCGGGCGCCACCGTCCCCAGCCGGTAGAAAAAGCCGGGCACCGTGTTGGCGAAGAACCCGAAGTCCTCGGCACCCGTCGTGGGCGGCACGTCCACCACGTTCTGGGCGCCCATGATGCGCTCCATGGTGGGCCGCAGCCGCGCCGAAAGCTCGCGGTTGTTCACCGTGACCGGCGTCTGCCGCTCGTACTGCATCTCGTAGCTGCCGCCGCCCGCGCGGGTCACGCCCTCCAGGATCTCGCGCATGCGGCGCTCGACCACTTCCTGCACCTCGGGATCAAAGGTGCGCACCGTGCCGTGCAGCTCCACCTGCTCGGGGATGATGTTGTTGCGCTCGCCGCCGCGGATGAGGCCCACCGTGACCACGCTGGGCTCAAAGGGCGACAGGTTGCGCGAACGGATGGTCTGCAGCGAGAGCACCGCCTGCGCCGCCATCACCACGGGGTCGATGGACAGGTGCGGCGCCGCGCCGTGCGACTGCCGCCCCTTGATGCGGATGATGAAGCGGTCCGCCGCCGCCATCGCCGGCCCCGGCGTGTAGCCCACCTTGCCCGTGGGCATGTGCGCAAACGTGTGCAGGCCCAGGATGGCCTCCGGACGCATCTCGGTGAACACGCCCTCGTCCAGCATCAGCTTCGCGCCCCCCTGCTCTCCCGGAGGCGAGCCCTCTTCGGCGGGCTGAAAGATGAACATCACCGTGCCCGGGATCTCCTGCCGCATCCCCGCCAGCACGGAAGCGACGCCCATCTGCACCGCCGTGTGCACGTCGTGGCCGCAGGCGTGGCTGACGCCCACCTGGTTGCCCAGGTACTCGCTGCGTACCGTGCTCTTCCACGGCAGCGAGTTGTCTTCCGTCACCGGCAGCGCGTCCATGTCGGCGCGGACCGCCACCACGGGGCCCGGCCGCCCGCCTCGCAGGATGCCGATGACTCCCGTGTGCGCCACGCCGGTTCGCACCTCGATGCCCAGCGAGCGCAGGTGCGCGGCCACCATGCCGGCCGTGCGCGTTTCGCGGTTGGAAAGCTCCGGGTGCTGGTGCAGGTCGTGGCGAATCTCGGTGATGCGCGGCGCCAGGCGCTCCACGGCGGCGGCCACGCGCGGGTCCGCGGCCTGCGCGGCCAGGGGCAGCGACGCCAGCGTAAACGCGCCCAGCAGGGGCAGCGTGCGGGTGAGCTTCATGGGACCTCGGGATGGATGGAAGTGTGCCGGCCCGGCCGCTCCATTCTTCTTCCCCGTCCCCCCGGAAGTCAATCCCCACCCGCAAACAGGCCGGGGAGGCGGACGCGTGTCCCCCTCCCCGGCCTGTCCCGCGATCTATGTGTGCAAGGCGGATGTGCTCCGCTCCTCCTGGTCCTTCTTCTACGGGCGCCCGGCCTCCGGGTTTCGATGCACTTCCCAATGCCTGCTCCCCAGAGCCCCAGCCGGCCGCCCCCTGTCCCCCGGTCACCCGTGCCCTACCGCACCCGCTCCAGCCGGATGTCCCCGCTCACCGTGTTGACGTTCAGCTCCGGCCCGCCGCGGCCGATGGTGCCGCTGGCCGCGCTGCCGATCTCGATGTGGAAGCCGTCGTCGTCATCCTCGTCCTCGCCGCGCATGCGCAGGTCGAAGTCGGACTCGATCTCGCCGGACAGGGTCTGCGCACTCACCTCGGCGCCCACGTTGCCGGCCAGGCGCAGGATCACGTTGCCGCTCACGCTGGCGAAGTCCATGTCCTCGCCGTCCGTCTCGCCGAACGTGGCCGTCACGTCGCCGCTTACGGTGGCCGCGCGGGCGGTGCCGGTGGTAGACACCGTCACGTCGCCGCTCACCGTCGCCACGTCCACGGCGCTGCGCAGGCCGGTGGCGTTCACGTCGCCCGCCACCGTGCGCGAGGCGAACTTCACCCCGGCGGGCACGCGGACGGTAAAGTCGATGCGCGCGTCCTCCGCGTCGATCTCGCCACCCTGACCGTTGTTGTTGTCGCAGGCGTCCGTGCGCCGGCGGCCACCGTTGCCGCTGCCTCCGCGGCCGCTGGCGGGATAGATGGCGCAGATGACCACGCCGTCCGCGCCCTCGACCACCTCGATGCGCACGCGGTCCGCCTCGTCGCCGCTGCGCCGGCCGACCACCTCTACCTGGTCGCCGGACGCGACCTCGGCGCGAACGTCGCCCACGATCCCGCGGATCTCGATCTGCTGTCCGCGCGCCAGGCGCCCGGCCCAGCGAAAATCCTCCTGCGACGCGGCGCGGGCCGCCGGCTGCTGCTGCGCCAGCCGCGCCGGCACCGTTTGCGCCGCGGCGGCCGCAAGCACCGGCGCTGCCTCGCTGCGTCCGTCCCGGGCAAACACCAGCGTCCCCACCACGGCCGCCGAGGCCGCCACAACCGCTGCGTACCGCATCGTCTGTCTCCTGTTCATGTGCGGATGGAAGTACGGGTGCGGCGGCCGCGCATCGACGGACACACCGGCCGCGGCCGCATCCGAACGCATTGGATGCGGCGAGGTGCTGGATGGTTTACAGGGGGGTGACGCGGATCTGCGGGCGGCGGAAGGTCAGCCCCCGGTTCTTCCCGTCCGACGCGCGTTGCCGGGGAAGCGTCGAGGGGGCGGGAGGCTTGGAGAAACCCTTTGCTTATGCGTGAGCGACACTCATATTACACCGTGCGCGTCCGCTGCTCCCACGGGCGGACGCAGTGGTTCCCCTCCCCGCGGTCCTCCAGCAGGAGCAGGTCAATGCCCGCCGTACTCGGTATCGTCGCCATCGTTCTCGGGCTCGCCTGCATCATGGCCGACGAGCACATCAGCCGCAAAGTGTGGCGCGCCGCCGAAGATCCGCAGGCGGGCTCCACCAGCGTCCGCGCCATGGGGCTCATCCTTTTCGTGGCCGGCGGGCTGGCGTTCCTGGCCTGGAACCCCTGACGCCCCGCCGCGGGCGTCACTCCCCGTACGCCCGCGCGTAGCGGTACCCCGTCCGGCTGAAGCCCATCGACTCGTAGAAGCGGTGGGCTTCCTCGCGGCGCACGTTGGTGTTCAGCATCAGCACGTACGCGCCGCGCTCCCGCGCCCACTCGTCCGCGAACTCCACCAGCCGCGCCCCCACTCCCCGGCGCCGCACCGCCGCGTCCACGACCAGCGTGAGGATCCGCGCGTACGGCCGCTCGTGCTCGTACGTCCATCCCCGCATCATCCCCAGGAACCCGGCCACCTCGCCGTCCACCTCGGCCACGTACGCGGCGTAGTCTTCATCCTCCGCCACGCGGGCAAGCCGGCTGCGCACCTGCCCGGGCGTGGCGGGATAGCCCAGCTCGCCCATCAGACGGGCCACGGCGGGTAGGTCGGCGTCCGTCACGGGACGCACGCGGGCGGCGGATGGGGGAGGTCTCATACGCGGGGATGAAGCGGGAGGGGTACGATGCTTGCCGCTGTATCCGCGCTCCCGGCAACGACTTCAGCCATCTGGAGGAGGATCATGAGCGGCAAGAAGATGGAAGGGAACGAGGAGCAGAAGCAGCAGGCTGCCCGCGACGCGCGCGAAGAGCGCAAGAGCGCAAGCGAGGTCGGCGCCAGCACCGGTGCCAGCCAGCAGCGAACCGAGGCCAGCGGCAACATGTCGCACCAGGAGCGGCTGGACCTGAAGCGCGAGGGCAAGCCCGACCAGCTGGAGCAGGAGCAGTCGCAGGAAGCGCGTCCCGGCAGCCGGGATGCGGATACGCTCGACAAGGAGCGCTTCCCGCGCCTTTGACCGGGACGGACGCAGATCGGGCCGGGGGATGATCCCCGGCCCGATCCGCACCCTCGAACAGTGCTAACCTCTTCGATTGAACCCAGAAGCCAGTCATCCTGAGGGAGCGCCACCGAGAACCTGCACTTGCGCAATCATCTGCACGCGACCGAAGGACCTTGCCGGCAGAAGCGTGAGGCTGGCTTCATGCCCCGCACCAAGCTCCACGGTGGCGGAGAGAAGGTCCTTCGGTCGCGCGCAAGCTCTTGTGTACCCGAAGGTTCCGCGTGGCGCTCCCTCACGATGACTGTACGCTTCGTACGAAGAGCTGCGGTTTCTCAACACCCTCTCAGGATGACCGTCTCTAGCAAGATCGCCAGACCCGTCAGGCCTTGCGCGACGGCGTACCCCGCTTCCACGCGGCGTACGCCTGAATGCTGATCGCCAACCACATCGCCATGCCGATGGCGGACAGCGGGATGATGGCCTGCAGCGGCGGAGGCGTGGGCACCCGCGCCACGTCCCAGAACAGGATGGCGTACCACAGCGCCGCCCCCAGCACGCCAAAGCGCAGGCTGGGGACGCGCGCGGCGCGGCCCAGAAAGGGCAGGCCCGCCACAAAGGGGATGGCCGCGAAGATGATCAGCGTCCACCCCCGTCCCACCAGCTCCGGCAGCACCGAGTCGCCCAGAAAGAACAGCACGCCCAGCAGCACCGCCCAGATGAGCCGCTGGTTCTTGGCCGATACGCTCACGACGGCGGCAGCGGCGGGGGGGCGGCGGCGAAGAGCGGCGCAAGCTCCGGCACCTCACCCGCGGGCGTCCAGGCCGCCATCCCCTGCTTCCACACCAGCGTCTCGCGCGTAAGCTGCCCGCCCGACACGTGGCCGCGCAGCGCGTCCATCCCGAACGGCCCCGCCGGCGCGCCGCCCAGCGCCACGTGAAACTGCGCCGCGCCCGGGAGCGGCGGCGGACCGCCCGCGGGAGCGCCGGCCGCCCCGCCCGCGTTCTGTCCAAAGGCGTTCGCCATCTGCTGCGCCATCCCGAAGCCCATCCCCATCCCCATCCCGCTGGCGGCCGCGCCACCCGGATTGTCGGCCGCGGCCTCCATGGCGTTGGCGGCCTGAAACTGCGTGTACGCGTTCAGGTTGCCGATCACGCCCATGCTGGTGCGCTTGTCCAGCGCCTTTTCCACCTCTTCCGGCAGGGAGATGTTCTCCACCAGGAAGGTGGTGACCTCCAGCCCGTACTCACCCACCTCGGGGCCGATGACGGTCTTTACCGCCGCGCCCAGCTCCGAAAAGTTGGCGGCCAGGTCCAGCGCCGGGATCTTGCCCTCACCCAGCGCCTCGGTAAAGCGGCTGACGATGAAGTTGCGGATCTGGTCGCTGATGCCGTCGGTGGTGAACACCCCGTTGGTGCCCACGATCTGCGCGATGAACTTGCCCGGCTCGCCCACCTTGACCGCGTAGGTGCCAAACGCCCGCAGCCGCACCGGCCCGAACTCCGGGTCGCGCAGCATGATGGGGTTCTTGGTGCCCCACTTGAGGTCGGTGAACACCTTGGTGCTCACAAAGTAGACCTCGGCCTTGAACGGCGAGTTGAAGCCGTACTTCCACCCCCGCAGAGTGCTGAGAAGGGGCAGGTTCTCCGTCTTGAGCTCGTACCGCCCGGGGCCAAACACGTCGGCGATCTGCCCCTGGTCCACGAACACGGCGGCCTGGCCGGGGCGCACGATGAGCTGCGCGCCGTTCTTGATCTCGTTGTCGTGCCGCTCGAAGCGGTAGACCATCGTGTCGCCCGTGGCGTCCAGCCACTCGACGATGTCGATGAGCTCGGTCTTGATGAAGTCCCAGAGGGCCATGTCGCTGCTCCGTTGTGGCCAGGCGGGTGGGTAAAGCGGGTAACCTGCAAATTCACGCATGGGCGCCCCCCACGCAACCCGCGGCGCGAGTGTACGTGCATCGATGGCTGCGTGTTTCGGATTCGGTGTGAAGGTGAGACGATCGGAAATGGTTGGATGGCTTGACGTTGGGAATTTCGAGGGCGAGACGGCATCTCCGGAGGTCATCACGCTTCGAACCGGATCGAACTGGCGGCCCGACGGGGTGCCCTCACCCGCTCGCTTAGGCTCGCACCCTCTCCCGCAAGCGGGAGAGGGTATAAACTTCGACCGCGCTCCCACAAATGTCTGTGCGCACCTCCCTGCCCCACGCAGTCTGCGGAGAAGGGCCAGGGTGGGGGGCACCTACCATCCCGCGCGGATTCAATCGAAGAGCCCCGAAGACCGTGCCGTGCATCCCCCCTCCCGCACGGTTTGCGGAAGGGGGTGGCGCGCCGCTCAGGCGCCGCCGGGGACGGGTTCCACGGGGTCCGCCGGGCGCGGATTGCCGCCATCCACCACCCACTTCCACTCCCCGTTGGGCTGGCGGCGCCAGATGCTCAGGTACTTGGAGTAGCCCACCCCATTGCCCCCGCGACTGACCCCCAGGCCCACGGTATAGCCCAGATCGCCGCTCGCGGCCATTCCTCCCGCGACCGGCTCCCACTCCAGTGTAGCGCCGCCGCCGGCGAACACGGCGCCGACGGCCTCCGGCCCGTACGCGCCGCCAAGCAGCGCGCCGTCCGGCGCGACGTAGGCAGCGAACGCAACGCCGGGATTCCGCGCCACCGACAGTGCGGAAAAATCGCGATCCGTCTGCATGATCTGCTCGAGTGCCGCCGCCATGTCGGCACCCGGCTGCGCGACGCCCGTCGCGGGGGGATCGGGAAAGAAGCCGGGCGGGGGCGGGGTTGCAGGCTGCGGACTCGCGTTGAAGTGGAACGCGGCAAGCTTCCACCCCCCGCCATCCTGGATCCAGTAGGCAATGTACCGCGCTGGCACGGCGCCATCGTCGTTCGTACGCGTTCCTCCACCGAACGTGTATCCACTGCCTCCGTCCGCCGACACGTCGACGCGCACCGGCTCCAGCTTCAGCCTCATTCCCCGGAACGGCGGCCGGTCGAGCCACCCCGCCACGACGTCCCGTCCCTGCAGCAACGGCAGGCCGGGAAGCAGCACGTACGCGGAATCAGCCAGGTGCGGTGCCAGGCCGTTCAGCAGCCCGTGCGTTTCCGCCGCGGCGGAGACGGCGTGATCGGCCGCGCGAAGGGATTCGCGGGCCGCGTTCAGGTTTACCTGCGCGGCGGACGCGACGGGCGCGAGCAACGCGGCGCTGGCCATCAGGATCGTAAGCCTGGGGAGCATGATGCACGGAGGAGTGGAGGGGAGAACCGCGCCATGGATGGATGGTCCGATGCCGGCGGGGACCCGGAAGTTGGAGGCGGAACGCCGGAGAGAGGAGCTGTCTGCCGGAACGAGGCTGATCCGATCGATCAGCCCCACTTTTCCAGGAACCGCATCAGGGCGGCTTCCTCGGGATAGTAGCGGCCGGGCTGCTCGTCAGTGCGCGGGGCGTCGCGCATCAGAGGGGCGATGGTCTTGCCCTGGGAGTAGCGCTCCATCACCGACGGATGCACGTACGCGCTGCGGCAGACGGTAGGCGTGTTGCCCAGTTCGCTGGAAACCAGCTTGCACGCCAGAACCAGGTTCTTCTTGGCCTCGCGCTCGCTCTCCGGCGGGCCCAGGTCGGCCAGGATGGTGGCCATCCGGACCGTGCCGCCCCAGGTGCGCATGTCCTTGCTGGTGTACCGCTCGCCGACGATCTGCTTGATGTAGCTGTTCACGTCCGCCGCGGTCACCGGGTGCGCCTTGCCGTCGTCACCCAGATACTGGAACAGGCGCTTGCCGGGAAGCTTAAGGATCTCCTCCAGCACCTCTACCAGCGGCGTATCGGCCACCACGGAACGCTGGTCGATGGACTTTTTGCCCACGTAGCGAAAAACCAGGTTGTTGCCCTGGATCTTCAGGTGCTTCTTCTGCAGCGTGGCGATGCCGAACGTCTTGTTGGTGACCGCGTACTCCTCGCTGCCGATGCGAAAGAAGCCGCGCATGATCAGCCGCACCACCGTGGCCAGCACGCGCTCGCGCCCCACGCCGGTCTGGCTCAGGTGCTGCTCGGTGGCTTCGCGAAGGCGGGGGATGGCGCGGGCGTAGTTCAGCAGCTTGCGGTACTTTCGCCTGGCGCCCCTGGCCACGTGGTCGGGGTGATAGCGGTACTGCTTGCGCCCCGCCGCGTCGAAGCCGTACGCCTGCACCTTGCCCGCCGGGTCGGCGTTGATGTGCACCTCGGTCCACGCGGGCGGAATGGCGAGCTTGCGGATCCGGGCGAGCGCGGCCGGGCTGCGCAGCGGCTTGCCGTCGCCACGCAGGTATTCGAAGCCCGCTTCCGGCGTCCCCACCCGCCGCCACGGCCGCTCCTTCGTCTTCTTCTTCGCCGTTTTCGTAGCCATCACGCGCAGGACGATACAAGGAGCATTCCCAATTTGCGGACGGAGGGCACCCGGGCAGCTTTCCGGCAGCATTCCAGGCACCTGTACGGCCGCACGTGGCGCACGACGGCCCCGGTCAATGGCGGTCGAAACCGCGGCTGGAAAGTCACGAAGTCCGCCTGCGCGGACTCGGCGGCACGGGCGTGTGCGGGTCCCAAGCGGCAGCGCGTCCGCAACCGGGGCATGCGTTGGAGCGCGTGGATCGATCCCGCTTCCATCCACCGAATTGTCATTTCGAAGGAGTGCCGACGTAGCGGGCCACACCTGCGGCTACAGTCCGCGCAGGCGGACTTTGCGATTTTCCAGCGGCGAATTTATTCGCTCCTGGTGCGGACTCGATGGTCCGGGCTGCTCCCGGACCCCACGCAGCCGCGCGTCCACAGCCCGAACCCAACGCACCTGCGCGTCGCAACCCGGATTCCACGCCGCGCTCGAACCTTATCAAACGACAAAGGGGACGATCCGCCGCGGATCATCCCCTGCTGTTCATCAACCGTACTTTCGTACTCCGTACTCTCGTACCTTCGTACCCCGTACCTTCGTACCCCGGCTACGGCTTCTCCCGCTCCCGCGCCTCGGCGGCGGCCTCGAGCGCCGTCGGTACCTGGTAGTACGGCTGGCCCATCTCCACGGCCAGGGCGTGCAGGCTGTCGGCCAGCAGGTTGTAGCGGTTGACGGCCACGTGCTGGCGGTCGTGCAGCGCCTCGAGCCGGCGCAGGATGGCGTTGCGCGAAACCACGTTCAGGTTGTAGCGCTCCAGCTTGGCGCTGTACTCGGCGTACGCCTCAGGGGTCATGGGGCCGCGGCGCGCGTTGCGGTGAAAGCGCTGTACCACGCGCAGCTCGCGCTCCAGCCGTGCATCCTCGGCGGTGATCACCTGGCGCAGGCTGTCGGCCTCCACGCGCGCATCCACCAGCTCCGATCCCGTGGCCACCAGCTGGGTGCGCAGCTCCCTGGCCTGCACCCGCTCGTCGGCGTACGCAACCAGGGCGTACCCCTGCTCCGAGAGCTTTACGCCCACGATCACAAGCACCACAAAGAGCAGAAAGCGTCCGGGAGATCTCATGGTCCTTCTCGCTGCGGGGCCGGGTGGCGGGGGCCGGTGACGGCGGCACTGCGGAGTGTTGCTATACCTTGAAGATGCACAAGGTTCCCTCGTTCCGCAAACCGGGACGCCGGGCACAAACATATGTGCTTGACGGCACTGAACTTGCACCTCTCACGGGCTCCAGAAGGCGGGCAGAAAATCGCCGCCCCACGCGGAAAAACGCAGCAGGAGGAATGCCGCCATGCAGAGCTTCAAGCGCCCCCCGCCCCCGTGGCAGCGCAGCACCCAGGCGCCGCAGCACCCGGTGGGCCCCGCACGGCGGCGCTTTCCGCACGCTGCAGAGGGGGCTGAGCCGCCCGCGCGCTACCAGCGCGCCTTTGATGGCGCGGGGGACCGCCAGATCCACGGCCGCGAAAGCGACCGCCGGGTCGACGCCGGCGTGCAGATGCGCCGCCGCCCGCCCAGCGCCATGGACCGCATGCGCCGCAGCCCCGTGCGCCACGGGGTAATGGGCCTGGCCGTGGTGGGCGCCGCCACGCCGCTGGCCATCGCGCGCAGCAACCAGATGCGCAACGACCCCGCGCACGAGCGCCAGATCTCCATGCTGCCGGAGATCAACCCGCTGGCCGCGGGGCAGATCACCGAGAACGCGGTGGGGCAGGCCTGGCGCGACGCCAACGTGGCGGTTGCCGAGGACAGGTCCTCCGAAAAGGAGGCGGTCATCAAGCGCAACATCGAGCGCTACAAGGAATACACCATTCCGCGCGACTTGGCCGAGAACATCTACGACATCGCGCTGGAAGAGGACATCGACCCCGACATGGCGTTCGGGCTGGTGCGCACCGAGAGTGCGTTCAAGACCAGCGCGACCAGCCACGTGGGCGCGATCGGCCTTACGCAGCTCATGCCGGCCACGGCGCGCTGGCTCAAGCCGGACGTGACGGTGCGCGACCTGCGCGAGCCGGAAACGAACCTGCGCATCGGGTTCAAGTACCTTGCCGAGCTCATCGACAAGTACGATGGCGACAAGGAGCTGGCGCTGCTGGCCTACAACCGCGGGCCGGGCACGGTTGACCGGGTGCTCAAGCGCGGCGGCAACCCCGACAACGGGTACCCCGACATGGTCCTGCGCGACGCCACCCCCGACGCCCACCCGCGCGCGGCGGAGTAAGCGCGGGCTGAGCGCGAAAGCCGGTCCTCCTGGAGATTTCCGGGAGGGCCGGCTTCGTTTTGGGGTGGGATTGATCGATGGGACGCTTCGATTTGAAAGGGGATCGAACTGCGTCCGCCGGGGTGCCCCTCCCCCGGCCCCTCCCCGTTCGTTCCTCACGGAGAGGGGAGAAATTCGATCCCGCTCCAACGGCCGGCCGGGCGCAGTCAACCTCCCCCGGCAGTTTCGGGAGAGGTGGGCAAGTGGTGCTCGCCCGGAGGGGGCGCCAGCCCTCGCGCCACCCCGTCCGAAGCAGCCGAGGCCCTACATCCCGTCCCGCACCAGAAAGATCCACTCCCAGCCACCGTCCGTGGCGCGCCTGAACCCGGCGCGAAGGTCCTGGTAGCCCAGCTGCGAAGCGTACTCCGGCGGCGCGGCCCAGACGGGGGTGCCGGTGACCGTGGCCACGCCGCGGTCCAGGATGAACGGCAGGCGGTCGATGGAGCGGAACCCTTCGCGCTCCCAGGCGGCAAAGGTCTCCAGCAGCCCCATCTCCAGCGGTCCCAGCGTGTGCACGAACTCGCGCGACATCGCGGCGCGCAGCCGGGAGGTGTCCTGCTGGCTGGCGGCGTCGCGCACGGCCAGGACGAACTCCGCCAGGTCCATCTTGCGCACCTGGTCCGGCCGCCGGACGTGGTGCACCACGCTCTCCCGGCCGATCCACCCCTGCGGCGCGCCCGGGCAGTGGACGCAGCGCACCAGCAGGTCTGCCGTATCCGCCCGCAGCACCTCCAGCCGCATGAAGATGAACGGCAGCCGCACGCCGTCCGTCTCGCCGCGCAGCAGGGTGCCGGCGTCGCGGGTCCACACGCTCTGGTTCGCCACGATGGCCGGCGGGGGCGGCGGCGTGGTGTCGATGACGGCCGGCGGCGGCGGCAGTACGATCGGGGCCACGCGCGCGGGCCGGCGCGGGCCACCGCAGGCCGCAAGGAGCGCGAGCAGGATCAGGACGGCTGAGCGTCGCATCGGGCCAGTGTCGGTATGAGGATCGGGCCGGGCCGCGTCAGTCGGTTTCCCGCGGCCGGCATCGCACGTAAATTCCGGCTCGCAGCGCCATGCGCAACCCCGCACCGTACAATCGATGCCGCCTGACCCGTTCGCCGCCCCCCTTGCGCTCGTCTGCTCGGTGCCGCTGGAGTGCGAGCGGCTGCGCGCGGCGCTAAGGGATTCGCGTGAGGTGCGGATCGGACGCAAGCCGGCCTGGACGGGGCGGCTGGACGGCGCGGAGGTCGTCCTGGTCCCCGGCGGGATGGGCAAGACCAACGCCGCGCACGCGCTCACCGCCCTGCTGGAGACGCGGCCGGTGCGCGGCGTGATCGGCTTCGGGATCGGGGGCGCGTATCCGGGCTCCGGCCTCGCCGTCGGTTCGTTGGCCCTGGCCACCGCCGCCATCTACGGCGACGAGGGGGTGCAGGCGCCCGGCGGCTGGATGTCAACGGAAGGGATTGGCATTCCCCTGTGGACGGCGGGCGAGTCGCGCGTGTTCAACCAGTTCGCGTTGAATGCGGCGCGCGTGGAGCGGGCCGCCGCCTCGCTGGAGGATGCGGGATTCGACGTGCGGACGGGACCGTTCGTCACCGTCTCCGCCTGCTCGGGCACGGCGGCGCTGGGCGAGGAGATGGCGGAGCGCGTCCCCGGTGCCCTGTGCGAGGGGATGGAAGGCGCCGCCCTGGCCCACGTCGCCGCGATCTACGAGGTGCCGCTGCTGGAACTGCGCGCCGTCAGCAACCTGGTCGAAGACCGCGACCTGTCCCGCTGGCGCATCCGCGAGGCGGCAGAGGCGGCGCAGGAGGCCGTGCGTGTGCTCGTGGCAGCGTGGGATTGAGGGGGATTGAACGGATTCGTCGCGAGCCGCGGGGTGCCCCTCCCCCGGCCCCTCCCCGCTCGTTCCTCGCGGAGAGGGGAGAACTCATCGCGATTTGCCGAGTGCGGTGTATAGAAAGCCAGTGGAAACGGCACGAGAAAACTCTGATACTTCCAGAACGATCGATCGCGAGCGAATCTGAGGCGTCCCACTCACCCTCAGCCAAGGAGGCTCCGATGATGCTCCACGCGATTGACCTGCACAAGCGGGTACTTCAACTCGCCACCATGCGGGAGGACGG
>NZ_JBMDXM010000106.1:0-11195 GCF_048594345.1 Longimicrobium sp.
CTTGAGGACGATGTTGACGATGCCGCCCGCCCCCTCGGCCTCGAAGCGCGCGGAGGGGTTGGGGATCACCTCCACCCGGTCGATGCGGTCGGCGGGGAACTGCTGAAGGAACAGCTCCAGCGACTCGCCCTGCATGGGCGCGGGCCGGCCGTTCAGGTAGATCTGCGCCGAGGTGCCGCGCAGCTGCACCCCGCCGTTCACGTCCACCTCCAGCTCCGGCACGCTGCGCAGCACGTCGGTGGCCATGCCGCCGGACGCCACGGGCATGTCGCGCGTGCTGTAGATGGTGCGGTCGGCCGCGACGATGGCGGTGGCGGCCTCGGTGCGCACCTGCACCTCTTCCAGCAGCAGCGTGGCCGCGGCCAGCTCCACGTTCCCCACGTCGCTGGTGCCGCCGGCGGTCACGGCGACCCCCGTCCGCCGCGCGCTGCCGTAGCCGATCCGCGACGCCTGCAGCGTGTACGTGCCCGGCGCCGCGACAATGCGGAAGCGCCCGGCCGCGTCGGTGTTGGCCCCCGCCACGGCGGAGGTGTCACCCGGCGCGCGCAGGGTCACGTTGACGGCGGGGAGCGGCCTGCCGGACGGCGACTCCACCACGGTGCCGGTAACGGTACCGTTCTGCGCCGCCGCGGGGGCGGCAAAGGCCAGTGCCGCGGCCAGCGCGGCAAACCATCCAGGATATGACTTCGAGAACCGCGTCATCATTCTGCTTCGGTCGGTTACGGCCACCCGCAGGGCGGCGATTCAGGCGGACGGCCGGGCCTCGCACGTCGCGCGCCGCCCGGTGTTCATCGTCCGCAGGGGTGACAGTCTCGGAGGCCGAAACGTTGGGCGGAGGTTGGTTCGTGAACGGGTGAACGGGTGACAAGGGAGTGGTGGCTGATGGAGCCGGGGGCGGCGCGACCCTCGGGCCCTCTCCCCCGACCGGCCTTTTGCTCGTTCCTCGCCACGGCGGTCGACCCCTCCCCCCGCTTGGGGGGTGGGGTGGTGCGGGGGGGGGGATGGCGTGCTCCGGATGAGGTTGCGGTAGGCGAATCGTCGCAGCGGGATCGAATTCTCCCCTCTCCGTGAGGAACGAACGGGGAGGGGCCGGGGGAGGGGCACCCCGTCGGGCGCAGTTCGATGGATGTCGCCGCACCGCGATCCGTCGGCCGTCGGCAGGTGTGGGTACGCACGCGGCCCTTTCCACGCGGTGCTCCGGGTGCCATTGTGCGGAGTGGGCCGCGATGGCCGCGGTGGAAAGAACGACACGGGAACGGAGGGATGGGGATGGCGCAGGGGAATGGAGATGCGGTGGCGGCGAGCGGAACCTTCCGCATCGGGGGAGAGCTGGAGGTCTATCGCCTGGGCTTCGGGGCGATGCGCATTACCGGCAAGGGGGTGTGGGGGCCGCCGGAGGACCGCGAGGAAAGCATCCGCGTGTTGCGGCGCACGGTGGAGCTGGGAATCAACCTGATCGACACGGCGGATTCGTACGGACCCAACGTGAGCGAGGAGCTGATCGCCGAGGCGCTGCATCCGTATCCCGCCGACCTGGTGATCGCCACCAAGGGCGGATTTGAGCGCACCGGGCCCGACCAGTGGGTCACCAACGGCCATCCCAAACACCTCCGCGCCACCTGCGAGGCCAGCCTGCGCCGGCTGCGGGTAGAGGCGATCGACCTGTGGCAGCTGCACCGCATCGACGAAAAGGTGGCGGCGGAGGACCAGTTCGGACTGATGTCGGACCTGATCGCCGAGGGCAAGATCCGCCACGCCGGCCTCAGCGAGGTCACCGTGGAGCAGATCGAGGAGGCGCGCCGCATCGTCCCCATCACCACCGTGCAGAACCGCTACAACGTCGCCGACCGCGAGTGGGAGGGCGTGCTGGACCACTGCGAGGCGCAGGGGATCGGCTTCATTCCCTGGTTCCCGCTCGCCGTGGGCAAGCTGGCCGATGCGGGTGGCCCGCTGGCCGACGCGGCGAAGCGCCTGGGTGCGGCGCCGTCGCAGGTGGCGCTCGCGTGGCTGCTGCGCCGCTCGCCGGTGATGCTCCCCATCCCCGGCACCTCCAGGGTCGCGCACCTGGACGAGAACGTCGCCGCCGCCACCCTGGAACTGACCGACGAGGAGTTCGAGCAGATTGCGGAGGGCGCGGAGGAGGAGTGAGGAGCGCCGCCGTGGGCGGTCGTGCCGTCCGCTGGAGCGAATAAATTCGCCGCTGGAGGGGCGCAAAGTCCACCTTCGTGGACTACAGGGCTGGCATCTCTGTGCCTGGCCGGGAACGATGTGTCGGCTCGCTGGAGCGAATGAATTCGCCGCTGGAAAGGCGCAAAGTCCACCTCCGTGGACTGCAGGGCTGGCATCTCCGCGCCTGGCCGGGAACGATGTGTCGGCTCGCTGGAGCGAATGAATTCGCCGCTGGAAAGGCGCAAAGTCCACCTTCGTGGACTACAAGGCTGACATCTCTGTGCCTGGCCAGGAACCATGCGTCGGCACATTCGTGGATGTGGTTCTTGACATCCGCTCCGTTCGTCCAGATTCTATCCGTTCCGACGTTAGTGCGGCTTTGGATTGGGAGGAACGGGATGGGGATCAATCACTCGAGCCGGGTGGATGTCTACCTTCACATCGTCTGGGCAACGTGGGACCGGGCGCCGCTGCTTACGCCTGATGTTCGCCCGCGCGTGTACCTCTGCATGCGTGAGGAAGCGGCGAGGCTGAAAGCAGAGATCATCGAGATTGGTGGGATCGAGGACCACGTGCACGTGCTGCTGCGGCTTCCGGCAACCGTGTCCATTGCGACGCTGGTGAAGCAGCTCAAGGGATCCTCATCCCACCTCGCGAATCACGAGGTGCTGCCGTGCGGATTCAAGTGGCAGGGTGGATACAGCGCCTCGTCCGTGTCGCGCCGCGCAGTTCCGCGGGTGCAGGAATACCTGCGCCGCCAGGAGGAGCACCATCGCGACGGCACCATCTATCCGGATGCGGAGCCCTGACGTACCACGGTGGAGCGGGATGCGCGAGGAACGTGAACTCACAGTCCGCGAAGGCGGACTTCGCGAATTTCCAGCGGCGAATTCATTCGCTCCAGCGGGACGGCACGAATCTGTTCGATACGGGAGACGGACGGCGCGAACCTCGTTTGATCCGCGACGATAATCATTCGCTCCGGAGAACCACCCACGAATCCGCGGGAGCAAGCACCATGAGCGACAACGGCGAGGTAGTCAGCCGCATCGGGCAGGAGAAGTACCGTACGGAGATCGTGGCGGGAGGGCAGACGCTGGTGGTGGACGAGCCGGCGGAGGTAGGGGGTGCGGGGGACGCGCCCACGCCGTATGACCTGCTGCTGGGCTCCATCGGCGCGTGCACGGCCATGACGCTGCGGATGTACGCCGACCGCAAGGGCTGGCCGCTGGAAGGGGTGACGGTGCGCCTGCGGCAATCCCGCTCGCACGCAAAGGACTGCGTGGATTGCGCGACCAGGCACGTGGGCCTCAACCAGATCGAGCGCGAGCTGGAGCTGGAAGGCCCCCTTACCGACGAGATGCGCGAGCGCCTGACGCAGATCGCCGACCGCTGCCCCGTAAAGCAGACGCTGGAGCGCGGCATCAACGTGGTCGCGGCCCAGACCGTCTGAGCGCCGCCCTCCTCCCGGGAGCGTTGCGCGGACGCCCGCCGCGCAGGCCGCCGCATGATGCTTGCGTTCCCTTCCGCTCCTGCCCTCTCGCTCCCCACCTCCGGAGACCGTCCGTGAGCGTATTCGCGCATTCGAGGTGGTTCTACGAACAGTTTTCCGAACTGGCCAGCCACATCCACAAGGCGGCGAAGCTGCTGGACCAGCTCTTTTCGCACCCGGAGCGCTCCGGTGATTTCCTGGAGGCGCTTGCGAGGCATGCCGCCGAGGCGTCGGAACTGCGCGACAGGGTGGTCGCCGAGATCGAGGACGTGCCCGTGACACCGCTGCCGCGCGAGGACGTGCACCGCGTGGCTTCCATGCTGGGCGACACCGTCCACCGCTTCAACGACGCGGCGCACCGCACCCGCACGCTGCACCTGGGCGCCACGCCGCCCGGGGCCCTGCAGATGTCCGCCGTGCTGGTGCGCGCCGCGGTGTGCATCGAGACCACCGTCGGCAGCTTTCGCCAGCGCGACTATCCCACGGCGCGCTGCGAAGAGATGGAGCAGCTGAACGACGAGGCGCGCGACATCTACGCCAGGTCCATCGAGGCGCTGTTCGCCGGCCACCCGGACCCGCTGGAGGTGCTGCGCTGGAAGGAAGTCTACGACGAGCTGGACCGGGCCGTGGAGCAGTGCCGCGCCATGGACCATGAGCTGGACGGCATCGTCCTCGACAACCGGGGGTGATGAAGGGGCGGGTGCCTCAGCGTCTCCCCTGGGGCGAATTCACTTCGCGGCTGGGACAACGCAATGTCCGCGTGCGCGGCCCCGCACGCGCCGGCCAAAGAGTGATGCCGTTTTTACGGTTCGTTGTGCACTCGTGGCGAATCCGGGTGAACACCAGTTGCACTTCCAGAACAGGGCATCTCACACGGGGTGAACGGGGTCAACGGTTTTGATCTTTACCGTTGACTCCGTTGACCCCGTTGACCCCGTGTGAGACAAGTCTTTTCCATGATGCGGGATCGAGTGCACATTGAACAGCGGGATTCAGTATGAGTATCTAACGACGCTGCTGGTTTAGCCCCACCATTTGCATGATCCCCCTCCCGCGGCGCACTTTGCCGGGAGGGGTTCTCGTTTTTCACACGGCACGCCGGGGACACTGATGGCGCACGATCCCACCTCGATCGCGGCGGTGCAGCCGCTGGACGCGCACAACCGGCGGCTGCTGGAGAACGTGCATCCGCCCGCGTGGTCCAATCCGGAGCCGAAGGACCGCTACCACCTGGTCGTCGTCGGCGCGGGGACGGCGGGGCTGGTGACGGCGGCGATCGCGGCGGCGCTGGGGGCAAAGGTGGCGCTCATCGAACGCGAGCTGATGGGCGGCGACTGCCTGAACGTGGGATGCGTGCCATCCAAAGCCATCCTTGCCGCCGCGCGCGCGTGGCAGGGGGCGCGCGACGCCGCGGAGCGCTATCACGGGCCCGCCGTGTCCGGCGACGGCGACTTCGCGGCGGTGATGGAGCGGATGCGGCGGATCCGCGCCGACATCAGCCCCGTGGACGGCGCCAGGCGATTCCGCGACGAGCTGGGCGTGGACGTGTTCCTGGGCGACGGCCGCTTTGTCGCGGAGGACGCGGTGGAGGTGGATGGAACGCGGCTGCGCTTCCATCGCGCGGTGATCGCCACCGGCGCCCGCGCCGCCCTCCCGCCGATCGAAGGCATCGACCGCGTCGCCTGTCTCACCAACGAGACCGTCTTCTCGCTGACGGAGCGGCCGGAGCACCTGGCGGTGATCGGCGGCGGGCCGATCGGGTGCGAGCTGGCGCAGGCGTTCGTCCGCCTGGGCGCGCGGGTGACGGTGATCGACGCCGGGCCCCGCATCCTGCCGCACGACGACGCCGACGCGGCGGAGGTCGTGGCCACGGCGCTGCGGAGAGAGGGGGTGGAGATCCTGACGGACGCGCGCATCGACTCCGTACGCGAGAGCGGGGCGGGGAAGACGATCCGCGTCACCCGCGGCGGCGAATCCGTCGAGATCACCGCCTCGCACCTGCTGGTGGCGGCCGGGCGCGCGCCCAACGTGGAGGGGCTGGGGCTGGAGGAGGCGGGGATCGAGTACGAGAAGAAGGGGGTGGCGGTGGACGAGCGGATGCGCACCAGCAATCCCCACGTCTACGCCATCGGCGACGTGGCGTCGCGCTTTCAGTTTACCCACGCGGCCGACGCGCAGGCGCGGATGGTGGTGCGCAACGCGCTCTTCTTCGGGCGGGGAAAGGCGACGGATCTGATCATCCCCTGGTGCACGTACACCAGTCCGGAGCTGGCGCACGTGGGGATCGCGCCGGACGAGGTGAGGGAGGCGGGGGAGGAGGTGGAGACGATCACCATCCCCATGCACGAGTCGGATCGCGCGAAGACCGACGGCACCACGGAGGGATTCTTTCGCGTGCACCTGAAAGCCGGATCCGACACCATCCTGGGCGCCACGCTGGTGGCGGAACACGCGGGCGAGATCATCAGCCAGGTAACGCAGGCCATGACGGCGGGGACGGGGCTGGGAAAGCTGGGCGAAACCATCTTTCCGTACCCCACCAGCGCCGAGGTGCTGCGCAAGGCGGCGGATGCCTGGAACCGCCGCAAGCTGACGCCCACGGCCAAACGCGCGTTCGGCCTGTTCTTTCGCGCGCGCGGCTGACTCCGGCGACCGCGGGTGTCGGGTCGCGCTGTACGCGAGCCGACACCCGCGTTACATTGTGCAAACGTTTTCACAACGACGGCATTCCTCTACGTGCCCATGCGTCCGCTCCGGATGCGCGATTCGCGTGGAGAATGTCCGTTTTTGGCGCGTTGCATACGCCTGCATGCGGTGGTTACCATTCATGCCCACGATTCCTCCAGCCACGCCTCCCGGCGGGTTTGGGCGCGTGACCTTTTTCTCCGGCGCGACGAACGCGCCGCACCTGGCCATGGTGCGGCGCCGCCGTTGGGGGAGGCGGTCTTGACCCGCGCGACGAGAGCCCGTGCACTGCGCCTGCCCATTCCATCCGTGACCGACTTTCGCGACGCGGGTCCGTGGTTCACCGAGGGGCCGGCCATGCTGGCCGCCGTCTCGCCGGCGGGGACCGTTCTGGCCTCCAGCCGCGCGGCGGCCCAGGCGGTGGGGCGCACGCCCGAGGAGCTGGAGGGCGTGGCGTTCTCCACCCTCTACCACCCCGAAGACCGGTCGGCCGCCTGTGCCGCCCACGCGGACGCCCTCTCCGCGCCGGGGACGGACGTGAGCCGTGCCCTGCGCAAGCTGCGCGCGGACGGCTGCGTTCTGCGGGTGGACGAAACGCTGCGGGCGATCGAGGGGACGGGCGGGACGGTGGTGCTCATCCACACGCAGGACGCCAGCGGCCGGAACGCGGATGTCGGCTCGCGTGAGGGTGAGGAGCGGTACGCGCTGGCGCTGGAAGGGGCCAGCGAAGGACTGTGGGACTGGGACATCGGGGCGCGGCGCCTGTCGCCCTCGCCGCGGCTGATGGCGCTGCTGGGCTACGCCGAGGGCGAGGTGGGGAACGACCCGGCCGAGTGGCTGGACCGCATTCACCCCGAAGACGTGGAGCACATGCGCACGGTGCTGGCCTTGCTGCGCAACGGCGAGCGGCCGTACGTGGAAAGCGTGCACCGCATGCGGCACCGCGACGGCGGCTGGCGCTGGACGCACGTGCGCGCGGTGGCGGTCATGGGGCCGGAGGGCGCCGCGGTGCGCGTGGCCGGCAGCCTGAGCGACGTGACGGACCGCAAGGTGGCCGAGGAGCTGCTGCTGCACAACGCGCTGCACGACGCGCTCACCGGGCTTCCCAACCGCACGCTGCTGCTGGACCGCGTGGGGCTGGCGCTGCGGCGCGGGTCGCGGCTGGGCCGCAGCTGCGCCGTGCTGTGCGTGGGGCTGGACGGGTTCAAGGTGGTCAACGACTCGCTGGGCCACGCGGTGGGCGACCTGCTGCTGGACAGGGTGGCGCGGCGGCTGGAGGGCGCACTGCGCGTGGCCGACACGGTGGCGCGGCTGGGCGCGGACGTCTTTGGCGTGCTGGTGGACGAGCTGAACGACCCCGCCGAGGCGCGGACGGTTGCGGAGCGGGTGCACGAGGCCATGCGCGAGCCGTTTTACCTGCAGGGGCGCGCGGTGTTCGCCTCGGCCAGCATCGGCATCGGGGGCGGGGGCGACGGCGCGGCGGCCGAGGTGCTGGTGCGTGACGCCGAGACGGCCATGTACCGCGCCAAGAAGCGCGGCCGCGCCGGTACCGAGATGTTCGACGCCACCATGCAGGCCACGGCGCTGCAACGGCTGCACCTGGAAACGGACCTGCGCGGCGCGGTGGACCGCGAGGAGTTCGAGCTGGCGTACCAGCCGGTCGTGTCGCTGGCGGACGGGCGCATCGCGGGGTTCGAGGCGCTGGCCCGGTGGCGGCACCCGGAGCGCGGGCTGCTGCAGCCGTCGGAGTTCATCTCCGCGGCCGAGGAGACGGGGCTCATCGTCCCCCTGGGCCGCTGGGTGCTGCGCGAGGCCTGCCGCCAGATGCGCGACTGGAACCGCCGCTACGGCGCGGCGCTTTCGGTGAACGTCAACCTGTCACCGCGCCAGTTCGCGGATCCGGCGCTGGCGTCGGACGTGGCGGAGGCGCTGCGCGAGACGGAGCTGCCGGCGGCGTTCCTCAAGCTGGAGATCACCGAGAACCTGCTGATGGGCGACGCGGGGGGCGCGGCGGCCACGCTGGAGGAGCTCAAGACGCTGGGCGTGGACCTGTGCATCGACGACTTTGGCACCGGCTACTCGTCGCTCAGCTACCTGCACCGCTTTCCCATCGATACGCTCAAGGTGGACCGCTCGTTCATCATGCGGCTGGGCGACGGGCAGACGGAGCAGATCGTCCGCACCATCCTGGTGCTGGCCAGGACGCTGGGGATGCGCGCCGTGGCCGAAGGCGTGGAGACGCCGGAGCAGGCGGATTCGCTGCGCGGGATGGGATGCGAGTACGCGCAGGGCTTCCGCTTTTCGCACCCCGTCGCCGGCGACGCCGCAGGGGCCATGATCTGGAGGCAGCGGCTGAGTGCGTGAGGGGGTACGAGGGTACGGGGTACGAGGGTACGAAAGTACGGGGTACGGGGTACGGGGTACGAAAGTACGGGGTACGAAAGTACGTTGGTGCGTGAGTTGGATCGGACCCTCTCCACCGTTTCGGTGCGGGAGGGTTCAATCGTTTCGTCGAGATGATGGCGTTTCACGCACGTCGGCGTGGCCCACGCAGGGACCTTGTCCCGGTTGCGGACGCACGGATGTCTGGAACGCCGCACACGCCCATGCCGCCGAGTCCGCGCAGGCGGACTTCGTGTAGTTGTTGCCGCGAATTTATTCGCCCGGGCAAGGCCGCCGGCACGATGTCCAGGACCCATCTCCATCCTTCCCTCCCTGCACGATCTCCTGTATCCCCCCACCCGAAACATCCCCGCCCCGATCCGCAAGAGTAGACCGCACCCCCGCCTCATCGTAGTTTTCTCCCCTCGTACCTTCGTACTTTCGTACCTTCGTACCCCGTACCTTCGTACCCCCGTTGTCTTCCGTCTACGCTCAAAAGATCGCCGCGGAGCTGGGGCTTCGCGCGCCGCAGGTTTCCGCCGCCCTGGAGCTGCTGCTGGCCGGCAACACCATTCCGTTCGTCGCGCGCTACCGCAAGGAAGCGACGGGCGAGCTGGACGAGGTGCAGCTTCGCGACGTCCGCGACCGCCACGAGTACCTGGCGGAGCTGGACGAGCGCCGCGCCGCCATCCTCAAGTCCATCGACGAGCAGGGCAAGCTCACGCCGGAGCTGAAGGCGTCCATCGACCGCGCGGAAACCAAGAGCGCGCTGGAAGACCTGTACCTGCCCTACAAGCCCAAGCGCCGCACCCGCGCCACCATCGCCCTGGAGCGCGGCCTGGGCCCGCTGGCCGAGGCGCTGTGGGCCGGGCAGACGACGGACGCGCAGCTCGCCGCGCAGGCCGCCGGCTTCGTGGACGCGGACAAGGGCGTGGCCTCCGCGGACGACGCGCTGGCCGGCGCGCGCGACGTGATCGCCGAGCGGGTGAGCGAGGACGCGGCGGCGCGCGCCTACGTGCGCGACCAGGTGCGCGCCAGGGGCGTGATGGAAAGCAAGGCAGCGCGCGGCAAGGAGAACGAGGTCAGCAAGTTCCAGGACTACTACGACTTTTCCGGGCCCATCAGGGACATGCCCAGCCACCGCATCCTCGCGGTGCGCCGCGGGGAGGCGGAAGGCTACCTCACGGCCCGCATCCTGGCCCCGGACGAGGAGCTGACCGGCGCCCTGCGCCGCAAGTTCATGGACGGACACCGCGCGCCGGAGCAGATGGGGCTCGCCGTGGACGACGCGTACCGCCGCCTGATCTCGCCTTCCGTGGAGGTGGAGGTGCGGATGGAGCTCAAGACGCGCGCGGACGAAGAAGCCATCGCCATCTTCGGCAAGAACCTCGAGGCGCTGCTGCTGCAGCCGCCCGCCGGGGGCCGGACGGTGCTGGGCGTGGACCCCGGCTACCGCACGGGATGCAAGCTGGCCGTCGTCAGCAGCACGGGCGCGCTGCTGGCCACGGGCGTGGTCTACCTGCACCAGGAAGACCGGGCCAGGCGCGAGCTGGCGAAGCTGGTCCAGGAGCACGGCGTGGAGCTGGTGGCGGTGGGCAACGGCACGGCCAGCCGCGAAAGCGACAAGCTGGCCAAGGAGGCCGGACGCGACCTCCCCGCGGACGTGCGCCCCGCCGTGGTGATGGTGAACGAGGCCGGCGCGTCCGTCTACTCCGCGTCGGACCTGGCGCGAGAGGAGCTGCCGGAGCTGGACCTTACCCTGCGCTCGGCCGTCTCCATCGCCCGGCGGCTGCAGGACCCGCTGGCGGAGCTGGTGAAGATCGATCCCAAGTCCATCGGCGTGGGCCAGTACCAGCACGACGTCTCGCAGACGCGCCTCAAGCGCCGCCTGGACGAGACGGTGGAATCGGCCGTGAACCGCGTGGGCGTGGAACTGAACACGGCCTCGCCGGCGCTGCTTTCGTACGTGGCCGGCATTGGCCCCACGGTGGCGCAGCGTATCGTGCAGCACCGCAACGAGGCGGGGCCGTTCCGCTCGCGCGCGGAGCTGCTCAAGAAGGTGAGCGGCCTGGGGCCCAAGACGTACGAGCAGGCCGCCGGCTTCCTTCGCGTGCGCGGCGGCGCGCACCCGCTGGACGCCAGCGCCGTGCACCCGGAGCGCTACGGGCTGGTGGAGCGCATTGCCCGCGACCTGTCCGTGGACATGACGTCGCTGGTGGGCAACGAGGCCGCCGTGGGCCGCATCGACGTGCAGAAGTACCTGGGCGACGGCGTGGGCCTTCCCACGCTGGAAGACATCGTGGCCGAGCTCAAGAAGCCCGGCCGCGATCCGCGCGAGCAGTTCGAGGCGCCGGCGTTCCGCGACGACGTCGACTCCATCGAGGACCTGCGCGAGGGGATGTCGCTTCAGGGCACGGTGACCAACGTGGTCGCGTTCGGCGCGTTCGTGGACATTGGCGTGCACCAG
>NZ_JBMDXM010000107.1:0-19760 GCF_048594345.1 Longimicrobium sp.
CGGCACCTCCGCCGCGGAGGATGGCGGCGTCGCGTCTTGCCCCCGCACGGCGGGCTCTACCTCTCCGGCCGGGGCGGCTTCGTCGGCGGCGCGGCGCGGCGCGGGCGTGTACACCTCGCCCGAGGACGTGGTGGCGGACACGCCGTTGCCGCTTCGGCCGGGTTCAAGCAAGCCGAGAAAAGGTCCTTCGGTCGCGCGCAAGCGTTTGTCCGAGGGGAGGTTACGCGTGGCGCTCCCTCAGGATGACCGAGCGCGGTCTTTCGTCCGAGTTCATAACACCCTCTCAGGAAATCGACGGCCTGGTTGCGAGGTCAGCGTCGTGGAGAGATGCGGCCGCCCTGTCTCGCGACTCGATCTCAGGGGGCGATGGCGGGCGGCGGCTTCCTGGCCTCCAGGCGCCCGAACATGGCCAGGAAACGCAGCCGCCACACGCGCCAGACGGCCTCGCGGACGATCTTCTTGCTCATCTTGCTTTCGCCCTGGTCGCGATCCACGAACATGATGGGGATCTCGCCCAGGCGAAAGCCTTTTTTCCAGGCGCGAAAGCTCATCTCGATCTGGAACGCGTAGCCGTTGCTTTCCACGCGATCCAGGTCGATGGCCGCCAGCACCTCGCGGCGAAAGCACTTGAAGCCGCCCGTGGCGTCGGCGATGGGCAGACCGGTCACCCAGCCGGCGTACAGGTTGGCGAACCAGCTCAGCAGCAGCCGCCCCATGGGCCAGTTGACCACGGTGACCCGGCCGTGCAGGTAGCGCGAGCCCAGCACCAGGTCGTACTTCTCGATGGCGTCCAGAAACTGCGGCAGGTGCACGGGATCGTGCGAAAAGTCGGCGTCCATCTCGAAGAGGACGTCGTAGCCGTGCCGCAGCCCCCAGCGAAAGCCGTCCAGGTACGCGGTACCCAGCCCCAGCTTGCCGGCCCGGTGCAGCACGTGCACGCGGGACTCGGCCGCGGCGATCTCTTCCGCCATGCGGCCGGTGCCGTCGGGCGACGCATCATCCACCACCAGGATCTCCAGCCGCGCATCGCGCGAAAGGACCGACGGGATGAGGCGAGGAAGGTTTTCGCTCTCGTTGTAGGTCGGGATGATGACGAGCGCGCGCTCGGCTGACGACACGTGCCTTGGAAACCGGGGGGAGTGCTTGTATACGCTGGAAAAAGCCCGTAGGTTGGGCAGGATGCACAACCTATCGCGACGTACCCTCCCTCACAAGTGAAGGTCCTTTACCTGGTCTCGGCGTACGCCCGCGACCCCGCCGACGTCATCACCCCCTGGATGGTGGAGACCATCCGCCGGCTGCGGCCGCTGGGGGTGGAGGTGGAGGTGCTGGCGCCGGCGTACCGCGGGCTGCACACGCAGACGGTGGACGGGGTGCGCGTGCACCGCTTTCGCTACGCGCCGCGCCCGTGGGAAACGCTGACGCACGACCAGACGGCGCCGGACCGAATCCGCGAGCGCCCCGTGTTCATGGGCCTGGTCCCCGGCTACGTGGCGTCCGGCTCGCTGGCGGCGGCGCGGCTGGCGCGCTCGGGCGAGTTCAGCGTGGTCCATGCCTTCTGGCCCCTGCCCCACGGCGTGATCGGCCTGGCGGCCAAACGGGCGTCGGGGGTGCCGCTGGTGAGCACCTTCTTTGGCGTGGAGCTCACGTGGATGGAGAAGGAGCTTCCCTTCCTTGCCCCCGTGCTGCGGCGCATCGTCCGCGGTTCGGACGCGGTGACGGCCATCAGCACCTACACGGCGGAGCGGCTGCGGCGGCAGGTGCCCGGCGCCGATCCCGCCATCATCCCCTTTGGCGCTACGGTGGAGCCGCTGGCGGAGCTCCCTGCCCCGCGCACGGACCCCGGCGCCCCCTTCGAGCTGCTGTTCGTCGGGCGGCTGGTGGAGCGGAAGGGGGTGCACCTGCTGCTGGATGCGCTCGCCTCGCTGCCGCCGGCGCGCCGGGTCGTCCTGCGCGTCGTGGGTGACGGTCCGGAGCGCGCACGGCTGCAGGAGCAGGCGGAGCGGCTGGGGCTGGGGGCGCGCGTGGTGTTCCACGGCTTCGTGACGCAGGATGAGCTCAAGGCGCGCATCGCGGCCTGCGACGCGTTCGTGCTTCCGGCGGTGGTGGACGCCAAGGGCGACACCGAGGGGCTGGGCGTGGTGCTGCTGGAGGCTATGGGCTACGGCAAGCCGACCATCGCCAGCGCGGCGGGCGGCATCGTCGACATCGTGCGCGACGGGCGCAACGGGTTCCTGGTGCCGCCGGGGGACGCGCCGGCGCTGGCGGCGGCGATCGGGCGGATGATGGACGATCCCGCGGCCGCGCGGCAGATGGGCGTCCACGGCCGCGACGACGTGCGCGCGGGTTTTTCGTGGGACGTGATCGTGGGGCGGCTGGCGGAGGTGTACGCGCGCGTCCGCAAACGGTGAGGCCGCACGTTCTTCCCGCGTGGCAGGCTCCGCGGACGCTCACGGTTTACAAGATTGGGCCTCACACAGAGTTAACAGAGTCAACAGAGTTTTCTCGTGCTCATCCCCGTGCTCCACTCTATCTTCCTGAATGCTTTGGGGATGAGAAGAACCGGCGGACGCGGTAGAAACGAACTCTGTTGACTCTGTTAACTCTGTGTGAGGCCTATCTTTTCCTGGATCTGCACGACGTCCATCCTCGCTTATCCAATTCCGAATCTTGTGATGCAGCTCATCAAACACCGCGCGCTCCTGCTGGGGGTGGCGCTCTCGATGGCGGGCGCCTGCAGAACGGCGCCGGATCCGCGGCCGGAACCCGGACAGGTGGGGATCGCGGTGATCTCCGGCGCGGGACAGGCGGATACGGTGCAGGCGCAGCTGCCGCGGCCGCTGGTGGTGGAGGTGCGCAACGACCAGGGGCGGCCGCAGGCGGGCGTGGCGGTTCGCTTCGAGGCGGCAGTGGTGGAGCAGCCCGGATTTACGGTGCCCATGGTCAACCTGAGCGGCGTTACGCCGGACAACTTTCAGCCGGCGGCGGAGGTGCGTACGGACGCGCTGGGGCGTGCGGCGGTGCGGGTGCGGCTGGGGACGGCGACCGGCACGGCGACGGTCCGCGTCACCGTGCCCACGCTGGGGTTCTCGACGACGGCGGAGTACCGGGTGGCGCCGGGCCGGCCGGCGCGGACGGTCGTGCTGCCGGCGGATACGGCGGTGTACGTGGGCGGCAGCTACGCGCTGCGGGCCGTGGTGCAGGACCGGGCCGGGACCACCACCCCGGTACCGCTGGAGGCGGTCGCCTCCGACGACGCGGCGATCGCTACGGCGGGCGCGGCGGTTACGGGCGTGGCGGTGGGGCGCACGCGGATCATGGTGACGGTGGAGGACGAGCAGGTGCCGGTGTTCGTGAGCGTGGTGCCGCGGGGCACCCTGGCGGCGGCGGGCCCGCGCGGCGTCTACGTCTTTGGGCTGGACGGGTCGGACTACCGGCTGGCGGTGGCGGCGCAGGGCGCGCGCTCGCCCCGGTGGCTCCCGGACGGGCGGCGCTTCGTGTTCACCAAGGGGACGTTCGGCGAGGCGCGGGTCTCGGACCTGGACGGCGCGACGCAGCCGCTGCTGCGCGGCTCCGTGCCGCCGGCGCAGCTGTGGACGCACCCCTCGCGTGACGGCCAGTGGGTGTACTTTGGCGGCTACAGCGGACCGGAGATGCGCGGCTACCCGTACCGCGTGCGGGCGGACGGCACCGGCGTGCAGCTGCTGCCGGGCTTCACCCGCGACGATCGCAACCAGTCGCATCCCTCGGTGTCGCCCGCGGGAGACCGCGTGGTGTACTTTCGCGAGGAGGGCGACAGCCGCCTGGTGACGCTGCGCATCCTGGACCTGCGCACGGGCCGGCTGGTGCTGCGCGACGTGCGCGGCCACGCACCGGAGTGGTCGCACGGCGACTCCATCGCGTACCTGGACCCGCAGGGCTACGAGTCGGGCCCCATCCGCCTGATGGCATCCGACGGCACCGGAGCTCGACCGGTGGGGGACGGGGAGTCGTACGGCTTCGGCTTCGACTGGTCGCCGGACGACCGCTGGATCGTGGCGCACGACATGGAGACCGAGCGCCTGGAGATCATCCACGTGGCCACGGGCCAGCGCGTTCCCCTGCCCTACTCCGCCGGCCTGTTCAATCCCGCCTGGAAACCCTGAAAAAGATAGGGCCTCATCTTTTCTCTTCCGGGGACTGCCGAAAAGCCCTTGGACCGCGTAGAATGTCGGCGCAACGCACGGACATCATCCACAGGACGGACACGCTGAGCAGCCAGACCGAGCGGCCCCGCTTTACCCGCACCGACACCTCGCAGGTGGAGCCGCGCTACCTGGAGCGGCTGGAGGCCGAGCGCGCCGGGTGGTGGAAGGCGCAGAACTTTGAGCAGTGGAAGAACCTGTACGTAAGCGAGTACGCGCGCGGGTTTCTGGTGCTCCAAACGCTGGCCCGCTACGTTCCCGCCTTTCGCGCGGAAGGCGCGCGCGTGCTCGACATCGGCTGCGGCGACGCGGGCGTGCCCATCGCCTTTGCCGAGCGCGGCGCGCACGCGGCGGGGATCGAGGTCAGCGAAACCTCGGTGCAGCGCGGACGGCTGCGGGCGGAGGAGCACGGCGTTTCCATCGACCTGCGCCAGGGGTTCGCGGAGGAGCTGCCCTGGAGCGACGGGTCGTTCGACCTCGTGGTCCTCGACAACGTGCTGGAGCACGTGAACGACCGGGAAAAGACGCTGCGGGAGATCTACCGCGTGCTGGCACCGGACGGGCTGCTGTACCTGGTCACCCCCAAGCCCTTCGCGCTGGCCAGCATCGCCAGCGACCCGCACTACCAGCTGGCGGGGCTTACGCTGATGCCGCGGCCGCTGCAGGTGTGGTACTTCGAACGGGTGCGCGGCGGCGGGCGCGGCAACTACGGCGTGGGCATCATCCCCACCCGCATGGGCGTGCGGAAGCTGCTGCGCCAGGCGCGGTTCGCGGAGCTGGCGGAGCCGCGGCAGATGTGGATCGACTACCTGCGCGGGCGCATCAGCGAGCCGGGCGAGGTGCGCGCGGGCAAGCAGGGCCTCGCGCGCTGGCTTAACCGGCAGGAGTGGGTGTTCACGAACCCGGTAACGCGGCTGCTGCTGGACGTGGGGATGGGGAGCAACTTCTTCATCGCCCGCAAGCAGGGATGATTCGCGTCGTCCACTGCATCTACGACGACCCGCGCAACCCGTGGGTCGGCGGCGGCGGCGCGGTGCGGCTGCACGAGATCTACCGCCGCCTGGCCGGCCAGCTGGACGTGACGATCGTCACCGGCCGCTTTCCCGGCGCGCGCGACGAGGACGCGGAGGGCTTCCGCTCCGTCCGCCTGGGGGCGGCGTCGCCGTACGCGTGGAGCCGGCTGACGTACGGGCGCGCGGCCACGCGGCTGCTGCGCACGGCGGCGTATGACGCGGCGGTGTTCGACTTCAGCGCCTACACGCCCATCCGCATCCCCGCCGACCGTCCCGTGGGCGTGATGCTGGGGCAGATGGCGGGGCCCACGGCGCGGGTGCGCTGGGGACGCGTCCCGGGCGCGGCGGTGGGCGGATGGGAGCGGATGCAGCTGCGGCGCGCGCGCTGGGTGGCCGCCGTCAGCCCCTGGCTGCTGGACGAAGCGCGGCCGGCGCTGCGGGCGGACGCGGAGACGACGGTGATCGGCGCGGGGGTGGACGAACGCTTTTTTCGCGTCCGCCGCGCGGAGCGGGACTTTCTGCTCTACTACGGCCGCTTCGACGTCTTTCAAAAAGGGATCGACGTCCTGCTGGACGCCATGGCGATCCTGGTCCGCGACCGGCCGAACCTGGCGCTGAAGGTGGCCGGGCGTGGCAAGGACGCCCAGCGCATCGCCGCAATGATCGCCGAGCGCGGGCTGCAGGCCAGCGTGGAGCTGATCGCGAACCCCACCCATGACGACGTGCACGCGCTGATGGCCGGCGCGCTGGCGATGGTGATGCCGTCGCGCTTCGAAGGCTTCGGGATGGTGGCCGCGGAGGCGATGGCGGCCGGCATTCCCGTCGTCGCGGCGGGCGTGGACGCGGTGCCCGACGTCGTCGGCGAGGACGGCGGGGTGCTGGTGCCGCGCGAGGATGCCGCGGCCACGGCGGCCGCCATCGCCGCGCTGCTGGACGCGCCGGACCGCCGCGCCGCGCTTTCCGCCTCCGCGCGCGTCCGCGCGCGCCGCTGGTCGTGGGACGAGGTGGCGCGCGACCACCTGGCCTGGCTGAACCGAATCTCCGCGGGACGCACGTCCCCTTCCCCATCCGGCTCCCGATGAAGAACACCGCTCCCCCGCCGCGCCGCGCATCCACGCTGGCCGCCCCCGCCGAAACCGATCCGGGGATCGGCGCCGGCGTGGCCGCCGCGATCTACTTTGCGCTGGCGCTGATCTACTTTCTCCCCGCGTTCCTTCCCGGGCGGCACATCTTCGGGACGGACTACACGGTGTCGAGCTTCTTTTACCTCGACTTCATCAGCGAGCGCACGGCGGCGGGTACGCTGCCGGGGTGGGTGCCGTACGTGTACGGCGGCGTGCCGCTCTTCTCCAATCCGGGAAGCACGTACTATCCCGTCCGCTGGCTGGCGGACGCGATCGGACCCACGCGGCTGTTCTTCCCGATCCTGTTCTGGATCCAGTTCGGCATCGCGGGCTGGGGGATGTACCTGCTGGGGCGCGAGCTGGGGTGCCGGCGGTGGGTGGCGTTCGTCATTGGCCTGGCGTTCCAGTGGACGGGGATCCTGACGTCGTGGGTGTACGCCGGCCACGACGGGCGCATCATCGTCGCCAGCTTTATCCCCCTGCTCTTCTACTTCCTCCACAGCGGCATCCGCACGGCGCGGCTGGCGCCGTTCGCGGGCGCGGCGGCCACGGTGGGGATGGCGCTGCTGAGCTTTCAGATCCAGAACGCCTACTACCTGCTGCTGGCGGCGCTCATCTGGTCGGTCTTCCTGCTCATCAGCCTGCGCGTGCACCGCGAGCCGTCGCGGCTGGCGAAGACGGTGGCGATGGGGATTGGCGCGGTGGCGTTCGGGTTCGTGCTGGCATCCGTCAACTTTCTGCCGTTCCAGGACTACGTAAGCCAGTCGCCGCGCGGGATGACGGGCGGGCGCGGCTACGAGTTCAGCACCTCGTACTCCATGCCCTGGCGTGGCATCGCGGGGATCGCGGTGCCGGAGCAGGTGGGCGCCAACATCCAGAACGACCGCGGCGAGTACGTGTTCCCCGTGTACCGCGGCGAGAACGCCTTCCGGCTGCACACGGAATACCTGGGCGCGCTGGTCGTCGTCCTCTTTGCGCTGGGCGTCTACTACTCGCGCCGCAACCGCTACTGGTGGTTCTTCGCGGGGCTGGGCCTGTTCGCGCTGACCATGTCGCTGGGCGGCAACACGCCGCTCTACCGGCTGTACTGGGCCGTGCTGCCGGGGTTGAAGCGGTTCCGCGCGCCGGACCTGGCATACTACGTCCTGGGCTTTTCGCTCATCTGCATGGCGGCCATCACGCTGGAGCGGCTGGCGCAGCTGCGGGAGGCACGCGCCGCGCGGCGCGTGGCGGCGGATCCGGAGCCGGGCGAGAACATGGTGGGGATCCTGGTGGCCGTCGGGGTGGGGATCGCCGTCGTGGGCGCCGGCGCCTTTGGCGCGGCGGCGGCGGGGATGGCGGAGGGGACCAGCGGGCTTACCCCCGCGCAGGGGTGGATGCGCTTCGCGTTCTTTGCCGCGGCGGCGGGCGGGGCGCTGTGGATGTGGTGGACGCGCAAGGTGACGTCGCTGGTGGCGATGCTCCTGCTGTCGCTGGTGACGGTGGCGGACCTGTGGATCGTGGGAAAGAAGTTCTTTCAGACCATGGACGCGCCCGAGATCGCCTACGCGGAGGACGACGTGACGGCGTTCCTGCGGCAGCAGCGCCGGCCGTTCCGCTACTTTCCCATCGAAGGGCAGAGCGCCTGGCCGCGGTTCAAGAACGGGCCCATGTGGTACGACCTTGAGAATGCGGCGGGCGAGCACGGCAACCAGCTGCAGCGCTACAACGAGCTGGCCGGCGCGGGCGAGCGGTCGATGGTGGACTTCCACAACTTTACGGGCGACCCGCGCTTCATGGCGGTGGCCAACATCCGCTACGTGGTGCTTTCGGCGGAGCTGCAGGTGCCGTGGCTTCGCGAGGTGTTTCGCGGGCAGCAGGCCATCGTCTACGAGAACACGCTGGCCCTGCCCCGCGCCTACCTGGCGGAGCGCGCGGTGCCGGTGGCGGACAAGGCCGCGCTGCCGGCCATGCAGGACTCGGCGTGGAACCCGCTTACGACGGCGTTCGTGGAGACGTCGCGGCCGCTGGGGGTGCCCCAGGGGCCGCTGCAGGGGAACGCGCAGGTGACGCGGTACGAGCCGGACCGCGTAAGCGTGCAGACCACGGCCAGCCGCCCGGCGCTGCTGGTGCTGGCGGACAACTGGTACAAGGACTGGCACGCCACGGTGGACGGCCGCCCGGTGGAGATCCTGCGCACCAATCACGCGTTCCGCGGCGTGGTGGTGCCCCAGGGCACGCACACGGTGGAGTTCCGGTTCCACTCGGCGCAGCTGTACAACGGCTTTTACATCTACCTGGCGGGGATGGCGCTGCTGGCGCTGTACGGCGTGTTTCTGCTGGTCCGCGCACGCCGCCGGCCGCGCGGCGAGGACGCCGAACCGGCGCCGGCGGCCGCGTGAAACCCGCCTGGCGCCGCCTTCTCGGCGCGCTGCTGATCGCGGCCACGGTCTGGTGGCTGGGCAGGCTGATCGCGGACAACTGGGCGCAGCTGCGCGGCTACGACTGGCGCGTGGACCCCGCGCTGCTGGCGGCCAGCGTGGTGGCGCACGTGGCGGTGCTGGGGTGGGGCGTGTGGGTGTGGAGCCGCATCCTGCGCCATTTCGACCATCCGCCGGTGCGGCTGGGGATGCTGCAGCGCATCTGGTGGCTCAGCAACCTGGCGCGCTACGTCCCCGGCAAGGTATTCCAGTTCATCGCCGTGGCGCAGCTGAGCCGCGGCGCCGGCCTTTCCGGCGCGGTGATGCTGACGTCCATGCTGGTGCACACGGGGATGGCGCTCCTATCCGCCGCCGTGGTGGCGGCGTGGACGCTGGCGGGTGACGTCCTGCCGGGGATCGACCCGCGCTGGCTGATGGCGGTCGCGACAATCGGCGCCGCGCTCGCCGTGCACCCCGCGTTTCTGAACCACCTGCTGGCCTTGATCCCCCGGCTGCTGAAGAAGGAGGTGATCCGCTGGAACGCGGGGTGGATGGACGGGCTGGGGCTGCTGGGGCTTTCCGTAGTGAGCTGGATGTTCTACGGCGTGGCGTACCACCTGTTCGTCGCTTCGCTGGCGGACGTGCCGTGGACGCTGCTGCCGCAGATGGCGGGGGTGAACGCGTTTTCGTTCTTCATCGGCTACGCGTCGGTGCTGCCGGGCGGGATGGGGCTGCGGGAGTTTGCGATGGCGGAGCTGCTGCAGCCGTACCTGCCGGCCGGCGTGGCAGCCGTGCTCGCGATCGCGTCGCGCCTGTGGACGATCGCCGCGGAGCTGATCGGCGGAAGCGCGGCGGCGCTGCTGGTGCGCGGCGGGCCGGCGGTGGATGCCGCGGCGCCCGTCGACGTGGCGGAGGCGCCGGTACCCCGGCAGCCGTAAGCGCGGCGGGTTTCACGCGGAGACGCGGAGGGGAAGGGAGAGGCGCGGCGGAGAAGATGGATCTTCCCTACGTCCTTCGTCGTTTGTGCCAGATGCTGAAAGGGGCAGCGGAGAACGTTCTCCGCTGCCCCTTCCGATCAATTAACTCCCGTATGAAGAACGCCGCATGATGATGGGGTTGTGCGTGCCGTATCGAGCAATGCGTCGATGTCCCGAGGCTGAAAGGGTGTTGCCAAACTCGCCCCGCGCTCAGTCATCCTGAGGGAGGCGCCGCGCCGTATCGTGTTTGCGCGAGATACGTTGGCGCCGACTGAAGGACCTTGCCAGCAGAACCGAGCGGCTGGATTCGACGCCCTGATCCCGGCCCTGCGTGGGGCAGACGAGATCCTTCGGTCGCGCGCAAGCGGTTGTGTGATTTCTGGTTACACGCGGTGCGCTCCCTCAGGATAACAGGGTGTCGCTTCGTGCATCGAAGTGTAGCACCACCCTCTGGCCCTCAAGAAATCAACGCTTCTCTCTCCATCAGGCTTTGCGTGATCCCCGGGCCCAATCAGAGGATCTTCGCGATCTCGAAGTGCATGCCGTCAAGCCGCCCGGCAAAGTGGCCGCCCCAGAAGAAGCCGTGCTGGTTGGCCAGCGGCACCAGCTCGCGCACGGAGCCCTTCTTTCCCACCAGCGCCGGAATGACGCCCAGCGGGTTGAACGGCACGTTGATGTCGAATGCGGAGCCGAACGCATGGTTGCTGAGCGTGGTCTTGCTGCCGCGCACAAAGCGCGGCACGAACGAGCCGCCCCAGCTGAGCACCCGGTCGATCAGCCCCGCGTCGTCCCACGCCTGCCACAGCGCCACCATCTGGTCGGCGGCCGCGCGGTGAAACTGCACCTTGCCCGACGATCCCGCGCCCGGAACCCCCTTGAGCTGCGGGATGGTGACGACGATGATGTTCTTGGCGGCCCAGTCGTCGGTGATCTCGATGTTCTCGCGGTTTCCCGGCACCGGCTTGGGCACGAAGCTGAACTTGCCGAACACCTGCTGCCGCGCCGCCGTGCCCACCAGCGGCTTGAAGGTGGGCTTGGGCGGAAATCCGGCGGTGTGAATATCGTCGGACGGCTCGTCGACGATCTCGAAGCCCAGCAGCGCCGCCTGCCCCACCGTGCGGTTGGCCACGATGCCGTCCGCAACCAGCCCGTGCCGTTGCTGAAACGCCAGCGTGGCCAGGTGCGTCCGGGCCCCGAAGATGCCGTCCGCCACGCCCACGTCCAGGTTCTGCCCCACGAGAAAGAACTGCCAGCGCTTGACGTCGGCGCCGCGGTCTCCCTGCCTGAGTACGCGCATGGTTCACCTCGGTCGGGATGTTGAGGGGCGCAGACCCTACGCTGAAGAACGTGCGTGCCAGACGCGACGCACACAAAGCCTGGCGCCAGAAGGTTAGATGGACACGTCGCGCGGTTTTCCCCGCGGGTCGGATGAATCCGGTGCACCCGCGCCGCGCTGAAAGACCGTAATGCGGAACCGCGGGCGGAGAGCGCAGGCGGGAACGGAGCGTTCGCGGGGAGAAATCGGCTGGAATCCCGCCAGCCGAAATCATCGAAATGCACGCCCGCGACGCGAAAGAGTAGCGCACGCCGCAGAGGCATGGTTACATTTGCGCCACTGCTGGCCCGTTACGGAAAATCATCGGAACCGTGAAATGCTGGACGAGCTGAAAAACAAGCTGGGCGAAGAGATCGAGCGCCTGACGCACGAGCTGCAGGTGGTGCTTCCCGAAGCCATCAAAAAGGCGGTGGAGCATGGCGACCTGCGCGAGAACTCCGAGTACAAGAGCGCGCTGGAGCGCCAGCAGTTCGTGCAGGCGCGGCTGAACCAGCTCACCATGCGCGCCGGCGAGCTGTCCAAGATCGACCTGTCGCAGATCCCCACCGACAGCGTGGGCTTCGGCTCGCGGGTGACGGTGGTGGACATGCGCACCCGCGAGGAGGAAACGTACACGCTGGTGTTCGGCGACTTCATCGACAAGGACAACCTGGACAGCGGCCAGATTTCCATGGCCAGCGCCCTGGGGCAGCAGCTGATGCGGAAGAAAAAGGGTGACAAGGTGAGCATCCAGCTTCCCCGCGGCGAGCGCAAGCTGCACATCAAGGACGTGCAGACGCTTTCGCAGATCCTGGAAGCCAAGTAGCCGCGCCCCTTCTCTGCCCCGAACGCGGCGAAGCCCCGGCCCTCGTGACGAGGGCCGGGGCTTCGGTCGTTGGATGCTGCACGAGCCCAGGACTGATTTTCTGAGGGAGCGCGCTTCCGCAAGCGTAAGTTACGCAGACACTTGCGCGACCGACGGATCTCGTCTGCCGCTCACGCACGGCCGAGATCTGAGCCGGGAAGCCAGCCCCACGGCCGTGCCGGCGAGATCCTTCGGTCGGCGCCAGGCTGCATCCCAGAATCCAGTCGCAGCACGGCACCTTCCTCAGGAAATCAACGAGTGTGGACCGTCGACCCAAATTCAGCGCAGCGGTTCCAGCTCGCTGATCTGGTACACGGTGCCCGCGTCGTTGGCCAGCGTGCCGATCTCCGCCGAGGTCGGGTAGCCCAGGCTGGGATGGTACTCGATCCTGGTGAAGGTGCCGTTCGCCTCCGCCTCCTCGATGCGGTCGAACACCTCGTCCACCGTCAGCACCTGCAGCTGCGCACCGCCGGCGACGCGGGCGTTGGGGTCGGCGGCGGGCTGCACCTCGGCCACGCCGCCGTCGCGCACCGTCACCCGCACCGGCCCGCGCTCCGGGCAAAAGCAGACGACGCTGTACGTGTAACGGTAGTCGTCGATCCCCTGGCGCTCCCACAGCTGGCGCGAGGCGGAGCCGTCCTGCGCGCCGCCCACCATCGGGGCGGCGCAGGCGGCCAGCAGAAAGGCGGGGGCGAGCAATCGTATCCGTCGGATCATCGGTCAGTTGGGTCAGGTTGGGCAGATACCGCGCTGTCAGGAAAACCAAACGCGCGGCGGTGCCCCAACCTGACACCGCCGCGCGCCCGCGTCCAGAGTCCGCCGATCCGGACCGGCCTACAGCGGCGGATGGCCGATCACCCGCGCCATGGCGGCGATCACCTCTTCCGTGTCCGTGACCACCAGCGTGTTGGTGGCCTCGCTGACGGCGACGTGGCCGCGCTCCGAGACCACGCCTTCCAGCGCGCGCGCCACGTCCGCCGCGGGAACGTAATGGATGCGGAACACGCGCGTTACCAGCGGCGCCTGCACCGCGTCGCGCGCCAGCCGCTCCAGGGGATCCACGCGCAGCATTCCCGGCGCGATTTGCCGTGCCGCGTACCCGTGCGCGTCCAGAATGGCGCGGAACGCCACGTCCCACGGCTGGTTACGCACTTCCGCGGTTACCCGCCCCGCCACGTCGGGCGCCAGCACCACCGACTGCCCGCCGAACTCCGCGAACACCGCCGCCACCTCGCGCATCTCGGTTTCGTGAAAGGAGACGGTGATGCAGCGCGGTCCGCCCACGACGCACGCGGAGCGCGCCGTCTGCGCGTCCGCCGCGGTGGCGGACAGCGTGAGCGCGGCCGCGGCCAGGGTAACGATGCGAATCATCAGGGATACTGCTGGTGCGGATTATGGATGCAGATCAGCAAGACCGGCGCTCATGAGCGGGTTCGAATCCGTCTCACCCGATCGCATGCATCACAAGATAACACATCGGGTTGCGATGGGGAGGCTCAGGGAGGGAAACGCGGGTCCGGACCCTCTATCCCCCACCCCATTTGCGGCGGACGGCCGCGGAGGCGCCGCCCACGATCGGCGGCCCGTGGCCAAAGCAGACGGTGTCGAAGTCCAGCGAGGCAAGGCGTGCAAGGTCCCGCACCCCCTGCGCGTAGTCCTCGTACACGATGGCGACGTCCAGGCGGCCAAGCTGGTTGGCGGCCGGATCGCCCGCGAACAGCACGCCGCCGTGCCGCTGCCACAGGTAGCCCACCTGCTCCGCGGAATGCCCGGGAAACGCGACGACGCGCATCCCGCCGGCCACGTCCAGCAGCTCGCCGTCGCGCACCGTCTGATCGGTCTCTACGGGCTGCACCCGGCGCGGTATGGCCCACGACACCAGCGGCACCACCACGCCAAACACCGGGTGGGGCGGCGGCCGCAGCCCGGGACGCAGCGAGCGGCCCCGCCGCACCAGCTCCGCGTCGGCCGCGTGCATGTACACGCGCGCGCCGGAGGCCTGTTTGAGGTACGCCAGCGCGCCAGTGTGGTCCGGGTGCGCGTGCGTTACCAGGATGCGGCGGATGTCCCGCACCCGCGCGCCCCCCGCCCCGATGGCGCGCAGCAAAAGCGGCCGCGTCTGCGCCATCCCGGCGTCGATCAGCGTCAGCCCGTCTTCCGCCTCCAGCAGGTACGCGTTGACCACGCCCAGCTTGATCCGGTGCACGCCCGGCACCACCGCCTCGATCAACCCCTTCCCCAGCATCGCCGCTCCTCGTCCGGGTGGATTCAAGCCAGGTCACGAAAGCAAATACGAAAACAGGCGAGACACACTTTCCGCTACTGTGCGGGATCAACCTGCGAAGCCGACTTTTTCTGGGCCTTTGTGCACGATCCGGGCGAATATGCCGCAAGCGAGATGATCTGCACTTTCCGGCGCACTCCGCGTATCGCGGCGCCGGAACGTGGCTTGCAACCGTCCTTGCCCCACGAAATTGAGGGACGCACCAGGACACGGAGGTGGAGGGATGGCGTTGACGGGACAAGGCGGGCAGTCGGGCGGGCCGCAGTACGGCTGGGGTGGCGTGCCGAACGATCCCGGCGCGGGAGCTCGCGCGGGGAGCGCCGGTTCGGGGACGAACGGCGCCTGGCAGGGACAGGGGCACGGCCCCTCCGCGCAGCGCGACTACGGCTGGGACTACCAGGGCGGCGTGGGCCGGGGCGAGATCACCCAGCGCACCGAGGCGCGCGGCGGCGGATCGTACCTGTCGCACATGGCGCAGGACCGGAGCCGCGGGCTTCCGCGCTACAATCAGGACTTCGACATCGGCGACCGTTCGATGCGAGGCGCGGGCGGCTACGCACAGAATTACGACCGCGGCTTCCGCGGCCATGAAGGCGGCAACGGGCGCGGCCAGTACGACCAGGGATTCCGCGCGGTGGGGGGCTTCCTCGGCGGCAGCGGCAACCGCACCGGCGGCTTCCGCGGCGGCGTGGCTCCCGCCTTTGGCGGACAGTACGGCATCGGCAACGAGTACGCGGATCGCTACGACCGCGAGTTGCGGGCGCGGGGCGGCGTGGGATTCGGCAGCGGCGGCCGGAGCGGCGGCCCGTACGACGACGGCTATCGCGCGCAGGCCGGCCTTGGATACGGAAGTGGCCATCGCACGGGCGGCCAGTACGACAACGGATACCGGGCGACCGGCGGGCACACGCTGGGATCCGGCGGCAGCCCCCGGTACGGCACGGACTTCGGCGGACAGACGGGCCGCGGCGGCCACCAGGAGATCACGTACGGCTTTGGACCACGGCAGAGCAGCGGCGGCTACAGTGCGCGGCAGGCCGGCGGCTACGATGCGGGCGGTGGCCAGCGGGGTGGATACGGTCGCGAGTTTGGCCAGGGGCGCGCCCTAAGCGGCCGTGGCGGCGGGTACGACGCCGGCTACAGCGCGCGGCCGCTGACGGACGACGAGTTCTACTCCCGCGTGAACCGCTGGTGAGCGGGCGCGGGTACCTTCAACGGGAGGATGCACGGATGGACCGCAATGCCAACGACCGCATCGACGTCGACGGGCGTCCGGAGAACGCGGACCGGGAGCTGAACATGCAGGCCGGCCGCCTGGACGACATCGAGAGCGCCGAGGCGTACGCCACCCGCACCGGCCAGCGCCACGTGACCGGCGACGTGCCTCAGGGCTCGGGCCAGGGCGCGCCCACGCTGGAGGGGGAGCGCCTGCACGACCGCGAGGACATGTCCGCGCGCGAGGGGATGGCCGACACCAGCGACGGCGCCCTGGAGCGCGGCGAGCGCCAGTCGCGCACCGGCGGCGGCGCCGATCGCGTGGAGCCGGGCCAGGACATCGGCGGGGGCATGCGCGCCCCCCAGCCTCAGAGGGGCCGCAGGTTCTGGATGGTGTAGAGCGTGCCGCTGTCGTCCGCCAGCATGCCGATCTCTACCTCGGCGGGGTAGCCCATCCCGTGGTGGTACACCGCCCGCACGGGGGTGCCGGCCTGCCGTGCCTGCCGCATCAGCTCGAACAGCCGGTCCACCGTCACCATCCACTCCACCCGCGACTCCGGCGCGGGAGCCCCCGCCGCGTCGCGCACCGACGCGATCTGCCCGTCCCGCACCTCCACCCTGTACTCGCCGCGGTGGATGCACATGCAGGCGATGGTCAGGTCGTACGCGTACGCCGCGGGCCGGCGGATTTCCCACACCTGCTGCGCCGTGACCGCCGCGCTGTCCGCGTGCGACAGAGGCGGTCTGGCCGCCGGTGCGCTGTCCGGAGCGTGCGGAGCGCACGCCGCAAGCGCCACCGTGGCGCACATCAGAATCGAGATTCGCATGGTGTTCGCGATTCCAGGAAGAAGCCGGGGATCCCAGGTGCGTGAGGATACCGCGATGCCGGATGTGCGGCAACACGGACGGCGGGTGCTCGCCAGAAACACGAAAGCCGCGACTCGTCGTCGCGGCTCTCGGTCAGGCAGGTACCCCGGCGCGCCGGGGCGGGCTCCTCGTCTCGGTTGTCGTGCCGCTTAGCGGACGATCACCCAGCCGTACATGTTGGCGTTGACGAAGTGCGACTTGATGGCGCAGATCACCAGGTAGCGGCCCGGGGTGTTGAACTTCCAGGAGAGCTGCGGAGTCGGCTGCGACTGCAGCGCGATGCGGTTCGTGGCGTCGAGCACGAACGGCCCCGGGTTGCCGAGCAGGATGTCCTCGGGACGCACGCCGGGCTTGTAGATGCCCACCCGGTGGCCGGGGTACACCTGGAAGATCACCTTCTGGCCGGCATCGATCACCACGGTCTGCGCGATGATGCGGTCCTTGCCGTGGAACGACTGGTCGTGCGCACCCGGAGGATAGTTGGTGCCGACCTGCGGGTGGCCAAAGATCATGAACGCGTCCGACTCGGGCGCGGCCATCACCGACATCTCATCCTGCGCGGCCACCTCTTCCGTCGTCAGCCAGCCCTCTACCACGGGCAGACCCTCTTCCACGGGCCAGGTCTCTTCCGTGGCCACGGCGCCTTCCGACAGCACGGCGCCCGCGGGGGCCGCCGACGTCACCGAGTCGGCGCAGTTCGCCAGGAAGGGGGTGAGGAGGAGGAGGGCAAAAGCACGTCGCATCTTGGGTCTCCGGAGCAAGGGATCAGGGAGGGAGGGGGAGCGGCGGGGGAACCGCTTTCCGCCGCGCTTTAAAATGGCGCCGAGACCCTGAATTGTCAATGGAACGTCTGTTTCAGAACCGGTGCTTCCCGACGCAAAAATCATATGGCGCGGCTTGGCTTTTTCGGCGCGGTTCCATTGGCTCTTCCCCCTCTTGCGCTCCTTTCGCCCGCAGGTCCACAGCGTCTGGATCTGGGTTCGTACCTGTACTCCCCTGTGCAGGTCTTCTGCCTCCGTGCGCAGGGTGGCGATGAGCTCGGCCATTGTGCTGGCAGCGAACTGCACCACGCCCCCCATCATCCGCGGCAAACCGCGTAAGAGCGGCCGGGGACCGAACGGGGCAGCAACGGTTTCTGCGTCCCGGCCCGGGGCAGCCGCTCGATCCCGACCCCGGGAAAAACACCACGTTCACGGATACAGAGGAACAGAGTCATACCCAATCCGGAAAAACAACATCGGAAGGTACAGAGGAACCGGGAACAGCCAGAGGAACAGAGGTGATCCGCATTCCTCCTCTGTTCCTCTGGCTGTTCTCCGTTCCTCTGTACCCTGACCTCTGTTTCCTGTAGTCCCAGTTGAGGTGAGGTGTTTTGCCGGATTTGGTATCCTACCGGATCTCGCTGATCACTGTGCACTCGATCCCGGTCATGGAAAAGACTCATCTCACACGGGGTCGACGGGGTCAACGGTAAAGATCAAAACCGTTGACCCCGTGTGAGATATCGGTTCTGGAGGTGCAGCTGGTGGGCGATTTATTCCCTTTCAGGATCCAGGATCAGATCCACCGGCCGCATTCCCACCGGTCAGGCAGATACCTGCCGGCGGGGGAGCCCTGCAAGCTCAAGAACTCTTTCGAGTCTGCCGGTAGCTGCATCGCCATCGTTGATCCGGCGCAGAAGTTCCAGATGGGCGAGACGTTCGGCGGGGGTGCGCGGATGCCAGCAGGCATCGTCCTCCGCATCCGCCTCCTCGAATGACGAGACGATGGAGAACGCGGTGCGGTCTACTCGCGGCTCCGGACCAGGCGGCGGTCCCTCCGCCCGTCGTCATGGCGCAGGGGAATCGCTGGCGCGGTCATGTCACTCCCCTGCCCCGCCGCCGCAGGTCTTCGACCTCGGCGCGGAGGGTGGCGATGAGCTCGGCCATGAAGCCGAACCCGAACAGCACCACGCCCACCGTCATCAGCAGCACCACCAGCGTAAGCAGCGGCCGGTAGCCGAACGGGGGCATCCAGCCGCCCACGCGCAGCACAATGGCCAGCAGCCCGACCAGAAAGCCCGCCAGCATCAGCAGCAGCCCGCCACCGCCGAAGAACTGCATGGGCTTTTCGCTGAACTTGAGGTAGAACCAGACGACCACCAGGTCGCCCACGCCGACCAGTACGCGCCGCCGGCCGGAAAACTTGGCCACCCCCGCGCGCCGCGGAAACAGCTCGATGTCGATCTCCGACACCCGGTAGCCGCGCGCGTGCGCCAGGACCACGAAGAAGCGGTGCCAGTCGTGGCGCAGGGGGATCTCGCGCAGGATCTCGGTGCGGAACGCCTTCATGCTGTTCAGGTCGCGCACCGGCACGTCGAACAGCGTTTGCGACAGGCGGTTGTAGACCGACGACACGCCGCGCTTTTCGTACTGGCCCACCTTGCGGCCGGTGACGATGTCCCAGCCCTCGCCCAGCTTTTCCAGGAAGCGGGGGATGTCTTCGGTGGAGTGCTGCAGGTCGGCGTCGAACAGGATCAGGAACTCCGTCTCCGCGGCGAAGGCGCCCGTCACCATCGCCTCCGTCTTGCCCAGGTTGCGCCGATGGCGCAGGACCTTCGTCCGCGGAAAGCTGACGGCCTCGTGCTGCGCCGCCTCGTACGTGCCGTCGGACGAGCCGTCGTCCACCAGGATGATCTCGCCCGCCAGGCCGTGCCGGGCGAACGTCTGCCGCAGCTCGGCAAAGAGCGCGGGAACGTTCATCACCTCGTCGTAGGCGGGGACCAGGACGGCAAAGTTGGCGCGCAGGTGGGCGGGCACCACGGGAAGGCGCGCATCTGCCTCCACGGCGGACGATCCCGACGGACGCGCCAGAGGGGCGTCCGTGTGGACGCCCCCCTGTGCTCCGGCCGCTGCAGCCCGGCTCGCGTCGCTCACACGCGCTTGCGCATGCGGGCGCTCAGCACGCCCAGCTGGTCGCGGTACTTGGCCACCGTGCGGCGCGCGATCTGGATCCCCTCTTCCTTGAGGATGTTCACGATCGCCTGGTCGGTAAGCGGGTGCGCGGGGTCCTCGTCGCTCACCAGCTTTTCGATCTGCGCCTTGATGCCGCGGGCACTCACGTCCTCGCCGCTCGTCGTCGACAGGCCCGACGAGAAGAAGAACTTGAGCGGAAACACGCCGCGCGGCGTCTGCACGAACTTTTCGTTGGTCACGCGGCTGACCGTGGACTCGTGCATGTCGATCACCTCGGCCACCTCGCGCAGGGTAAGCGGCTTGAGGTACTGCACGCCCTTGTCAAAGAAGTCGCGCTGCCGGTCGACGATGAAGTTCATCACCTTGAGCATCGTCTGCCGCCGCTGTTCGATCGCCTGGATCATCCAGTTGGCGGAGTTGAGCTTGTTGCTGATGAACTCCTTGTTCTCGCCCACGAACTTCTTCTTGTCCTTGGCGATGTCGCGGTAGGCGCGCGACAGCTTGAGGCGCGGCAGGCTGGTGTCGTTCAGGAACACCAGGTACTCGCCCTCGATCTTTTCCAC
>NZ_JBMDXM010000108.1:0-34093 GCF_048594345.1 Longimicrobium sp.
CGGCCCTCCCCCACAAACTGCGTGGGGGAGGGAGAACGGCACGAAAGCTCGTCGTGGCGGGAGCGAAGTTTATACCCTCTCCCGCTTGCGGGAGAGGGTGCGAGCCTAAGCGAGCGGGTGAGGGCACCCCGCCGGCGCAGCGAGAAGCCTGTCGTTGCTCTTCGATCTATCGGCAACCCCAACCTCCCCCAGGGTTTTTTGGGGGGAGGTGCGAGCCTGAGCGAGCGGAGGGGGCGCCCGCGGTGCGCACCGGCGCCGGATCCACGCATCGAACCACATCATCGTCTTCCACGACCACACATGCCCTGTCTCAGCCTCCACTTGAGCGCCGCGCTCACGCTCCTCATCATCCCTCAAATTGCCGCGGCGCAGCTGCTGTTCGTGAGCAACGAGGGGTCGCGCAACGTGTCGGTGGTGGATGCGGCGGCGCGGCGCGTGGTGGCGACGATCCCGGTGGGCGAGCGGCCGCGGGGGATTCAGGTGTCGCCGGACGGACGGCGCGTGTACGTGGCGCTGAGCGACGACCGGCCCAACGTGCAGGGCGGTGGTGACGCGATCGCGGTGATCGACGTGGCGACGCGGCGGGTGGTGGCGCGTTATCCCGTGGGGACGGATCCCGAGCAGTTTGGGGTGACGCCGGACGGGGCGCGGCTGTACGCGTCCAACGAGGACGCGGGGACGGCCAGCGCCACGGACCTGCGCACCGGCCGCGTGCTGGCCACGCTGGTGGTGGGGATCGAGCCGGAGGGCGTGGCCATCAGCCCCGACGGCCGCTGGGTGTACGTGACGGCCGAAACCAGCAACACGGTTTCGGTGATCGACACGCGCACCAACCGCGTGGCCGCGTCGTTCCTGGTGGACCTTCGCCCGCGCGCCGTCGCCTTTTCGCGCGACGGACGGCGCGCCTACGTGACCAACGAGATCAGCGGAAGCCTGTCCGTGATCGACGTGGCGCGGCACGAGGTGATCGAGACCGTCGAGATGGAGCGTGGCGAAGGGAAGCCGATGGGCGTCGCCATCTCGTCCGACGGCGGCCGCGTCTTTGTGGCGAACGGGCAGGCGAGCGCGGTGTCCGTCATCGACGCGCGGTCAAACCGCGTGGTGGGGCGCATCCCGGTGGGGCGGCGGCCGTGGGGCGTGGCGCTTAGCGCGGACGGACGCTGGCTCTACACCGCGAACGGCCTGTCGAACGACCTTTCCGTCATCGATACCCGCACCCTGCGCGTCGTCGGCACAATCCGCGTCGGAACGCGGCCGTGGGGTATCGCGATGGCGCGATGAAGATCGCGGGCAGCGTCCGAGGGGCGTTGCCAAGCCTCAGTGACACCGATGGAGGCACCCTGTCATCCTGAGGGAGCGCACGCGCGTAATTTTCGTCACCACATAAGCTTGCGCGCGACCGAAGGATCTTTGTCGGGTCGCGCGAGGCCCAGCCCAGCCCAGCCCTCGGGAGCCGTCGAGTCTCTTGGCGGCATTACCAAGCCTCACGACTCTGACGCACACTGTCATCCTGAGGGAGCGCACGCGCGTAACTTTCATCACCAAAGCTTGAGCGCGACCGAAGGATCTTTGTCGGGTTGCGCGAGGCCCAGCCCTCGGGAGCCGTTCAAGTCCCTTCGCGGCATTACCAAGCCTCACGAACTCTGACGCACACTGTCATCCTGAGGGAGCGCACGCGCATAACTTACTTCACCACATAAGATTGCGCGCGACCGAAGGATCTTTGTCGGGTTGCGCGAGGCCCAGCCCTCGGGAGCCGTTCGAGTTCCTTGGCGGCATTACCAAGCCTCATGAACTCTGACGCCCACTGTCATCCTGAGGGAGCGCACGCGTATAACTTACTTCACCACATAAGATTGCGCGCGACCGAAGGATCTTTGTCGGGTCGCGCCCAGCCCAGCCCTCGGGAGCCGTTCGAGTCCCTTGGCGGCATTACCAAGCCTCATGAACTCTGACGCCCACTGTCATCCTGAGGGAGCGCACGCGCGTAACTTTAGTTACCACATAAACTTGCGCGCGACCGAAGGATCTTTGTCGGGTTGCGCGAGGCTCAGCCTTCGGGAGCCGTTCAAGCCCCTTCGTGCCGACGGTGACGTAGCCGAACGGACCGTGGGCCCAGCATGCAGATTCTTCGGTCGGCGCACAGGCGTTTGTGCAACCCGGACAGATCCGGGCGCGCGCCTTCCTCAGAATGACACCGGCCGCCGGGTTTTTACGGCAAGCGCGGGGCTGGATTCGGAGTGGAATCCAGCCCCGCGGTTTTCCCGGCGAGATCCTTCGGTCGCGCGCCGTCTTCGGTGCGAGCGGCAGGATTTCCCGTGGCGCTCCCTCAGGAAGTCAGCGGTGTTCTCTGTATCACCCGCTCACCCGTTCACCCGTTCACCCGCTCACCCCGTCGGCCCGCCCATCACGGGGAGCACGGCGCCGGTGATGTAGCTGCTGCACACGGGCGAGGCCAGAAAGACGAACGCGGGTGCGATCTCCTCCGGCTGCGCCGGCCGCTTCATGTCCGTGTCCTGGCCGAACTCGGTGATCTGGTCCGGCGCCTGGTCGGCGGGGTTGAGCGGCGTCCACACCGGCCCCGGCGCCACGACGTTCACCCGGATGCCGCGGTCCGCCACGTTCTGCGCCAGCGACATGGCGAACGCGTGGATGGCGCCCTTGGTGGCCGAGTAGTCCAGCAGGTTCTTGTTGCCGAACAGCCCCGTCTCCGAGCCGCAGCACACGATGGCGTCGCCCGCCGACAGGTGCGGCAGCGCGGCGCGCGCCATCTGCACGTAGCCGTAGACGTTGGTGCGCATGGTCATGTCCAGGTGCTCGTCGGTCAGGTCCTCCAGCCCCTGCACGTGCTCCTGGAACGCGGCGTTGTTCACCAGCACGTTAAGCCCGCCCAGCTCCTTGACCGTGCGCTGCACCGCGTGCTCGCAAAAGCGCGGATCGCGAACGTCGCCAGGGATCAGGATACAGCGCCGGCCCTCCTTCTCCACCGCGGCCCTCGTCGCCTCGGCGTCCTGGTGCTCGTTCAGGTAGACGATGGCCACGTCGGCGCCTTCGCGGGCAAAGAGCACCGACACCGCGCGCCCGATCCCCGAATCGCCGCCGGTGACGATGGCCACGCGGTCCTGCAGCTTTTCGGAGCCCTTGTAGTCCGGCGCCTGGAAGCGGGGCTTGAGCTCCATCTCCGCCTCGATCCCCGGCTTGCGCAGGTGCTGGTCGGGCATCGGGCCTTCCGGCTGATCGCGTGCGCCGGCCTGCGCGGCATCCCCGCCCTCGCCGCCGCCGTCCTTCGCCTTCTGCGCGCGGTCCTTCCGATCGATCCGCTGCTGGATCTTCCGCTGCTCCTGCGCCGTCTGCTCCGCCGCTTCGCGGTACTTTGTCTGCTCGTCGCTCATCTCACCGCCCGTCGTTGGTGATTCATCTTCCGATCATGCACCTGTGCGTCCGCCACCGGATCCGACCGTCGAAATCTCCCCCCATCGAATCAAAAGCCAGTCATCCTGAGGGAGCGCACCACGTGCAACCAGTAGTCACATCATGACATGCGCGCGACCGAAGGACCTTCTCTCCGACTCCGCAGGGCATGCTTGCACGCCGGAAATCCAGCCCCTCGGTGCTGCTGGCAAGGTCCTTCGGTCGGCGCCAAAGCCCTTCGTACAGGCAACCTACGATGCGGCGCCTCCCTCAGGATGACTGAGCGCGGGGGAGGTGTAACAAACCCTCTCGCGCTGCAATCGTCACCGCAAACGGAGCGCCCGCGAGCCGAGGCCCGCGAGCCACAGGCCGCGGGCGCTCCATCCATCGTCAGCTCCGGCCCGCCAGCGACGGAGCGGCCAGGCCGCGCTTGAGGCCGGCGGCGGCCTGCGTGAGGGCCTTGGCGGCATCCTTCACCACCATCGCCATCCCGAAGAACTCGTGCGTCACGCCGTCGTGCGTGTGGTAGTCCACCTGCACGCCGGCGGCCCGCAGCGCCTGCGCCAGCCGCTCGCCGTCGGACCGCAGCGGGTCGATCTCGGCGGTGATGATGGTGGTGGGCGGCAGGCCCTGCAGGTCGGCGCGCACCAGCGAGATGAGCGGATGCTCCGCGTCGGCCGGCGAGCGCAGGTAGTGGTTGAAGAACCACTGCATCATCGGCCGGTTGAGCGGCTTGGCGTCCGCGTTCTCCACGTACGACGGCGAGTCGGTACGCCCGTCGGCGATGGGGTACACGGCCAGCACGTGCGCGGGAAGCGGCAGCCCGTTGTCGCGCGCCAGGATGGCGATGGAGACGGCCAGGTTGCCACCCGCGCTCTCGCCCGCCACCGCCACGCGGTCCGGGTCGCCACCCAGCTCGGCGGCGTTGCGCAGCACCCAGTCGTACGCGGCCAGGGCGTCCTGGTGCGCGGCGGGAAAGCGGTGCTCCGGCGCCTTGCGGTACTCCACGGAAACCACGATGGCGCCCACCGCGTCGCACAGCCCGCGCGCGGAAGCGTCGTAGGTGTCGTTGGTGGCGATCACCCATCCGCCGCCGTGCGTGTAGACGACCACGGGGAACGGCCCCTCGCCGTGCGGCTGGTAGACGCGCACCGGGATGTCTCCGCCCGGGCCCGGAATCGTCCGGTCGATGACGGCCGCCACGGGGAGCGGCGCGGGCGTCTTGCCGTGCTTGCGCAGCATCGCCTTGACCGCGTCGGCGGGCGTGGGCTGCATCCGCGCGCGCTCGGGCGTAAGCGTCTCGATCGGCTCCGGCCCCAGCTCTTCCAGGTGCCGCAGCACGTGCGCCATGTCGCGGTCCGCGCGCGCCAGGGTAGAATCCGCTTCCTCGTCGCCCCCGCCGCCCAGGAAGCGGGCGCGCAGCTCGCCGTCCAGCCGCCCCAGCAGGCCGCTGCGGGAAAGCAGGTATCCGCCCGCGGCGACCAGGCCGATGGTGAGCAGCGACTGCAGCGGATGCTGCGCGGTGTGCGTGTACGCGCTGGTGCGCATCACGTGCCCCTCGTAGTCGCCGCGCTCACGGCCGCTCACGGAGGGCGCGTGCAGGGCGTCGTTGCGGCGCTTGGTGCCGCGCGGCGCCTGCTGCTGGTCCCACACGGCCGACGCGGCGTACCCGTCGAACAGCCGGTCACTGGCGTTGCGGAACATCTCCATCTGCTTGGCCGCGCCGCCCACCAGCACCTCGCGCTGGGGACGGACGGCGCAGTCCAGGATGGCGCGGGCCACCACGCGCGGCGCGTAGACCGGCGGCGGCACGGTGGGCTCCGCGTCCTCCATGTGGTTGTGCGCGTGCTCGGTGTACGGCGTGTCGATGGCCGCGGGGCGGATGAGGGTGATGGCCACGGGCGCCTGGTGGTGCGCCATCTCCTGCCGCAGCGCGTCGGTGAATCCCTTTACCGCGTGCTTGGTGGCGCTGTAGTGCCCCTGCAGCGGGATGGCCACGCCGGAAAGCACGCTGCCCACGTTGATGAGCGCGCCGCCCTTGGCGCGCAGCCACGGAAGCGCGGCCAGCGAGCCGTTCACCACGCCAAAGTAGTTGGTCTCGAACAGCCTGCGCACATCGTTCACCGGCGTCTGCTCGATCTCGCCGTAGATGCTGACGCCCGCGTTGTTCACCCAGGTGTCGATGCCGCCGAACGCGGTCACGGCCACCTCGGCCAGGGCGCGCATGGCCGCCTCGTCGCCCACGTCGCCCGCGTGCCAGGTGACCTCGGCCCCCTCCGCCTGCAGCTCGTCCGCGATCTGCGCCAGCGCCTGGGCGTTGCGCGAGTTGAGCACCACCCGTGCGCCGCGCTCCGCCGCCAGCCGCGCCGTGGCCAGCCCGATCCCGCTGTCGGCCCCCGTGATGACGATCACCTGCTCGTCCAGCGGCTTCAATCTCAGCTTCATCGTTCCCCTTCCCGTTGCCCTGTTCCCGTCCGCGAGAGGGGAAGGGCGGTCGCAAGGGGCACGCCACGTTGAACAATCGTTGCACCACAGTCAGGTGCGACCGCCGGTGTCTGTTTCCTTGCGCGAGCCGTGGGTGTGATGGTGTGATGGTGTGATGGTGTGATGGTGTGATGGTGTGATGGTGTGATGGTGTGATGGTGTGATGGTGTGATGGGCGTCGCCGAACCGTCCACAGGTGTCGTCTTCTGGAGAGGGTGTCGCCAACCTAACCCGCTCCCGATACCCACTCCCGATGGAAGCCCGGTGTCATCCTGAGGGAGCGCACACCCGTAACTTCCATAACCACATAAGCCTGCGCGCGACCGAAGGATCTTTGTCGGGTCGCGCCAGACCCAGCCCCCGGGTGCCGTTCAAGTTCCCGGGTCCGGCAGACAGGATCCCTCAGTCGCGCGCAGGCGGTCGTGAAAGATTCACGTTGCGCGTGGCGCTCTCTGAGGAAATCAACGCGTCGGGGACGATGACGCGCCCGGGAGCGTGAGACTGTGCGGGAGGGGCTGGACAGGGCGGGGAGGGGGAGCGATGTTGGGAATGGAACTTCGTGGGGCCCATTCGGTTAGCAGCCAACAACCCCGTGCACACGTCCGCTCGCGGACACCCGGATCAACATCCACCGCGCCCTTGCCCGGCGCGGCCGAACGCTCTTGCGCATGAACCAGAGAACTTCGCGAATCCTTCTCGGCGCCGGGCCGGCGCTGCTGCTCGGCGGCATGGCGCTGGGCGTGGCGCTTGGCAACGCGTACGACGTGCCGGACGGGTCCGCGGCGCCGCACCTGATCGCGCCGGCGTTCGCGGCGCCGCCCGCCCCGGCGGTGATGGAGGAGGGGCGCGCGCTGTGGGTGAACCGCTGGGACTACGGCAGCGCGGCCACCATCCGCCAGGTGATGGTGAACGCCAAGCGCGCCAACTTCAACATCGTCTACTTTCAGGTGCGCGGGCCGTGGGACGCGCGCTACCCCTCGCGGCTGGATCCGTGCTCGCCGCGGCTGTGCGGCCGGCTGGGCGGCACGCCCACGTGGGACCCGCTGGAGGTGGCGGTGCGCGAGGCCCACGCGCGCGGTCTGCAGCTGCACGCGTGGATCAACGGGCTTTCCGGCTGGGAATCCAACAACTCCAGCACCTGCGCCGGCCTGCGCCGCAGCGAGGCCGGGCAGCCCAACCACGTGCTGATCGACCATCCCGAGTGGGCCATGCACACGCGCTCCGGCCGCCCCATGGCGTGCCCCAACGGCGACGAGTACGTGTACCTGTCGCCCGCGCACGCGGGGGTGCGCACGCAGCTGGCGCGCGTGGCGGCGGACATCGTGCGGCGCTACCCGGTGGACGGCATTCACCTGGACCGCATTCGTTACCCGGGTGCGGACTTTGGCTGGGACCGCGCGTCGCTGGCCCAGTTTGGCAAGGACCCGGCAGCCAACCCGCGCGACTGGGCGCAGTTCCGGCGCGACCTGGTAAGCCGCATGGTGCGCGAGACGCACGACAGCATCCACGCCGTGCGCAAGGTGCCGCTCTCCGCCGCCGTGTGGCCCATCTACGACCGCACGCGCTTTGGCTGGAACTCATCCAGCGGCGTCGCGCAGTTCTTTCAGGACACGTGGGGATGGGCGCAGGGCGGGTACCTGGACGTGGCCGTGCCCATGACCTACTTCCGCGTGGCGCGGGAGCGCTGCTCGTACCGGCCGTTCCGCGCGGGCGAGGAGCCAAACCCCGATTGGGACTGCATGATCGCGGACCACGTGGCGGGGATGCGCCCCACCGGGCGGCACGTGTACGCAGGCGTGCTTCCGGGACTGGGGCGTGACGAGATTACGCGGCAGGTGCGCATCGGGCGGCAGCACGGCGTGAACGGCTTCTCGTTCTACTTCTACAGCGCACTGGCCAACATGAACGCCTGGGCGTTCCTGGGCGACGGCGTCTTCAGCGAGCCCGCCACGGTGCCGCGGATGCCCTGGCTGCGGTAAGGGATAGCTTCACACGGAGTCAACGGAGTCAACGGAGTCAACGGAGTTAACGGAGTTTGCTCCTGCCGCTTCGGAGGGCGCTTCGCGAATGCAGGCGCAGTAAAAGAAGGCCTCACACAGAGTTAACAGAGTCAACAGAGTTTCCGATTTCTCTGTTGACTCTGTTAACTCTGTGTGAGGCTGATCTTTGGCTTCATCCGCAACCAGGATCGCGCGCTGGCGGGAACCCTGGCGCGCGGGAGATGGGTAGAATCGCGAAGCGGAAATCCATCCGCGGCGATACGCCTTTCACCATCCCGGTTCCACGTCCGTTCCGATGCACATCTTCCGTCTGTGCCGAATGCGCTCCACGCTCACGATCGCATCTGCCCTGCTGCTTGCCACCGTCGCCGCATGCGGCCACGCGCCTGCGCCAGCCACCTTGCCGAGCACCGAAGATCCGCTGCCCGTCGAGCTGTTCGAGTACGATCGCAACTCCCCGCTGGACGTGCAGACGTCTCCCCTGGGGACGGAGGAGGGGGTGGAGGTTTTTGAGATCAGCTACGCGTCTCCCGCCGGAGGGCGCGTGTCCGGGCGGCTGTACGTGCCGCAGGGGCCGCCGCCGTTCGCCGGGATCGTGTATGCGCACGGCACGGGCGCGGGCGCGCGTACGCAGGGGCCGCGGGCCGTGTACCTGGCCAGGCACGGCGCGGTCGTGCTCACCCCGGATGCGCCGTACATCCGCCGCGGCGGCGAGATTCCCACGTTCACGCCGCTGGACAGCGCCGAGCAGGTGCAGCACGTTCAGGATCTGCGGCGCGCCTTTGACGTGCTCGCCACCCGGGCCGACGTGGATGATGCACGCCTGGCCTTCGTGGGCCGTAGCCACGGCGGGACGATGGGCGCGCTGCTGGCCGGCGTGGAACGGCGCGTAAAGACGTACATCCTGATCGTGGCCGATGGCGGGCTGGTCTCGCACTTCCGCAATCCTGACGAGCCGAGCGGCGCCTTTTCCGCGCTGGCGGATGACGTACGGGGGCGGTGGCTGGCCGCGATGAGCCCCATCGAGCCCATCCGCTTCATCCACCGCGCCCCGCCGGCCTCCATCCTGTTTCAGAACGGCCGGCAGGACGATGCGGTGATGCCGTCCGATGCGTCGGCGCTGCACGCAGCCGCGCGGGGCACCACCGAGGTGCAGTGGTACGATGCGGGGCACCGCCTGAACACGGAGTCGTTTGTGGATCAGCTCCAATGGCTGCATCAGCACGTCGGGATGCGCGCGCCGGGCCCGGATGCCGCCGCCGGCCCCAACTTCCCGCCGCCCGCGCCGGCACGGCCGTAGTGCCGGGGGCCGGCGCCGTGCGATTCCGCTGAACCGCGCGCCATCCCCGAGCCCGAGATCGTGCCGCGGATACGCTGGCCGCGGTAACGGACCCGCGGGGTCAGAGGCGGGGAAGCACAGCCTGTTCCGAAGCTTGCGGATCCGCGGACGCGGGGACAGCAGGGGTTACCGAGTCGGGGTGCTGCCCAAGGCGGTGAAAGGCCGTCCCCGTGCGCATGTAGCGGGTGGTCGCGCCGCAGACGTTCAGATGGTACCAACCCGCGCCCAGCCCCTCGTGGCGCTTCACGACGCGGATGTCCTTTGCGGGGCAGTTGGAGTCGAACGCGGCGGTGTGGACGACGGTGCTCGCGTTGGCGCGAATCACCACTCCGGCCGTGCCGACGCCTACGACGATCGCGCAGACGGTGCCGGCGGCAAGGGTGACGAGGGTCTGGATGCGCATGATGGGTTCTCCGATGAAGGTTGGAATGGTCGCCCGTTCCCGCGCCTCGTGTAGCGGAGCGGGTGTCCAGAGGAGGCTGGGCCGGTCGGGCGTGGGGTCCCGCAGGCGAGCTCCGGCGGTCAACGCCGCCAAGAAATTCAGTCGGACGGGCAGTTCTCAATTCCCATTCGAACGGCAAGCGGCCGCCCCTCGCGGGGATGACCTTACGCGTTGCCCCGTCTCATCCACGGCTGCCGGAGAATACGCCGCCACGGCGGGGCTCTTCGCGCGCGGCTGCAAGGACGCATCGTGGGGGATGACGAAGAGAGGAGCGGCGCGCCGGCGCCGCCCCTCTCTTCTTTGATCCGCTGAACCGTGATCCACTTGCGGACCCGACGCTTCCGATCCGGATCGTAGCGGCCGGCCGCTACGATCATGCGCTTGCTGCTCTGGCTGTGGGACGATCAGGACGCGGCCTCGGCCCGCAGGCGCTGCAGAAAGGGGAGGACGGCGGCGTTGTACGCGGCGGGCTGCTCCTGCTGGATCCAGTGGCCGCATTCCGGGAGGGTGATGGTGCCGCGGAGATCCGGGACCAGCGCGGGCATGCCGTCCATGATCTGCCGCATCCCCGGGATGGTGAGCCCCACGTCCCGCTCGCCCACCAGGTACAGCGCGGGCACGGTGACCTTCATCCCCTGCAGGGCGGCATCCACCTCCCAGTTGCGGTCCAGGCTGCGGTAGAGGTTGAGCCCGCCGCGAAAGCCGCTCTCCGTGAACGCCGCCGCGTACACGTCCAGGTCGGCTTCGGAAAGCCAGGGGGGCAGCGTGGCCGGCGCGGGAAGGGGAGCCAGCAGCCCGTCGCGCCGCGACACCATGCCGAAGGGGTTGGGCGTGCCGTCGCCCTCCACGCGCGGCCCCGCGTCTCCCGAAGCGGCAAAGAGGATCTTGCGCAGGGCAAGGCGCACGTCGGCCTCCAGCTCCGCCTCGGCCACGCCGGGCTCCTGAAAGTACAGCGTGTAGAACAGGGCTTCGTCCGTGGCGGGGAACAGCTTGCCGGGCGGCAGCGGCGCGCGCCCCATCATGGGGACGGACGACGCAACCACGCCGCGAAACCGGTCCGGGCGCAGCCGCGCCGCCTGCCAGGCCAGCGTGGCGCCCCAGTCGTTGCCGATGATGATTGCGGAGGGGATCTGCAGCGCATCCAGCAGCCCCACCGCGTCACCCACCAGGTGCAGGAGCGAGTACCGCCCCGCGTCCGCCGGCCGGTCCGATCCACCGAACCCGCGCAGGTCCGGCGCGATGGCGCGAAAGCCCGCCTGCGCCAGCGCGGGGAGTTGGTGCCGCCACGCGTACCACGTTTCGGGAAACCCGTGGCACAGCAGCACGGCGGGCCCTTCCCCCTGCTCCGCCACGTGCATGCGGATGCCGTTCGCCTCTACCGTCCGGTGCTTTACGTCGTGCATGCCGGTTTCCCTGGTCGCGGTCCTTATTCTCGCAACATCGTAAGTTACTTGATTGGCCGCGTCAACCGTCCTAGTAACATTCGGGGTTACGAGATCCGGTCCACCTGCGTTCCCGGAACATCGACGTGAGATCCGACAGCCGGCTTGCCCGGATGAGCCACGTGCTGATCCACATGGGCCTGCGCGGCGGCAACGAGACGTCCGAGGTGATCGCGCTGATGCTGAACACCAACCCCGTCGTGGTGCGCCGGACGATGGCGGGGCTGCGTGATCACGGATATGTGCGCTCGGAAAAGGGGCACGGTGGCGGCTGGAGCCTTACCCGCGACCTGAGCGAGCTTACGCTGCTGGATGTACACCGCGCGCTGGGCGAGCCGGCCGTGTTCGCCCTGGGGCCGTCCGTCGATCATCCGGACTGCCCCGTGGAGTCGTCTGTCAACGCCGCCCTCACGCGCGCCCTGCACGACGCCGAGGCCGTGCTCCTGGCCGAGCTGGGCCACGTCACCCTGGCGGACCTGGCCCGCGACGTTCCCCAGGTCTCCGGCCGCCGCCCGCCCGCCTGACCGGCGCGGCGGCGTCGCAACGGACGGTCTTCCAAGCCCCCCGACGGTCCGCGCCCGCACCCGGCCCCGGGGAACTGCCGCGTCGTCATTCCGGCCGGCGGTCAGCCGTACTGGCGACCGCCCGCGCGTGAGGAACAGAAAGGGCCGGCTCCCCTGCGGGAGCTGGCCCTTCCCCTGAACCTGGAGCACGGAGCGAACCGGTGTCATCCTGAGCCTGAGGGAGCGCACCACGTGTAACCAGAATCCATTCAACCGGTTGCGCGCGACCGAAGGACCTTCTGTCCGCTTGCAAGGGGCAAGATCCGCGCACAGAATTCAACCCCTTGGTTCTGCTGGCAAGGTCCTTCGGTCGGCGCCAAAGTGTTTCGTGCGTGCAGGGTACGACGCGGCGCCTTCCTCAGGATGACTGATTGCATGTGCGGTTCAACAACACCGCTTCAGTCTCAGCCTCGGAAAATCACGTACGATCTCCGCGAATACGCCGATCAGGGCACCAGGTACGTCTCGTGGTAGCGTACGGTGTTGGGGTTGAAGTAGGTGCAGTTGCCCTGCCATGGCGTGGTGATCGCCTTGCCCACGATGCCGCGGCCGTATCGCACCCCCGCGCCGCCGGAGCCGCCGTATCCCGCCCCGTTGCACAGCTGCTGCCCCCACACGCCCGCCGGATCGTTCATCGTGTAATTCGTCCCGTCGTTGCCGATCAGCAGCATCACGTGGCCGGCGCTGGTGAACTTTCCGTGGATGATGACGGGGCGCTGCTTGTTCAGCTCCGCCTCCATCTGCGCCACGCTGCCCGTTTCCATGTGCACGCGGATGCGCTGCTTGAGTCCGGCGCGCGCGGCCAGCCGGTTGAAGATCGTGTCGAACTTGAACTCGTCCTGCGACTGCTTGCGGAACTCCGTGTAGATCTGGTCGGGCGTGTAGTTGGCCCCGTAGTACTTCAGCAGCATCGCCATGGTGGTGTTGGCGCAGGTGGCGCCGGGCTCGTACGTGTTGGCGTACTGAAAGAAGTACGGCACGTTGGCGACCAGGTCGCGGATGGTGAAGTCCTTGTACGCGCCCGCCACCTGCGTGCCCGCGGAGTTGTAGCCGCGCACGTAGATGCGCCGCACGCCCACGCCCGTAAACTTGTACGTCACCGGAAAGTGGTTCGCCCGGTCGGTGCTGCTGCCCAGCAGGTACGTGCCGTCCGCGAAGTACTTGATGGTGACGATGTCGGCGGTGGCGTCAGCCCGGAAGGTGACGGGGTTGGTGGCCACGGTGCCGGTGGGGCTTACCCACGCCAGCGTGGCGGTGCCGGCCAGCGTCAACGACGCGGCGTTGGGCGCGCCGGTCAGGCCGGTGCCCGCGTCGCACGCGCCCAGCGCCAGCATCCCCAGCAGCGCGGCAACGCACCGTATCCGGCCGCGGCGTGGTGTGCGGCGCCTGCGGTGGACGCGCGCGTCCGCATCCAGCCCGGCGTACGTGCCTGGATTCATCATGGTGCCTCGAGGGGTTCAGGAAAGAGAAAGAGATGGGCGGGAAATAAACCGGAATATTCGTACCGCCACCCATCTCCGCTCTGCCCCTGATTCGCTCCTGAAGCGCCGCCACATTCGATAAGTTCTTGCGGTTCAACGATTGGAGTAGTTCCACGAATTGCAGGCGATGGACCGTGAAAGGGGGGCGCCTGGTTTCAATTGGATTCACCCGCTCCGCCACGCGGCGAACCCAGGAGAGTGCTGTACTTGCGTGAGGGTTGGTGGCGTGCCGTCCAGACGAGGCGTGAGATGAAACTTGATTTACGACACTTCGAGCTTTATAGGTAATGTCCCTTCCTGTGCGGACAGTCGCACGCATCCATGAAAAGTTCTGATCAGGCAGGTTTCAATGCACAAGCTCAAGCTGCGGCTGGAGAGCCTTCGGGTGGAGACGTTCGAAACGACCCGCGTGCAGACGGAGCGGGGTACGGTGTTCGGAGAGCAGTGCAGCTGCCATACGGTCTGCACCTGCCCCGGCTGTGCCACCTGTGACGCGAGTCGCAACGGGACCTGCAACGCCTCGAACGCCTGTTATATGGGTACCAACGGTACCATCTGCGGAACGTGCAATGGCGGGGAGTGCACCCCGTACGCCACCATCATCGAATACTAGCCTTAGTGCGCCGGTATCCGTGTTGCGAGGCTGGCGAAGTGATAAAGGAGCAGGGTCGGACACGTCCTCATTCCGGCCTTCCGCGCGCGTATGTCAGAGCACATCGGAACGGATTGTCTTTTGAGCGAAACCAGCGCCCAGATCCTCCACCCGACCTAACTTAAGCCGGCGAGGATGTTCCCGGGGTCCGCGGTGGTGTAGGCGCGCAGGATGCCGGCGGCGCTTTCCGGCTCGGTGCGCGGGCCGTAGCAGTGCTCGCAGCGCGCGGTGTAGGCCAGCAGGTGCGTGGCCGCCGCGCCCGCCGTCCGCATCTCACCCGGCGTGAACGCACGCCCAGTCGCCGCCTCGTAGTCGGCGATAAAGGCGGCCATGGATTCCGGGCTGGGGAGCACGCGCTCCAGCGGGATCTCGTCGGTCTTGGGGAAGGTGGCCGCCGCCATCCCCACGATCTCCGGCTCCAGCGCCACCGTCAGCGAATCCCAATCGAACACGGCGCTCACCCGGCCATCCTGGAAGCGCATGTTCTGCACGCGCCAGTCGCGGTGCCCCAGCACCCGCCGCCCTTCGCCCTCGCGCGCCGCCCGCGCCGCCGCGACCGCGATGTCGTCGATCCACTCCGCGCCGGCGGCCGTCGTCCGGAAGTCGAAGAGCGCGTTGTGCGTGGGCCCCCACTCCCGCCCGTCGGGATAGCCGTGGCGCGGCAGCCCCGGCAGATCCACGTACGGCTGCGCCAGCGCGATCTGCCGGGCCAGCGCCGCCGCCATCGTGCGCCGCAACTCGGGGCGGTTTGCGTCTTCCTGCGCGCCGTCCTCCATCCACTCCATCACGGACGCGCGCCCGCCCATGAACGGCGCGGGCCGCACCAGCACGCGGGGCGCGGGAAATCCCTGCTCGGCCAGCGCGTGCTGCACCGTGTGGATGGCATCCAGCGCCGCGCCGCTGTTCGCCGCGGACCATGCCTTGAGGAACGCGCGCCGTCCATCCTCCAGCACGATTCCGAAACCCGCGCCCACGCTGAAGGTGACGTACGGCACCTCCGCCAGCCCGCTCCCCAGGTGCGCCGCGCAAAAGGCGGCGAGCGCACGGTGGATGACGGCGGGATCGGCGGTCGCGAGGATGCCATCCGACAGGATCACGTCGTACGGATCCTCGAAGATCCGGATGAGCGCCGGTGGGATCGGGTGCGGCATGAGGGAAGGTGGATGGATGAAGGGCGCGCTGGTTCGGACGCCGCCCGGTGCTCCCTGACCGGCCCTGCTCTTGCGCGGGCGTGGCGGCTTGTGGATGGCGCTGATCCGACGGCATGGAGTGTACCTTGAGCGAGACCCGCGACGACCGCCCCGGACACGCGGCCGACCTGGACGAAGACGAGCGGAAGAACGCGGAAGAGGAGCAGTCGCTCGACGCCAAGACCACGCACGAGGTCATCCGTCTGGAGGGCGAGCGCGAGCTGGAGCGCTCCAACGGCGCGCTGGCCTGGTCGGGGCTGGCCGCGGGGCTGGCGATGGGCTTTTCGCTGGTGGCACAGGGCCTTTTGCACCACGCGCTCCCCGACACGCCGTGGCGTCCGCTGGTAGCCAGCCTGGGCTACAGCGTCGGCTTTCTGATCGTGATCCTGGGCAGCCAGCAGCTGTTTACCGAGAACACGCTGCGGGTCATTGTGCCGCTGCTTTCCAGGCGCGACGGCGGGACGCTGGGCAACGTGGCGCGGGTGTGGGCGATCGTGCTGGCGGCTAACCTGGTGGGCGCGCTGGTCTTTGCCTGGGTGGCCGCGCGCACGGAGATGTTCGACGCCCAGATGCGGCACGCCATGACCGAACTGGCGCGCAAGGCGATGGAGCCGGACTTTGGCCTCACGCTGCTGCGCGGCATCTTTGCCGGCTGGCTGATCGCGCTGATGGTGTGGATGCTCCCCGCCGCCCGGACCGCGCACCTGTGGGTGATCGTGATCGTCACCTGGGTGGTCAGCGCGGCGCACCTGTCGCACGTGATCGTGGGTTCGGTCGAGGCGTTCTACCTGTCCGCGCTGGACGAGCAGTCGTGGGGCGAGAGCCTGGGCGGCCATGTGCTCCCCGCGCTGATCGGCAACGTCCTTGGCGGCACCGGCCTGGTCGCCGCGCTGAACCACGCCCAGGCGGTGACCGGGGCCGCGCACTCGCCGCGTTGAGGCAGATCCGTAGACCGTCGCATCCGAACCGGCCCTCGCATCCATACGATGATTTCCTGAGGGAGCGCGTCTCCTCAACCTGAACTCATCCAAACGCTTACGCGCGACCGAAGGATCTCGTCCCGGCGATCGCGGGGCTGGCCCGGCGGCACAGATCCAGCCCCGCGGGTGCTGCCAGCGAGATCCTTCGGTCGGCGCCAGGTGTCTTGGTGGCGGAAGGTTCGGAGCGGCGCCTCCCTCAGCCTCAGGAGATCAAGTCAACGCCCCTCGTCCGAGAAGATCATCTCCGCCTCATCCGGAGAACGTCACTTCGGCGGCAGCTCCCAGATCTCGACCCGGCCCTGCAGCACCAGCGGGATGGCGACGCGCTGGCGGCGGGTGTCCACGCCCAGGTCCGCCGGCTGCCACAGGTTGCGGATGATGCGCTCGTCGCGGCCGCCGTCGATCACGTGCAGGCTGCTGTCCGTCCAGCAGGTGACGAGCAGCCGCCCGTCCGCCAGCCGCTCCACCCCGTCAAACTTGCCCAGCCCGCGCGCCAGCACCGTGCGCGCCTCCTGCCGCGCGGCACGTTCTGCCCCGGCTGCACCGCGTACACCTCGCTGCGGAACGGATCGAACGAGACGATGATCCAGCGGCGGCCCGCCGGGTCCCAGGTGATGCCGTTCGGCCGCCCCAGGTCCTTGCCCTCCGCCAGCAGCGACACCCGCCTGCCGGGGCCGATGACGAATACCTTGTCTCCGCCGCGGTACATCACCCCCTTGTCCGTCATGGCGATGCCGGTGTCCGTCACGTGCAGCGACCCGTCCGGCCCCACCGCCACGTCGTTCAGCAGCACCGCGCCGTGCGGGCGCAGGTCGATGCTGGCCAGCGGCGCCCCCGTGTGGCGATGGAAGCCGCGCAGCACGTCGATGTCGGCCACCCACAACGTGTCGCCCGCGATCGCCATCCCCTTGGGCGCATCCAGCGCCACGCCGTTCCGGCCGCCTTCGATCAGCACCTCCGGCCGCCCCAGGTCCGCCGCGGAGATGCGGACGATAAAGCCGTTGCCGTCCTTGAGCGACCCCGGCCCGGCCATGTTGCTGATGAAGTAGACGTCCTGCGCGGAGTCGTACCGCACCGACTCGGGAAAGCCCAGCCCCTGGATGACGTGCAGCTTGCGTGCGGCGGCGGGCGTGTCGCGCGCCTCCGCGGTCCCGCACCCCGCCGCCCCCGCCAGCGCGCAGAGAAGGGTCACGACCCGCAGCGGACGAAAAGCTGGATGCGCCATGGTGCAGAACCCATGTGATGGTCGGCGTATGACTCCCGCGACTCGACGACGCAGGCGGACGCGAGACGTGTGCCCGTTCTGGACACTGGATGCCACGCGCGCGGCAGAGCTCGCGTCGCGCTCCGGCCGGTTACGGTGAGCGAGGCACCGTACCTGTCGGCGCGCGATTGATGTCTTCCCCTCTCCCGCGCAATCTGGCGCAGTCTGCGGAGGAGGGGGCCGGGGGTGAGGGCTACACTCAGCCCGAAAATTGCGCTCCGCGCTGGCGTGAACGAGCCGATCTCATCCAATCGCCACGCCTTGCGCGTCGAGGACCGCAAGTTCTTCGTTGGCCTGGCCCGCGCGTTTGGCGGCGCCGTGCTCTTCTCGCTCCCCCTGCTGATGACCATGGAGATGTGGTGGCTGGGCTTTTACCTGGACCGGGTAAAGCTGCTGCTCTTCATGGTGCTGATGATTCCCGTCGTGGTGGCGCTGGACTACTTTTCCGGCTTCGAAGAGACGGCCAGCTGGCGCGAGGACCTGATGGACGGGATGATCGCGTACGGCGTGGGTCTGGTCGCCTCGTTCGTCATCCTGCTGCTGTTCGGCATCGTGAACGTGGAGCAGCCGCTGCGCGAGGTGGTGGGCAAGGTGGCCATCCAGTCCGTCCCCGCCAGCTTTGGCGCCGTGCTGGCCAACAGCCAGCTGGCCGGCGACGGCGACGCCGCGGAGCGGCGGCGCAAGGAAGACGCGGGGTACGCCGCCAAGCTCTTCATCATGGCCGCCGGCGCCGTGTTTCTGGCGTTCAACGTGGCGCCCACGGAGGAGATGATCTACATCTCCTTCATCATGTCGTCGTGGCACGCCCTGGCGCTGGTGGCCGCGTCGCTGCTGATGATGCACGGCTTTGTCTACGCGTCCGAGTTTCGGGGCGCGCCGCGGGTGGCGCACGGCACGCCGGGGTGGAGCCTGTTCCTGCGCAACACCGTGGTCGGCTACGCCATCGCGCTGGCCGTGAGCGCGTACGTGCTGTGGACCTTTGGGCGGCTGGAGCACGGCGTGCCCTCCACGTACGTGATGATGACGCTGGTGCTGGGCTTTCCCGCCGCGCTGGGCGCCGCGGCCGCGCGGCTGATCATCTGAATCCTCACGACGGGCGGCGATGACGGAACGGGACGGCGGGGAGGGCGGGGGACGCCGGTCGCGGTGGGAGTGGGTGGCTGCCGCGGTGAGCACGCTGCTGGTGCTTGGCGTGGTCGGCTATCTGCTGTACGATGCCGTCGCCCGTCCGCGCACGCCGCCCTCCATCCGCGTGGCCGCCGATACCGTGCTGCACTCCGGTGGCCTGTGGCTGGTGGAGTTCCGCGCCACCAACGCCGGCCACGAGACCGCCGCAGAGGTAAAGATCGAAGGCGAGCTGATGCGGGGGGATTCCAGCGTGGAATCCAGCGAAGCGGTGCTGGACTACGTCCCCGGCCGGTCGGTGCGCCACGGCGGATTGTTCTTTCGGCGAGACCCGCGCGCCTACCGGCTGGAGCTGCGGGCACACGGATACCAGGAGCCTTGAGGGATGGAGAGCGGGATGCGCATCGAAGTGTGGGCCGACGTGGTGTGCCCGTGGTGCTGGATCGGCGAGACGCGGCTGTACCGCGCGCTGCAGCAGCGGCCCGACGTGCAGGCTGAGGTGGTCTGGCGGCCGTTCCAGCTGCAGCCCGACCTGCCCGCCGAGGGCAAGCCGTGGGACGAGGTGGTGCGCACCAAGTTCGGCGGGCCGGAGCGCGCGAAGGCCATGTTTCAGCAGGTGGCCGCCGCTGGCGCGTACGACGGGCTGCGGTTCGAGTTCGAGCGCATCCCCTCGCACCCCAACACCCGCGACGCGCACCGGCTGGTGCTGCACGCGCAGGAGGCCGGCGTGGGTCGGCAGATGGCCGAGGCGCTGTTCGCCGCCAACTTCACGGAGGGCCGCGACATCGGAAAGACGGGCGTGCTGGCCGACGTGGCCGCGCAGGTGGGGCTGGACCGCGACCGCGTCGCCCGCTTTCTGGGCGGCGACGAGCTGGGCCGCCAGGTGGATGAAAGCCAGGCCGAGGCGGCGTCGCTCGGCATCACCGGTGTCCCCTACTTCGTCATCAACGACAAGTACGCCTTTTCAGGCGCCCAGTCGCTGGAAACCTTCGTCTCCGTCCTGGACCGCGTCCGCGAGCTGGACGCCGCGGCGGATTGAGCGGGCGGATGCTGAACTGAGGAAGGGTACAAAGGAACAGACCAATGCCAGAGGAACAGAGGACGCGCCACAAATCGTTCTCTGTTCCTCCCGTTCCATCTGACTGAACGACGCAGTCGAGCGGTTCAAGAGCGAAGGATGGCCTCTGCCAATGCCTGCAAGATGACTGAGCGGCCCTGGATTCTCGCGGAAACCAACTGGCGGGCGGTGTCGCGGACTACGTACGATGTGGCGGTGCTGCCGTGGGGGGCCACGGAGGCGCACAACTGGCACCTGCCGTACGCCACCGACGTCATCCAGTGCGACCACGTGGCGGCGGAGGCGGCGCGGCTCGCGTGGGAGCGCGGCGCCAGGCCTATCGTGCTGCCGGCGGTGCCGTTCGGCGTGCAGACGGGGCAGCTGGACATCCCCCTTTGCCTGAACCTGAACCCCAGCACCCAGGCGGCCATTCTCGCGGACCTGGTGCACGCGCTGGAAGGGCAGGGGATTCGCCGGCTGCTCATCCTCAACGCACACGGCGGCAACGACTTCCGCGCCATCATCCGCGAGCTGCAGCCCCGGACGCAGGTCTTTCTCTGCACCATCAACTGGTGGAGCTGCGTGGATCCGCGGCCGTTCTTCGACACGCCGGGCGACCATGCGGGCGAGTTGGAAACCAGCGTGATGATGCACCTTACGCCCGGCCTGGTGCTGCCGCTAAGTGAGGCGGGTTCGGGCGCGGAGCGGCGGTTCCGCATCGCCGGGCTGCGCGAGGGTTGGGCGTGGGCGCCGCGAAAGTGGACTTCGATCTCCGAAGACACTGGCGTCGGCGACCCCTCCGCCTCCACGGCGCAGAAAGGCGAGGCGTTCTTCCACGCCGTCACCGAGCGCATCGCCGGCTTTCTGGTGGAGCTGGCGGCCTCGGACCCGGCGGACCTGTACGGCGACGAACAGGGCGGCTGAACCGTGCGCCGGAGACGCGGTCAGTCGCTCCAGTCGGCCTCGGGAAAATCAGCACTCTTCGTCTGTGCCTCGTCGGAAAAGTCACCGGAGTTCGAAGTAACAAACTGGCCCCCCGATCAAGATCGAGGGGCCACGTGTCACCGTTTTCCGAAGTCGAACCGTGCGGACACCAGCCGCCGGAGGAAACTGCACGAGAAAACGCTGCTGACTCTGGTAACTCTGCGTGAGGCCCATTCTTTTGTCGAACAATGATAGCAAGCGGAGACGCCGCGAGAAAACTCCGTTCACTCCGTTGACTCCGTGTGAGGCCCCATCTTTTCAGCGTGGCTCGTCTAGGGCGGAAATGGATCAGCGCACCGCTCGGCGGCCGGCCCGCGTTTCCTCCAGCCGCTCGTCGGCGCCGTCGATGGGCGCGTAGTACAGGTCCGAGACGATGCGGCCCACGCCCGCGTACTCCTCGTCCACGCTGCCGACGCGCCGCGCGCCCAGCGCCCGCAGCAGCGCCAGCGACGCCGTGTTCTGCACCGGGTGCGTAACCACCGTGGCGAACAGGTGCTGGTGCCCCGACTGCACGGCGGCGCGCAGCGCGGTCAGCGCCATCTCTGGCGCACGCATCCGCGCTTGCGGCAGAATGGCCAGCTGGTCGAAGTAGCACACGCCGTCGTCGGGCGGCGTCCACCCCGACGGCACTTCCCAGCGGATCGCCTCGCGCCGCGTCCACAGCTCCGACGCGCGCAGCACCGGCTCCGGCAGCAGCACCGCGAACCCCGCCACCGCCCCGTCCGTGCCGTGGAGCACCCACACGTCCGCCGCGCCGATCAGCGCGCGGTAACCCTGCAGCGACGCGCCCAGCAGAAACCCGCCACGGGGCGCCTCGCGCGCGTCCGGCGGCAGCGCCAGCGCGCGCTTGACGGCCAGGATGGCCTCCGCGTCGGCCTGCGTGGCGCGGCGGACGCGGGTACGCCCGCTCACCGCCGCCCCAGCCGCAACTCCACCGAAAACTCGCCCACCTCGGCCACGTTCTCCAGCAGCGGCCCCTTTCGCTGCTGCCAGATCGCCTGCCAGATGGTGTGCACCTTCTGGTTCTCGCTGTACGCCGCGGGCAGCTCGTGGCGGCGCTCCGGCAGCTGGTGCCAGGGGATGCTGGGGTCGTCGTGGTGGGTGGCGTGCTCGTTGAAGTTCAGCAGCAGCCACGACCAGAAGCGCTGGCGCGGCAGCGAGCGCACGTTGTGCCGCACGTCCGGGCCCACGCTGGTGTCGTAGTGGTACACGTACAGCAGCAGCGACCACACCCACGCGAACACCACCAGCGGCAGCCCCATCACGATCACCCAGCCCGCGCCGCCGAACAGCGCCACGATCGCCACGTGGTACCCGATCCCCAGCCCCAGCTCGCCCCACGAACGCAGCCGCAGGTCCATCCGCCAGTGCTTGAACACGGGCGAGATGCGCGTCGCCGTTTCCGTGGGCACGAGCAGGAACAGCAGTACGGACACCAGGGAGTGGATGAAGAACCCGCCCAGGAACACGTAGAAAATCCACACGGCCTGGTAGTACGCCCGCCGCAGCGCCCCGATCTGGCCCCGGACCACAAAGGTGTCCAGGTTGGCGGTGTGATGATCGCGGCGGTTGTGGCCGTGATGAAAGTAGTGGATGCGGCGGTAGACGGTGAACGGCGCCGCCACCGGCATCAGCAGCGCCGTCCCCCAGAAGTCGTTCAGGCGCGGGCGTGACGGGTACAGCTTTTTGTGGATGGCCTCGTGCGCGGCGATGTACATGCGGTCCAGCCACAGCCCCTGCGCCACGATCAGCAGCGCCAGCACGGCCCAGCGCCCGGGCATGTCCGTACGCCACACCGCCAGCGAGCCGGCCATCAGGGCCAGGTGAATGCCCACGGTCTGCGCCAGCAGGCCGCGGGAGCGCCGCTCGTCTTCGGGGGCGTGGGTGTTCTTCGATGCCATCGTACGGAGTGCAGCCGGTGTGCGGAGGGGATGCGAAGCGCCAAAGACGGCTCGCGCCAGCGGGTGAAGCGGGTGTGGAGACAGTAACAGCGCCGCCGCCGCCCGTCCAGACGGCGCCTCATCCCCGAACGAAACGAGCTCCCGTGCGGTGCCGCGGAGGCCGACGCCGACGGGGACCGGCTGGCTACCGACGCGCCCGTGGAGGAATCTCATCGCGCTCGTCCGTTGTTCCCGCCGCGCCACCGCCGCCCGCTCTGGCTGGAGGAACGATGAATCGTGCGCGGGGCGCGGCAAGCGCGGTGTCCAGGATCTCGCGGGGCGTCCGGTCGCGACCGGGGGGACCACCGAAGTATGCGTCCGGTTGATGGATCAGTTCCGAAAGCCGCGGCTCGGGCAGGTTCTTCTCCAGCAGCGCAAACCAGAACTCGACTTCGTGCGTCGCACCGTCGTGATCCATCACGCGGGTCGTCAGCTCCAGCAGCTCTTCGTAGGAAATCCCTGGGACGGAGTGCGCCTCGCGGGTGACGAGAAGGGTCCGCACCCACGAATCGTGGTCCGTCCAGCCGTAGATGCCCTGGAAGTCGATCAGCTCCAGCTCCGTCCCGGCCTCGCGGTTGAACGCATCCACCATACTCCACAGGGTGTCGGGCAGCTCGCCGGAACTGTCCATGGCCGCCGCGAGCTCCGCCAGCCGAGCGACTCTCGCTTCGTCCAGCCTGGGCGGCATCAGTTCCGGTCGCAGATGCATGGTGCGCGCGGTGCAGGTAAGGGACGGACTGCCGTGCTCCAAGTAGGGGGCACGCCACTGCCCTTGCAACCTTTTTCGCTTCCGGGCCGGCCTGCTGGACTGTAGAAAAGCCAGCGGCCCCGCGACGATTGCTCGTCGCAGGGGCCGCCGTCCATCCACCGAAAGCCGTCAGCGCGTCAGGCGCCGGCGCCCACCAGCGTGGCCACGCGCTCGCCGGAGATGGAGCCCCGCTTGTCCGTGGTGCCCGCCGCGCCGGCGCCGGGGGACGGCGGCGCGTCCGGACCCGCGTCGTGCTCCAGGACGGCGCCTTCCTCCATCCACGCGTACTTGCCCTTCAGCACGTCCATCGCCAGGCGATAGGTGCTGTCGTCGGCGTTGGTGCCGATCTCCGCGAACAGCTGGCGAATGCGCAGCCGCGACCGCCGGGAGAATACGTCCGCCAGGCGCTGCGCGTCGCGGCCGTGCGGCAGGTCGGCCATGGAGTGCGCGCGCACGCAGGCGCAACTGATGGCGTACAGCTCGGCGCCGATGTCCACGAAGCGGCCCAGCAGCTTGCCCTTGCGCTCCAGCTTTGCCTGGTGCTTGCCCATGGCGTAGAACATCTCGCGCGCCAGCTTGCGGCTGGTGCGCTCCACGTAGCGCACGTGCTTGGCCAGCGGGCCAAAGTGGCTGTACGAGCCGGGAAGCTGTCCGCTGCCCACCAGCCGCTTGGGGAACCATCCCGCGTACCACGCGCCCGCCTTGGCCATGGCCACGATCTTCTGCCCCGCGCCAATGTCCGGCTTGATCATGTCGCCGGCCACCTTGAGGTGCGTGTCCACCGCCTCGCGGGCAATGAACAGGTGCATGATCTCGCTGGTGCCCTCGAAGATGCGGTTGATGCGGAAGTCGCGCATCATCCGCTCCACCGGTACCGGCTTTTCGCCGCGCGCCTTGAGCGAATCGGCCGTCTCGTAGCCGCGGCCGCCGCGGATCTGCATCAGGTCGTCGATGATGCGCCAGCCCACCTCGGTGGTCCACAGCTTGGCGATGGCGGCTTCCAGGCGAATGTCGTTCTGCGCCTGGTCGGCCAGCGCGCTGCTCAGCTCCGCCATGGACTCGATGCCAAAGCAGTCCGCCGCCATGGCGCCCAGCATCTGCGCCACTTCGTCGTGCTTGCCCACGGGCTGGCCCCACTGCACGCGCTCCGCCGCCCACTTGCGGGCCACGTGCACGGCGGCCTTGGCGCCGTAGGCCGCGCTCATGGGCAGGGTAAGGCGGCCGGTGTTCAGGGTGATCAGGGCGAGCTTGAGGCCCTTGCCCTCGCCCCACAGGATGTCCTCGCGCGGCACGCGCACGTTCTCGAACGTGATCACCGCGTTCTGCAGCGCCTTCAGGCCCATGAAGCGGCAGCGGTGCGTAATGGTGACGCCCGGCGCCTTGGTGTCGACGATAAAGGCGGTGATCTGCGGGATGGGCTTGCCGTTCTTGATCTTGTCCGGCGTGCGGGCCATCACCACCAGCAGCTCGGCCATGGTGCCGTTGGTGCACCACAGCTTGGAGCCGTTGATGATGAACTCCTTGCCGTCCTCGGTGGGCGTGGCGATGGTGGCCAGCGCCGCCGGGTCCGACCCCACGCCCTCTTCGGTCAGCGCAAACGCCGAGATGGCGCCCTTGGCGATGCGGGGCAGGTACTTTTTCTTCTGCTCCGGCGTGCCGAACAGCTTGAGCGGCTGGGGAACGCCGATGGACTGGTGCGCCGAAAGCAGGGCCGTAAGGTTGCCGTCCTTGCTGGTGACCATGCCGATGGTGCGGCCGTAGCCCACCTGGCTGAGTCCGATGCCGCCGTACTCCTCGGGGATCTTCAGGCCGAACGCGCCGATCTCGCGAAGCTCCTGCACCACGTCCGCCGGCAGCTCGCCCGTGCGGTCGATCTCGTCGCTGTCCACCCGCTCGATGATGGGCCGCAGCCTGGCGATGTACGCGTCGGTCTTGGCCTTGTCCTCGGGCGACTGCTTGGGATAGGGATGGATCAGGTCCAGGCGAAAGTTGCCCAGAAACAGCTCGCGCACAAAGCTGGGCGCGGTCCACTCCGCCTCGCGCGCCGCCTCTGCGACGTCGCGGGACTCCTGCTCGCTCGGCTGCTGGCCGTTCTTGGCACTCATGTCGTCAGTCCTCGTAAAGTTCGGGCCTCGGCGGGGCCGGTCGAGGCAAATCGCGAGCCGGTCCAGTCTGCCGCAAAGGTGAAGTTACGGGTGAGTGCGGCTCACGCAACACCGTCCGGTTCTGGTGTTACGCGCAAGCGGAATCACGGTGTTTTGGGGGACAGGGAGGGAGAGAACGAGGTGCGGTGGATGGGGCGTTGAATTGAACCTTCAGCTGGGCGGTCACACCGTGCCGCACCGTCGTGGCAGACATCCAACTGCGTCCGTCGGCGGCCCCCACTCCCGGCCTCTCCCCCAAACTTCGGGGGAGAGGTGACGCGCGCCGAATTTTCGGCGCGCGTCTGAAGCAATCTGCAAATGAAAGCCTCCCGAAGCGCCCCGCACCTTCCGTCACCACCCCTCCCCCGAAGTTGGGGGAGGGGTCGTCAGCCATCGCGAGGGACGAGCGAAAGGTCTGGCGGGGGAGAGGGCCCGTCGGGTCGCGCAGCCTCTCGCCTCTCCGCTCTACCCCCGCGCCGCCGGCTCCTCCGCCGGCGCCTCCGGCGCAGACTTCCGCTCGCGCTCGCGGCGCAGGGCCTCGCGGTAGGCGGCATCGCGCTCCAGGTCGCGGCGACGGATCCGCCGCAGCACGCGCCACGCGGCGTACGCCAGCAGCGCCAGCGGAGCCAGGATCCCCGACGCCGCGATCGCCCCCGCCACCAGCTCCACGAAGTTGCGCCACGCGTCGCCGAACGCGTCCCGGATCGGCCGGTCGCCTGGGCGCCCGATCATCCCGTGGGGCTCGTGCAGCGTGAGGGTGAGCACACTTACGGAGGTGCGCGTCCGCAGGTAGCGCAGGCGTCCCTCGTACCGCTCGACCTCCTCGCGCACGCGGGCCAGCTCGCGCTCCAGGTTCAGCACCTCTTCCAGGCGGCCGGTGCGCCGCTCCAGCAGGTCTAGCAGCCGCGCCTCCAGCCGCCGCGCGTTGGCCACGCGCGCGGTGACGTCGGTGAACTCCTCGCCCACGTCCTCGGCCGTCACGTTCACCTGCTCCACCCGCCCGATCGGCGCCAGCCCCGTCACCGCGCGGTCAAAGCTGGCGCTGGGGATGCGCAGCTCCACTACCGCCGAGCGCACCGTCTCCGCCCCCGAGTTGATCGTCGTGTTGCCGACGATCCCGCCCACCCGCTGCGCCAGGCCCCGCACCTGCGCGATCCCCTGCTCCAGCGAATCCACCTGTACCGTCGCCGTCCCCGTGCGGATGAGCATGGGGTTCAGCGAAACCCCCGCCGCCGCCGGCCCCGGCTCGGGCGCCGTCATGCTCGAATCCGACACGCTGAAGGTCGGTTGTCCCGCACTGGCAGAGGGGGGAGGCACCTGCGCCGCTGGGGCTGCCGTCGACTGCGCCATCTCCACTGGCTCCATCGCGACGATCCCGTCCTCGCTACGCCTCTGAAGCACGTCCGTGGAGGCTGCCGATTCGTCGGATGCGCCGTAACTGTCGCCACCCTCGACCCCACACGCAGAGAGAACGACGGAGGAAAGGATGACAAAGATGGATGCGGGTCTCATGGGGGGATGCGGGTTGGGGTGACCGTCAGCGGCGGGCGTATGCCGGGCACGGCGCGTTCCCCTGGAGCGGCCGGGATGGACGCGCGCGTAAGCTGTTCCTGAGACAGGTTGCAATGCATCTGGCCGCCGCATTCTGACGCCGTTCATCCACGAAAATCCGTTCACTGAACGGCCGCGCCGCCGTTCAGTGGACGCGCGCCGGCACCCGGGATCCACCAGCCCGTCCACGAACAGGCCTGCTCATCGACATGGTTTGACGCACGCCCGCCGTCCCGCCTACGATTCCGTGCATCCAGGGACCCTGATCCACCGAACCTCACGCGGAGCGAACCCGATGCGTCCAGGCCCCTTCGCGCTTGCCGCGGCCGTCGTGCTGGCCGGCGCCTGCACGCCGCCTCGGCCCGTCTCCCTCCCCGCGCCGCAGCCCGAGCCGCGGATGCAGGCGGTGACCGTGCTTGCCGCCGCGCCAGCCAGTGCGGCCGGTTTCGCGGCGGGGCTGAGCGCGCAGCTGGATTCCATCGCTACCGCGGCCATCGCCGATCGCGCGGCGCCGGCCATCGCCATGGCGGTGGGGCGGCACGGGCGGCTGGTGCACCTGCGCGGCTACGGCGCCGTGGACTGGGCGCCCGGGAGCGCGGCGGTCACCGACAGCACGCTCTTCGACCTCGCCTCCATCACCAAGGTGGTGGCCACGACGACGGCGGCGATGATTCTGGAAGAGGAGGGGCGGCTGGACCTGGACCGCACCGTCGCCGCGTACCTGCCGGAGATTACGGACAGCACCAAGCAGGGGATCACCGTGCGGATGCTGCTGACGCACCGCGGCGGGCTGGAGGCGTTCGCGCCGCTGTACCGCACGCATCGCGGCCGGCAGCAGTACCTGGAGCAGATCAACGCGCGTCCGCTGCGCAGCACCCCGGGCACGCGGATGGTCTACAGCGACTGGGACCTCATCCTTCTGCAGCTGATCATCGAGCGGATTACCGGCCAAGAGCTGGATGCGTTCGTCCGCGACCGCATCTTTGCGCCGCTGGGGATGCGCGAAACCGGCTTTCGCCCCGCCGTGCCGCGCGAGCGGATCGCCGCCACGGAGCGGGACAGCGCGCGTGGCGGCCTGATCTGGGGCGAGGTGCACGATCCCAACGCGTGGGCCATCGGCGGCGTCGCGGGGCACGCGGGGCTGTTCGGCAGTGCGCGCGACTTGGCCGTGTTCGCGCAGATGCTGCTGAACGGCGGCGAATACGGGTCCGTCCGCATCCTGCGCCCGCAGACGGTCGCCCGCTGGACGGCGCCGCAAGGGCCCGGCAGCAGTCGCGCCCTGGGCTGGGACACGCCCTCCGGCGAGTCGAGCGGGGGCCGCTTTTTCTCCACGCGCAGCTTTGGCCACACCGGCTACACGGGCACGTCCATGTGGGTGGATCCCGAGCGCGGCCTGTTCGTCATCCTTCTCACCACGCGCGTAAACCCGACGGCGGAAAACCAGAAGCAGGCCCCCCTGCGCCGCGCCGTCGCCGACGCCGTCCAAGCCGCCATCGTCGACGCCCCGCTGGTGGACTGGGAGGCGCGGCGCAAGGCGGCGAATCCGTAGGGAGAGGGGAGGATCGAGGCTCGTCGAACGGCGCCCAGCGGTCCCCCTCGCCTCCGGGCGAGCACCACTCGCGTCAACCTCCCCCGAAACTGCCGGGGGAGGTTGACGCGAGACACACATTCCGAGGCGCGATCGAAGTTCTCCTCTCCCCCTGCAGTTCGGGGGGAGAGGCCGGGAGAGGGGGGGCGCCGGCGGGCGCCAGTTCGATGCCGGTTGTCGTGCAACCGGATTGTCTGGGGTCACGAACACCAGCGCAGCACTCACCATCCAAAGGTCCCCCTTGGCCCGGAGCGTGCAGCCCGGTCCGGGACCTGATCTGCCGAAGTCCGGATCGCACCCAGAGAAACCCAGCTTCGATCGAGGCCATGGCGCAGTCCCGCGAGCGCGTACCCGTCCAGATCCTTGAGCACGACCAGATCGCCAGCACGCTGGCCCAGCGCATAGCCGGCGTGATCCGCGCGGCCAACGCCGAGGGACGCCCCGCGGTCCTGGGGCTGGCGACGGGCAGCACGCCCATCGGCATCTATCGCGAGCTCATCCGCATGCACCGCGACGAGGGGCTCGACTTTGGCAACGTCGTCAGCTTCAACCTCGACGAGTACTACCCGATGGCGTCGGACAGCATCCACAGCTACCACCGGTACATGTGGGAGAACCTGTTCGAGCACATCAACATCCCGCGCGAGAACGTCAACATCCCCCAGGGCGACATCCCGCGCGAGCAGGTGGAGGACCACTGCCGGCAGTACGAGGAGAAGATCCGCGGGCTGGGCGGCGTTGACTTTCAGCTGCTGGGCATCGGCAAGACGGGCCACATCGGCTTCAACGAGCCGGGCTCGGGCGTGGAGAGCCGCACGCGGCTGATCGCGCTGGACACGGTGACCCGGCGCGACGCGGCGGCGGATTTCTTCGGCGAGGACAACGTTCCCACCGAGGCCATCACCATGGGCGTGGCCAGCATCCTGGACGCCCGCGAGGTCGCGCTCATCGCCACGGGCGAGCACAAGGCCGCCGTCATCCGCCGCGCGGTGGAGGGCGAGCCGGACCCCGACGTGGCCGCCACGTACCTGCAGACGCACCCCAACGCCACGTTCTACCTGGACCCCGCGGCCGCCGCCGAGCTCACGCGCGTAAAGACGCCGTGGATCGTGGGCGAGGTGCAGTGGAACCGCGAGCTGGAGATCCGCGCCGTCATCTGGCTTAGCGAGAGCGTCGGAAAGAGCATTCTGCGGCTGGACAACTACGACTACCGCGAGCACCACCTGTCGTCGCTGCTGGCGCGCTACGGCAGCGCGGGGCCGCTGAACGGCGAGGTGTTCAACGCGCTCATCTCCAAGATCCGCGGCAAGAGCAAGCTGCCGCAGGGCAAGCGCATCGTCGTCTTCAGCCCGCACCCCGACGACGACGTGATCTCCATGGGCGGCATCCTCAACAAGCTGCACCACAACAGCAACGAGATCATCGTCGCCTACCAGACGTCCGGGAACATCGCCGTCTTTGACCACGAGGTGCGGCGTTATCTCGATTTCCTGAACCGCTTTGGCCGCGACTTCGACCTTGGCGACGGGCGCATCGAGGACCTTACGGGGCGGATGGAGTCGTTCCTGGACAACAAGCACCCCGGTCAGGTGGACATCCCCGAGGTGCAGACCATCAAGCAGCGCATTCGCGAGGCCGAGGCGGTGTCGGGGATCGAGACGTTCGGGATGCGCAAGGAGCAGGCGTGCTTCCTCAAGCTGCCGTTCTACCAGACCGGCAAGGTGCGCAAGGACGCCATCGGCCCCGAGGACGTGCGCATCACCCTGGAGCTGCTGGAAGACCACAAGCCAGAGATCGTCTTTGTCGCCGGCGACCTGAGCGATCCGCACGGCACCCATCGCATGTGCCTGGACGCCGTGATGCGGGCGCTGGCCGAGTACAGCGGCGACGCGCCCGAGGTGTGGTACTACCGCGGCGCCTGGCAGGAGTGGCCGGTAAGCGAGGCCGACGTGCTGGTGCCGCTGAGCGAGGACGAGCTTTCGCTCAAGATCCTGGCCATCTACAAGCACCAGAGCCAGAAGGACAAGGCGCCGTTCCCCGGGCAGGACGATCGCGAGTTCTGGCAGCGGGTTGAGGAGCGCAACACGGGCACGGCGCGCATCGTGGACCGGCTGGGGCTGCCGGAGTACTTCGCCATGGAGGCGTACGTGGTGCGCCGCAACGGGCGGCCGCTGGAGGTGGAGACGGTGCCCACCAGCGCCCTGGGCGACCGTTCGCGCCGACGGCGCCGTTCGGACTTTCCCGGCGCGGGCACCGGCAGCCAGCCGGGGCTGGAAGGCGATGCCGCCGAGGTGACGGAGCTCGGCGGCCAGACCACGCGTTGACGATGCAGACCTTCGCGGGGGTGGACGGGGGCGGCACGCGCACCACGCTGGTGCTGGCCGACGCGGCCGGCGCCGAGCTGGCGCGCGTGGCCGGGCCGGCGGGGATCGTGGACCCGCGCCACCCCGAGCGCAGCGCCGAGGTAATTGCCTCGCTGGTCCGCGACGCGCTGGCGCAGGCCGGCGTATCCGGGCGGCCGGCGGCGCTCTGCGCGGGGCTGGCCGGCGTGGGGAACGAGCCGGAGCGGCTGGCGGTGGAAGGCGCGCTGGCGGCATCGGGGATGGCCGCCGCCGTCCGCATCGTCTCCGACGGCGAGATCGCGCTGCACGGGGCGTTCGGCGGCGGGGCGGGGGTGCTGCTGATCGCGGGGACGGGCTCCGTGGCGTACGGGCTGGGCCCGGACGGTACCCGCGGCCGGTGCGGCGGGTGGGGGATGATGGTGGGCGACGAGGGGAGCGGCTACGCCATCGGCCGCTCGGGCCTGGCCGCCGCGCTCCGCTCCGTGGACGGGCGCGAGGGGGAGACACAGCTGCTGCCGGCGCTGCTGGAGGCGCTGGAACTGGACGGGCCCACGGGGATGCCGCCCTGGGCCGGCCGCGCGTCCAAGAGCGACATCGCCGCCCTCGCGCGCCCCGTGCTGGAGGTTGCCGCCGCGGGGGATCCGCTGGCGCTGCGGGTGGTGGAGCACCATGCGCGCGAGCTGGCCAGCCACGTGATCGCGCTGGCGCACCGGCTGGGCCCGTGGCCGGGCGACGTGCCGGTGGTGTTCCACGGCGGCGTGCTGCGCTCGGGCCTGTACGCCACGCTGGTGGACCGGCAGCTGGCCCAGAACGCCCACCGCTACCGCATCCAGCCCGCCCAGGCCGATGCCGTCCACGGCGCCCTGGCCTACGCCCGCGCCATGGTCGACGGCGAGGTGCCCGCACGGGCGTGACTATGATGGGTAGTGAAACCGGGCGCGTCGGAAATGGACGGCTTGCGGACTCACGCTGTACTCCAGGCGATCTTCTTCGGTGATCCGCCGGGACCATCTCCCGACGAGCCCATGTCTCAGAGGTTCCGGCTTGCCAAGTCCGGAAAACGGATCCCGGATGATTTCTTCGATAAGCCGCATGATCCGCAATGCAAGTCGCGGATGGGATCCGATCCAGTAGGCCAGGTCGTGCCTGAAGTCACGATGCAGAACCGCCTGTCGCTCATCATGGGGAACGGCGTGCGGTTCGTTGCCGTTGGTTCGGCGGCGCTTAGCGGCGGTCATAATCGAAGGGGCGCTTGACTCGGTCCATGGGCATCGGCTCGAATCCCATCGCGAGCAGTTCCCGGTCAATCCGTAATACGTCCTCGAGGTATACTGGATGCCTCGCGACGTACTCCGCCATGGTGTTGCGTACTCTGCCGCGACGAAGGCCACCATTCCACGTCGGGCGGATGCGCTGGCGCTGGATGATTGTTGCCATCACTCGCCTGGGGTTCGGGTCAGTGGATACGTCGCGTGAAGCGCGGAGCATAGTCGAAGGGTTGCCGTACACCTTCCATCGACATGGGCTCCCACCCCTGTGCGCGCACCTCGTCCATGATTTCTTGCAACAGCGCAAACTCGGGGCGCTTGGCAAGATACTGGGTCATCGTATCCCGGATCTTGCCTCGTCGCAGGCCGCCTCTCCACGTCGGCTGAATGCGCGGGCGCTGGATTCGTGTCGCCATCGGTCGCCGGGGTTTCGGGGTGCGCAGATGCACTCTACAATGCATCGGATGCGTCCGGTCTGTCAAGTCCGTCCAGAATGGGCCAGCCGTGGTACGGCGCCGATTCGCGGCATCTCCTGATTCCACCTGCACGACACGCCGATGCCTTGTCTTCGACCGCTCCTTTCGATCGCGCTCTGCGTCGCGGTGGCGGCTTGTGGAGGGGCGCGCCAGCCCGCTGCCGCGCCCGCGCCGGCCGGCGCGCCGTACGACCTGCTGGTGCGCAACGGGATGATCGTCGACGGCACCGGGAGCCCGTGGGTTCGCGGCGACGTGGCCATCCGCGGCGACCGCATCGCGGCGGTGGGGGTGCTGCGGGGGGCGCAGGCGCGCGACACCATCGACGCGACGGGCCTGGTCGTTTCGCCGGGGTGGATCGACATGCTGGGGCACTCGGAGTACCCGCTGCTGCGCGACGGGCGCGCCATCAGCAAGATCACGCAGGGGATCACCAGCGAGATCACGGGCGAGGTGACCAGCGTGGTTCCCGTCAACCAGAACACGCTGCGCGAGCTGGGGCGCGACTCGGTACCGTGGCGTGACCTGGACGGCTACTTTCGCGCGCTTGAGGCCGCCCGGCCCGCCATCAATCTGGGCACCTTCGTGACCGTGGGCTCGGTGCGGCGCTACACCATGGGCGACGCCGACCGCGCGCCCACCGCCGCCGAGCTGGACACCATGCGCGCCCTGGTGGCGGAGGCGATGGAAGACGGCGCGATGGGGCTCTCCTCCGGCCTGATCTACGCGCCGGCGTCCTACGCCACGACGCAGGAGGTCATCGAGCTGGCGCGGGTGGCGGCGGCGTACGGCGGCGGGTACGCGTCGCACATCCGCTCCGAGGGCGACCGGCTGGTGGAGGCGGTCAACGAGGCCATCCGCATTGGCGAAACGGCGGGGACCTGGGTGCAGGTGCACCACCTCAAGGCGTCGGGACGGCCCAACTGGGGCAAGATGCCGCAGGCCGTGGCCGCCATCGACGCGGCGCGGGCGCGGGGCGTGGACGTGACGGCCGACCAGTATCCGTACCCCGCCAGCGGCACGGGGCTGGACGCCATCATCCCCAACTGGGCGCACGCGGGCGGCACGGACTCGCTGCTGGCGCGGCTGGCGGACCCCGCGTCGCGCGCCCGGCTGCGCGCGGAGCTCACGGCGGGCGGCACGGACTGGAGCATCGGCGCCTCCGCCGGCGGGCCGTCGGGGGTGATGATCGCGGGCGTCACGGTCGACAGCCTGCGGCGCTACCAGGGCATGCGGCTGAACCAGGTGGCCGAGGCGCGCGGGCAGGAAGTGGTGGACGCGCTGTTCGACGTGCTGCTGGCGGACCGCGCCGGCACCTCGGCCATCTACTTCTCCATGTCGGAGGAGGACATCGAGTTCGCCATGCGCCAGCCGTGGATGATGGTGGGCATCGACGCCGGCGCCCGCGCGGCCGACAGCACCGTCACGGGCAAGCCGCATCCGCGCGCGTACGGCTCGTTTCCGCGCATCCTCTGCCGCTACGTGCGCGAGCGGGGCGTCATCACCCTGCCGGACGCCATCCGCCGGTTCACCTCGCTTCCCGCGGCGCGCGTGGGGCTGGACGACCGCGGGGTGATCAAGGAGGGCATGCACGCGGACTTCACGATCTTCGACCCCGACACCGT
>NZ_JBMDXM010000109.1:0-185093 GCF_048594345.1 Longimicrobium sp.
TTATCCGTAGCGCGGCGGTGCGTGTGTGCGAAAAACAAGCTTCCGGCGGAGTTATCCACAACCTGCTGCGGGGAGCAACGCGTGGGGGCACTCTCCTCGCAGCCCGTGGATAACTCCGGAATAACTATAAGGAACAGAGAACAGCCAGAGGAACAGAGGAGGAATGCGGCTGACCTCTGTTCCTCTGGAACCAGGCATCTCACACGGGGTCAACGGGGTCAACGGTAAAGATCAAAACCGTTGACCCCGTTGACCCCGTGTGAGACAAAGTTTTTCCATGATCCGGGATCGGGCGGGGCTGGGCACGCGGCACTGATCCAGCCCCCGGGTGCTGCCGGCGAGATCCTTGGGTCGGAGCCAGGGCGTTGTGTATCAACCCATTGCGGAGCGGCGCCTCCCTCAGGAAATCAACGTATTCGACGGGTTGGCGACGACCTTTCAGGCAAGCGGGAGGTCATGCGACGGGGGACCCGCGGACGAGGGCCAGCAGCTGCGCCATCTCGTCCGGATCCATCTGGGCGAGCTGGGCGTCCATCACTTCCCGGGCAAAGTCCTTGAGCACCGGCCAGGTGAACAGCAGACGGACGGCGACCTTCACCTCCAGCACCTCCCGCACTCGCGAAAGCACCCGCATGGCCAGCAGCGAGTGCCCACCCAGTTCGAAGAAGTTGTCCCGGCGGCCCACCCGGTCCACCCGCAGCACCTCCGCCCAGATCTCCGCCAGCGCCTGCTCGGTTTCGTCCACCGGCGCCTCGTACTCCCGCGCGGCGTACGCGTCGCTTCCGGGCGCGGGGAGCGCCCTGCGGTCCAGCTTGCCGTTGGGCGTAAGCGGGATCCGGTCGACCGGCACGAACGCCTGCGGAACCATGTACTCCGGAAGACTCTCGCGCAGGTGCTCGCGGAGCGCGTCCGTCTCCACCTCGCCCACCACGTACGCCACCAGCCGCTTGTCACCCGGCTGATCCTCGCGCATCATCACCCGGGCCTCGCGCACGCCCGGGTACGCCGCCATCGCCGCCTCAACCTCGCCCGGCTCGATGCGGAAGCCGCGGATCTTCACCTGGTCGTCCAGGCGGCCCATGAACTCCAGCTTTCCGTCGGCCTTCCACCGCGCCCGGTCGCCGGTGCGGTACATCCGCCCGCCGGGCTCCGTGGCGAACGGGTCCGGGACGAAACGTTCGGCCGTCAGCCCCGGGCGGCCCAGGTAGCCGCGCACCACGCCGTCGCCCCCGATGCACAGCTCGCCGGGCACGCCCACCGGGAGCGGCTGGCCCGCCGGGTCCAGCACGTAGGCGCGCGCGTTGGGGATCGGGCGGCCGATCGACACCGTCGCCGCGCCCTCCTCCACCTCGTCCACCTCCTCCAGCGTGCACCACACGGTGGCCTCCGTGGGCCCGTACTCGTGCAGCACGCGCGTGGGCTTCCCCTCGCGCAGCATCGCCCGCACGCCCTCCGTCCCCACGGCCTCGGCCCCGAAGACCAGCTGGCGCAGGGAGGCGTAGACGTCCACCTGCTCCCGCACGTGCTGGTTGAAGAGCGCGGCCGTCTGGTAGAGGTGTGTAATCCCCTGCTCGCGCAGCGCCTGCCCCAGCAGCGGGGCGGAGAGGAGCACGTCGCGGTCGATGCCCACCAGTGTGGCGCCGTTCAGCAGCGCGCCCCAGATCTCGAACACCGCCGCGTCGAAGCTGGCGTTGGACGCCTGCGCCACGCGGTCGCCGGGGCCCATCGGCATCGTATGGGGGATGCAGGCGGCGTACTGCACCACCTCGCGGTGCCCCATCATCACACCCTTGGGCCGTCCCGTGCTGCCGCTGGTGTAGAAAACGTAGGCCAGGTTCCCCGCCGACGCGTTCGCGGACGGAGGATGATCCGGTTGAGCGGCGAGCAGCTCCGCCACCTGGTCCAGACGGATGACGTGAAGGCCCGGGACGTCGAGCTCGCCGTCGGTCAGCAGGACGCGGACAGTGGAGTCGGCCAGCATCAGCGCCATCCGCTCGGCGGGATAGCTGGTGTCGACGGGGACGCAGCAGCCGCCGGCCTTGAGCACGGCCAGGGTGGCGACCACGTTGGCCACACTGCGCTCCACGCGCAGCCCCACGCGGCTTTCCGGCCCCACGCCCAGCCCGGCCAGGTGGTGCGCCAGCCGGTTGGCCCGCGCGTCCAGCTCTCCGTACGTCAGCTTCTCCGCGCCCCAGACGAGGGCGACCGCGTCGGGCGTGCGCCCGGCCTGCGCCTGGAAGAGCTGGTGGATGCAGGCTTCCGGGAACGGCCGCTCCGTCCGGTTCCACTCCACGACGACGCGGGCACGCTCCTCCGGCCCGGCGAGCGCCAGCCGCGAAAGCGGCACGTCTGCGTCGGCGGCGGCCTGCTCCAGCACGCGCGACAGGTGGTCCAGCATCCGCTCCACCGTGCCGCGGTCGAAGAGGTCCGTGCTGTAGGTCAGTCCGCCGCGCAGGCCCTGGGCGGACGTACGGAGCTCCAGGGAAAGGTCGAACTTGGCGCTCACGCGCTCCGCCCCGACTCCGCTCACCTCCAGTCCGGGAAGCTGGGCCGCGTCGGTTCCGCCGCCGGCGGTCTGCAGCGTCAACAGCACCTGAAAGAGCGGCGCGTGGCTCAGGGTGCGTTCCGGCTGCAGTTCCGCCACCAGGCGCTCGAAGGGCACCTCCTGGTGCTCGTACGCGCCCAGTGTCACATCCCGCACCCGCCGCAGGGTCTCACGGAAGCTGGGGTCTCCCGAAAGGTCGGTCCGCAGCACCAGGGTGTTGACGAAGAAGCCGATCAGCCCCTCGACCTCCTTGCGGGTCCGCCCCGCGATCGGGCTGCCCACGACGATGTCGTCGCTGCCGCTGTACTTGCCCAGCAGCACCTGAAAGGCGGCCAGCAGCGTCATGTACAGCGTGGCGCCCTCACCGCGCCCCAGCGCCTGCAGCCGCTCCAGCAGCTCCGGCGAGAGCTCGACCGGCAAGGTCGCGCCCCGGTAGGTCTGCACCGGCGGGCGGGGACGATCGGTGGGCAGCTCCAGCAGCTCCGGCGCGCCCGCCAGGCGCTCCTTCCAGTACGAAAGCTGCCGCTCCAGGGCCGCGCCCTCCAGCTGCTCGCGCTGCCATACCGCGTAGTCGGCGTACTGCACCGCCAGCTCCGGCAGCGGCGGCTCACGCCCGTCGCGATACGCCTCGTACAGCGCCGCCAGTTCCCGGTAGAGCACCCCCATGCTCCACCCGTCGCTGACGATGTGGTGCTGCCCGAGCAGCAGCACGTGCTCCTCCGCGCCCAGGCGCAGCAGGCTCGCCCGGAAAAGCGGCCCCGCCGAAAGGTCGAACGGCCGCTCCAGGCTCTCCGCGATGAGCTCCCGCTGCACCTCCGCCTCGCGCGCTTCCCCGGGGAGATGGGCAAGGTCTTTGATCGTCAGGCGAAAGCCGGCGAACGGCGCGATCACCTGCCGGGTGGTGCCGCCCTGCTCCACGAAGACCGTCCGCAGCGCGTCGTGGCGCCGCACGATCTCGCCCAGGCCCCGCTCCAGCGCGTCCACGTTCAGCGCGCCGCGCAGGCGCAGGGCGAAGGGGAGGTTGTAGAAGGCACTTCCCGGCTCCAGCTGGTCCAGGAACCACAGCCGTTCCTGCGCAAAGGAGAGCGGCAGGGCGTCCGTGCGCCCGGCCGGCACCACCGGCGGCAGCACCGCCAGCTCCGCGCGGCGCATCTCCTCCACGCGCCCGGCCATCTCCGCCACCGTGGGCCCTTCGAACAGCGCCCGCAGCGGCAGCTCCACGCCGAACACTTCGCGCACCCACGACACCACCCGCGTGGCCAGCAGCGAATGCCCGCCCAGGCTGAAGAACGGGTCGTCCACGCCCACCCGCTCCACGCCCAGCACCTCTGCCCAGATCCCCGCCAGCACCTCTTCCACCGGCGTCCGCGGCGCCACGTAGCTCTCGTCCTCCGAAGCGATCTCCGGCTCCGGCAGCGCCTTGCGGTCCAGCTTGCCGTTGGGGTTTACCGGCAGCACGTCCAGATGGACGAACGCGGCCGGCACCATGTACTCCGGCAGCCGCTCCGCCAGGTGCGCGCGCAGTGCCGCCGCGCCCGCCCCGTCGCCCGTGTAGTAGGCCACCAGCCGCGGGTCGCCGGCCTCGCCGTCGCGCGCCCGCGCCACCACCACCACCTCGTGCACGGCCGCGTGCTCCGCCAGCCGCGCCTCGATCTCGCCCAGCTCGATGCGGAATCCGCGCACCTTTACCTGCGAGTCGCCGCGACCCATGAACTCGATGGTTCCGTCCGGCAGCCACCGTCCCAGGTCGCCCGTCCGGTACATCCGCGCGCCGGGCGTGGCGCCGAAGGGATCGGGGAGGTAGCGCTCCGCCGTCTGCGCCGCGAGCTTCCGGTACCCGCGCGTCACCCCGGCGCCGCCCAGGTACAGCTCCCCCGTCACCCCCACCGGCACCGGCTCGCCCGCCCCGTCCAGCACGTAGATCTGGGCGTTGGCGATGGGGCGGCCCGGCGGCATGGAGCGGCTGGAGTAGCTCGACAGGTTCGCACGGGCGTAGTGGTGGCAGGTGATCCCGGTCGCCTCGGTGGATCCGTACGGGTTCAGGAACACGGGACGGGGCTCCGGCACCCGCGCCAGCTGCCGCGGGTACAGCGGCTCCCCGCCAAAGACCACGATCCGCAGCCCGCCGATCGCCCGTCCCCCGTCCACCTCGACCAGCGCCTGAAAGCCGGTGGGCGTGACGTTCATCATGGTGATGCCGGACGCGATGATCTGCGCCGCGAGCCGCTGCGGCTCGAACGGCTCGCGCGCCAGGTGCACCTGCCCGCCCACAAACAGCGGGGCCATCAGGTTGCGCTGCGTCAGGTGGAAGCTGAACGAGGTGACGACGAGCACCGCGTCGCGCTCCGACATCTCCGTGGCACCCAGGTACCAGTGCAGCAGGTTCGATGCGCCCTGGTGCGTCATCTCCACCCCCTTGGGGCGCCCCGTGGAGCCGGAGGTGTAGATCACGTACGTCAGGTTCTCCGGCGTCAGCGCGGCACGCTCCGGGTCCGTGTCCGGCTGTTCGGCCCACCAGGCCGCGTCTTCATCCAGCACCAGCAGGGGGAGATTCAGCCCGGCGAGCCGGTCAGCCAGCGAGCCCTGCGTCAGCATCACCACAGGGGCGCAGTCCTGCACCATGTCCAGCAGCCGCTCGCGCGGGTAGCCGGGATCCAGCGGCAGGTACGCGCCCCCCGCCTTCAACACCCCAAACACGGCGACCACCAGCTCGGGCTCCCGCTCCAGGCAGATCCCCACGCGCACGTCGGGACCGACGCCGAGGCCGCGGAGGTGGTGCGCCAGCCGGTTGGCGCGGGCGTTCAGCTCCCCGTACGTCAGCTGCCGGTCTTCGTAGACCACCGCCACCCGGTCCGGCGTGCGCCAGGCCTGCGCCTGGAACATGTCGTGGATGAACGTGCCGGCATACGGCGCCTCGGTGCGGTTCCACTCCTCCGTCACGCGCCGGCGCTCCTCGTCCGACAGCAGCGCCAGCCGGTCCACCGGCCGCGTCTCGTCCGCCGCCATCCCCGCCAGCATCCGAAGAAGGTAGCCCGCGTAGCGCTCCACCGTCTCCCGGTCGAACAGCGCCGTCGAGAAGACCACCTCGCCCACAATCCGGCCCTCCACCTCCCGGAGCTTGATCGACAGGTCCAGCCCGGCGGTCGAGCGCGGCTCCGGCCCGCTTTCCTGCGCGTCACCCCACGCGAACGCCGCGCGGAACAGCGGCGTGGCGGAAGCGTCGGCGCCGTCCGGCCGCACGAGCTCCACCAGCTGCTCGAGGACAAGGTCTCCGTTCCGCAGCGCTTCCCGCACCCGCGCCTCCACTCGGCCAGGAAGCTCCGCGGCCGTGGGCGAGCCCGACAGGTCCACCCGCACCGGCAGCGGGTTCACGCCGCCCATGGAGGTGCCGATCACCAGGTCCGTCTGCCCCGACAGCCGGCCCAGCACCGCGGCCCAGCCCGCCAGCAGCGTCGTGGACAGCGACGCGCCGTGGCGGCCGCCGAGCGCCCGGAGTCCCGCGGCGACCTGCTCGTCCAGCTCCAGCCGGACGGCGGCACCGGCGTGGTCCGGCAACGCGGGACGTGGGCGGTCCGCCGGCACCTCCAGCGGCTCCGGCGCGGCCGCCAGCGTTGCCTGCCAGTACTCCGCCTGCTGCCGCAGCGGCCCGCCATCCTTGGGAGAAAGGTCCGGCGTGCGGGCAAGGTCGATGGTCATCAGCGTGTTCGTTTCGGGACAGGTGCTTCGGACGCGGAGCGGCTACATCCATCGAACGGCATACGCACCAGGATGCGTGGATACGACAGGTCCTTGCGCAACGGCGCGCCCGCCGCGGGACAGCCGGGACGGCTCGAACGTTCGGCGTAGTTCGAGCGCCCCCGCGGCAGACGAGGTGCTCGCGGTCCGCGGTTCACCCCGGCTGCTCCCCCCGCCGCTGGCCGGGAGCCCGGACGCGCGCGACAGGCGCCCGCGTCGTTGGGAGCGCCGACGTACCGCGCAAAACCGGCCACCGACCGGGAACTCACGCCGGGGGAGCTCCGCTGCCGGAAGAGGGATGGAATGGGCGCGAGAGTATAGCCCCGGACAGCGTTTGCTTCAACCCGCCACCCTGCCGCACACCTTCCGGGAACCTCGGTTTGGGGAGTCGTTTCCCGGCATGGGTGCACCGCGGCGCCCTGTCCAGGTCACCGCAGCGTGGACAAGGGCGTCGCGGGCGACGCGGGGCCATGCTTGTCCGTGAATCGCGTGCGCTCTCTCCGGTCGTGCCGCCTGCTACGGATCGTCCGGCGAGCTGGAGCGTGGGGGGGTGTCCCGCGATTCCGGCGGCAACGGCGATTTCGCCTGTGTGCACGTTCGCCGGACGCTCGGGAGCGGCGTAGCGAGGTTGGGAAAAAGAGATTAGTTTTGCGGACAGTTAATCAGCGATCAACCGCTTGCCAGCGTGATCGAGGATGACTCTCTGCTCATGTTTTCGTGGCGGCCCCAAAGGCGGGCTGACTGGCCGCGGCAGGCAGCGGAGACCCCTGCCCGCGGCGCCGCGTGCCGCGGATCCCCACGCAGCCCTCGCGCTATCCAGTCGCTTCGGTCCGCCCGGGCTTCCAGGGCGCTCGGGGGCGTGGGGCAGCGAGTTCCCGGGGAACGGCCGGCTCAGCCGTGGTCCCTGACTGGCGGCAGGTTGGGGAGGGGAGCCGGTTGACGCGGGGAAAACGAACAGGTTAACGTTCGGCAATCAACGGATACTGGCGCATCACGTTAGGGCCTCTTCGGGGCTGCGGCGCGCTCTTCGAAGGAGCCACGGTCGCGGAGCTGCCTGGCGTGCGGGCCTTGCCCAATCCGTGATGGACACCCAGCTCGTCCGCGTGAGCCCGGACGAGCTGGTGGCGCTGCTCGCGCGCATACGCGCGTCCACGGTCGCATGACTTTCCGCTTTCCCCGCGCGCCGCGCATGGAGCGGGGCGGCTCGCCGGCAGTGCGGGCGAGCGGGCGGGTTGCCGGCTCGCCCGGCCGCCCCCGGCGCGCGGAATCAACCCGCGGCATCGACGTCTTCCCTCGTCCGGCCTGGCTGCCGGGCGCGAGGGGAGCCATGCGCGTTTCACAAACCTGATCCACCGGCGTCCCCAAGTCATGAATCCCGTCGCGGCACTCACCGAACTGACACTGGCCGAGCGCCGGGAGCTCCTGAAGCTGGCGCGGGCCCGCGACCTGGTGGGGAACCGGTCGGAGCTTCCGCCCATCCAGCGGGCGCTCCGGGAGGGTCCGCTGCCGCTGTCGTTCGCGCAGGAGCGGCTGTGGTTCATCGACCGTCTGGAGCCGGGCAACGCCGTCTACAACATCCCCGTGGCCTGGCGCCTGAAGGGTGCGCTGGACCCGGCGGTGCTCGAGCGTGCGCTGGGCGAGATCGTAAGGCGACAGGACGCGCTTCGGACGACGTTCGGCGAAGTGGACGGGGCGCCGGTGCAGGTGATCGCGCCCCATGCCGGCTTCACCCTGCCGGTGGAGGACCTGTCGGAGCTGAGCGAGGGGGATCGCGAGGCGGCGGTGCGTCGGCGGGCGGGGGAGGAAGCGCGGTGGGCGTTCGACCTCTCGGCGGGCCCGCTTTTCCGCGCGGCGCTGCTGCGTCTGGGGGCGCAGGAGCACGTGCTGCTGCTCTCGGTGCACCACATCGTCAGCGACGGGTGGAGCATGGGGGTGCTGTACCGCGAGCTGTCGGCGCTGTACGAGGCGTATGGCGACGGGCGTGAGTCGCCGCTGCCCGAGCTGGGGGTGCAGTACGCCGATTTTGCCGCGTGGCAGCGCGGGTACCTGGCGGGCGAGACCCTGGAGCGGCAGCTGGCGTACTGGCGGCAGCGGCTTGCGGGCGCACCCGCGCTGCTGGAACTGCCCACCGACCATCCGCGCCCGCCGGTGCAGACGTTCCGGGGCGCGCACGAGCGAATCGAGCTTCCCCTCGATCTGCTGGAGCGGCTGCAGGCGCTGGGACGCGGCGAGGGGGCGACGCTGTACATGGTGCTGCTGGCCGCGTTCCAGGTGCTGCTGGGCAAGTACAGCGGCAGCGACGACATCGTCGTGGGCAGCCCGATCGCGGGGCGGACGAGAAAGGAGATCGAGGAGACGATCGGCTTTTTCGTCAACACCGTGGTGCTGCGGACCGATCTCTCGGGCGACCCCACCTTTCGCGAGGTGGTGGGACGGGCGCGGGAGGCGACGCTGGGCGCGTACGAGCACCAGGAGGTGCCGTTCGAAAAGCTGGTGGCCGAGCTGGAGCCGGAGCGGTCCCTGAGCCACACCCCGCTCTTTCAGGTGACGTTCGCGCAGCAGAACGCGGTGGAGCGCGGCGTCGCCCTGCCGGGGGTTGAGGTAAGCGAAGCCGGAGGCGAGCTCGCGAGCGCCAAGTTCGACCTTTCCCTGATGGTCAAGGCGACCGATCAGGGCCTGCGTGTGGGACTGAACTACAGCACCGACCTCTTTGAGCGCGGCACGGTGGAGCGGATGCTCGGCCACCTGGCGCGGGTGCTGGAGCAGGCCGCGGCCGACGCGGACGTGCGGCTCTCGCAGCTGGAGCTTCTGGGCGAGGCGGAGCGCGAGCTGGTGCTGGAGGGATGGAACCGGACGGACGCCGAGTATCCGGCGGACCGGTGCATCCACCAGCTCTTCGAAACCCAGGCGGCGCGCGCACCGGAGGCGGTGGCCGTGCGCTTCGAAGCCGGGTCGTTCACGTACGGCGAACTGAACGAGCGGGCGAACCGCCTGGCGCACCACCTGATCCGGCGCGGTGTGGGGCCGGAGGTGCGGGTGGGGATCTGCCTGGAGCGCAGCCTGGAGATGGTCGTCTCCATCCTGGCCGTGCTCAAGGCGGGCGGCGCGTACGTGCCGCTGGATCCCACCTATCCCGCCGATCGTCTGGCCTTCATCCTGGGCGACTCCGCCACTCCGGTGCTGCTCACGCGCGAGACGCTGCGCGGCGCGCTGCCGGTGCCCGAAGGCGTCGAGCTGATCACCCTGGACGCGGCGCAGGCGCAGATCGCGGCCGAGAGCGCGGAGAACCCCGCGAGCGGCGCCGGGCCGGAGACGCTGGCGTACGTCATCTACACCTCCGGCTCTACCGGCACGCCCAAGGGCGCGCTGATCGAGCATCGCAACGTCGCGCGCCTGTTCAGCGCCACGGACGCCTGGTTCGGCTTCGGCGAAAGCGACGTGTGGACGCTCTTCCACTCCTACGCCTTCGATTTCTCCGTCTGGGAGATCTGGGGCGCGCTGCTGTACGGCGGCCGCGTGGTGGTCGTCCCGTTCGAGGTGAGCCGCGACCCGGAAGCGTTCCACGCGCTGGTGCAGCGCGAGGGCGTGACGGTGCTGAGCCAGACGCCCTCCGCCTTCCGCCAGTTCATCCGCGTGGACGGCGAGCGCGGGGGCGAGCTGGCGCTGCGCAACGTGATCTTCGGCGGCGAGGCGCTGGAGCCGGCCTCCCTGCGCGAGTGGGTGGAGCGCCGCGGCGCTGAAACGCCGCGGCTGGTGAACATGTACGGGATCACCGAGACCACCGTACACGTGACCTACCGGCTGCTGAGCCGGGAGGACGTTTTCGGCGGATCGGGGAGCCCCATCGGCCGGGCGATCCCCGACCTGCGGCTGTACGTGCTGGATCCGTCACGGCGGCCGGTGCCGGTCGGGGTGCCGGGCGAACTGTACGTGGGCGGCGCCGGGGTGGCACGCGGGTACTTGAATCGCCCGGAGCTTACGGCACAGCGCTTCATCGACAACCCGTTTGGTGAGGGCCGCCTCTACCGGACCGGCGACCGGGTGCGCTGGCTGGCGGACGGGACGCTGGAGTACCTGGGCCGCCTGGACGAGCAGGTAAAGATCCGGGGCTTCCGCATCGAGCTGGGCGAGATCGAGGCCGCGCTGCGCCAGGCGCCGGACGTCCGGGACTGCACCGTCATCGTGCGCGAGGACGAGCCGGGCGACCGGCGGCTGGTGGCGTACGTCGTCGGCGAAGCGGAGGCGGAGGCGCTGCGCGACCTACTGCGCCAGAGCCTGCCGGAGTACATGGTGCCGGCCGCGTTCGTCGCGCTGGACGCGCTGCCGCTGACCGCGAACGGCAAGCTGGACCGCAAGGCGCTCCCGGCGCCGGAAGGCGATGCGTACGCGCGGCGCAGCTACGAGGCCCCGCTGGGCGAGGTGGAGACGGCGCTGGCGGAGATCTGGGGCGAGGTGCTGGGCGTGGAGCGGGTGGGGCGGTGGGACCACTTTTTTGAGCTGGGCGGGCACTCGCTCCTGGCGATCCGGCTGATCGGGCGGATGCGGAGCGCGGGGCTGTACACGGACGTGCGGGCCCTGTTCACCACGCCGGTGCTGGCCGAGCTCGCCCTCGCCGTGACCCGGGCGGCTTCGGAGATGGAGATCCCCGCGAACGGCATCCCGGAGGGGAGCGGGTCCATCACGCCGGAGATGCTGCCGCTGGTGGAGCTGAACCAGTCGGAGATCGACCGGATCGTGGCGGGGGTGGCGGGCGGAGCCGCGAACGTGCAGGACATCTACCCGCTGGCCCCGCTGCAGGAGGGCATCCTCTTCCACCATCTGCTTGCGGAAGAGGGCGATCCGTACCTGCTGTCGAGCACGACCGAGTTCGACAGCCGCGCGCGTCTGGACCAGTACCTGACGGCACTGCAGGCGGTGATCGACCGCCACGACATCCTGCGTACGGCGCTGGCCTGGGAAGGGCTGCGCGAGCCGGTGCAGGTCGTCTGGCGGCACGCGCCGCTGCGGGTGGAAGAGGTGCGGCTGGAGGCGGACGCGGGGGATGCGGCCGAGCAGCTGTGGCGGCGCTACGACCCGCGGCGATACCGCATGGAACTGGGCCGGGCGCCGCTGCTGCAGGCGTGCATTGCCGAGGACCGCGCGCGCGGCCGGTGGCTGCTGCTGACGCTGAAGCACCACGTAACGGGCGACCACGAATCGGTAGAGGTGCTGCGCGAGGAGATCGCCGCACACCTGCTGGGCCGCGAGTCGGAGCTGCCCGCGCCGCTGGCCTTTCGCAACTACGTGGCCCAGGCGCGCCTGGGCGTAAGCCGGGAGGAGCACGAGCGGTTCTTTCGTGCGATGCTGGGCGACGTGGAGGAGCCGACGGCGCCGTACGGCCTGCTGGACGTGTGGGGGGACGGGCGCGGGATCGGCGAGGCGCGGGTTCCGGTGGCGGGCGAGCTGGGCGTGCGGCTGCGGCGCCGGGCGCGGGCGCTGGGGGTAAGCGCGGCCAGCCTGTGCCACCTGGCCTGGGCGCAGGTGCTGGCGCGGGTCTCGGGCCGCAGCGACGTGGTGTTCGGGACGCTGCTCTTTGGCCGCATGCAGGGCGGGGAAGGGGCAGACCGGGTGATGGGGCCGCTCATCAACACGCTGCCGGTGCGGATCAGCGTGGGCGAGGAAGGCGCCGAGGCCGCGGTGCGGCGTACGCACGCGCTGCTGGCCGACCTGCTGCGGCACGAGCACGCCTCATTGGCGCTTGCGCAGCGCAGCAGCGGCGTGGCGGCGCCGGCGCCGCTGTTCACCTCGCTGCTGAACTATCGCTACGGCGGCGGCACCAGGCAGCAGGGGCAGGCGGCGGAGGGCGTGCGGGGCATTCGCGCGCAGGAGCGGACGAACTACCCCGTGGCGCTGGCGGTGGACGACCGGGGGGATGAGTTCTCGCTGGTGGCGCAGGTGGCGGCCCCGGCGGACGCGGAGCGGCTGTGCCGGATGATGCACACGGCGCTGGAGCGGCTGGTCGAGGCGCTGGAAGTTGCTCCCGGACGGGCGATCGGGAGCATCGACGTGCTGCCGGAGGCGGAGCGCGCGCTGGTGGTGGAGGAGTGGAACCGGACCGAAGCGGAGGTTCCGGCGGACCGGTGCATCCACGAACTCTTCGAGGCGCAGGCGGAGCGCACGCCGGGGGCGGTGGTCGTCGTCTTCGAGGAAGAATCCCTCACGTATGCCGAGCTGAACGCCCGCGCCAACCAGCTCGCCCACTACCTGCGCCGCCGCGGCGTCCGCGCGGAGACTCGCGTGGGCATCTGCCTGGAGCGCGGCCCGGAGATGGTCATCTCCATCCTGGCCGTGCTCAAGGCTGGCGGCGGCTACGTGCCGCTGGATCCGTCGTATCCCGCCGAGCGGCTGGCCTTTATGCTCGCCGACTCGGGCGCGCCGCTTCTGCTCACCCGCCTGCCGCTGCCGGAGGGGCTTACGCCCCACGCCGCGGAGGTCGTCTGCCTGGACGCGGACCGCGAGCGCATCGCGGCCGAAAGCGCGCAGGCGCCGGGCGCCGGCGTGCTGCCGGAGAACCTGGCGTACGTCATCTACACCTCCGGCTCTACCGGCCGCCCCAAGGGGGTGCTGGTGCCGCACCGTGGCGTCCCGAACCTGGCGTACGCACAGGCGCGCCGCTTCGGCATCGACGGCAGCAGCCGCGTCCTGCAGTTCGCCTCGTTCTCGTTCGACGCGGCGGTGGCGGAAGTGTTCGACACGCTGCTGGCCGGGGCCACGCTGGTGATGGCGCCGCGCGAGGCGCTGCTCCCCGGCGCGGGGCTGCTGGAGACGCTGCGGCGCGGGCGCGTCACGGTGGCCACCCTGCCGCCGTCGGTGCTGGCCATCCTTCCGCCGGACGACCTGCCGGAGCTGCGCACGGTGGTGAGCGCGGGCGAGGCGGTGGACGCCGCCACGGTGGAGCGGTGGAGCGCCGGGCGCGTCTTCGTGAACGCCTACGGGCCGACGGAGACGACGGTCTGCGCGACCGCCGCCCGCCTTGAGGCGGACGGGCGTGCGCTGGCGATCGGCCGCCCGCTGGAGAACGTGCGGGCGTACGTGCTGGACGGGGCCGGCCGGCCGGTGCCGGTGGGTGTTCCCGGCGAGCTGTACGTCGGCGGCGTGGGCGTGGCGCGCGGCTACCTGGGACGGCCGGGGCTGACGGCCGAACGCTTTGTCCCGGACGCGTCCGGCGCGGCGGGAGAGCGGCTGTACCGCACGGGCGACCGGGTGCGGTGGTCGGCCGCGGGCGAGCTGGAGTTCCTGGGGCGGACCGACGAGCAGGTGAAGGTCCGCGGCTTCCGCATCGAACCCGGCGAGATCGAGGGTGCGCTGCGGCGGAGTGAAGGCGTCACCGACTGCGTGGTGGTGGCTCGCGAGGACGTGCCTGGTGAGACGCGGCTGGTGGCGTACCTGGTGGGCGACGTGGACGCCGGAGCACTGCGCGACAACCTGCGCCGGGAGCTGCCGGAGTACATGCTCCCGGCGGCGTTCGTCTTCCTCGACGCGCTGCCGCTGACGCCGAATGGCAAGGTGGACCGCAAGGCGCTGCCTGCGCCGGACTTTGCCCCGGCGGCGGAGCGCTACGTGGCTCCGCGCACGCCGGTGGAGGAGGTGCTGACGGAGATCTGGGCGGAGACGCTGAGCCTGGACCGGGTGGGGGTGACGGAAAGCTTCTTTGAGCTGGGCGGGCACTCGCTGCTGGCCACGCGCGTGGTGTCGCGGGTGCGGCAGGTGTTCGGGGTCGAGGTGCCGCTGCGGGCGCTGTTCGAGGGGCCCACGGTGGCGGAGCTGGCCGGGCGCGTGGAGGAGATGCGCCGCGGCGGGCTTCCGGTGCTGCCGCCCGTGGTGCCGACCGGGCGCACGGGGCCGCTGCCGCTGTCGTTTGCGCAGGAGCGGCTGTGGTTTCTGGACCGGCTGGAGCCGGGGAGCACCACCTACAACATCCCCGTGGCGCGGCGCCTGGGCGGTGCCCTGGATGCGGCGGCGCTGGAGCGCGCGCTGGGTGACCTGGTGCGCCGCCACGACTCGCTGCGCACGGTCTTCGCCGAGGCGGACGGCGCGCCAGTGCAGGTGATCACGCCCTTCGGCGGCTTCACGCTGCCGGTGGAGGACCTGTCGGCGCTGGGCGAGGCCGATCGCGACGCGGCGGTCGGGCGCCGGGTGAGCGAGGAGGCGCGGCGAGCGTTCGACCTCTCGGCGGGTCCGCTGTTCCGCGCGGCGCTGCTGCGGCTGGACGCCGAGAACCACGTGCTGCTGCTCTCCATGCACCACATCGTCAGCGACGGGTGGAGCATCGGGGTGTTCTTCCGCGAGCTGGGGGCGCTGTACGCGGCGTACCTGGCGGGGCGTGAGTCGCCGCTCCGCGAGCCTGCCGTGCAGTACGCCGACTACGCGGTCTGGCAGCGCGAGCAGCTGGCGGGCGAGGTGCTGGACCGGCAGATGGCGTACTGGCGCGGGCGGCTGGCGGATGCGCCGGAGCTGCTGGAGCTGCCCACGGACCGTCCCCGCCCGGCGGTGCAGACGTACCGGGGCGCGTCGGTTCCGGTGCAGCTTCCCCTCCATCTGCTGGAGCGGGTGCAGGCGCTGGGACGCAGCGAGGGCGCGACGCTGTACATGACGCTGCTGGCCGCCTTCCAGGTGCTGCTGTCGGAGTACGCCGGGAGCGACGACATCGTCGTGGGCAGCCCGATCGCCGGGCGCACGCACCGTGAGGTGGAGGAGCTGATCGGCTTCTTCGTCAACACGCTGGTGCTGCGCACCGACCTGTCGGGAGACCCCTCCTTTCGCGAGGTGCTGGGGCGGGTGCGCGAGGCCACGCTGGGCGCGTACGCGCACCAGGAGCTTCCGTTCGAAAAGCTGGTGGCCGAGCTGCAGCCGGAGCGCAGCCTGAGCCACTCGCCCCTGTTCCAGGTGATGTTCACGGTGCAGAACGCCGGGGACGGGGGAGCCTCGCTGCCGGGGCTTAGCATGAGCGGCGTGGGTGCGGGGCTCGCGACCGCCAAGTTCGACCTTTCCCTGACGCTCACCGTGACCGCCGAGGGCCTGCGCGGCGGGCTGAACTACAGCACCGACCTCTTCGAGCGCCGCACGGTGGAGCGGATGCTGGGCCACCTGGGCCGGGTGCTGGATCAGGTCGCCGCGGACGCGGACCTGCGGCTTTCGGAGTTGGAGCTGCTGGGCCCGGCAGAGCGCGAGCTGGTGCTGGAGGAGTGGAACCGCACCGAAGCGGAGGTTCCGGCGGACCGGTGCATCCACGAGCTGTTCCAGGCACAGGCGGCGCGCACGCCGGAGGCGGTGGCCGCGCGCTTCGAAGCGGAGTCGCTTACCTACCGCGAGTTGAACACGCGTGCCAACCGGCTGGCGCACCACCTGATCCGGCGCGGTGTGGGGCCGGAGGTGCGCGTGGGACTCTGCCTGGAGCGCGGGCTGGAGATGATCGTCTCCATCCTGGCCGTGTTCAAGGCGGGCGGCGCGTACGTGCCCCTGGATCCAGCCTATCCGGCGGATCGTCTGGCCTTTACCCTCTCCGACGCAGGCGTCCCCATCGTGCTCGCGCAGGAGACGGTGCGCGCGACGCTCGCGGTGCCGGACGGCGTGGAGCTGATCAGCCTCGATGCCGCGCAGGCAGAGATCGCGGCCGAGAGCGCGGAGAATCCACAGAGCGGGGCCACGCCGGAGAGCCTGGCGTACGTCATCTACACCTCCGGCTCCACGGGTACGCCCAAGGGCGCGCTGATCGAGCATCGCAACGTCGCGCGCCTGTTCAGCGCCACGGACGCCTGGTTCGGCTTCGGCGCGGACGACGTGTGGACGCTGTTCCACTCCTACGCCTTCGATTTCTCCGTCTGGGAGATCTGGGGCGCGCTGCTCTACGGCGGCCGCGTAATCGTCGTCCCCTTCGAGGTGAGCCGCGATCCGGAAGCGTTCCACGCGCTGGTGCAGCGCGAGGGCGTCACCGTGCTCAACCAGACGCCCTCCGCCTTCCGCCAGTTCATCCGCGTGGACGGCGAGCGCGGCGGCGACCTGGCGCTGCGCAACGTGATCTTCGGCGGCGAGGCGCTGGAGCCGGCGTCTCTCCGCGAGTGGGTGGACCGCCACGGCACGGAGACGCCGCGGCTGGTGAACATGTACGGGATCACTGAGACCACCGTCCACGTCACCTACCGGCAGCTGAGCCGGGAGGATGTCTTCGGCGGCTCGGGAAGCCCGATCGGTCGCGCGATCCCCGACCTGCGGCTGTACGTGCTGAACCCGGCGCGGCGGCCGGTGCCGGTCGGCGTGCCGGGCGAGCTGTACGTGGGCGGCGCCGGAGTGGCGCGCGGGTACCTGAACCGCCCGGAGCTGACGGCGGAGCGCTTCATCGACAACCCGTTCGGTGAGGGCCGGCTCTACCGGACCGGCGACCGGGTGCGCTGGCTGGTGGACGGCACGCTGGAGTACCTGGGCCGCCTGGACGAGCAGGTAAAGATCCGGGGCTTCCGCATCGAGCTGGGCGAGATCGAGGCCGCGCTGCGCCAGACGTCCGGCGTCAGGGACTGCGCCGTCGTCGTGCGCCAGGACCAGCCGGGGGACATGCGGCTGGTGGCGTACGTCGTCGGCGAAGCGGAGGCGGAGTCGCTGCGTGCGGGCGTGCGGCGGAGCCTGCCGGAGTACATGGTCCCGTCCGCGATCGTCTTTCTGGACGCGCTGCCGCTGACCGCGAACGGCAAGCTGGACCGCAAGGCGCTGCCGGCGCCGGAGCTGGCGGCGGCGGACCGGTACGTGGCGCCGCGGACGCCGGTGGAAGAGGTGCTGGCGGGGATCTGGGCGGAGGTGCTGCGCCTCGACCGCGTGGGCGTGGAAGAAAGCTTTTTCGACCTGGGCGGGCACTCGCTGCTGGCCACGCGCGTGGCCTCGCGCGTCCGGGAGGTGTTCGCCATCGAGCTGCCGCTGCGTGCGCTGTTCGAGGGGCCCACGGTGGCGCAGCTGGCCGAGCGCGTGGAGGAGGTGCGCCGCGCGGAGGTGCCCATGCTGCCGCCGGTGGTGCCGGCCGAGCGCATGGGGCCGCTGCCGCTGTCGTTCGCGCAGGAGCGGCTGTGGTTCCTGGACCGCCTGGAGCCGGGGAGCGCCACCTACAACATCCCCGTCGCCCGGCGCCTGGGCGGTGCCATGGACGCGGGGGCGCTGGAGCGGGCGCTGGGCGAGCTGGTGCGCCGCCACGAGGCGCTGCGCACCGTCTTCGCCGAGGCGGACGGCCGGCCGGTGCAGGTGATCGCGCCCTTCGGCGGCTTCACCCTGCCCGTGGAGGACCTGTCGGCGCTGGGCGAGGCGGATCGCGAGGCGGCGGTCAGGCTCCGCGTCAGCGAGGAGACTGCACGGCCGTTCGACCTGGCGGCGGGCCCGCTCTTTCGCGCGGCGCTGCTGCGGCTGGGCGAGGAAGATCACGTGCTGCTGCTCACCATGCACCACATCGTCAGCGACGGGTGGAGCATGGGGGTGCTCTTCCGCGAGCTGTCGGCGCTGTACGCGGCGTACCTGGAGGGGCGTGAGTCGCCGCTCTCCCCGCCGGCGGTGCAGTACGCCGACTACGCGGTGTGGCAGCGCGAGCAGCTGGCGGGCGAGGTGCTGGACCGGCAGCTGGCGTACTGGAAGGAGCGGCTGGCGGGCGCGCCGGACCTGCTGGAGGTGCCCACGGACCATCCCCGCCCGGCGGTGCAGTCGTTCCGCGGGGCGTTCGAGCGGAGGGAGCTTCCCGGCGAGCTGCTGGAGCGGCTGCGGGCGCTGGGCCGCAGCGAAGGCACCACGCTGTACATGACGCTGCTGGCCGCCTTTCAGGTGCTGCTGGGCAAGTACAGCGGAAGCGACGACATCGTCGTGGGCAGCCCGATCGCGGGGCGGACGAGAAAGGAGACCGAGGATCTGATCGGCTTCTTCGTCAACACGCTGGTGCTGCGGACGGACCTTTCCGAAGACCCCAGCTTTCGCGAGGTGCTGGGGCGGGTGCGCGAGGCGACGCTGGGTGCGTACGAGCACCAGGAGGTGCCGTTCGAGAAGCTGGTGGCCGAGCTTCAGCCGGAGCGCAGCCTCAGCCACTCGCCGCTGTTCCAGGTCGCGTTCTCGCTGCAGGACCGCAACCCGCCGGCGGACGGTCTGGCCGGTCTGCAGGCCGGCGCGGTGCAGGCGGAGATCGGGACCACCAAGTTCGACCTGGAGCTGAGCTTCGCCGTGCACGGGCAGGTCCTGCGTGGCGGAATGGCCTACAGCACCGACCTGTTCGCGCGCGGCACCGTCGAGCGGATGCTGGAGCGTCTGCACCGGGTGCTGGAGCAGGTGGCGGAGAACGCGGACGTGCGCCTGTCGCAACTGGAGCTGCTGGGCGAGGCGGAGCGCGAGCAGGTGCTGGGGACGTGGAACCACACGCAGCGCGAATACGCCGACCCGCCGGCCCACGCCCTGTTCGCCGAATGGGCGCGCCGCGCTCCGCAGGCGATCGCCCTGCTGGACTGCGCCGAAGCCGTGACGTATGGCGCGCTGGACCGCCGCGCGTCGATCCTCGCCCGGCAGCTGCGCGACCTGGGTGTGGGGCCCGAGACGCCGGTGGGCCTGTGCATGGAGCGCACGCCCGACCTGCTGGTGGGGGTGCTGGGGATCTGGAAGGCGGGTGGCGCCTACGTTCCCCTGGATCCGACGTACCCGGCGGATCGCCTGGGATGGATCCTCACCAACGCGGCGCTTCCGGTGGTGGTCGCCACGGGGGGCACGGCCGCGGCGCTGCCCAGGCATGGAGCCACCCTTGTGCGGGTGGACCAGCTTCCGGACACGGCGGCGGAGATGGCGGCGGATGCGCCGGAGGTGCCGGTATCCGCCGCGAGCCTGGCGTACGTCATCTACACGTCCGGCTCTACCGGCCGGCCCAAGGGCGTGCAGGTTCAGCACGGCTCCCTGTCCAACCTGCTGGCCGCCACGCGTGAGGCGTTCGGCGTCGGCGAGGGTGACGTGATGCCGGCGCTGGCCTCGTACTCGTTCGACATCTGGCTCTTCGAGGTGCTGCTGCCGCTCACCTCGGGTGGCGCGGTGCGCCTGGTGGCGCGCGACCGGGTGCTGGACGTGCCCGCGCTGGTGGAGGAGATCGCGGACGCCACGCTGGTGCACGCCGTCCCCGCGCTGATGCGGCAGATGGTGCAGGCAGAGCGCGAAACGCCCCGGCTGGCGCGGCTGCGGGGTGCCTTTGTGGGCGGCGACCGGGTGCCGGCCGACCTGCTGGAGGAGATGCGGCAGGCGCTTTCCGGGGCCGAGTCGCACGTCCTGTACGGCCCCACCGAGGGCACCATCCTGGCCTCCACCTACCCGGTGCCGGCGGAAGGCGTGGTGGAGGGGCACCCGATCGGCCGGCCGCTGGGGAACGTGCGCCTGTACGTGTGCGACGTGCTCGGGAGCCCGCAGCCGGCGGGGGTGCCCGGCGAGCTGCTGATCGGAGGGGCGGGGGTGACGCGCGGCTACCTGGGGCGTGCCGCCCTGACGGCGGAGCGCTTTGTCCCCGATCCGTTCTCGACGGAAGGAGGCGCACGGCTGTACCGGACGGGCGACCGGGCGCGCTGGCGCGAGGACGGGACGCTGGAGTACCTGGGGCGCACCGACTTCCAGGTGAAGATCCGGGGCTTCCGGATCGAGCCGGGTGAGATCGAGGCCGTCCTGCGGGTCCACGACAGCGTGACCGACTGCGTGGTCGTGGCGCGCGAAGACGTGCCTGGCGACCGGCGGCTGGTGGCGTACGTGGCCGGCGGCGTGGAGGCGGACGAGCTGCGCGAGCACGTGCGGGAAAGCCTGCCGGAGTACATGGTGCCCTCCGCGTTCGTCTTTCTGGACGCGCTGCCGCTGACGCCCAACGGCAAGCTGGACCGCAAGGCGCTGCCGAGGCCGGAGTACGCGGCCGAGCCGGACCGGTACGTGGCGCCGCGGACGCCGGCCGAGGAGGTGATTGCGGGGGTCTGGGCCGAGGTGCTGCGGCTGGAGCGGGTGGGGGTGCACGACAACTTCTTCCAGTTGGGCGGCCACTCCCTGCTGGCGGTCACCCTCGTGGAGCGGATGCGGCGCCGCGGCGTGCGCGCGGACGTGCGCGCCCTGTTCACCACGCCCACGGTGGCGGAGCTGGCCGCGGCGGCGGGCGGTGACTTCAACGAGGTGGCCATCCCGCCCAACCGCATCCCCGCCGGCTCCGAAGTCCTGGTGCCGGAGATGCTTCCGCTGGTGGCGCTCACGCAGGCGGAGATCGACGGCATCGTGGCCGGCGTGCCCGGCGGCGCGGCGAACGTGCAGGACGTGTATCCCCTGGCGCCCCTGCAGGAGGGGATCCTCTTCCACCACCTGCTCACGCACGAGGGCGATCCCTATCTGCTCTCCCTGCCGTTCGCGTTCGAGAGCCGCGAGCGGCTGGATGCCTACCTGGCCGCGCTGCAGGCGGTGGTCGCGCGGCACGACATCCTGCGCACCTCGGTGGTGTGGGAAGGGCTGCCGGAGCCGGTGCAGGTGGTCTGGCGCCACGCCCCGCTCACCGTCGAAGAGGTGGAGACCGACCCGGCGGCGGGTGATGCGGCGCGGCAGCTGTACGATCGCTTCGACCCGCGGCACTACCGGATGGACCTGGGCCGCGCGCCCATGCTGCGGGCCTGCGTCAGCCATGACGTGGCGCGGGATCGCTGGGTGATGCTGCTGCTGCATCACCACCTGACCAGCGACCACACCGCCATGGAGGTGCTGCGGGCGGAGATCGACGCGCACCTCGAGGGTCGCGCGGATCAGCTGCCGCCCCCGCTGCCCTTCCGCAACTACGTGGCGCAGGCACGTCTGGGGGTGAGCCGGGCGGAGCACGAAGCGTTCTTCGGCGAGCTGCTGGGGGACGTGGACGAGCCGACGGCGCCGTTCGGGCTGCGCGAGGTGCACGGCGACGGGCTGGGGCTGGAGCAGGGGGCGCTGGAGGTGGAGGAGGGGCTGGGCACGCGGCTGCGGGCGCGGGCACGGGCGCTGGGGGTGAGCGCGGCCAGCGTGTGCCACGTGGCGTGGGCGCAGGTGCTGGCACGGACCTCGGGGCGGCGCGACGTGGTGTTCGGCACCGTGCTCTTTGGACGCATGCAGGGCGGCGAGGGCGCGGACCGGGTGCTGGGGCCGTTCATCAACACGCTGCCGGTGCGCATTCCGGTGGCGGAGGCGGGCGCGGTGACGAGCGTTCGCCGCACGCAGGCGCTGCTGGCCAGCCTGGTGCGCCACGAGCACGCCTCGCTCACGCTGGCGCAGCAGATGAGCGGGGTGCCGGCGCCGGAGCCGCTGTTCTCGGCGCTGTTCAACTACCGGCACAGCGTGCGTGGCGGCAAGCGGCCGGCGGCGGGCGGCGTCGGCACGGGGATCCGTACGATGGAGCGGTCCAACTACCCGCTCACGCTCTCGGTGGACGACCTGGGAGACGGGTTCCACCTGACGGTGCAGGTGCAGGCCGGGGTGGGCGCGGAGCGGGTGTGTGCACTGATGCACACGGCGCTGGAGGGACTGGTCGAGGCGCTGGAAGCGTCGCCGGAGCGGCCGCTGGAAACCATCGAGGTGCTTCCGCGGGCCGAGCGGCGGCAGGTGCTGGAAGCGTGGAACCGGACGGAGGCCGAGGTTCCGGCGGACCGCTGCATCCACCAGCTGTTCGAGGCCCAGGCGGCGCGCACGCCGGATGGTGTCGCCGTCGTCTTCGAGGACGCTTCTCTCACGTACGCGCAGCTGAACGCCCGCGCCAACCAGCTCGCCCACCATCTGCGCGGCCACGGCGTGGGGCCGGAGGTGCGCGTGGGTGTGCTGATGGAGCGCAGCCTGGAGATGGTGGTCTCGCTCCTGGCGGTGCTGAAGGCTGGCGGCGGCTACGTGCCGCTGGATCCCGGCCTCCCCGCCGAACGGCTGGCGTATATGCTGGAAGATTCCGCCGTGCCGCTGGTGCTGGTGCAGTCTGCCCTGCGCGACGCGGTCCCCGCGCGCGAGGGCATCGCGGTGCTGGCGGTGGACGCTCTGGCGGAGCGGCTGGCGGCGGAGGCGGTGGAGAATCCGGCGGGCGGAGCGCGGGCGGATTCACTGGCGTACGTCATCTACACCTCCGGCTCCACGGGCCGTCCCAAGGGCGTGATGAACCAGCACCGGGGCGTGGTGAACCGGCTGGTGTGGATGCAGGCGCACTTCGGTATCGGCGCGGACGACGTGGTGCTGCAGAAGACGCCGTTCGGATTCGACGTGTCGGTGTGGGAGTTCTTCTGGCCGCTGCAGCAGGGCGCAACCCTGGTGATGGCGCGGCCGGAGGGCCACCGCGACCCGCTGTACCTGCAGGAGACCATCGAACAGCGCGGGGTGACCACGCTGCACTTTGTCCCCTCCATGCTGCAGCAGTTCGTGGAAACGGCGGACCCGGCGCGGTGCGGCAGCCTGCTGCGCGTGGTCTGCAGCGGCGAGGCGCTGCCGCCGGCGCTGGTGCGGCGCTTCTACGACCGGTTCGCCGGCCCGGTGGAGCTCACCAACCTGTACGGCCCCACGGAAGCGGCCGTGGACGTGAGCTGGTGGACCTGTCCGCGCGACGGAACGGACGACGTGGTGCCGATCGGCCGGCCGGTGTGGAACACCGCGCTGTACGTGCTGGACGCCGCGCTGCAGCCGGTGCCCGTGGGCACCCCCGGCGAGCTGTACATCGGCGGGGTGCAGGTGGCGCGCGGCTACCAGGGCCGCGCGGCGATGACCGCGGAGCGCTTCGTCCCCGACCCGTTCTCGACCGATTCAGGTGCACGCCTCTACCGCACGGGCGACCGGGCGCGGTGGCGGGCGGACGGCGCCATCGAGTACCTGGGTCGGCTGGACTTCCAGGTCAAGGTGCGCGGCTTCCGCATCGAGCTGGGCGAGATCGAGGCCGCGCTCCTGGACCACCCGGGCGTACGCGAGGCCGTGGTGCTGGCGCGCGAGGACGTTTCGGGCGACCGGCGGCTGGTGGCGTACGTGGTGGGCGACGTGGAGACGGATGCGCTGCGCGCGCACGTGCGCCACGGCCTGCCGGAGTACATGGTCCCCTCCGCGTTCGTCGTGCTGGACGCGCTGCCGCTTACGCCGAATGGCAAGCTGGACCGCAAGGCGTTGCCGGCGCCGGAGTACGCGGGCGCCGCGGACCGGTACGTGGCGCCGAGCACGCCGACCGAGGAGGTGCTGGCGGGGATCTGGGCCGAGGTGCTGAAGGTGGAGCGGGTGGGGGTGCACGACAACTTCTTTGAGCTGGGCGGGCACTCCCTGCTGGCGGTCACCCTCGTGGAGCGCATGCGTCGCCGCGGCGTGCGCGCGGACGTACGCGCCCTGTTCACCACGCCCACGGTGGCGGAGCTGGCCGCGGCGGCGGGGGGCGACGTCACCGAGGTCGCGGTGCCGCCCAACCGCATTCCGGCCGGCTGCGACGCCATCACGCCGGACATGCTGCCGCTGGTGGAGCTCACGCAAGGCGAGATCGACCGCATTGTGGGTGCGGTGCCGGGGGGCGCGGGGAACGTGCAGGACATCTATCCCCTGGCGCCCCTGCAGGAGGGGATCCTTTTCCACCACCTGCTCACGCCGGAGGGCGATCCCTACCTGCTCTCGGTGCCGCTCACTTTTGAGAGCCGCGAGCGGCTGGACGCCTACGTGGCCGCGCTGCAGGGGGTGGTCGCGCGGCACGACGTGCTGCGCACGGGCGTGGTGTGGGAGGGACTGTCCGAGCCGGTGCAGGTGGTCTTGCGCCACGCGCCGCTCGCCGTCGAAGAGGTGGAGGTGGATCCGGCCGCGGGCGATGCGGCGAAGCAGCTGTACGAGCGCTTCGACCCGCGGCATTACCGGATGGACCTGACCCGGGCTCCCCTGCTGCGTACCTACGTCGGCGCTGAGGCCGTGGGCGGGCGCTGGGGACTGCTGCTGCTGCTGCACCACCTGGTGAGCGACCACACCGCGATGGACGTGCTGCGGGCGGAGATCGACGCGCACCTGGAGGGGCGCGCGGATCAGCTGCCGGCCCCGCTGCCGTTCCGCAACTACGTGGCGCAGGCGAGGCTGGGGGTGAGCCGCGCGGAGCACGAGGCGTTCTTCGGCGAGCTGCTGGGCGACGTCGACGAGCCGACGGTGCCGTTCGGGCTGCGCCAGGTGCACGGCGACGGGCTGGGCCTGCAGGAGGGGACGCTGCGGGTGGACGATGTGCTCAGCGCGCGGCTGCGGGCGCGGGCGCGGACGCTGGGGGTGAGCGCGGCCAGCGTGTGCCACGTGGCGTGGGCGCAGGTGCTGGCGCGGACCTCCGGCCGCGACGACGTGGTCTTCGGCACCGTGCTCTTTGGGCGGATGGAGGGCGGCGAGGGAGCGGACCGGGTGCTGGGGCCGTTCATCAACACGCTGCCGGTGCGCATCCGGCTGGGGGACGAGGGCGCGGAGGCGAGCGTCCGCCGCACGCAGGTGCTGCTGGCCAACCTGGTGCGGCACGAGCACGCGCCGCTGGCGCTGGCGCAGCAGATGAGCGGGGTGCCGGCGCCGGAGCCGCTGTTCTCCGCGCTCTTCAACTATCGGCACGTGGGTGGAGGACGGAAAAGCTCCGTGCCCGGGCCCAAACAGGCCCTGCGGGTGGCGGAGCGTTCCAACTACCCGCTCACCCTTTCCGTGAACGACCTGGGAGAGGGATTCTCGCTGACGGTGCAGGTGGAGGCGGAGGTAGGCGCGGAGCGGGTGTGCGCGCTGATGCACACGGCGCTGGCGGGGCTGGTTGGCGCGCTGGAGCAGGCGCCGGAGCGGCCGCTGCGGAACATCGAGGTGCTTCCGGAGGGTGAGCGGCGGCAGGTGCTGGAGGCGTGGAACCGGACGGCGGCCGCGTACCCGGCGGACCGGTGCATCCACCAGCTGTTTGAGGCGCAGGCGGCGCGGACGCCGGAGGCGGTGGCCGTGCGCTTCAAGGATGAATCGCTCACCTACGGCGAGCTGAACGCGCGTGCCAACCGGCTGGCGCACCATCTCGCCGGCCTCGGTGTCGGGCCGGAGACGCGGGTGGCGATCTGCCTGGAGCGGGGGCCGCAGATGGTCGTCTCGGTCCTGGCCGTGCTCAAGGCGGGCGGTGCGTACGTTCCGCTGGACCCCGTTTATCCCGCGGATCGCCTGGCCTTTACCCTCTCCGACGCCGGAGTGGCGGTGCTGGTGACGCAGGGATCCCTGCGCGCGGCGCTCCCCCTCGGCGACGGTGTCGTGGCCGTGAGCGTGGACGGGGACGGGGATTCGATCGCGTCGCGGTCCGCCGAGAACCCGGAACGTGGCGTCTCGCCCGGACATCTGGCGTACGTCATCTACACCTCCGGCTCTACCGGGCGCCCCAAGGGCGTGCAGGTGCAGCACGGTTCGCTCGCGAACCTGCTGGCGGCCACGCGCGAGGCGTTCGGGGTCGGCGAGGGCGACGTGATGCCGGCGCTGGCGTCGTACGCGTTCGACATCTGGCTCTTCGAGGCGCTGCTGCCGCTCACCTCTGGCGCCGCGGTGCGCCTGGTGGAGCGCGAGCGGGTGATGGACGTGCCCGCGCTGGTGGAAGAGATCGCGGACGCCACGCTCGTCCACGCCGTCCCCGCGCTGATGCGGCAGATCGTCCATACGGAGCGTGAGACGCCCCGGCTGGCCCGGCTGCGTCGCGCGTTCGTGGGCGGCGACCAGGTAGCGGCGGACCTGCTGGGGGAGATGCGGGAGACGTTCCGCGGGGCGGAGACGCACGTGCTCTACGGCCCCACGGAAGGAACCGTCCTGGCCTCCACGCACCCGGTGCCGGCGGACGGGATGGTGGCGGGGCACCCGATCGGCCGGCCGCTGGGGAACGTGCGCCTGTACGTGTGCGACCCGCTTGGCAGTCCGCAGCCGGCGGGCGTCGCGGGCGAGCTGCTGATCGGCGGGGCGGGGGTGGCGCGCGGCTACCTGGGCCGCTTCGCGATGACGGCGGAGCGCTTTGTCCCCGATCCGTTCGGTGGGGAGCCGGGCGCACGGCTGTACCGCACGGGCGACCGGGTGCGCTGGGCGGCGGACGGGACGCTGGAGTTCCTGGGGCGCACCGACTTCCAGGTAAAGATCCGCGGCTTCCGCATCGAGCCAGGGGAGATCGAAACCGCGCTGTCGACGCACGCGGAGGTGCGGGAAGCGCGCGTGATCGTGTGGGAAGATGCGCCGGGCGAGAAGCGGCTGGTGGCCTACGTCGTCGGCGGCACGGAGGCGGACGAGCTGCGGGAGCATCTGCGGAAGAGCCTGCCGGAGTACATGGTGCCGTCCGCGTTCGTGCCGCTGGAGGCGCTGCCGCTGACGCCCAACGGCAAGCTGGACCGCAAGGCGCTGCCGGCGCCGGAGTACGCGGCCGGCGCGGACCGATACGTGGCGCCGCGCAACCCGGTGGAGGAGGTGCTGGCGGGGATCTGGGCCGAGGTGCTGCGCCTGGAGCGGGTGGGCGTGGAGGAAAGCTTCTTCGAGCTGGGCGGGCACTCGCTGCTGGCCACGCGCGTGGTTTCGCGCGTCCGCGACGCGTTCGCCATCGAGCTGCCGCTTCGTGCGCTGTTCGAAAGCCCCACGGTGGCCGGCCTGGCGCCGCAGGTGGAAACGCTGGTGCTGGCGCGGGTGGAAGAGTCGGAGCTCGCCGACGCGCTGGCGCAGCTGGAGGGGCTGTCCGACGAAGAGGTGATGGCGCTTCTGGGCGCAGAGTGATTTCCCCGTTCCAATCGTTAGCCGCCGTGGCTGCCGCCGCGGTCATCCTACTGGAGACGTAGAAGCCCCGATGAGCGAAGTACTCGGACGCGTGGACAAGCTGTCACCGGAGCGCCGGGCCCTGCTGCAGAAGATCCTGCGGCAGCAGGCCGGCCCGGCGAACGAGCCGGACGCCATCCGCCCCCGCGCGGGTGGCGGCCCCGCGCCGCTGTCCTTCGCGCAGGAACGGCTCTGGTTCATCGACCGGCTGGAGCCGGGAAGCGACACGTACAACATCCCCACGGCATGGCGCCTGGGCGGTGCCCTGGACCAGGCGGCGCTGGAGCGCAGCCTGAGCGAGATCGTCCGGCGCCACGAGGCGCTGCGGACGGTCTTTGCCGAGGTGGACGGCTCGCCGGTGCAGGTGGTGGCGCCCTTTGGCGGTTTCTCTCTGCCGGTGGAAGACCTGTCGGGGTTGGGCGATGCGGATCGCGAGGCGGAGCTCCGGCGCCGGACCGGGGAAGAAGCACGGCGCGCGTTCGACCTGGCCGCGGGGCCGCTCGTCCGTGCGACCCTGCTGCGGCTGGGTGCCGAAGATCACGTGCTGCTGCTGTCGATGCACCACATCGTCAGCGACGGGTGGAGCATGGGCGTGCTCCTCCGCGAGCTCACGGCGCTGTACGCGGCGTATCGCGAGGGGCGTGAGTCGCCGCTTCCGGAGCTGCCGGTGCAGTACGCCGACTACGCGGTGTGGCAGCGCGAGCATCTGGCGGGCGAGGTGCTGGAGCGGCACCTGGCGTACTGGCGGGAGCAGCTGGGGGGTGCGCCGGAGCTGCTGGAGCTGCCCACCGACCATCCGCGCCCGGCGGTGCAGACGTACCGCGGCGCGTCGGTTCAGGTGCAGCTCCCCTCCGAGCTGCTGGAGCGGCTGCAGGCGCTGGGGCGCGGCGAGGAGGCGACGCTGTACATGGTGCTGCTGGGCGCCTTTCAGGTGCTGCTTAGCAAGTACAGCGGAAGCGACGACATCGTCGTGGGAAGCCCGATCGCGGGGCGCACGCGCGGCGAGGTGGAGGCGCTGATCGGCTTTTTCGTCAACACGCTGGTGCTGCGCACCGACCTTTCCGGCGACCCGAGCTTTCGCGAGGTGCTGCGGCGGGCGCGGGAGGTCACGCTCAAGGCGTACGAGCACCAGGAGGTTCCGTTCGAAAAGCTGGTGGCCGAGCTGCAGCCGGAGCGCAGCCTGAGCCACGCGCCGCTCTTTCAGGTGATGTTCGCGCTGCAGAACGCCGAGGGCGGGGGCGACGCGCTGCCGGGGCTGAGCGTGAGCGGAGCCGGCGCGGAGATGGCGAGCGCCAAGTTCGACCTTTCCCTTGAGCTCGCGGCCACCGCTCACGGCCTGCGCGGCGTGCTGAGCTACAGCACCGACCTGTTCGAGCGCGACACGGTCGACCGGATGCTGGGCCACCTGGCGCGGGTGCTGGAGCAGGTCGCGGCCGACGCGGACGTGCGGCTGTCGGAGCTGGAGCTGCTGGGCGAGGTGGAGCGCGCGCGGGTGCTGGAGGAGTGGAACCGCACCGACGCGGCGTATCCCGCGGACCGTTCCATCCACGACTTGTTCGAGGCGCAGGCAGAGCGCACGCCGGCGGCGGTGGCCGTGAGCTTCGAGGCGGAGTCGCTGAGCTACGGCGAGCTGAACGAGCGGGCGAACCGCCTGGCGCACCACCTGATCCGGCGCGGGGTGGGGCCGGAGGTGCGGGTGGGGATCTGCCTGGAGCGCAGCCTGGAGATGGTGGTCGGCATTCTGGCCGTGCTCAAGGCAGGCGGCGCCTACGTGCCCCTGGATCCTGCCTATCCCGCCGACCGTCTGGCGTTCATCCTGGCCGACTCCGCCATCCCGGTGCTGCTCACGCGCGAGGATCTGCGCGGCGCGCTCCCGGCGCTGGACGGCGTGGAGGTGGTGAGCCTGGACGGCGCGGCGGCCGAGATCGGCGCGGAGAGCGCGGAGAACCCCGCGAGCGGTGCCGGGCCGGATTCGCTGGCGTACGTCATCTACACGTCCGGATCGACCGGCACGCCCAAGGGAGCGCTGATCGAGCACCGCAACGTCGCGCGCCTGTTCAGCGCCACCAACGCCTGGTTCGGATTCGGCGAAAGCGACGTGTGGACGCTCTTCCACTCGTACGCGTTCGACTTCTCCGTCTGGGAGCTGTGGGGCGCGCTGCTGTACGGCGGACGCCTGGTCGTCGTCCCGTTCGACGTGAGCCGCGATCCGGAGGCGTTCCACGCGCTGGTGCAGCGTGAGGGCGTGACGGTGCTCAACCAGACGCCGTCGGCCTTCCGCCAGTTCATGCGGGTGGATGCGGAGCGCGGGGGCGAGCTGGCGCTGCGCAACGTGATCTTCGGCGGCGAGGCGCTGGAGCCGGCGTCCCTGCGTGACTGGGTGGAGCGCCACGGGGTAGACGCGCCGCGGCTGGTGAACATGTACGGGATCACCGAGACCACCGTCCACGTGACCTATCGGCCGCTGAGCCGGGAGGACGTGTTCGGCGGCTCCGGCAGCCCCATCGGCGTCCGCATCCCCGACTTGCGGCTGTACGTGCTGGATCCGGCGCGGCGCCCGATGCCGGTCGGGGTCCCGGGCGAGCTGTACGTAGGGGGTGCGGGCGTGGCGCGCGGCTACCTGAACCGCCCGGAGCTGACGGCCGAGCGCTTCGTGGACGATCCGTTCGCCCCCGGCCGGCTGTACCGGACGGGCGACCGGGTGCGGTGGATGGCGGACGGGACGCTGGAGTACCTGGGCCGGCTTGACGAGCAGGTGAAGATCCGCGGGTTCCGCATCGAGCTGGGCGAGATCGAGGTGCGGCTGGCCGAGCACCCGGCGGTGCGCGAGGCCGTCGTCCTGGCGCGCGAGGACGTGCCGGGGGACGTGCGGCTGGTGGCGTACGTGGTGGGCGACGTGGAAACCGACGCGCTGCGCACGCATCTGCGCCAGAGCCTGCCGGAGTACATGGTCCCGGCCGCGTTCGTGCTGCTGGACGCGCTGCCGCTGACGGCGAACGGAAAGGTGGACCGCAAGGCACTGCCGGCGCCGGACCTGGCGTCGGCGGAGGACCGCTACGTGGCGCCGCGGACGCCGGCCGAGGAGGTGCTGGCGGGGGTCTGGGCGGAGGTGCTGCGCCTGGAGCGGGTGGGCGTGGAGGAAAGCTTCTTCGAACTGGGCGGGCACTCGCTGCTGGCCACGCGCGTGGTGTCGCGGGTGCGCGAGCTGTTTGGCGTGGAGCTGCCGCTGCGCGCGCTGTTCGAGGGGCCCACGGTGGCGGAGATGGCCGGGCGCGTGGAGGAGATGCGCCGCGCGGATCTGCCCGTGCTGTCGCCCGTGGTGCCGATCGAGCGCACGGGGGCGCTGCCGCTGTCGTTTGCGCAGGAGCGGCTGTGGTTCCTGCACCAGATGGATCCGCAGGACATCGGCTACAACATGCCGTGGCCCAGCCGGCTGCGGGGGGCCCTCGACGCGTCCGCCCTGGAGCAGGCGCTGGGCGAGCTGGTGAGCCGCCACGAGGCGCTGCGCACCACCTTCAGCCCTACGGAGCAGGGCGCCGTGCAGGTTGTCCACCCGCCCGCGCCCGTCGGCCTGCCGGTGCTGGACCTCACGGAACTCGCGCCGCGGGACCGCGAGCACGAGGCGCGCCGTCTGGTGCGGGAAGACGCGGAGCGCCCCTTCGACCTGGAGCGCGGCCCGCTGCTCCGTGCGACGCTCATGCGCCTCTCGGACGAGGAGCACGTGCTGATGCTGACGATGCACCACATCGTCAGCGACGGATGGAGCATGGGCATCCTTTTCCGCGAGCTGTTCACCCTCTACCAGTCGTTCTCGCGCCCCTCCGATGCGGCACGGCCGCTGCCGCCGCTGCCCGTGCAGTACGCGGACTTCGCCGTGTGGCAGCGCGGCTGGCTTCAGGGCGAGGTGCTGCAGCGCCAGCTGGACTGGTGGCGGGAGCGGCTGGGCGGCGCGCCCCCGGCGCTGGAGCTGCCCACCGACCGCCCGCGCGCGTCGGTGGCCAGCTCGCGCGGTGCTTCACTCATGTTCCGCCTTCCCGCGGAGATCACCCGCGAGCTGCGCTCTCTCGCCCGGCGCGAGGGTGCCACGCTCTACATGGTGACGCACGCCGCGCTGGACCTGCTGCTCGCGCGCTGGTCGGGGCAGGAGGACGTGGTCGTCGGCTCGCCGATCGCGGGACGCACGCAGATGGGGACGGAGGGGCTGATTGGCTTCTTCGTCAACACGCTCGCGCTGCGGATCGATCTCTCCGGCGATCCGTCGTTCCAGGGGCTTCTGGGACGGGTGCGGGAGGCGGCGCTGGGATCGTACGCCCACCAGGAGCTGCCGTTCGAGCGGCTGGTGGAGGAGGTCGCTCCCGAGCGGGGCCTGTCGCACACGCCACTGTTCCAGGTGATGTTTGCGCTCCAGAACATGGACGCCAGCGGAGGCTCCGCCGGCAGCGGGCTTCGGGTGGAGCCCATGGGGGGCGAAATCCGGACGGTGCGCTTCGACCTGGAGCTGGACCTCAAGGAGATGGGCGAGGAGCTGGTCGGGAACCTTCGTTTCCGGACCGACCTGTTCGACACCGCGACGATGGAGCGCTTCGCGGCGCAGTACCGGGCCGTGCTCACCGCGGCCGCGGCCACGCCCGAGGAGCGTCTGTCACGTCTGGCCATCCTTCCCGACGAGGAGGCGCGGACGCTCCTGGCGTACGGTAGCGGCCCCGTCCGCGAGGACGTGGGCGGCGTCCCGGTGCACCGCCTGTTCGCGGCGCAGGCCATTCGCACGCCGCAGGCTCCGGCCATCCTGTTCGAAGGCGAATCGCTCTCCTACGCGGAGCTGGACGCGCAGGCCGGCCGTCTGGCGACGGAGCTTCGGAGCCGCGGCGTCACGGCGGGGACCACGGTCGCTGTGTGCCTGCAGCGCGGCCCGGGCGTGCTGGTGGCGCTGCTGGGCGTGTGGAAAGCGGGCGGCGTCTACCTGCCGCTTGATCCCGCCCATCCGGCGGAGCGGCTGTCCTTTCTGCTCGGCGACTCCAGTGCGTCGCACGTGCTGACCGAGTCCGCCGTCGCCAGCGTGCTCCCGAAGCACGACGCGGAGGTGGTGCTGCTGGACGGGATCACCATTCCGCGGAGCGAGGAGGAGGGCGACGCGGCGGCGGAAGTCCTGCCTGGCGAGCTGGCTTACCTCATCTACACGTCGGGCTCCACGGGCACGCCCAAGGCGGTGATGGTGGAGCACGGGCAGCTCACCCACACCCTGCGCGGCAGCCTGGAAACGCTCGGCTTTGCCGCTGGCGACGTGGTGGCTGCGTTGGCGTCGACCTCGTTCGACATCTCGCTGCTGGAGCTAATCACGCCGCTGCTGGCCGGCGGCGCGGTGCGCATCGTCCCGCACGCGGTCGCGCGCGACCCGGAGACGCTGGTGGAGGTCGTGGCGGACGTGACGGTGTTGCACGCCGTCCCGGCGCTGATGCGTCAGGTTGTGGAGGCGGTGCGCGGTGGAGCGAAGCTTCCCTCGCTGCGGCTCCTGCTGGTGGGTGGTGACTCGGTGCCGCCGGACCTTCTGGAAGACATGCGCGCGCTGCTCCCGTCTGCCGAGACGCGCGTTCTCTACGGCCCCACCGAGGCGACGATCATCTGCGCCACCTATGCTGTGCCAGCCGATGGCGCGGTGGTTGGCCACCCGCTGGGCCGGCCGCTGCCGGGCGTGCACCTGGCCGTGCGCGGCCCGCGCGGCGAGCTGGCGCCGGTGGGAGTACCCGGGGAGCTGTGGATCTCGGGCGCAGGGGTGGCGCGGGGCTACCTGGGCCGTCCGGAGTTGAACGCCGAGAAGTTTGTCGGCGACGGGGCGGAGCGGGCGTACCGCACGGGCGACCGCGCGCGCTGGCGTGCGGACGGCGTGCTGGAGTTCCTGGGGCGCGGTGACGAGCAGGTCAAGGTGCGCGGCTTCCGCATCGAACCAGGCGAGGTGGAGGCCGTGCTGCGCGAGCACCCCGGCGTGCGTGAGGCCGTGGTGCTGGCGCGGGAGGACGCGCCCGGGGATCGGCGGCTGGTCGCCTACGTGATTCCCGGTGCGGAGGAGGTCATCGAGATCGACGCCGACGCCGGCAAGGAGCAGGTGTCGGAGTGGGAAACGCTGTTCGACGAGACCTACGCGCAGGAAGAGGGTGAAGATCCCACGCTGGCGCTGAAGGGGTGGAACAGCAGCTACACGGGCGAGCCGATCCCCGCCGAGGAGATGCGCGGGTGGGTGGAGGACACGGTTGATCGCATCCTGGCGCTGCGTCCGGAGCGTGTGCTGGAGGTCGGCGCCGGAACGGGTCTGCTGCTGTTCCGCATCGCGCCGCACACGCAGGCGTACGTCGGAACCGATTTCTCCGGCGTGGCGCTGGAGCACATCCGTCGCCATGCCGGGGGCTTGCCGCAGGTGTCGCTTGCCCAGCGCGAAGGCGATCAGCTGGGCGACTACGCGGGTGCCGGATTCGACGTGGTGATCGTCAACTCGGTCGCGCAGTACTTCCCTGACCTGGATTACCTGCTGCGCGTACTTGACGGTGCGGCGGCGGCGCTGCGGCCGGGCGGGCGCATCTTCCTGGGTGACGTGCGCAGCCTGCCGCTGGCGGGCGCGTTCCACGCGTCGGTGGAACTGATGCGCGCGTCCGACGACCTTCCTGTCGAGCGGCTGCGGGACCGGGTGCGGCGGGGGGTAGCGGAGGAGCAGGAGCTGCTGCTGGATCCGGCGCTCTTCGAAGCGGTGCGGGCGCGGATGCCGCGCCTGGGCCGCGTCGAGGTGCAGGTAAAGCGGGGCGAGTACGACAACGAGGTCTCCCGCTTCCGCTACGACGTCGTGCTGCACCTCGACGCCGACGCCGCTGGCGCAGCGGAGCCCGTCGTCCGCGAGTGGGGCGGGGAAGACGCCGGCGGCTTGCGCGCCTTGGCGGAGGGGAGCGCATCGGCGCTGCTCGTCCGCAGCGTGCCCGACGCGCGGGTGCGGGAGCACGCCCGTGCGTACGAACTGATATCCGCCGGCGGTGAAGCGACGGACGCGGCATCCGTGCAGGCGCTTGCGGCTAAGGACGCGGGCGGGATCGCGCCCGAGGCGCTGTTCGCGCTGGGTGACGAGCTGAGCCGTGCCGTGGAGGTGCGCCCTGGCGCGCCCGGCACGCTGGACGTGCTCTTCCACCCCGTCGGCGACGTCGCGCAGTTCCCTGCGGAGGTGGATGCGGAGCGGCCGTGGGATACGTACGCCAACGATCCGCAGTGGGGCCGCCGCATGCGTGCGCTGGTCCCCACGCTGCGTGAGGCGGCGCGCGCCCGGCTGCCGGAGTACATGGTGCCCAGCGCCTTCGTGGTGCTGGAGGCGTTCCCCGTCACCCCCAACGGCAAGGTGGACCGCGCTGCGCTCCCCGCGCCGGACACCGGCTCGGCAGCGGGGACGTACGTGGCGCCGCGCACGCCGGCCGAGGAGCGGATGGCCGGGATCTGGGCCGAGGTGCTGGGCGTGGAGCGGGTGGGGGCGGAGGACCACTTCTTCGACCTGGGCGGGCACTCGCTGCTCGCCACGCAGCTGGTGTCGCGGGTGCGCGAGGCGTTCCAGACCGAGCTGCCGCTGCGCGTGGTGTTCGAGGCGCCCACGCTGGCGGAGCTGGTGGGCCGCCTGGACGCGCTGCGGGCCGAGACGCTGGGCGGCGCGGGAGCCCCGCCGCTGGTGCCGGTGCCGCGCGACGGCTCGCCGCTGCCACTCTCGTTTGCGCAGCAGCGGCTGTGGTTCATCGACCAGCTGGAGCCGGGGAGCAGCGCCTACAACATGCCGTCGCCGCTGCGGCTGCGCGGGCCGCTGGATGCGGGCGTGCTGGAGCGCGCGCTGGGCGAGGTGATTCGCCGGCATGAGTCGCTGCGCACCACGTTTGGCGAAACCGAGGGCGTGCCTTTCCAGGTGGTGCACCCCGCGGGCGAGGCGCGGCTGGAGGTGGCCGACCTGTCGCACCTGGCCGCCGCGGAGCGCGAGGACGAGGTCCGTCGGCTACTCCGGGAAGAGTCGCGGCGTCCGTTCGACCTGCGCGCGGGGCCGCTGCTGCGTATGCGGCTGCTGCGCCTGGCCCAGGACGACCACGTGCTGCTGCTGACGATGCACCACATCGTCAGCGACGGCTGGTCCATGGGCGTGCTGCACCGCGAGATGGGCACCCTGTACGCCGCCTTTGCGCGGGGCGATGCCGATCCGCTTCCGCCGCTGCCGGTGCAGTACGCGGACTACACCGCGTGGCAGCGGCGCTGGGTTGAAGGCGAGGTTCTGCAGCGGCAGGCCGACTACTGGCGCGAGACGCTGGGCGGCGTGCCGGAGCTGCTGGCGCTGCCCACCGACCACCCGCGCCCGGCGCGGCAGGATTTTGCCGGTGCGGCGCTGCGGGTGGAACTGAACGCGGGGTTGACCACGGCGCTCAAGACGCTGTCGCAGCGGCACGGCACCACGCTGTACATGACGCTGCTGGCTGGCTGGGCGGCCGTGCTCGCCCGGCTGTCGGGGCAGGACCAGGTCGTCATCGGCACCCCCTCGGCCAACCGCGGGCGGAGCGAGATCGAGGGGATGATCGGCTTCTTTGTCAACACGCTGCCGGTGCGTGTGGACCTTTCCGGCGAGCCGACGGTGGCGGAGGTGCTGGGGCGCGTGAAAGCGCGCACACTGGAGGCCCAGCAGAACCAGGACATCCCGTTCGAACAGGTGGTGGACCTGGTGCAGCCGGCGCGCAGCATGGCGCACAGCCCCCTGTTCCAGGTGATGTTCGCCCTGCAGAACGCGCCGGGGGGAGGCCTGGAGCTGCCGGGGCTGACGCTGTCCCACGCGGACGCCGGCCCGCGCGCCACGGCCAAGTTCGACCTGCTGCTGTCGCTGTGGGAATTTGACGGCCGCCTGGGCGGCGACGTGGAGTACGCCACGTCGCTGTTCGAGCGGGAGACGGTGGAGCGGTGGATGGGCTACCTGCGCGCGGTGCTGCAGGCGATGGCGTCGGACGATGCGCTCGCCATCGACCGTCTGCCGATGCTCGCCGAGGCCGAGCGCCGGCTGGTTCTGCGCGAGTTCAACGCGACGGAAGCCGCGTACCCGCGCGAAGCGTGCGTCCACGAGCTGGTCGAAGCCCAGGCGGCACGCAAACCCGGTGCGGTGGCGGTGGTATTCGAGGGCGAGCCGGTGACGTACGCGCAGCTGAACGCGCGGGCCAACCGGCTGGCGCACCACCTCCGCGCGCTCGGCGTCGGGCCGGACGTGCGGGTGGGGATCTGCGTGGAGCGCAGCGTGGAGATGGTGGTGGGGCTGCTGGGCATCCTCAAGGCCGGCGGCGCCTACGTTCCGCTGGATGCCAGCTATCCGGTGGAGCGGCTGCGCAACATGGTCGAGGACAGCGCGCCTGCCGTCCTTCTGACGCACCCGCCGCAGGCCACCACCGCCGCGGCGCTGTCGGCGGGCTCCGGCATCCCGGTGCTCGACCTGGCGGATGAGGCGGCGTGGGCGGACCGGTCCGCGGAGAACCCGAATCGCGACGGGCTGGGGCCGCGCAACCTGGCGCACGTGCTCTTCACCTCGGGTTCCACGGGGCGCCCCAAGGGAGTGATGCTGGAGCACGGCAGCCTGGTAAACCGGCTGGCGTGGATGCAGGACCGGTACGGGATGACGCCGGACGAGGCGCTGCTGCAGAAGACGCCGTTCTCGTTCGACGTGTCGTTCTGGGAGTTCTTCTGGCCGCTGATGGTGGGTGCGCGGCTGGTGATGGCGCGCCCCGGCGGCCACCGCGACCCGGCGTACCTGGCGGACGTCATCCGCCGCGAGGGGGTCACGGTGGCGCACTTCGTCCCCTCCATGCTGCAGGCGTTCCTGGAGCATCCGGACGCGGAGACGTGCACTGGGCTCCTCCGCGTCCCCGTGAGCGGCGAGGCGGTATCCGCTGCGCTGGTGCGACAGTTCCACGAACGGCTCCCCGGCGTGGGGATGTACAACCAGTACGGCCCGACGGAATCCGGTGAGGTGACCGAGTGGGCGTGCGACCCCGCGGCGGAGCGCGTTTCCATCGGCCGGGCCATCCACAACTCGGCCGTCTACGTGCTGGACCGTGCGGGCGAGCCTGTACCCGTCGGCGTGGCGGGCGAGCTGTTCATCGGCGGCGTCGCCGTGGCGCGCGGGTACCTGGGTCGGCCGGCGCTGACGGCGGAGCGGTTCGTCCCCGATCCCTTTGGCGAGCCTGGTGCGCGCATGTACCGCACCGGCGACCTGTGCCGGTGGCTGTCGGCCGGCACCGTGGAATACCTGGGGCGCACCGACTTTCAGGTGAAGGTGCGTGGCTTCCGCGTGGAGCTGGGTGAGATCGAGGCGCGGCTGGTCTCGCATCCCGGTGTGCGCGAGGCGGTGGTGCTCGCGCTGGACGACGGCGCGGGCGGCAAGCGGCTGGTGGCGTACGTCGTGGGCGACGAGGCGGCGGGCGCGGACGTGCTGCGGGCGCATCTCTCCGAACGCCTTCCCGAGTACATGGTTCCCGCCGCGTTCGTGCGGCTGGACGCGTTCCCCGTCACCCCCAACGGCAAGCTGGATCGCCGCGCGCTGCCGTCGCCCGACGCGGATGCGTTCGCCGCGCGTGCGTACGAGGCGCCGGTGGGGGAGACCGAGCAGGCGCTGGCGGAGATCTGGTCGGAGCTGCTGGGCACCGAGCGCGTGGGGCGCGGCGACGACTTCTTCGCGCTGGGCGGGCACTCGCTGCTGGCGGTGCGTTTTGTCTCGCGCGTGCGGCGGGCGCTGGGCGCGGAGGTTTCGCCGCGCGACGTGTTCGAACGGCCCGTGCTGGCGGACTTTGCGCGCGGGCTGCAGACGGCCACGGGGGGCGAGGGAACGGCGATCGTGCCCGTGGACCGCGACGGGCCGCTGCCGCTTTCGTTCGCGCAGCAGCGGCTGTGGTTCATCGGGCAGATGGAGGACGTGGGCGTGTCGTACCACCTCCCCCTGCGCCTGCGGCTGAAGGGCGAGCTGGACCGCGAGGCGCTGCGGCGCGCGCTGGACCGCATCGTGGCGCGGCACGAGGCGCTGCGCACCAGCTTTCCGGTGACGGACGGCGTCCCTGCCCAGCGGATCGCCCCGGCGGAGGAGAGCCCGTTCCACCTGGCGGAGCACGACCTTGCCGACCTGCCGGACGCGGGGGATGCGCTGCGCCGCCTGATGCGCGACGCGGTGGGCGCGCCGTTCGACCTGGCGCGGGGGCCGCTGGTGCGCGGGCGGCTGGTGCGCATGGCGGCGGACGATTACGTGCTGGCCGTCACCATGCACCACATCGTCTCGGACGGGTGGAGCCTGGGAATCTTCAGCCGCGAGCTGAGCGCGCTGTACACGGCCTTCGCGGCGGGCCAGCCCGATCCGCTGCCGCCGCTGCCGGTGCAGTACGTGGACTACGCCGTGTGGCAGCGGCGCTGGATGGAAGGGCCCGTCCTGGAGGCGCAGGCGGAGTACTGGCGCGAGACGCTGGCCGGCGCGCCGGAGCTGCTGGAGCTGCCGGCGGACCGCCCGCGCCCGGCACGGCAGGACTTCACGGGTTCGACCGTGCGGGTGGAGCTGGACGAAGCCGTGGTGGCGGGGGTGGAGGCGCTGTCGCGGCGGCACGGGACCACGCCGTTCATGACCGTGCTGGCCGCGTGGGCGGCCGTGCTCGGCCGGCTGTCCGGGCAGGACGACGTGGTGGTGGGAACGCCGTCGGCGGGCCGCGGGAACGGCCAGGTAGAGGGGCTGATCGGGTTCTTCGTCAACACGCTCTCGCTGCGGGTGGACCTTTCCGGCGCGCCCACGGTGGCGCAGCTGCTGGGCCGCGTGCGTGAGCGGGCGATGGAGGCCCAGCAAAACCAGGACATCCCCTTCGAGCAGGTGGTGGAGCGGGTGCAGCCGGTACGCAGCCTGGCGCACACGCCCATCTTCCAGGCCCTGCTTTCGTGGCAGGACATGCCCGGCGGCGAGCTGGAGATGCCGGGGCTGAACGGCGACCAGCTGGACACGGCGGCGGAGGCGGCGGCCCTGACCGACCTGACGCTGGGCCTTACGCCCGGCGGCGGGCGGATCACGGGCGAGGTGATCTACGCCACCGCGCTGTTCGACCGGGCCACGGTGGAGCGGTACGTGGGCTACCTGCGCCGCGCGCTGCAAGCCATGGCCGCGGACGACTCGCAGCCGGTCCATCGGCTGGAGCTGCTGGGCGAGGCGGAGCGCGCGCAGGTGCTGGAGGCGTGGAGCCGGCCGGCGGCCCGGGTTCCGGTGGAGCACTGCATCCACGAGGTGTTCGGGGCGCAGGCGGCGCGCACGCCGAACGCCGTCGCGGTCACCTTTGGCGCGGAGCACGTGACGTACGCGCAGCTGGACGCACGCGCCAACGGACTTGCGCACCACCTGCTGGAGCGTGGCGTGCGGCCGGACTCGCTCGTGGGCCTGATGGTGGAGCGCTCGGCCGAGACGGTCGTCGGCATCCTGGGGATCCTCAAGGCGGGCGCCGGCTACCTTCCGCTGGATCCGGCGGATCCGGACAGCCGCCTGGCCTGGGTGCTGGAAGATTCCGGCGCTCCCCTCGTCGTCACCTCCTCCGCCCTGGCCCCGCGTCTCGACGTCGCGGGGGTGGAGATCGTCCGCCTGGATGCCGGCGTGGCGGAATCATCCGAAGCCCCCGCCGTCCAGATCGCCCCCGATTCGCTGGCGTACGTCATCTACACCTCCGGATCCACCGGCAAACCCAAGGGGGTGCAGGTCACGCACGCCAACGTGGTGCGCCTGTTCACCGCGACCGATCACTGGTTCGGCTTTGGGGCGGAGGACGTGTGGACGCTGTTCCACTCGTACGCGTTCGACTTTTCCGTGTGGGAGATCTGGGGCGCGCTGCTGTACGGCGGCCGCCTGGTCGTGGTGCCGCACGCGGTGTCGCGCTCGCCTGAGGAGTTCTACGCGCTGCTGGAGGCGGAGCGCGTGACCGTACTGAACCAGACGCCTTCCGCCTTCCGCCAGCTGATGCGCGCGGACGAGGAGGCGGCCGGGCGCGGCGAGCCGCGGGAGCTGGCGCTGCGCTACGTGGTCTTTGGCGGCGAGGCGCTGGATCCGGCGATCCTGCGCGGCTGGGTGGAGCGGCGGGGGGATGACCGCCCGTTCCTGGTCAACATGTACGGCATCACCGAAACCACGGTGCACGTCACCTACCGCGTGGTGCGCGAGGCGGACGTGCGCGGCGGATCGTCGTCGCCCATCGGCATTCCCATCCCCGACCTGGCCGTTCACCTGCTGGACCGCGACGGGCAGCTGGTGCTTACGGGGATGGTGGGGGAGATGTACGTGGGCGGCGGCGGCGTCGCGCGCGGCTACCTGCACCGCCCGGAACTGACGGCGGAGCGCTTTGTCCGCGATCCGTTCTCGGCGGACCCCGCCGCGCGCCTGTACCGCTCCGGTGACCTGGCGCGGCGCAGGATGGACGGGTCGCTGGAGTTCATGGGGCGCGCGGACGACCAGGTAAAGGTGCGCGGCTTCCGCATCGAGCTGCGGGAGATCGAAGCCGTGCTGCTGGACCACCCCGCGGTGCGCGAGGCCGTGGTGCTGACGCGCGGGGAAGGGGAGGACAAGCGGCTCGTGGCCTGGATCGTGGCGGCGGGCGAGATCGACGCGGCGGAGCTGCGCGCGCACCTGCAGGCGCACCTGCCGGGGCACATGGTGCCCTCCGCGTTCGTGCGGCTGGACGCGCTGCCGCTTACGCGCAACGGCAAGGTGGACCGCCGGGCGCTCCCCGAGCCGGACGCCGGCGACCTGGCCGGAACGGACTTCGTGGCGCCCGGCACGCCCACCGAGGAGGTGCTGGCGAACCTGTGGGCGCAGCTGCTGGGCGCCGGGCGCGTGGGCGCCACGGACGACTTCTTTACGCTGGGCGGGCACTCGCTGCTGGCCACGCGCCTGGCGTCGCGGGTGCGCGCCGACCTGCGGGTGGAGCTTCCCATCCGCGCCATCTTCGAGCACTCCACCCTGGGCGCGCTGGCCGCCGAGGTGGACCGGCTGCGCCGCGGCGCGGCGGGGGTGCAGGCGCCGCCCATGGTCCCCGTCCCCCGCGACGGCGACCTTCCGCTTTCGTTTGCGCAGGAGCGGCTCTGGTTCGTGCACCGGATGGAGCCGGACAGCGACACCTATCACATCCCCCACTTTGTCCGGCTGGAGGGGGCGCTGGACGCAGACGCGCTCACCCGCGCCCTGGACGAGCTGGTGCGGCGCCACGAGTCGCTGCGCACCTCGTTTCCGCTGGTGGACGGCGCTCCCGTGCAGCGCGTGGCCCCGCCCGCGCCCGCCGAGCTGACGGTTCACGACCTGGGCGACCTGCGCGACGACGAGCGCGAGGACGAGGCGGCCCGCCTGGTGCGCGAGCAGGCGCGCATCCCCTTCTGGCTGGAGACGGGTCCCCTCTTTCGCGCGGAGCTGGTCAAGCTGCGCGAGGGCGAGCACCTGCTCCTGATCACCGTGCACCACGTGATCGCCGACGGCTGGTCGCTGGACGTGCTGTGGCACGAGCTGTCGGCCCTGTACGGCGCCTTTTCGCGCGGCGAGCCGTCGCCCCTTTCCGAGCCCCGCATTCAGTACGGCGATTTTTCGGTCTGGCAGCGCGCGTGGCTGCAGGGCGAGATGCTGGATCGGCAGGTGGACTTCTGGCGGCGCGCGCTGGACGGCGCCCCGCCGCTGCTGGCCCTTCCCGCCGACCGCCCCCGTCCGGCGGTGCAGACGCACAACGGCGCGCTGGAGGGCGTGTTCCTGCGGCGCGACGCCGCCGACGCCGTGCTGGCGCTGGCGCGGCAGGAGGGCGCCACCCTGTTCATGGTCCTGCTGGCCGCCCTGGACCTGGTGCTTGCGCGCCAGTCCGGGCAGGAGGACGTGGTGGTGGGCACCCCCATCGCCGGCCGCACCCGCGAAGAAACCGATCGCGTGGTGGGGCTGTTCCTGAACACGCTGGCGCTGCGGGTGAGCCTGGCGGGCGACCCGGCGTTCCGCGACCTGCTGCGCCGGGTCCGCGACACCACGCTGGACGCGTACGCCCACCAGGACGCGCCCTTCGAGGCGGTGCTGGAGGAGATCCAGCCCGAGCGCACCCTGGACCGCACCCCGGTGTTCCAGGTGATGCTCAACCTGGCCAACTTTGCCGGCGCGGGCGAGCTGGCGGAGGCGGCGGACACCCCGTCCGGCTTTGCCGGGCTGCGGGTGCGCCCGGTGGATCGCGGCGCCAACGCGCTGGCCGCCAAGTTCGACTTTACCCTGTACGTGGGCGAGGGACGGGAAGGGATTGGCCTGAACCTGGTCTACAACCCCGACCTTTATGACGCCGGGCGGATGGCCGCCCTGCTGGCGCAGCTGGTGGCCGTGCTGGAGCAGGCCGTGGAGGATGCGGACCGTCCGGTGAGCCGCTTTGTGCTGGCGGATGGATGCGCACCGTCCGGCGCGGACCGCGAGCTGCGCACCGCGGCCGGCCTCGCCGCCGGCGTGGGCGAGCCGGGCGAGGTGTGGGAGCGCCGCGACGGCCGCTGGGCCGCCACCGGCGAGCGCGGCCGCTTGCTTCCGGACGGCTCCATCGCCGCGCTGTCCTCCACGCCCGCGGCGGAGGCATCGGCGGAGCCGGCGGCGGCGACGGCATCGCCCGCGACGGACGCCGGGGTGGCGCTGACGGAGACCGAGCGGGAGATGCTGGAGATCTGGGAGGAGGTGCTGGACGAGCCCGTGGAGCTGCACGACGACTTCTTTGAGCTGGGCGGACACTCGCTGCTGGGGGTGCGCCTGCTGGCGCTGGTCAAAAAGCGGCTGGGGCGCACGCTCGCGCTGCCGGTGCTCTTTGGCGCCTCTACCCCGGCCGCCCTGGCGGCCAAGGTGGACGACACGGGCGAGGGGCTGGGCTTTGCGCACCTGGTGCCGATGGGCGGGGAGCAGAGCACGCTGGAGCCGCTTTTCCTGGTCCACCCGGCGGGCGGCACCGTCTTCAAGTACGCCGACCTGGCGCGGCACCTGGGGCCCGGCCGCCCGGTGTACGCCATCCAGGCCGCCGGCCTGACCGACGGCGGAGAGCCGCTGCGCACGGTGGACCTGATGGCCCAGGCCTACCTGGAAGAGGTGCTGCGGCTGCAGCCGCAGGGGCCGTACTACCTGGCCGCGTGGTCGGCGGGCGGGGTGATCGTCATGGAGATGGCGCAGCGGCTGCGCGCGGCGGGGCACCAGGTGGCGCTGGTGGGGATGCTGGACTCCAGCCCGCCCAACGCCGAAAAGCCCATCCCGGACCCGGTGCAGCTGTACCGGCGCCTGGCCGCCGGCCTGGCCCGCGCCACGCCCGCCGACCTGGACGAGCTCGAGGCCGGGATTCGCGGGCTTCCCATCGACGACCGCCTTGCGTACCTGGCGCGGTGGCTGGGGGAGCACGGCGCCGAGTCGCGGGTGCACGAGCTGGACGGGCTCAAGCCGGTGGTGGAGGTGTTCCGCGCCATCGTCACGGCGACGCGCCGGCATCCCCTGGCCCCGTATCCCGGCCGCGTGACCCTGTTCTGCGCGGAGCAGGCGCGCGGCGAAGGGTGGGAAAAGGCGGACCTTGCCGGGCTGTGGAAGCCGTTCGTCAGCGGCGAGCTGGACATGGTGGTCGTGCCGGGCTCGCACGTCACCATGGTCAACGAGCCGCACGTGGCCGACGTTGCCGCCGCCATCCAGGCCGCCATCGACCGGAGCTGATCTTCCCGGCTGGACCGGAGCCACGCGCGTCGGAAGGATGAGACCGCGCGTGGCTCCGGTTCGTGTTTTTCGGCGGTTTCCGCGTTTGCCGGCCCCGGCGCGCCATAGCGCCGGGGCCGGCGTCGGCGCGAGCGCGGCTTCGGTTGCGCCGCACCTCGTGCGCTACAAATCGGCCATCAAGCAAGCGTGCTCCGCTCCTCGTGCGGCGGGCGCGGCCGTGGACAGCACGACGCGTTCTCCGCGCCCGCGCGGCGATCATCGTGCTGGCAGCGCAAATCGCCGCGCACACGCGCTGGAGCGAAGGAATGCGTGCCCTGGCCGGACGGGGGCGGACGTATTCCCGAAGACGGAAGCTGATGGTAGATTCCGGGATTCTCCCGGTAGCTAACGTCATCTTGTTACAGCGCATACGCGCAATGCAGTGTGCGTGATGGCGTATACTGGCCGCACGGCTCCGTCGTGCGGAGAAATCGTGTTCCTCCTTTCCCCGAAGCCCGGCGGGGAACCGCGGTCTGGTGACCCGACCCGACCAACGTCCCGTCCTGCTCTCGAATCCCGCGGAGGCCTTCCGGCTTCCGCGTCACCGTTTCAAAGCTTGCCCTGCGGATGTCGACGCCCATGATGGAAGGACAGGAGGCGATCCCGGGCGCGGGAGCCATCTACGTGCCCGCGTTTGCTGATCCGGCGCTTCCCCCCCGCGACGCCGACGTCCCTCCCGATCCATGCCTCCACGAACGGTTTGCGGCGCAGGCGGCGCGCACACCGCACGCGGTGGCGCTCGTCTTTGAAGGCGAGACGCTGAGCTACGGCGAGTTGAATGCGCGGACCAACCGTCTCGCGCACCACCTCCGCTCGCTCGGCGTGGGCCCGGAGACGCGGGTGGGGATCTGCGTGGAACGGAGTCCGGAGATGGTGGTGGGGGTGCTGGGCATCCTGAAGGCAGGCGGCGCGTACGTGCCGCTGGACCCAGGCTACCCGTCGGAGCGCCTGTCGTACATGCTGGACGACAGCGCCCCGGCGGCGGTGCTCGTACAGACGCATCTGCGTGATCGTGTCGAGAGCGCGGGCGTGCCGGTGGTCGAACTGGACGCCGCGGCGCCGGCGTGGGCTTCGCTCCCCGCGACGGATCCGGAGCGCGGCGGGTTGACGGCGGAGCACCTGGCGTACGTCATCTACACCTCCGGCTCCACCGGCCGTCCGAAGGGTGTGCGCGTGCCGCACGGGAGCGTTGCCGCGACGCTGGCGGTGGCGGGTGACGCGTTCGGGTTCGATGCAAACGATCGCGTGCCCTCGCTGGCTTCGTTCGCGTTCGACATCTGGATCTTCGAGACGCTGCTCCCCTTGCTGGGCGGCGGCAGCGTCCGCCTGGTCCCGCGCGACCGCGTCGTGGACGTGCCTCGGTTGGTGGAAGACCTGGCCCGGTGCACCTCCGTGCACGCCGTGCCGGCGCTGATGCGCCGCATCGTGGAAGAGGTGCGCGCTACGCCGGAGGGGGTGCTGGGCGTGTTGCGCCACGCCTTTGTGGGCGGCGACGCGGTCGCGCCGGACCTGTTGGAGGAGATGCGGACGGCGTTCCCGGCGGCGGAGATCCACGTGCTGTACGGCCCGACGGAGGCGGCGATCATCTGCGCGACGCACCGGCTGGGCGAGGAAGCGGCGGCGCGGCAGATGGTGGGACGGCCGCTGGGCAACGCCGCGTTCTACGTGGTGGAGCCTGGGGGCGGTGTCGCGCCGGTCGGTGTCGCCGGGGAGCTATGGCTGGGCGGCGCCAGCGTGGCGCGCGACTACCTGGGTCGGCCGGGGCTGACGGCGGAGCGCTTCATCCCCGATCCGTTCTCGGCGCAGCCGGGGGCGCGGCTCTACCGCACCGGCGACCGGGTGCGCTGGGCGGAGGTGCGGGAGTGTGACGGTGACGACGATTCGCGCGAGGCTGATCCCACTCTCGCACTTTCGCACTCTCGCACTTTCGCACTCGAGTTCCTGGGCCGGACCGATCACCAGGTGAAGGTGCGCGGGTTCCGCATCGAGCTGGGTGAGATCGAGGCGCGCCTCGCGGAGCACCCGGGCGTGCGGGCTCCGGTCGTCCTGGCGCGTGAGGACGCGCCGGGTGACCGGCGGCTGGTGGCGTACTACCTGGCGGACGAGCCGGTCGCCGTGGACGCGCTGAAGTCGCATCTGGCCGAGCGGCTTCCGGAGTACATGGTGCCGGCGGCGTACGTGCGCCTGGAGGCGCTTCCGCTGACGCCGAACGGAAAGGTGGACCGCAACGCGCTCCCCGCGCCCACGGGTGATGCGTATGCGGCCCGGGAGTACGAGGCTCCGGTGGGCGAGACGGAGCAGGCGGTGGCCGCGATCTGGGCCGCGGTGCTGGGCGCGGAGCGGGTGGGCCGGCACGACGGCTTCCTGGATCTGGGCGGGCACTCGCTGCTGGCCACGCAGGTTGTGTCGCGGGTCCGCGAGCGGTTCGGGGTGGAGCTGCCGCTGAGCGCGCTCTTTGAGGGGCCCACGGTGGCGGAGCTGGCCGGGCGTGTGGAGGAAGTGCGCCAGGCGGAGCTGCCGGTGGTGCCGCCGGTGGTGCCGGTTGAGCGCACGGGGCCGCTGCCGCTCTCCTTTGCGCAGGAGCGGCTCTGGTTTCTGCACCAGATGGAGCCGGAGGGCACCCGCTACAACGGGCCCTGGCCCAGCCGGCTGCGGGGGCACCTCGACGCGAGCGCCCTGGAACGTGCACTGGACGAGCTGGTGCGCCGCCACGAGGCGCTGCGCACCACGTTCCGGCCGGTGGAGCGGGGTGCCGTCCAGATCGTCCACCCGGCCGCGCCCGCTCACCTGCCCGTGGTGGACCTCACCGGGCTCGCGCCGCGGGACCGCGAGGATGAGGCGCGCCGTCTGGCGCGGGAGGACGCGGAGCGCCTGTTCGACCTGGAGCGCGGTCCGCTGCTCCGCGCCACGCTGGTGCGCCTCGCCGACGACGAGCACGTGCTGCTGCTGACGATGCACCACATCGTCAGCGACGGATGGAGCATGGACGTGCTCTTTCGCGAGCTGTTCACCCTCTACGAATGGTTCTCGGGGCCCTCTGACGCGGCGGGGGCGGCATCGCCGCTGCCGCCGCTGGCGGTGCAGTACGCGGACTTCGCCGTGTGGCAGCGCGGCTGGCTGCGGGGCGAGGTGCTTCGCCGCCAGATCGACTGGTGGCGGGAGCGGCTGGGCGGCGCGCCCCCCGCGCTGGAGCTGCCGACCGACCGACCGCGCCCGGCGGTGGCCAGCTCGCGCGGCGCCGCCCACGTGTTCCGCATCCCCGCGCAGACCACACGCGGGCTTCGCGCGCTCGCCCGGCGGGAAGGGGCGACGCTCTACATGGTGGCGCACGCCGCCTTTGACCTGCTGCTCTCGCGCTGGTCGGGGCAGGAGGACCTTGTCGTCGGGTCTCCGATCGCGGGACGCACGCAGGGAGGGACGGAGGGGCTGATCGGCTTTTTCGTCAACACGCTCGCGCTGCGCATCGATCTTTCCGGCGACCCGTCGTTCCGGGAGCTCATGGGCCGGGTGCGCGAGACGGCGCTGGGCGCGTACGCCCACCAGGAGCTGCCGTTCGAGCGGCTGGTTGAGGAGGTCGCTCCGGACCGGGGGCTGTCGCATACGCCGCTTTTCCAGGTGATGTTCGCGCTCCAGAACCTGGGTTATGGCGAGGGCCCCGCCATCGCCGGGCTTCGGCTGGAGCCGTTTGGGAGCGAGGTCCGGACGTTCGGGAGCGAGAGCGGGACGGTACGCTTCGACCTGGAGCTGGACATCACGGAGGCGGGCGAAGAGCTGGTCGGGAGCCTGCGCTACCGGACCGACCTGTTCGACGCCGCCACCATGGAGCGCTTCGCGGCGCAGTACGGGGTCGTGCTCGCCGCGGCCGGCGCGTCGCCGGAGGAGCGCCTGTCGCGCCTGGCGCTGCTGCCCGCGGACGAGGCGCGGACGCTACTGGCGTACGGAAGCGGTCCCGCCCGCGAGGACGCGGGCATCCCGGTGCACCACCTGTTCGCGGCGCAGGCCGCCCGCACGCCGCAGGCTCCGGCCATCCGGTTCGAAAGCGATTCGCTCACGTACGCGGAGCTGGACGCGCGGGCCGAGTCGCTTGCCGTGCGCCTGCGTGGTCTGGGCGTTGGCGTCGGGACGACGGTTGCCGTGAGCCTGGAGCGCGGCCCCGGGGTGCTGGTGGCGCTGCTGGCCGTGTGGAAGGCGGGCGGCGTCTACCTGCCGCTGGATCCCGCCCATCCGGCGGAGCGGCTGTCGTTTCTGCTCGGCGACTCGGGCGCGAAGCTGGTGGTCACCGAGACGGCGCTGGCCGGTCGGCTGGCGGAGCGGAACGTTGAGGTGGTGCTGCTGGACGGGATCACCACTTCGCAGAGCGAAGACGAGACCGGTGCGGCGGCGGACGTCCTGCCGGGTGACCTGGCGTACCTGATCTACACGTCGGGGTCCACGGGCACGCCCAAGGCGGTGATGGTGGAGCACGCGCAGCTCACCCACACCCTGCGCGGCAGCCTGGAAACGCTCGGCTTCGCGTCCGGTGACGTGGTGGCGGCGCTCGCGTCGACCTCGTTCGACATCTCGCTGCTGGAGCTGGTCACGCCGCTGATGGCCGGCGGCGCCGTGCGCATCGTTCCCCACGCGGTTGTGCGCGACCCGGAGACGCTGGTCGAGGCTGTGGCGGACGTGACCGTGCTGCACGCCGTGCCGGCGCTGATGCGGCAGGTGGTGGAGGCCGCGCGCGGCGGGGTGGCGCTTCCCTCGCTGCGGCTCCTGCTGGTAGGCGGCGACTCGGTGCCGCCCGACCTGCTGGAGGACATGCGCGAGGTCTTTCCCGGCGCCAGGACCGTGGTCCTGTACGGTCCCACCGAGGCGACGATCATCTGCGCCACCTACGCCGTCCCCGCGGAGGGCGCGGTCGTCGGCCATCCGCTGGGCCGACCGTTGCCGGGCGTGCACCTGGCCGTTCGCGGTCCGCGCGGTGAGATGGCGCCGCTGGGGGTGCCTGGGGAGCTGTGGATCTCGGGCGCAGGGGTGGCACGAGGCTACCTGGGCCGTCCGGAACTGAACGCCGACAAATTCGTCGGTGCCGGGACGGAGCGGGCGTACCGCACGGGCGACCGCGCGCGCTGGCGCGCGGACGGCGTGCTGGAGTTCCTGGGGCGCGGTGACGAGCAGGTGAAGGTGCGCGGCTTCCGCATCGAGCCCGGCGAGGTGGAGGCCGTGCTGCGCGAGCAGCCCGGCGTTCGCGAAGCCGTGGTGCTGGCGCGGGAGGACGCGCCCGGTGATCGGCGCCTGGTCGCCTACGTGGTCCCCGGCGCGGACGAGGTCGTCGAGGTTGCCGACGCCGCCGGCAAGGAGCAGGTGTCGGAGTGGGAAACGCTCTTCGACGACACCTATGCGCAGGAAGAGGGAGAAGATCCCACCCTGGCGCTGAAGGGGTGGAACAGCAGCTACACCGGCGAGCCGATCCCCGCCGAAGAGATGCGCGGGTGGGTCGAGGACACCGTGGATCGCATCCTTGCGCTGCGTCCGGAGCGGGTGCTGGAGGTCGGCGCCGGAACGGGTCTGCTGCTGTTCCGCGTGGCGCCGCACACGCAGGCCTACGTCGGAACCGACTTCTCCGCGGTGGCGCTGGAGCACATCCGCCGCCATGCCGGGGGACTGCCGCAGGTGTCGCTGGCGCAGCGCGAGGGTGATCAGCTGGACGAGTACGCGGGTGCGGATTTCGACGTGGTGATCGTCAACTCGGTCGCCCAGTACTTCCCGGACCTGGGCTACCTGCTGCGCGTGCTTGACGGCGCTGCGGCGGCGCTGCGGCCGGGCGGGCGCATCTTCCTGGGCGACGTGCGCAGCCTGCCGCTGGCGGGCGCCTTCCACGCGTCGGTAGAGCTGGCGCGCGCCTCCGACGATCTGTCCGTCGAGCGACTGCGGGACCGGGTGCGGCGCGGGGTAGCGGAAGAGCAGGAGCTGCTGCTGGATCCGGCGCTGTTCGAAGCGGTGCGGGCGCGGATGCCACGCCTGGGCCGCGTCGAAGTGCAGGTGAAGCGCGGTGAGTACGACAACGAGGTCTCCCGCTTCCGCTACGACGTCGTGCTGCACCTCGACACCGACAGAGCCGACGCTGCGGCACCCGTCGTTCGTGAGTGGGGCGGGGAAGACGCGGCCGGGCTTCGCGCCCTGGCGGAGGGGAGCGCGTCGACGCTCGTCCGCGGCGTGCCGGACGCGCGGGTGCGGGAGCACGTCCGCGCATACGAGCTGGTATCCGCCGGCGGTGCGGGCGACGCGGCGATGGTGCGTGCACGCGCGGCTGCGGACGTGGGCGGAGTCGCCCCCGAGGCGCTGTTTGCGCTTGGCGACGAGTTGGCGAGAGGAATTGAGGTGCGCCCCGGCGCGGCCGGCACGCTGGACGTGCTCTTCCACCCCGCAGGCGGCGTCGCGCAGTTCCCCGCGCAGGTGGACCCGGAGCGGCCGTGGGAGACGTACGCGAACGATCCGCAATGGGGCCGCCGCATGCGCACACTGGTCCCCGCACTTCGCGAGGCCGCGCGCGCCCGGCTGCCGGAGTACATGGTGCCGAGCGCCTTCGTGGTGCTGGAGTCGTTCCCCGTCACGCCCAACGGCAAGGTGGACCGCGGGGCGCTCCCCGCGCCCGACACGGGCGCCGCCCGGGGGACGTACGTAGCGCCCCGCACGCCGGCCGAGGAGCGGATGGCCGGGATCTGGGCGGAGGTGCTGGGGGTGGAGCGCGTAGGCGCCGAAGACCACTTCTTCGACCTGGGCGGCCATTCGCTGCTCGCCACGCAGTTGGTGTCGCGGGTGCGCGAGGCGTTCGGGGCCGAGCTGCCGCTGCGGGCAGTGTTCGAGGCGCCCGCGCTGGCGGCGCTGGTGGGCCGCGTGGAGGCGCTTCGGACGGGGACGCCCGGGGATGCCGCGGCTCCGCCGCTGGTGCCGGTGCCGCGCGACGGCTCACCGCTGCCGCTTTCCTTTGCGCAGCAGCGGCAGTGGTTCATCGACCAGATGGAAGGCGCGGGCGCGGCGTACCACGTGGCGTGGCGGGTGCGGCTGCGCGGGCCGCTGGATCCGCGCGTGCTGGAGCGCGCGCTGCAGCGGATCGTGGCGCGCCACGAGTCGCTGCGTACGACCTTTCCCGCGGTGCAGGGCGAGCCGCGGCAGCGGATCGCCCCGGCGGACGAGCACGGCTTCGCCCTGCTGGACCAAGACCTCGCCGCGTGCGCGGACGTGGAGAGTGAGCTGCGTCGCCTGGCCGCGGAGGAGCTTGCCGCGCCGTTCGACCTGGCGGTGGGGCCGCTGGTGCGTGCCCGGCTGGTGCGGATTGCGGCGGATGACCACGCGCTGATGCTGACGATGCACCACGCCGTGAGCGACGGGTGGTCGGTCGGCGTGCTGGTGCGGGAACTGGAGGTGCTGTACCCCGCGTTCCTGCGCGGCGAGGCCGACCCGCTGCCGCCGCTGCCGGTGCAGTACGCCGACTTCGCCGTCTGGCACCGGCGCTGGGCTACCAGTCCCGTCATGGAGGCGCAGGCGGAGTACTGGACCCGGACGCTGGCGGGCGCGCCTGAACTGCTGGAGGTGCCGGCGGACCGCCCTCGCCCGGCCCGGCAGGACTTCGGCGGCGCGTCGGTAAAGGTGGAACTGGACGAGGCGCTGACCGCGGCGCTCAAGGCGCTGTCGCAGCGGCACGGGACCACGCCGTTCATGACGCTGCTGGCGGGGTGGGCGGTGGTGCTCGCCCGGCTGTCCGGCCAGAACGACGTGGTGGTGGGGGCACCGTCGGCGGGCCGCGGGAGCAGCGAGATCGAGGGGCTGATCGGCTTTTTCGTCAACACGCTGGCGCTGCGGGTGGAGCTGTCGGGCGCGCCCACGGTGGCGGAGCTGCTGGGACACGTGCGCGAGCGGGCGCTGGAGGCGCAGCGCAACCAGGACTTCCCCTTCGAGCAGGTGGTGGAGCGGGTGCAGCCTGCGCGCAGCCTGTCGCACACGCCGCTCTTTCAGGTGGTGCTGGCGTGGCAGGAGATGACGGGCGGCGAACTGAAGCTGCCGGGCATCGACGCTGCGCCGCTCGACGGCGTTGAGGAGGAGGCGGCCGGGTTTGACCTGATGCTGAGCCTGGCGCCGCGCGGCGGGCGCATCGCGGGGGAGCTCACGTACGCCACCGCGCTCTTTGACCGGGCCACGGTGGAGCGGTACGCCGGCTACCTGCGCCGCGTGCTGCAGGAGATGGCCGCGGACGATACACAGCCCATCGACCAGCTGGAACTGCTGTCCGCGGCCGAGCGCGCGCGGGTGGTGGTGGAGTGGAACCGCACGGCGGCGGCGTATCCACGCGAGTCGTGCATCCACACGCTGTTCGAGGCCCAGGCGGCGCGGACGCCGGACGCCGTCGCCGTGGAATACGAAGGCCATGCGCTGTCGTACGCGGAGCTGAACGCGCGCGCCAACCGCCTGGCGCACCACCTCCGCGCCCTGGGTGTGGGTCCGGACGCCCGGGTGGCGCTCTGCGTGGAGCGCGGGGTGGAGATGATCGTGGCGATGCTGGCCGTGCTCAAGGCCGGCGGCGCGTACGTCCCGCTGGACCCCTCGTACCCGGACGAGCGGCTGCGCTACATGCTGGCCGACAGCCGCCCCGCGGTGCTGCTGGCGTCGCGATCCCAGGCGGCGCGGTTCGCCGCGGCTGAGGTGCCGGTGCTCGACCCCGCGGACGAATCGGGCTGGGCACATTATCCGGACACCGATCCGCGGCTGGCGGGGCTCTCGCCCGACCACCTGTGCTACGTCATCTACACCTCCGGCAGCACCGGACGTCCCAAGGGCGTGGCGGTGCCGCACCGCGGCGTGGCGAGCCTGCTGGCCGACATGCAGCGCCGCGCGCCCATCGGCGAGGGTGACGGGTGCAGCCTGTGGACCAGCACCAGCTTCGACGTATCGGTCTACGAGATCTTCTCCGCGCTGCTGGCCGGCGGGCGGCTCTGCATCCCACGCGACGACGTGCGGCTGGAGGCAGGGGCGTTTCTGGACTGGATGGAGGCGCGCGACGTCCACAGCGCCTACCTGCCGCCGTACTTCCTGGCCGAGCTGCGTGACCGCGTCGTTCGGTCGCCCGGGCGAACCCGCTTGCACCGCCTGCTGGTGGGGGTGGAGCCGATCCCGGAGCCGCTGCTGGCGGAGATCCGGCAGAGCGTCCCCGGGCTGCGGATCATCAACGGCTACGGGCCCACGGAAACCACCATCTGCGCCACCCTTCACGACGTGCCCGACACGGCACGTGGCGAGCGGGTGACGCCGATCGGCCCGCCAGCGGCCAACACCCGCGTGTTTGTGGTGGATGCGCGGATGCAGCCGGTCCCGGTCGGCGTCGTGGGCGAGCTGTACGTGGGCGGCGTGGGCGTGGCGCGCGGATACCTGGACCGCCCGGCGCTGACCGCGGAGCGCTTTGTCCCCGACCCGCTCTCGGGCGAGCCGGGGGCGCGGCTGTACCGCACGGGCGACCTGGGCCGCTGGCTGCCGGAGGGGGCGCTGGCGTTCGCCGGCCGCACCGACGCGCAGGTCAAGGTGCGCGGCTACCGCGTGGAGCCGGGCGAGATCGAGGCGCGGCTGGCGGAGCACCCGGCGGTGCGGGAGGCCGTCGTCGTGGCGCGGGAGGACGCGCCGGGCGACAAGCGGCTGGTCGCGTACTATCGGGCGGACGAGCCGGTCGCCGTCGAGGCGCTGAAGGTGCACCTCGCCGAGCGCCTTGTTGAGCACATGGTCCCTGCGGCGTACGTGCGCCTGGACGCGATGCCGCTTACCCCCAGCGGCAAGGTGGACCGCCGTGCGCTCCCCGCGCCGGGAGGCGACGCGTTCGCCGCGCGTGGGTACGAGGCGCCGTCCAGCAGCACGGAGGAGACGGTCGCGGGCATCTGGGCGGAGCTGCTGGGCGCGAGGCGCGTGGGCAGGCGCGACCACTTCTTTGACCTGGGCGGGCACTCGCTGCTTGCGGTGCGCGCCGTGTCGCGGGTGCGCCAGGCGCTGGGCGTTGAGGCCATGCCCCGCGACATGTTCGAGCGGCCCGTGCTGGCGGACTTCGCGCGCGGGCTGGAGACCGCCGCCCGTGCCGACGCGACGGCAATCATGCCGGTGGATCGCACAGGCCCGATTCCGCTGTCCTTTGCGCAGCAGCGGCTGTGGTTTCTGGAGCAGCTGGGAGACCTGGGCGACACCTACCACATCCCGATGGGCCTGCGGCTGCGCGGCACTCTGGACCACGGCGCGCTGGTGCGGTCGCTGGACCGCATCGTCGCGCGCCACGAGGCGCTGCGCACCTCCTTCGCGATGGTGGAGGGCGAGCCGGTGCAGCACATCGCCCCGGTTCAGGAGAGCGGGTTCCGGCTGGCGGAGCACGATCTTCGCGCCTCGCCGGACGCGGAGGACGCGCTGCGCCGCCTGGTGCAGGACGAGGCGAGCGCGCCGTTCGACCTGGCGCGGGGGCCGCTGTTCCGCGGACGGCTGATTCGCATGGCGGCGGACGACCACATGCTGCTGCTGACCATGCACCACATCGTCAGCGACGGCTGGTCGGCCGGCGTGCTGTTCCGCGAGTTGGCCGCGCTGTACACCGCTTTCGCCCGCGGCGAGCCCGATCCGCTGCCGCCGCTTCCCATCCAGTACGCGGACTATGCCGTGTGGCACCGCCGCTGGGTGGAAGGACCGGTGCTGGAAGCGCAGGCGGAGTACTGGACCCGGACGCTGGCCGGCGCGCCCGAGCTGCTGGAGCTGCCCACGGACCATCCGCGCCCGGCCAAGCAGGAGTTCGCCGGTGCGTCGGTCGACGTGGAGCTGGACGAAGCGCTGGCCGCGGCGCTCCGGACGCTGTCGCAGCGGCACGGCACAACGCTGTTCATGACGCTGCTGGCGGGATGGGCGGCCGTGCTCGCGCGGCTTTCGGGGCAGGACGACGTGGTCATCGGCACCCCCACCGCCAACCGCGGCCGCGCCGAGGTGGAGGAGTTGATCGGCTTCTTCGTCAACACGCTGCCGTTGCGGGTGGACCTGTCGGGCGCGCCCACGGCGGCCGGGCTGCTGGACCGCGTCCGATCGCTGGCGCTGGAGGCGCAGCGCAATCAGGACATCCCCTTCGAGCAGGTGGTGGAGCGCGTGCACCCCACGCGCAGCCTGGCCCACAGCCCGCTCTTTCAGGTGATGTTCACCTGGCAGAACGCGGCGGAAGAAAGCCTGGAGCTGCCGGGGCTGGTGCTGGACCCGGCGGACTCCCAGGGCTCGCCGGCCCAGGTGCGCGCGAAGTTCGACCTCTCGCTGTCACTGCAGGAAGACGGGGGGCGGATTGTAGGGACGATGGACTACGCCACCGCGCTCTTCGACCGGGCGACCGTCGAGCGGCACGTGGAGTGCCTGCGCCGCGTGCTGGAAGAGATGGTGGCCGATGACGCGCGGGCCGCGCACGCGCTGGAGATGCTTCCGGCCGCCGAGCGGCGCCTGGTCGTCGACGAGTGGAATCGGACCGGGGCGGATCTCCCCGCCGTGCCCGCCCACCAGCTGTTCGAGGCGCAGGTGGAGAAGACGCCGGACGCGACGGCGGTCGTCTTCGGTGCGGATTCGCTCACCTACGCCGAGCTGAACGCGCGCGCCAACCGGCTCGCACGCTGGCTGCGCGGGCGCGGGGTGGGCGCCGAGGTACGTGTGGGGCTGAGCCTGGAGCGGGCGCCAGAGATGGTGGTTGCCGTGCTGGGCGTGCTGAAGGCAGGTGGCGCCTACGTCCCGCTGGATCCGTCGTATCCGGCCGAGCGGTTGGCGTATATGGCCACGCACTCCGCCCTCCCCGTCGTACTGACGCAGGAGCGCCTTCTGGGCCGCCTTCCCTTTGACGCAGGCGTCGAGGTGGTCGCGCTGGATGCGCGGTGGGGGGAGATCGAGAGGGAAGACGCGGCGGACGCGGCGGATCCGAGCGTGGCGGTGGATCCGCGGAGCCTGGCGTACGTGCTTTACACCTCCGGGAGCACCGGCCGTCCGAAGGGCGTGGCCGTGGAGCACGCGCAGTTGGCCGCCTACCTGGCGTGGGCGACTCGCACCTATCCGGGTGGCGGGTCGGCGCTGCACTCGTCGCTTTCCTTTGACCTGACTGTCACCAGTCTCTTTGTCCCGCTGCTGGGTGGCGGCGCGGTGGAGCTGGTGGAGGAGGAGAATGCGGTCGAGGGGCTGGCGCGCGTGCTGGAGCGCGGCGGCCGCGAGATGCTGAAGCTGACCCCCGCGCACCTGCGCGTGCTGGGCGAGCGGCTGTCAGAGCGGGGCGCCGTGGGCGGGGCTGCGTGCCTGGTGGTGGGCGGTGAGCCGTTGATCGGGGAGCAGATCGGCTGGTGGATCCGAAATCTGCCCGAGACGGTGATCGTCAACGAGTACGGCCCCACCGAGACGGTGGTGGGGTGCTCCATCCACTCCCAGCGTCTGGCCGAAACCGGCGCCGGGCAGGTGTCGATCGGCCGGCCCGTGGCCAACACGCGGATTTACACGCTGGACGCGCGCGGCGAGCCGGCGCCCATCGGCGTTCCCGGCGAGTTGTACGTTGGAGGCGCGCAGGTGACGCGCGGTTACCTGGGGCGGCCGGGGCTGACGGCGGAGCGCTTCGTCCCGGATCCGTTCTCGCTCCAAGGTGGCGCGCGGATGTACCGCACCGGCGACCTGGGCCGCTGGCGTGCGGACGGAACGCTGGAGTACCTGGGGCGCACGGACTTCCAGGTAAAGGTGCGCGGCTTCCGCATCGAACTGGGCGAGATCGAGGCGGTGCTGCGCCAGCACGAGGGCGTCGCCGATTGTGCGGTGATGGCGCGCGAAGACGCGGGCGATCAGCGGCTGGTCGCGTACGTCGTGGGCGAGGTGGAGGCGGATGCGTTGCGCGCGCACGTGCGCCGGGCCTTGCCGGAGTACATGGTTCCGTCCGCGTTCGTGTTCCTGAGCGAGCTGCCGCTGACCACGAATGGCAAGCTGGACCGCAAGGCGCTGCCGGCGCCGGAGTACGTGGCCGACGCGGACCAGTACGTGGCGCCGCGCACGCCGGCCGAGGAGGTGATTGCCGCGATCTGGGCGGAGGTGCTGAAGGTCGACCGGGTGGGGGTGCACGACAACTTCTTTACCCTGGGCGGGCACTCGCTGCTGGCGGTCACCCTGATCGAGCGGATGCGGCGCCGCGGCGTGCGCGCGGACGTGCGTGCGCTGTTCGCCACGCCCACGGTCGCGGAGCTCGCCGCGGCGGCAGGCGGTGGCTTCAACGAGATCGCCATCCCGCCCAACCGCATCCCGGCCGGCTGCGATGCCATCACGCCGGAAATGCTCCCGCTGGTGGAGCTTACGCAGGCGGAGATCGACCGCATCGTGGCCGGCGTGCCGGGTGGCGCGGCGAACGTGCAGGACATCTACCCGCTGGCGCCCCTGCAGGAGGGAATCCTCTTCCACCACCTGCTCACGCGGGAGGGCGATCCCTATCTGCTCTCCATGCCGTTCGCGTTCGAAAGCCGCGAGCAGGTGGATGCCTACCTGGCCGCGCTGCAGGCGGTGATCGCGCGGCACGACGTCCTGCGCACGGCAGTGGTGTGGGAAGGCCTGCCGGAACCGGTGCAGGTGGTCTGGCGCCAGGCTCCGCTCTCCGTCGAAGAAGTGGAGGTCGACCCGGCGGGCGATGCGGCGCGGCAGCTGTACGAGCGCTTCGATCCGCGGCATCACCGGATCGACCTGGGCCGCGCTCCCCTGCTGCGCGCCTGCGTCACCCATGACGTGGCTGAGGATCGGTGGGTGCTGCTCCTGCTGCAGCACCACATGACGAGCGATCACACGTCGCTGGACGTGCTGCGGGCCGAGATCGACGCACACCTGGAGGGTCGCGCGGACCAACTGCCGGCGCCGCTGCCCTTCCGCAACTACGTGGCGCAGGCGCGGCTGGGGGCGAGCCGCGCGGAGCACGAGGCGTTCTTCGGCGAGTTGCTGGGCGACGTCGACGAGCCGACGGCGCCGTTCGGATTGCGGGACGTGCACGGGGACGGGCTGGGGCTGGAGGAAGGAACGCTGGAGGTGGAGGAGGGGCTGGGGATCCGGCTGCGGGAGCGTGCGCGGGCGCTGGGGGTGAGCGCGGCGAGCGTGTGCCACGTGGCGTGGGCGCAGGTGCTGGCGCGGGTTTCTGGCCGGAGCGACGTGGTTTTCGGCACCGTGCTCTTGGGGCGGATGCAGGGCGGGGAAGGAGCGGACCAGGTGCTGGGGCCGTTCATCAACACGCTGCCCGTACGCATCCAGGTGGCGGAGGCAGGTGCGGTGACGAGCGTGCGCCGGACGCAGGCGCTGCTGGCCAGCCTGGTGCGCCACGAGCACGCATCCCTCGTGCTGGCGCAGCAGATGAGCGGGGTGCAGGCCCCGGAGCCTCTTTTCTCCGCGGTCCTGAACTACCGGCACGGTGTGGATGACGAAGAGCTGCGGCCGGCGTCCAGCGGAATCGCCCTGGAAACCGTCGTGCGTGAGCGGTCGAACTACCCGCTCATTCTCTCGGTGAACGACCAGGAAGACCGATTCTCCCTGACGGTGCAGGTGCAGCCCGGGATCGGCGCGGAGCGGGTGTGCGCGCTCATGAACACGGCGCTTGCGGGACTGGTTGAGACGCTGGATACGGCGCCGGAGCGGCCGCTGGAAACCATCGAGGTGCTGCCGGAGGCCGAGCGGCGTCAGGTGCTGGAGGAGTTCAACGCCACGCGAGCCGAGTCTCCGGGCGAAGCTTTCGTGCACGAACTGTTCGCGGCCCAGGCGGAGCGCACGCGCGGCGCGGCCGCGCTCGTCTTTGAAGACGAAGCGCTGAGCTACGGCGAGTTGAACGCCCGCGCGAACCGTCTCGCGCACTACCTCCGCTCGCTGGGCGTCGGGCCGGAGACGCGGGTGGGGCTCTGCGTGGAGCGGAGCCCCGAGATGGTGGTGGGGGTGCTGGCGGTGCTCAAGGCGGGCGGGGCGTATGTGCCGCTTGATCCGGGCTACCCGGCGGAGCGCCTGGCGTACATGCTTGCGGACAGCGCCCCGGCGGCGGTGCTGGTGCAGACGCATCTACGTGATCGTGTCGAGGCCGCGGGCGTGCCGGTAGTCGAGTTGGACGCAGCCGGGACGGGGTGGGCCTCGCTGCCCGCGACGGACCCAGGCCGCGACGGGCTGACGGCGGATCACCTGGCGTACGTGATCTACACGTCGGGCTCCACCGGCCGTCCGAAAGGTGTGCGCGTGCCGCACGCGAGCGTTGCCGCCACACTGGCCGTGGCGGGTGAAGCGTTCGGGTTCGATGCAGACGACCGCGTGCCCTCGCTGGCCTCGTTCGCCTTCGACATCTGGATCTTCGAGACGCTGCTCCCCTTGCTGGGCGGCGGCAGCGTGCAGCTGGTGCCGCGCGACCGCGTCGTCGACGTGCCGCGGCTGGTGGAGGACCTGGCCTCCTGTACCGCGGTGCACGCTGTGCCGGCGCTGATGCGGCGCATCGTGGAGGAGGTGCGCACCACGCCGGAGGGGGTGTTGGGCACGCTGCGCCACGCCTTCGTGGGCGGCGACGCGGTCGCGCCGGACTTGCTGGAGGAGATGCGGACAGCTTTCCCGGCGGCCGAGATCCACGTGCTGTACGGACCGACCGAGGCGGCGATCATCTGCGCCTCACACCGCTTGGGTGGGGAAACTGCGGCGCGGCAGATGGTTGGGCGGCCGCTGGGCAACGCCGCGCTCTACGTGGTGGATCCTGAGGGTCGAGTGGCGCCGGTCGGCGTCGCCGGGGAGCTGTGGCTAGGCGGCGCCAGCGTGGCGCGCGACTACCTGGGTCGGCCTGGGCTGACGGCGGAGCGCTTCGCCCCCGATCCGTTCTCGGCCCAGCCGGGCGCGCGGCTCTATCGGACGGGCGACCGGGTGCGCTGGCTGGCGGACGGGTCGCTGGAGTTCCTGGGACGCACGGACTTACAGGTGAAGGTGCGCGGCTTCCGCATTGAGCCGGGCGAGATCGAGGCGCGGCTCGCGGAGCACCCGGGCGTGCGCGAGGCGGTGGTGCTGGTGCGCGAAGACGCGCGGGGCGAGAAGCGGCTGGTGGCGTACGTGGCTGGCGATGAGACGGCCGGAGCGGACGTGCTGCGTGCGCACCTGGGCGAGAGGTTGCCCGAGTACATGGTCCCCGCCGCCTACGTCCGCCTGGATGCGCTTCCGCTTACCCCGAACGGCAAGGTTGATCGCAAGGCGCTTCCCGCGCCGGAAGGCAACGCGTACTCGGCCCACGAGTATGAAGCTCCGGTGGGCCAGGCCGAGCAGGCGGTCGCGGCGATCTGGTCGGAGCTGCTGGGCGCGGAGCGCGTGGGTAGGCGTGACCACTTCTTCGACCTGGGCGGGCACTCGCTGCTGGCGGTGCGCGTGATTTCGCGCGTTCGTCAGGCGCTGGGCGTGGAGGTCTCGCCCCGCGACGTGTTCGAGCGGCCGGTGCTGGCGGACTTCGCGCGTGGGCTGGAAACCGCCGCGCGTGCGGATGCGACGGCGATCACACAGGTAGATCGGACCGCGCCGATTCCGCTCTCCTTCGCGCAGCAGCGGCTGTGGTTCCTGGAGCAGCTGGGGAACCTGGGCAGCACCTACCACATGCCCCTGCGGCTGCGGCTGCGGGGCGAGCTGGACCGCGGCGCCCTCGTCCGCGCGCTGGACCGCATTGTCGCCCGCCACGAGGCGCTGCGCACCTCCTTCCCCACGGTGGATGAGGAGCCGGTTCAGCACATCGCCCCGGCCGAGGAGAGCGGATTCCGTCTGGTGGAGCACGATCTCCGCGCTTCCGCGGACGCGGAGGACGAGCTGCGGGGCATCGTGCAGGAGGAGACGAACGCGCCCTTCGATCTGGCGCGGGGGCCGCTGTTCCGCGGCCGCCTGATTCGGATGGCGGCGGACGACAACGTGCTGCTGCTGACGATGCACCACATCGTCAGCGACGGCTGGTCGGCCGGCGTGCTGCACCGCGAAGTGGGCCTGCTGTACGCCGCCTTTGCGCGCGGCGAGCCCGATCCGCTGCCGCCGCTCCCCATTCAGTACGCGGACTACGCCGTGTGGCACCGCCAGTGGGTGGAAGGACCGGTGCTGGAAGCCCAGGCGGAGTACTGGACCCAGACGCTGGCGGGCGCCCCCGAGCTGCTGGAGCTGCCGACGGACCACCCGCGCCCGGCGAAGCAGGACTTCGCCGGCGGCCTGGTCGGCGTGGAGCTGGATGAAGGGCTGGCGGCGGCGCTCCGGACGCTGTCGCAGCGGCACGGCACCACGCTGTTCATGACGCTGCTGGCCGGCTGGGCCGCCGTGCTCGCCCGGCTGTCGGGGCAGGACGACGTGGTGATCGGCACGCCGAGCGCCAACCGCGGCCGCGCGGAGGTGGAGGATCTGATCGGCTTCTTTGTCAACACGCTGCCAGTCCGTATCGACCTGTCGGATGGGCCGCGTGTGGGGGAGCTGATCGATCGCGTGAAAGCGCGGGTGCTGGAGGCGCAGCAGAACCAGGACATCCCGTTCGAACAGGTGGTGGATCGGGTGCAGCCGGCGCGCAGCATGGCGCACACCCCGATCTTCCAGGTGATGTTTGCCTGGCAGAACGCGCCTGGGGACGGCCTGGAGCTGCCGGGGCTGGCACTGGGTCCGCTGGACGACCTGGATTCCGAGGACACGTCGTCGCGGGCGACCTCGAAGTTCGACCTGTCGCTGACGCTCTGGGAGAATGGCGGGCGGATCGACGGGGTGGTGGAGTACGCCACGGCGCTCTTTGACCGGGCGACGGTCGAGCGGCACGCTGGCTACCTGCGCCGCGTGCTGGAAGAGATGGCTGCAGACGACGCGAAGCCGGTCCATGGGCTGGACCTGCTTTCCGCCGCCGAGCGACGCACGGTGGTGGAGGCGTGGAACGACACCGACGCCACGTTCTCCGCCGGCGCCTGCATCCACGAACTGTTCGAAGCCCAGGCGGCGCGCGCGCCGGGCGCGGTGGCGGTGTCGTTCCAGGGCGAGCGTCTCACCTACGCGGAGCTGAACGCGCGGGCAAACCGGCTGGCGCACCACCTCCGCGCGCTGGGCGTGGGGCCGGATGCGCGAGTAGGGGTCTGCGTGGAGCGCGGCGCGGAGATGGTCGTCAGCCTGCTGGCCATTCTCAAGTCGGGCGGTGCGTACGTGCCGCTAGACCCGGCGTACCCCGCCGACCGGCTGCGCTACATGCTGGAGGATAGCGCGCCGGCGGCGCTCATCACGCAGTCGTCGCTGGCTGACACGTTCGCGGGGCTAGACGTCCCGGTGGTGGAGCTCGATGCTGCGGCGTGGGCGGCGGGGCCGGATACGAACCCCATGCGCGCGGGGCTCACGCCCGACCACCTGGCGTACGTCATCTACACGTCCGGCTCTACGGGGCGTCCCAAGGGCGTGATGGTCGCGCACCGCAGCCTGGTGAACCACACCGCGTGGCAGGCCGCCGCGTTTGGCATCGGCGCGAACGACACGGTGCTGCAGCGCACGTCCATCTCGTTCGACGCGTCGGTGTGGGTGCTGTGGACGCCGCTGGCCAGCGGCGCGCGGATGCTGCTCCTTTCGTCCGACGTGGCGAAGGATCCGGAGGCGATGGGGCGCGCCGTCGAGGAGGGCGGAGTCACCATCGCCCAGTTCGTCCCGACCCTTCTGCAGGCGGTGCTCGGCGCGCTCCCGGAGGGCGGGTCGCTTCCCTGCCGCATCCTCTTCTGCGGCGGCGAGGCGCTTTCCGCCGAACTTGTGGAGGAGGCGCGCTCGGCGGGCGTGGGTGAGGTGGTGAACCTGTACGGTCCCACCGAAGCGACCATCGACTCCACCTCGCACGTGTGCGCCGTGGACGGCCGCGCGCCCGCTATTGGGCAGCCGATCGCCAATGCGCGGATGTACGTCCTGGACGCGCGTGGCGCGCTGGCTCCCGTGGGGGTGGCTGGCGAGCTGTACGTGGGCGGGGCCGGCGTGGCCCGCGGGTATCTGAGCCGCGCCGGGCTGACGGCGGAGCGCTTCGTTCCCGATCCGTTCTCGACGGAAGGCGGCGCGCGGATGTACCGCACTGGCGACCTGGGCCGCTGGAGGGCGGACGGAACGCTGGAGTTCATGGGGCGCACCGATTTCCAGGTGAAGGTGCGTGGCTTCCGCATCGAGCTGGGCGAGATCGAGGCCGCGCTTCGCAGCCACGACGCGATTCGCGACGCGCTGGTCCTGGCGCGCGAGGACGCGCCGGGCGACCGGCGGCTGGTGGCGTACTACCTGTCGGACCAGCCGGTCGCCGTGGACGCACTGAAGGCGCACCTTGCCGGGCGTCTGCCGGAGCACATGGTACCGGCGGCGCACGTGTGGATGGAGGCGTTTCCACGGACGCCGAACGGAAAGACCGATCGCCGGGCGCTCCCGGCGCCGGGTGGCGACGCGTTCGCCGCGCGCGGTTACGAAGCACCCGAGGGCGAGACCGAGGAGGCGGTCGCGGCGATCTGGACCGGCCTCCTTGGTGTGGAGCGGGTGGGCCGCCACGACGACTTCTTTCAGCTGGGCGGCAACTCCCTCCTGGCCACGCGGCTGGTGTTCCGCATCAGGCGAGAGATGGACGTGGAGCTTTCGGTAAGCGACGTTTTCGAAAAGTCCGAGCTTTCCCTGCTGGCCCAGCACCTGGTCGAGGTGCAGCTGGCCGATTTTGATCCGGAGCTGCTGCAGGAGTTGCTCGCGCTGGCCCGCGCCGCGGACGGAGGATGACCCGTCAGCCGTTTTCCATCGCCACGATGAACTGCCCGCAGAGCCGATGCGCACGACGCCGTCGTCTACGAAACGCCTCCTCAAGCTGGCGCACGCCAGGAGGTTGTGGGAAGGCGGACCTTGCCGCGCCGTGTAATCCGGAAAACAACCGTCGGAAGGTACCGAGGGACCGAGAACAGCGAGAGGAACAGAGGTGATCCGCATTCCGTCCTCTGTTCCTCTGGCTGTGTCTGTTCCTCTGTACCCTGACCTCAGTTTCCCGTAGACCGGATTGAGGTGAGGTGTTTTTCCGGGTTTGGTAAAAGCCGTTCATCAGCGGCGAAGTAGCGGTGGTGGTCGCGTCCCGGGCTCGCACCTCATCGTGATCCACGAGCCGCACGTGCACGCCGCCGCCATCCGGGCCGCCATCGACCGGGACTGATAGGATAGGATGGGATCTCCGGCCGGACCGGAGCCACGCGCGTCGGTAGCATGAAGACCGCGCGTGGCTCCGGTTCCTGTTTGTCACCGGTCCGCCGCCGCACGCACGCGATGAATGCGGGCCTTGGCCGAAGGGGGGCGGACGTATTCCCGAAGGCGGCTTATGATGGTAGATTTCGGGAGTCTTCCGGGACTTAACGCCCTTTCGTTCTAGTGCCTGATCAGTGCGTGGCATGCACGATGGCGCATATTGGTCGTCGATCCTGGTTGCTCGGACAGAAGCTGTCCCTCCTTCCCGCAGACCGCGGACGCTGGGCGGACAGCGGCCGAGATCCCTCCGGTTCTCGAATCCCGCGGAAGCGTCTTCGCTTTCGCGTCACCCGTTTCCTGGCATGCCCCGCGGATGTCGACGCCCATGATGGAAGGACGGGACGCAATCCCGGGCACGGGAGCCATCTCCGTGCCCGGGTTTGCTGATCCCGCGCTTCACCTCCGCGTCGCCGGCGTCCTCCCTGATGCGTGCCTTCACGAGCTGTTCGCGGCGCAGGCGGCGCGCACGCCGCACGCCGAGGCGGTGGTCTGCGGGGGCGAGTCGCTGACGTACGCGCAGCTGGACGCGCGGGCCAACCGCCTCGCGCACCACCTGCGACGCCTGGGGGTGGGGCCCGAGATGGCGGTGGGGGTGTGCCTGGAGTGGAGCCCGGAGCTGGTGGTGGCGCTCCTCGCGGCGCTCAAGGCCGGCGGGGTCTACGTTCCGCTGGATCCCGCGCTCCCCGCGGAGCGGCTGGCGTACCTGGCGGAGGACTCTCGCGCGTACGCGATCGTCACGCGCGAGGCGCTGGCCGGGCGCGTCCCCCACGGCGTGGCGGTGCGGGTGGATGCCGACGCGGAGCGGATCGCGGCGGAGCCGGAGAACGCGCCCCAGGCCGGCTGCCGCCCGGAGCACCTTGCGTACGTGATCTACACGTCGGGCACCACCGGCCGGCCCAAGGGCGTGGCGGTGGAGCACCGCGCGGCGGCCGCGCACCTGCCGGTGATGGCGGACCGGCTGGAGATCGTCCCCGGCGACCGCGTCCTCCAGTTCGCCTCGAGCGGCTTCGACGTTTCCCTGGAGCAGGTGTTCCTTCCCCTCCTTCGCGGCGCCACCCTGGTGCTGCGGGGGGCCGAGCCGTGGAGCGCCGAAGAGCTGCGGTCGCGGGTGCGGTCGCTGGGCATCACCGTCGCCAACCTTCCCCCGGCGTACTGGCGCGAGGTGCGGGCCGCGGCGGGGGCAGAGGCCGCGCTGCCGGGCGTGCGGCTGCTGCTGGTGGGCGGCGACGTTCTCCACGCCGGCGACGCGCGCGCCGGGGAGATGCGTCTGCTCAACGGCTACGGGCCCACGGAGGCGGTGGTCACCGCCACGGTCTACGACGTGGCGGCGGACTTTGCCGGGGAGGCGGTGCCGATCGGCAGTCCGCTCCCCGGGCACGCGGCGTACGTGCTGGACGCGCAGGGAGCACCGGCGGGCGAGGGCGAGGCGGGGGAGCTGTACCTGGGCGGTCTGCTGGCGCGCGGCTACCTGCGCCGCCCGGGGCTCACGGCGGAGCGGTTCGTCCCCGACCCGTCGGGCGGCGCGGGCGCCCGGCGGTACCGCACGGGCGACCAGGCGCGCTGGAACGCGGACGGACAGCTCGAGTTCCTGGGCCGGGCTGACTTTCAGGTAAAGCTCCGCGGCTTTCGCATCGAGCCGGGGGAGATCGAGGCGCGGCTGCTGGAGCACGCGGGTGTGCGCGAGGCGGTGGTAACGGCGCGCGAAGACGCGACGGGCGACCGGTACCTGATCGCTCACTACGCCGGCGACGCGTCCGCCCAGGCGCTGCGGGCGCACCTTGCCGCGTCGCTCCCGGCGTACATGGTTCCGGCGGCGTACGCGCGGGTCGACGCGCTCCCCCGTACGCCCAGCGGCAAGGTGGACCGCGCGGCGCTCCCCGCCACGGCCGGTGATGCGTTCCCCGCACGGAGCTACGAGGCGCCCGCGGGCCCGGTCGAGGAGGCGCTGGCGGAGAGCTGGGCCGAGGTGCTGGGGATGGGGCCGGTAGGCCGCGGGGACAACTTCTTCGAGCTGGGCGGGCACTCGCTGCGGGCAATGCAGGTGATCTCGCGGATGCGGGACGCGCTCGGGGTAGAGGTGCCGCTGGAGGCGCTGTTCGAGCGGCCGGTGCTGGCGGACCTGGCACGCGGGCTGGAGACCGCCGCGCGGGCCGGGACCACGGCGATCGCGCCCGCGGACCGGACCGCGGCGATCCCGGCGTCCTTTGCGCAGCAGCGGCTGTGGTTCCTGGAGCAGCTGGGCGGCACCGGCGCGGCGTACCACATCCCCATGCGCCTGCGTCTGCGCGGCGCGCTGGACCGCGATGCGCTGGTCCGCGCCCTGGACCGCATCGTCGCGCGGCACGAGGCGCTGCGGACGACCTTTCCCGTGGTGGATGGCGAGCCCGTCCAGCGCATCGTTCCCGCCAACGAGGGCACGTTCCGGCTTGTGGAGCACGATCTTCGTGCCGCGCCGGACGCGGAAGACGCGCTGCGCCGCCTGGCGCTGGACGAGGCCAGCGCGCCGATCGACCTGGCGGGCGGGCCGCTGCTCCGCGGACGGCTGGTGCACATGGCGGCGGACGACCACGCGCTGCTGCTGACCATCCACCACATCGTCTCCGACGGCTGGTCGATGGGCGTGCTGCGCCGCGAGCTGGGCGCGCTGTACGACGCGTTTGCCCGCGGCGATGCCGATCCGCTGCCGCCGCTGCCGGTGCAGTACGTGGACTACGCCGTGTGGCACCGCCGCTGGGCGAGCGGCCACGCCGTGGAGGCGCAGGCGGAGTACTGGGCGCGGACGCTGGCCGGCGCGCCGGAGCTGCTGGAGCTTCCGTCCGACCGTCCCCGCCCGCCGCGGCAGGACTTTGCCGGCGCGTCGCTGCAGATTGACCTGGACGAGGCATTGACGGCGGCGCTCAGGACGCTGGGCCAGCGGCACGGCAACACGCTGTACATGACGGTGCTGGCCGGCTGGGCGGCGGTGCTCGCCCGGCTGTCGGGCCAGGACGACGTGGTGGTGGGGACGCCGCTGGCGAGCCGCGGGAGCCGGGAGATCGAGGGGCTGATCGGGTTCTTCGGCAACCCGGTGGCGCTGCGGGTGGACGTGTCGGGAACGCCCACGGTGGCGGAGCTGCTGCGGCGCGTGCGCGAGCGGGCGCTGGAGGCGCAGCGAAATCAGGACATCCCCTTCGAGCAGGTGGTGGAGCGGGTGCGGCCGGCGCGCACCCTGTCGCACACGCCCTTCTTTCAGGTGATGCTGGCGTGGCAGGAGATGCCCGGCACCGAGCTGGAGCTGCCGGGGATCGCCGCCGTGCCGCTGGACGGGGTGGAGGAGGGCGGGGCGGGGTTCGACCTGACGCTGAGCATCGCGCCCCACGGCGGCCGCATCGCCGGCACCCTGACGTACGCCACCGCGCTCTTCGACCGGGCCACGGTGGAGCGGCACGTCGCCTACCTGCGGCGGGCGCTGCAGGCGAGGGCGGCGGACGAGAACCAGGCCGTGGACCGGCTGCCGCTGCTCCCGGAGGCGGAGCGCCGCCTGGTTCTGCAGGAGTGGAATGATACCGACGCGGGTTACCCCCGCGGCGCGTGTGTCCACGACCTGTTCGGCGCGCAGGCGGCGCGGACGCCGGGGTCCGTCGCGCTCTCCTGGCCCGGCGAACGGTGGACGTACGCGCAGCTGGAGGCGCGCGCGAACCAGATATCCAACGCGCTGCGCCGGCGCGGCGTGGGGCCGGAGGTGCGTGTGGGCATCTGCCTGCCGCGCACGCCGGAACTGGTCGCCGCCATGCTGGGCGTGCTGAAGGCAGGTGGCGCGTACGTGCCGCTGGACCCCGCGTACCCGCGCGAGCGGCTGGGCTACATGCTCGAGGACGCGGGCGTCACCCTCGTCATCACCGACTCCGTCCTCGCGGATCGCCTGCCTGAGGACGCATCCGCGCTGCTCCTGCTCGACCGCGAGCGCGACGCGATCGTGGCGGAATCGGTTGATGCGCGGGAGAGCGGCGTCCTTCCCGAGAACCTGTCGCACGTCATCTTCACCTCCGGGTCCACGGGCCGGCCCAAGGGGGTGATGATCCGCCATTCCTCGACGGTCGTGCTGCTGCACTGGCTGCGGGAGAACGTCACGGACGAGGAGCGCTCGTCGGTGCTGTTCTCGACGTCGATCAACTTCGACGTCTCCATCGCCGAGGTGTTCGGCACGCTGGCGTGGGGCGGAAAGCTGGTGGTCGCCGAGAACGCGCTGGAACTGGCGACGCTGGATGAAGACGTGGTCTACGCCAGCATGGTTCCCAGCGCGGCGGAGGAACTGCTGCGCAGCGGCGGCATCCCGGTGAGCGTGCGGACGCTGAACCTGGGTGGCGAGGCGCTGCCCAACGCGCTGGCGCAGGGGCTGTACGCGCTGGGCACGGTGGAGAAGGTCGGCAACCTGTACGGGCCGACGGAGGACACGACGTATTCGACCTATTACGTCGTGCCGCGCGGCGCGGAGCAGGTGCTGGTGGGCACGCCGGTGGCCAACACGCAGGCGTACGTCCTCGATCACCACCTGCAGCCGGTACCGGCCGGTGTGGTCGGCGAGCTCTATCTGGCGGGCGACGGCCTCTCGCGCGGGTACGCGAACCGTCCGGCGATGACGGCGGAGCGCTTTGTCCCCTGCCCGTTCGGCGCGCCGGGGAGCCGGATGTACCGGGTGATGGACCGGGTGCGGCGGCGCGCGGACGGGGAACTGGAGTACCTGGGCCGCACCGACTTCCAGGTAAAGGTGCGCGGCTACCGCATCGAGCTGGGCGAGATCGAGGCGCGGCTGGCGGAGCACCCGGGTCTGCGCGCGCCGGTCGTCCTCGTCCGGGAGGACGTGCCCGGCAACCGGCGGCTGGTGGCGTACTACCTGGCGGACGAGCCGGTCGCCGTGGACGCGCTGAAGTCGCACCTGGCCAGCCGCCTGCCGGGGTACATGGTGCCGGCGGCGTACGTGTGGATGGAGGAATATCCACAGACGCCGAACGGAAAGACCGACCGCAAGGCGCTCCCGGCCCCGGAGGGGGATGCCTATGCGGCGCAGGCGTACGCGGCGCCCGTTGGCGCGACCGAGCAGGCACTGGCCGCCATCTGGGCCGAGGTGCTGGGCGCCGGCCGGGTGGGCCGCGGGGACAACTTCTTCGAGCTGGGCGGGCACTCGCTCATCGCCATGCGCGTGGTTTCGCGCGTGCGGCAGGCGCTGGGCGTGGAAACCTTGCCGGGCGACCTGTTCGAGCGGCCCGTGCTGGCGGACTTTGCGCGCGGGCTGCAGACGGCCGCGCGTGCCGAGGCGACGGCGATTGTGCCGGTGGAGCGCTCGGGCCCTCTCGCGCTGTCGTTCGCGCAGCAGCGGCTGTGGTTCCTGGAGCAGCTGGGGAACCTGGGCAGCACGTACCACATCCCCATGCGGATGCGGCTGCGGGGCGACCTGGACCGCGGCGCGCTGGTCCGCGCCCTTGACCGCATCGTCGCGCGGCACGAGGCGCTGCGGACGAGCTTTCCCGCGGTGGATGGCGAGCCGGTCCAGCGCATCACCCCGGCGGAGGAGAGCGGGTTCCGGCTGGTGGAGCACGATCTCCATGCCGCGCCGGACGCGGAGGATCGGCTTCTCCTCATCCTGTCGGAGGAGGCGGAGGCGCCGTTTGACCTGGTGCACGGCCCGCTGTTCCGTGGCCGGCTGGTGAGGATGGCGGCGGACGACCACGTGCTGCTGCTGACGATGCACCACATCGTCAGCGACGGCTGGTCGGTGGGCGTACTCTTCCGCGAGCTGGGCGCGCTGTACACCGCCTTTGTGTGCGGCGATGCCGATCCTCTTCCCCCGCTGCCGGTGCAGTACGCCGACTATGCGGTGTGGCACCGACGCTGGGTGGAAGGGCCGGTGCTGGAGGCGCAGGCGGAGTACTGGACCCGAACGCTCGTCGGTGCGCCGGAACTGCTGGAACTGCCGTCCGACCGTCCCCGTCCGGCCAAGCAGGATTTTGCCGGTGCGTCGCTGGAGGTGGATCTGGACGAGGCGCTGACCGCGGCGCTCAAGACGCTGTCGCAGCGGCACGGCACCACCCTGTACATGACGCTGCTGGCTGGCTGGGCAGCCGTGCTCGCCCGGCTTTCGGGGCAGGACGACGTGGTGGTGGGGACGCCGCTGGCGGGCCGCGGAAGCCGGGAGATCGAGGGGCTGATCGGCTTCTTCGTCAACACGCTGGCGGTGCGGGTGGACCTTTCCGGCGCGCCGGCGGTGGCAGAGCTGCTGCGGCGCGTGCGCGAGCGGGCGCTGGAGGCGCAGCGGAACCAGGACATCCCCTTCGAGCAGGTGGTGGAGCGGGTGCGGCCGGCGCGCAGCCTGTCGCACACGCCGCTCTTTCAGGCGATGCTGGCGTGGCAGGAGATGTCTGGCGGCGAGCTGGAGCTGCCGGGCATCAACTCCGCGCCGCTGGACGGGCTTGGGGAAAGTGCGGCGCCGTTTGACCTGACGCTGAGCATCGCGCCGCGCGGCGGACGGATCGCCGGCACCCTGACGTACGCCACCGCGCTGTTCGACCGGACGACGGTCGAGCGGCACGTCGCTTACCTGCGGCGAGCGCTGCAGGCGATGGCGGCGGACGAGAATCAGGCCGTGGACCTGCTGCCGCTGCTCCCAGAGACGGAGCGCCGGCTGGTTCTGGAGGAGTGGAATGATACCGACGCGGGTTACCCCCGTGGCGCGTGCGTCCACGACCTGTTCCGCGCGCAGGCGGCGCGCACTCCGGAAGCCGTCGCGCTCTCCTGGCGCGGCGAGCGATGGACATACGCGCAGCTGGAGGCGCGGGCGAACCAGGTCTCCAACGCGCTCCGCCGTCGCGGCGTGGGGCCGGAGGTGCGCGTGGGCATCTGCCTGCCGCGCACGCCGGAGCTGGTGGCCGCGATGCTGGGCGTGCTGAAGGCTGGTGGCGCATACGTGCCGCTGGACCCGGCGTACCCGCGGGAGCGGCTGGGCTACATGCTCGAGGACGCGGGCGTCACGCTCGTCATCACCGATTCCGTCCTCGCGGATCGCCTGCCGGAAGGCGTGGCCGGGGTGCTGCTGCTGGACCGCGAGCGTGACGCGATCGCGGCGGAATCCACCGATGCGCTGGAGAGCGGCGTCCTTCCTGAGAACCTGTCGCACGTCATCTTCACCTCCGGGTCCACGGGCCGGCCCAAGGGGGTGATGATCCGCCACGTCTCGACCGTCGTGCTGCTGCACTGGCTGCGGGAGAACGTGACGGACGAGGAGCGCTCGTCGGTGCTGTTTTCGACGTCGATCAACTTCGACGTCTCCATCGCCGAGGTGTTCGGCACGCTGGCGTGGGGCGGAAAGCTGGTGATCGCCGAGAACGCACTGGAGCTGGCGACGCTGGACGAGCCCGTGGTGCACGTCAGCATGGTGCCCAGCGCGGCGGCGGAGCTGCTGCGCAGCGGGGGCATCCCGGCGAGCGTAAAGACGCTGAACCTGGGTGGTGAAGCGCTGCCGAACGCGCTGGCGCAGGGGCTGTACGCGCTGGATACGGTGGAGAAGGTCGGCAACCTGTACGGGCCGACGGAAGACACCACCTATTCGACGTACTTCGTCGTTCCGCGCGGCGCGGAGCAGGTGCTGGTGGGCACGCCGGTGGCCAACACACAGGCATACGTCCTCGATCACCATCTGCAGCCCGTGCCGCCCGGTGTGGTCGGCGAGCTTTATCTGGCGGGCGATGGCCTCTCGCGCGGGTACGCCAATCGCCCGGCGATGACGGCGGAGCGCTTTGTCCCCTGCCCGTTTGGCGCGCCGGGAGCGCGGATGTACCGGGTGATGGACCGCATCCGCTGGCGGGAGAGCGCGGAGGTGGATTCCGCGGCCTCCCGCACGCACGCACCGACGCACGCACGCACCGCCGTTCTGGAGTACCTGGGGCGCACCGACTTCCAGGTAAAGGTGCGCGGCTACCGCATCGAGCTGGGCGAGATCGAGGCGCGGCTCGCGGAGCATCCCGGCGTGCGCGCCCCGGTCGTCCTGGTGCGCGAGGACGTGCCCGGCGACCGTCGGCTGGTGGCGTACTACCTGGGCGACGAGCCGGTCGCCGTGGACGCGCTTAAGTCGCATCTCTCCGATCGCCTGCCTGGCTACATGGTGCCGGCGGCGTACGTGTGGATGGAGGCCTATCCACAGACGCCAAACGGCAAGACGGACCGCAGGGCGCTCCCCGCTCCCGAAGGTGACGCGTATGCGGCCCGGGAGTACCAGGCCCCGGTGGGCGAGACGGAGCAGGCGGTGGCCGCCATCTGGGCGGAGGTGCTTGGCGCCGAGCGGGTGGGCCGCGGGGACGACTTCTTTGGCCTGGGCGGACACTCGCTGGTGGCGGTGCGCGTGGTCTCGCGCGTGCGCCAGGCGCTGGGCGTGGAGACGCTGCCGGGCGACCTGTTCGAGCGGCCCGTGCTGGCAGATTTTGCGCGCGGGCTGCAGACGGCCGCGCGCGCCGAGGCGACGGCGATTGTGCCGGTGGAGCGCTCGGGCCCGCTCGCGCTGTCGTTCGCGCAGCAGCGGCTGTGGTTCCTGGAGCAGCTGGGCAACCTGGGCAGCACCTACCACATCCCCATGGGCCTGCGGCTGCGGGGCGATCTGGACCGCGATGCGCTGGTCCGCGCGCTGAACCGTATCGTCGCGCGTCACGAGGCGCTGCGGACCACCTTCCCCGCGGTGGATGGCGCGCCGGTGCAGCGCATCGCCCCCGCCCAGGAGGGCGCGTTCCGGCTGGAGGACCACGATCTCCGCGCCGCGCCGGACGCGGAAGATGCGCTGCTCCGCCTGGCGTCGGACGAGGCGAACGCGCCGTTCGACCTGGTGCACGGCCCGCTGTTCCGCGGACGGCTGGTGCGTGTGGCGGCGGACGACCACGTGTTGCTGCTGACCGTCCACCACATCGTCTCCGACGGCTGGTCGGTGGGCGTGCTGTTCCACGAGCTGGGCGCGCTGTACGCCGCCTTCGTGCGCGGCAAGCCCGATCCGCTGCCGCCGCTGCCGGTGCAGTACGCCGATTACGCCGCGTGGCACCGACGCTGGGTAGAAGGGCCGGTGCTGGAGGCGCAGGCGGAGTACTGGACGCAAACGCTTTCCGGTGCGCCGGAGCTGCTGGAGCTGCCCACCGACCATCCGCGACCGGCCAGGCAGGACTTTGCCGGTGCGTCGCTGCAGGTCGATCTGGACGAGGCGTTGACGGCGTCGCTCAAAATGCTGTCGCAGCGGCACGGCACCACCCTGTACATGACGCTGCTGGCCGGCTGGGCGACCGTGCTCGCCCGGCTTTCGGGGCAGGACGACGTGGTCGTCGGCACGCCGTCGGCGAACCGCGCGCGGCCCGAGGTAGAGGCGCTGATCGGCTTCTTCGTCAACACCCTGGCGCTGCGGGTGGACCTCTCCGCCCGGCCCACCGTGGCCGAGCTGCTGGCGCAGGTAAAGGCGGGCGCGCTTGAGGCGCAGCGCAACCAGGACATCCCGTTCGAGCAGGTGGTGGAGCGGGTGCAGCCGGCGCGCAGCATGGCGCACAGCCCGCTGTTTCAGGTGATGTTCGCCTGGCAGAACACGCCCGGGGGGAGCGTGGAGCTGCCGGGGCTCACCCTGGCCACCGCGGACGCCGGACCGCGCGTGACCGCCAAGTTCGACCTGCTGCTGGCGCTGTGGGAGGACGGCGGCCGCATCACCGGCGATGTGGAGTACGCCACGTCACTGTTCGAGCGGGAGACGGTGGAGCGCTGGGTGGGCTACCTGCGCCGGGTGCTGAAGGCGATGGCCGCGGACGATGCGCTCGCCATCGACCGTCTGCCGATGCTCGCCGAGTCCGAGCGCCGGCTGGTGCTGCGCGAGTTCAACGCCACGGAAGCCGCGTACCCCCGCGAGGCGTGCGTCCACGAACTCGTCGAAGCCCAGGTGGAGCACACCCCCGGCGCGGTGGCGGTGGTGTTCGAGGGCGAGCCGGTGACGTACGCGCAGCTGAACGCGCGGGCCAACCGGCTGGCGCACCACCTCCGCGCGCTGGGCGTCGGGCCGGACGTGCGGGTGGGGATCTGCGTGGAGCGCAGCGTGGAGATGGTGGTGGGGCTGCTGGGCATCCTCAAGTCCGGCGGCGCCTACGTTCCGCTCGATGCCAGCTACCCGGTGGAACGCCTCCGCAACATGGTCGAAGACAGCGCTCCGGCCGTTCTGCTGACGCACCCGCCGCAGGCCGCCACCGCCGCGGCCCTGTCGTCCGGATCCGCCATCCCCGTCCTCGATCTCGCCGCCGACGCGGTGTGGGCGGATCGATCCGCGGAGAACCCGGAGCGTGACGGGCTGGGGCCGCGGAATCTGGCGCACGTGCTCTTCACCTCGGGATCGACCGGGCGCCCCAAGGGGGTGATGCTGGAGCACGGCAGCCTGGTAAACCGGCTGGCGTGGATGCAGGAACGCTACGGGATGACGCCGGACGAGGCGCTGCTGCAAAAGACGCCGTTCTCCTTCGACGTATCGTTCTGGGAGTTCTTCTGGCCGCTGATGGTGGGTGCGCGGCTGGTGATGGCGCGCCCCGGCGGCCACCGCGACCCGGCGTACCTGGCGGACGTCATCCGCCGCGAGGGGATCACGGTTGCGCACTTCGTCCCCTCCATGCTGCAGGCGTTCCTGGAGCATCCGGAGGCGGAGACGTGCACGGGCCTTCTGCGCGTCCCGGTGAGCGGCGAGGCCGTATCCGCGGCGCTGGTGCGGCAGTTCCACGAGCGGCTTCCCTCCGTCGGCCTGTACAACCAGTACGGCCCGACGGAATCCGGTGAGGTGACCGAGTGGGCGTGCAACCCGGACGCGGAGCGCGTTTCCATCGGCCGCGCCATCCACAACTCGGCGGTCTACGTGCTGGACCGTGCGGGCGAGCCGGTACCCGTCGGCGTGGCGGGCGAGCTGTTCATCGGCGGCGTTGCCGTGGCGCGCGGGTACCTGGGCCGGCCGCGGCTGACGGCGGAGCGGTTCGTCCCCGATCCCTTTGGCGAGCCGGGAGCGCGGATGTACCGCACCGGCGACCTGTGCCGGTGGATGTCGGACGGCACGGTGGAGTACCTGGGACGCACCGACTTTCAGGTGAAGGTGCGCGGCTTCCGCGTGGAGCTGGGTGAGATCGAGGCGCGGCTGGTCTCGCACTCGGGCGTGCGCGAGGCGGTGGTGCTCGCGCTGGACGACGGGCCGGGCGGCAAGCGGCTGGTGGCGTACTTTGTGGGCGAGGCGCTGGAGAGCGAAGCGCTGCGCGCGCACCTGTCCGAACAGCTGCCGGAGTATATGGTCCCGGCGGCGTTCGTGCGGCTGACCGCGTTCCCCGTCACCCCCAACGGCAAGCTGGACCGCCGCGCCCTCCCCGCGCCCGACGCGGACGCGTTCGCCTCGCGCGATCACGAGCCTCCGCTGGGCGAGACGGAGATCGCGCTGGCGGAGATCTGGTCGGAACTGCTGGGCATCGAGCCCATTGGACGGCGGGACAACTTCTTCGCGCTGGGCGGGCATTCGCTGCTGGCGGTGCGCGTGGTCTCGCGGGTGCGGCAGGCGCTGGGCGTGGAGGCGTCGATCGGCGACCTCTTTATCCGGCCCGTGCTGGCGGACTTTGCGCGCGCGCTGCAGACGGCCGCGGGGGCGGAGGGGACGACCATCGTGCCGGTGGATCGCTCCCGTCCGCTCGCCCTCTCGTTCGCGCAGCAGCGGCTGTGGTTCATCGAGCAGATGGAGGGATCGGGCGCGGCCTACCACCTCCCCATGAGCCTGCGGCTGCGGGGCGAGCTGGACCGCGAGGCGCTGACGCGCGCGCTGCAGCGGATCGTGGCGCGGCACGTGGCGCTGCGCACCCGCTTTCCGGAGGCGGACGGCGTCCCCGCGCAGCGAATCTTCCCGGTGGACGAAAGCCCGTTCCACCTGGCGGAGCACGACCTGGAAGGCCGGCCCCACGCCCCGCGGGAGCTGGACCGGCTGATGGCGGAGGAGGCGAGCGCGCCGTTCGACCTGGCGCGGGGGCCGCTGGTCCGCGGGCGCCTGGTGCGCATGGCGGCGGATGACCACGTGCTGCTGGTCACCATGCACCACATCGTCTCGGACGGGTGGAGCCTGGAGATTTTCAGCCGCGAGCTGAGCGCGCTGTACACGGCGTTCGCGGCCGGCCAGCCCGATCCGCTGCCGCCGCTGCCGGTGCAGTACGCGGACTACGCGGCGTGGCAGCGGCGCTGGGTGGAGGGCGAGGTGCTGCGGCGGCAGGCGGGCTACTGGCGCGAGACGCTGGCCGGCGCGCCGGAACTGCTGGAGCTGCCGACGGACCACGCGCGCCCGGCCCGCCAGGACTTCGCGGGCGCCTGGCTGCCGGTGCAGCTGGACGAGTCGCTGACCACCGCGCTCAGGACGCTGGGACAGCGGCACGGCGCCACGCTGTTCATGACGCTGCTGGCCGGGTGGGCGGCCGTGCTCGCACGGCTGTCGGGCCAGGACGACGTGGTGATCGGCACGCCCAGCGCCAACCGCGGGCAGAGCGAGGTCGAGGGTCTGATCGGCTTCTTTGTCAACACGCTGGCGCTGCGCGTGGACCTGGCGGGCTCGCCCAGCGCGGCGGAGCTTCTGGGGCGGGTGAAGGAGCGCTCCCTGGGCGCGCAGCACCACCAGGACATCCCCTTCGAGCAGGTGGTGGAGCTGGTGCAGCCGGCGCGTAGCCTGGCGCACACCCCGCTGTTCCAGGTGATGTTTGCCTGGCAGAACGCACCCGAGAGCCGCCTGGAGCTGCCGGGGCTGGCGGTGAGTTCGGCGGATTCCCTGGATGCCGGGGACGCGTCGTCGCGGACGGCCGCGAAGTTCGACCTGTCGTTGGCGCTATGGGAGGATGACGGGCGGATCCACGGTTTCGTGGAGTACGCCACCGCCCTGTTCCAGCGGGAGACGGTGGAGCGCTGGTTCGGCTACCTGCGCCGCCTGCTGGAAGAGATGGTCGCGGACGATGCGAGGCCGTTGGACCGGCTGGATCTGCTCTCCGCCGCCGAGCGCCGCCGAGTGGTGGAGGAGTTCAACGCCACGGCAGCCGAGTCCCCGGGCGAAGCGTTCGTGCACGAGCAGTTCGCCGCGCAGGCGGCGCGCACGCCGGACGCGGTGGCGCTCGTCTTTGAAGACGAATCGCTGAGCTATGGCGAGCTGAACGCGCGGGCCAACCGGCTGGCGCACCACCTCCGCGACCTGGGTGTGGGCCCGGAGACGCGGGTGGGGATCTGCGCGGAGCGTAGCCTGGAGATGGTGATGGGGGTGCTGGGCATCCTCAAGGCCGGCGGCGCGTACGTGCCGCTGGACCCGGGCTACCCGTCGGAGCGCCTGGCGTACATGCTGGACGACAGCGCCCCCGCGGCGGTGCTCGTGCAGACGCATCTGCGTGATCGTGTTGAGGGCGCAGACGTGCCGGTGGTCGAGCTGGACGCCGCGTCGCCGAACTGGGCTTCGCTCCCCGCGACGGACCCAGGCCGCGAGGGGCTGACGGCGGAGCACCTGGCCTACGTCATCTACACCTCCGGCTCCACCGGCCGTCCCAAGGGTGTACGCGTGCCGCACGGCAGCGTTGCCGCCACGCTGGCGGTTGCGGGTGAAGCGTTCGGGTTCGATGCAGACGACCGCGTGCCCTCGCTGGCCTCGTTCGCCTTCGATATCTGGATCTTCGAGACGCTGCTTCCCCTGCTGGGTGGCGGCAGCGTCCGCCTGGTGGCGCGCGAGCGCGTGCTGGACGTGCCGCGGCTGGTGGAGGATCTGGCCGGGTGCACCGCGGTGCACGCCGTGCCGGCGCTGATGCGCCGCATTGTGGAGGAGGTCCGCGCCAGGCCAGAGGGGGTGCTGCGCACGCTTCGCCACGCGTTCGTGGGCGGCGATGCCGTTGCGCCGGACCTGCTGGAGGAGATGCGGGGGGCGTTCCCGGCGGCGGAGATCCGCGTGCTGTACGGCCCGACGGAGGCGGCGATCATCTGCGCCTCGCACCGGCTGGGCGGGGAATCGGCGGCGCGGCAGATGGTGGGGCGGCCGCTGGGGAACGCCGCGCTGTACGTGGTGGAGCCCGGTGGCGGGGTGGCGCCGCTCGGTGTCGCGGGCGAGCTGTGGCTGGGCGGCGCCAGCGTGGCGCGCGACTACCTGGGGCGGCCGGGGCTGACGGCGGAGCGGTTCATCCCCGATCCGTTCTCGGCCCAGCCGGGGGCGCGGCTCTACCGCACCGGCGACCGGGTGCGGTGGGCGGAGGTGCGGGAGTTTGGCGGTGACAACGATTCGCGCGAGGCTGGTTCCCCTCTCGCACTTTCGCACTCTCGCACGTTCGCGCTCGAGTTCCTGGGGCGGACCGATCACCAGGTGAAGGTGCGCGGCTTCCGCATCGAGCCGGGCGAGATCGAGGCGCGGCTGGCGGAGCACCCGGGCGTACGCGAGGCGGTGGTGCTGGTGCGCGAGGACGCACCGGGCGAGAAGCGGCTGGTGGCGTACGTGGCGGCCGACGAGACGGCCGGTGCCGACGTGCTGCGAGCGCATCTCTCGGAGCGCCTCCCCGAGTACATGGTTCCGGCGGCGTACGTGCGGCTCGACACGCTTCCGCTGACGCCGAACGGCAAGGTGGATCGCAAGGCGCTTCCCGCGCCGGAAGGTGATGCGTTCGCCGCGCGCGGGTACGAGGCGCCGTCGGGCCGGGTGGAAGAGGCGGTCGCGGCGATCTGGGCGGAGCTGCTGGGTGCGGAACGGGTGGGCCGGCGCGACCATTTCTTCGAGCGGGGCGGGCACTCGCTGCTGGCGGTGCGCGTCGTCTCGCGGGTGCGGCAGGCGCTGGGTGTGGAGGTATCGCCACGCGACGTGTTCGAGCGGCCGGTGCTGGCGGATTTCGCGCGCGGGCTGGAAACCGCCGCGCGCGCGGAGGCGGACGCGATCGAGCGTGTGGATCGCACCGGCAACATCCCGCTCTCGTTCGCGCAGCAGCGGCTGTGGTTCCTGGAGCAGCTGGGGGACCTGGGCGGCACCTATCACATCCCCCTGGGCCTGCGGCTGCGGGGCCATCTTGACCCCGGCGCGCTGGTCCGCGCGCTGGATCGCATCGTCGCGCGCCACGAGGCGCTGCGCACATCTTTCGCGATGGTGGAGGGCGAGCCGGTGCAGCGCATCGCCCCGGTCCAGGAGAGCGGGTTCCGGCTGGCGGAGCACGATCTCCGCGCCTCACACGATGCAGAGGACGAACTGCGCCGCCTCGTGTCTGACGAGGCGAGCGCGCCGTTCGACCTGGCGCGGGGGCCGCTGTTCCGCGGGCGGCTGATTCGCATGGCGGCGGACGACCACGTGCTGCTGCTGACCATGCACCACATCGTCAGCGACGGCTGGTCGGCGGGCGTGCTGTTCCGCGAGCTGGCCGCGCTGTACGCCGCCTTCGCGCGCGGCGAGCCCGATCCGCTGCCGCCGCTGCCGGTGCAGTACGCCGACTACGCCGTGTGGCACCGCAGCTGGGTAGAGGGCGAGGTCCTGCAGCGGCAGGCGGACTACTGGCGCGGGACGCTTGCGGGCGCGCCGGAGCTGCTGGAAATGCCGGCGGACCGTCCGCGCCCGGCGAAGCAGGACTTTACCGGCGCGTCGGTCAGTGTGGAGCTGGACGAGGCGCTGGCCGCGGCGCTCAGGACGCTGTCGCAGCGGCACGGCACCACCCTGTACATGACGCTGCTGGCCGGATGGGCAGCCGTGCTTGCCCGCCTCTCGGGGCAGGGCGACGTCGTCGTGGGCACCCCCACCGCCAACCGCAGCCGCCCGGAGGTGGAGGAGCTGATCGGCTTCTTCGTCAACACGCTCCCCGTCCGTATCGACCTGTCGGATGGGCCGCGTGTGGGGGAGCTGATCGATCGTGTAAAGGCGCGGGTGCTGGAGGCGCAGCAGAACCAGGACATCCCCTTTGAACAGGTGGTGGAGCTGGTGCAGCCGGTGCGCAGTCTGGCGCACAGTCCGCTCTTCCAGGTGATGTTCGCCTGGCAGAACGCGCCGGGAGAAAGCCCGGAGCTGCCCGGGCTGGCCGTGGGCCCGCTGGATCTGGCGGGTTCCGGGGGCTCGCCGGCCCAGGTGAGCGCAAAGTTCGACCTGTCGTTGGCGCTGTGGGAGGTTGACGGGCGCATCCAAGGAGAATTGGAGTACGCCACCGTGCTCTTCGACCGGACAACGGTGGAGCGGCACGTGGAGTATCTGCGCTGCCTGCTGGAACAGATGGTGGCCGATCACGCGCGGGCCGTGCACGCGTTGGAGATGCTTCCCGACGCCGAGCGGCGACTCGTCGTCGACGAGTGGAATCGGACCGGGGCGGATCTCCCCGCCGTGCCCGCCCACCAGCTGTTCGAGGCGCAGGTGGCGCGCACGCCGGACGCGACAGCCGTCGTCTTCCGTGCGGATTCGCTCACCTACGCCGAGCTGGACGCGCGCGCCAACTGGCTGGCGCGTTGGCTGCGCGGGCGCGGGGTGGGCGCTGAGGTACGTGTGGGGCTGAGCCTGGAGCGGTCGCTGGAGATGGTGGTTGCCGTGCTGGGCGTGCTGAAGGCAGGCGGCGCCTACGTCCCGCTGGATCCGTCGTATCCGGCCGAGCGTCTGGCGTACATGGCCGAGCATTCCGCCCTCCCCGTTGTGCTGACGCAGGAGCGCCTTCTGGGCCGCCTTCCCTTTGACGCAGGCGTCGAGGTCGTTGCGCTCGATGCGCGCTGGGGGGAGATGGAGAGGGCGGACGCGGCGGCTCCGGAAATCGCGGTGGACCCGCGGAGCCTGGCGTACGTCCTCTACACCTCGGGGAGCACCGGGCGTCCGAAGGGCGTGGCCGTGGAGCACGCGCAGCTGGCCGCCTACCTGGCGTGGGCGACGCGCACCTATCCCGGTGGCGGCTCGGCGCTGCACTCGTCGCTTTCCTTCGACCTGACCGTCACCAGCCTCTTCGTGCCGCTGCTGGGTGGCGGGGCGGTGGAGCTGGTGGAGGAGGACGATGCGGTCGAAGGCCTGGCGCGTGTGCTGGAGCGCGGGGGGCGCGAGATGCTGAAGCTGACCCCTGCGCACCTTCGCGTACTGGGCGAGCGGCTGGCGGAGCGGGGCGCCGTGGGCGGGGCGGCGTGCCTGGTGGTGGGCGGTGAGCCGCTGATCGGGGGGCAGATCGGCTGGTGGATCCGAAATCTGCCCGAGACGGTGATTGTCAACGAGTACGGCCCCACGGAGACGGTGGTGGGGTGCTCCATCCATTCGCAGCGGCTCGCCGAGACCGGCGCCGGGCAGGTATCGATCGGCCGGCCCGTGGCCAACACGCGGATCTACGCGCTGGACCCGCGCGGCGAGCCTGCCCCCGTCGGCATCGCCGGCGAACTGTACGTGGGCGGCGCGCAGGTTACGCGTGGCTACCTGGGGCGGCCGGGGCTTACGGCGGAGCGCTTCGTCCCGGATCCGTTCTCGCCCCAAGGTGGCGCGCGGATGTACCGTACCGGGGACCTGGGGCGTTGGCGTGTGGACGGCACGCTGGAGTATCTGGGCCGCACGGATTTCCAGGTAAAGGTGCGCGGCTTCCGCATCGAGCTGGGCGAGATCGAGGCGGTGCTGCGCCAGCACGAGGGCGTCGCCGACTGCGCGGTGCTGGCGCGCGAGGACGCGGGCGATCAGCGGCTGGTGGCGTACGTCGTGGGCGAGGTGGAGGCGGATGCGTTGCGCGCGCACGTGCGCCAGGGCCTGCCGGAGTACATGATCCCGTCCGCGTTCGTGTTCCTGGACGAGCTGCCGCTGACGACCAACGGCAAGCTGGACCGCAAGGCGCTGCCTGCGCCGGAGTACGCGGCGGACGCGGACAGCTACGTGGCGCCGCGCACGCCGGCCGAGGAGGTGATTGCGGCGGTCTGGGCGGAGGTGCTGAAGGTCGACCGGGTGGGGGTGCAGGACAACTTCTTCACCCTGGGCGGACACTCGCTGCTGGCGGTCACCCTCGTGGAACGGATGCGGCGCCGCGGTGTGCGTGCGGACGTACGTGCCCTGTTCGCCACGCCAACGGTGGCGGAGCTCGCCGCGGCGGCGGGCGGACGCTTCAACGAGATCGCCATCCCGCCGAACCGCATCTTGGCCGGCTGCGATGCCATCACGCCGCAGATGCTTCCGCTGGTGGAGCTTACGCAGGCGGGGATCGACCGCATCGTGGGTGCGGTGCCCGGTGGCGCGGCGAACGTGCAGGACATCTATCCCCTGGCGCCCTTGCAGGAGGGGATTCTCTTCCACCACCTGCTCACGCGGGAGGGCGACCCCTACCTGCTCTACATGCCGTTCGCGTTCGAGCGCCGCGAGCAGGTGGATGCCTACCTGGCTGCTTTGCAGGCGGTGATCGCGCGGCACGACGTCCTGCGTACCGCAGTGGTGTGGGAGGGGCTGTCGGAGCCGGTGCAGGTGGTCTGGCGTCAGGCTCCGCTCTCCGTCGAGGAGGTGGAGACGGACCCCGCGGCGGGCGATGCGGCGCGGCAGCTGTACGAGCGCTTCGATCCGCGGCATCACCGGATCGATCTGGGCCGCGCGCCCATGCTGCGGGCGTATGTCACCCGTGACGTGGCCGAGGATCGCTGGGTGCTGTTGCTGCTGCAGCACCACATGACGAGCGACCACACTTCGCTGGACGTGCTGCGGGCCGAGATCGACGCGCACCTGGAGGGGCGCGCGGACCAGCTGCCGGCGCCGCTGCCCTTCCGCAACTACGTGGCGCAGGCGCGGCTGGGGGCGAGCCGCGCGGAGCACGAGGCGTTCTTCGGCGAGCTGCTGGGCGACGTCGACGAGCCGACGGCGCCGTTCGGATTGCGCGACGTGCACGGGGATGGGCTGGGGCTGGAGGAAGGGACGCTGGAGCTGGAGGAGGGGCTGGGCGTCCGTCTGCGGGATCGTGCGCGGGCGCTGGGGGTGAGCGCGGCGGCCGTGTGCCACGTGGCGTGGGCGCAGGTGCTGGCGCGGGTCTCTGGCCGGAGCGACGTGGTTTTCGGCACCGTGCTCTTGGGGCGGATGCAGGGCGGGGAGGGCGCGGACCAGGTGCTGGGGCCGTTCATCAACACGTTGCCCGTTCGCATCCAGGTGGCGGAGGAGGGCGCGGTGACGAATGTGCGCCGCGCGCAGGCGCTGCTGGCCAGTCTGGTGCGCCACGAGCACGCCTCGCTCGCGCTGGCGCAGCAGATGAGCGGGGTTCAGGCCCCGGAGCCGCTGTTTTCGGCGGTTCTGAACTACCGGCACGGCGTGGATCGCGAAGAGCAGCGGCCAGCGTCCAGCGGCGCCGCCCTGGAAGTCGAGGTAAGGGAGCGGTCGAACTACCCGCTCATTCTCTCGGTGAACGACCTGGAAGACCGGTTCTCCCTGACGGTGCAGGTGCAGCCCGGTGTGGGCGCGGAGCGGGTGTGCGCGCTGATGAACACGGCGCTGGCGGGACTGGTCGAGGCACTGGAGACGGCGCCGGAGAGGCCGGTGGCGCGCATCGAGGTGCTTCCGGAGGCCGAGCGGCGGCAGATACTTGAGGCGTGGAACCGGACGGCGGCCGAAGCTCCGGCCGACCGGTGCATCCATGAGCGGTTCGAATCCCAGGCTGCGCGTACACCGAACGCGGTGGCCGTGCGCTTCGAGGAGGAGTCGCTCACGTACGCGGAGCTGAACGCCCGCGCGAACCGCCTCGCGCACCACCTGCGCTCGCTCGGCATCGGGCTGGAGACGCGGGTGGGGCTCTGCGTGGAGCGGAGCCCCGAGATGGTGGTGGGGGTGTTGGGCATCCTGAAGGCAGGCGGCGCGTACGTGCCGCTTGATCCGGGCTACCCGGCGGAGCGCCTGGCGTACATGCTTGCGGACAGCGCCCCCGCGGCGGTGCTCGTGCAGACGCATCTGCGTGATCGTGTCGAGAGTGCAGACGTGCCGGTAGTCGAACTGGACGCCGCGTCGCACGCGTGGGCTTCGCTCCCCGCGACGAACCCAGGCCGCGATGGGCTGACGGCGGATCACCTGGCGTACGTGATCTACACCTCTGGCTCCACCGGCCGCCCCAAGGGCGTACGCGTGCCGCACGGGAGCGTTGCCGCGACGCTGGCCGTTGCGGGTGATGCGTTTGGGTTCGATGCAGACGACCGCGTGCCCTCGCTGGCTTCGTTCGCCTTCGACATCTGGATCTTCGAGACGCTGCTCCCGCTGCTGAGGGGCGGCACCGTGCGGCTGGTCCCGCGCGACCGCGTCGTGGACGTGCCGCGGCTGGTGGAGGACCTGGCGTCCTGCACCACGGTGCACGCGGTGCCTGCGCTGATGCGCCGCATCGTGGAAGAAGTGCGCGCCACGCCGCAGGGAGTGCTGGGCAGCCTGCGCCACGCCTTCGTGGGCGGTGACGCGGTCGCGCCCGACCTGCTGGAGGAGATGCGCATCGCCTTCCCGGCGGCCGCGATCCACGTGCTGTACGGGCCTACGGAGGCGGCGATCATCTGCGCCTCGCACCGGCTGGGTGGCGAAACTGCGGCGCGGCAGATGGTGGGACGGCCGCTGGGCAACGCCGCGCTGTACGTGGTGGATACTGGCGGGCATGTGGCGCCGGTCGGCGTCGCTGGCGAGTTGTGGCTGGGCGGCGCCAGCGTGGCGCGCGACTACCTGGGTCGGCCGGAGCTGACGGCGGAGCGCTTCGCCCCCGATCCCTTCTCGGCCCAGCCAGGGGCGCGGCTCTATCGGACGGGCGACCGGGTGCGCTGGCTGGCGGACGGGTCGCTGGAGTTCCTGGGCCGGACCGATTTCCAGGTGAAAGTGCGCGGCTTCCGCATCGAACCCGGCGAGATCGAGGCGCGGCTGGCGGAGCACCCCGGCGTGCGCGAAGCGGTGGTGCTGGTGCGCGAAGACGCGCCGGGCGAGAAGCGGCTGGTGGCATACGTGGCGGGTGACGAGACGGCCGCAGCGGACGTGCTGCGGGCACATCTCTCGGAACGCCTTCCCGAGTACATGGTCCCCGCCGCCTACGTGCGGCTGGACGCGCTGCCGCTGACGCCGAACGGCAAGGTTGATCGCAAGGCGCTCCCCGCGCCGGAAGGTGACGCGTACGCGGCCCACGAGTACGAAGCCCCGGTGGGCCAGGCCGAGCAGGCGGTCGCGGCGATCTGGTCGGAGCTGCTGGGCACGGAGCGCGTGGGTAGGCGTGACCACTTCTTCGAGTTGGGCGGACACTCGCTGCTGGCGGTGCGCGTCATCTCGCGCGTTCGTCAGGCGCTGGGCGTGGAGGTCTCGGCGCGCGACGTGTTCGAGCGGCCGGTGCTGGCGGACTTCGCGCGTGGGTTGGAGACGGCCGCGCGCGCGGACGCGACGGCGATCACACAGGTAGATCGGACCGCGCCGATTCCGCTGTCGTTCGCGCAGCAGCGTCTGTGGTTCCTGGAGCAGCTGGGGAACCTGGGCAGCACCTACCACATGCCGCTGCGCCTGCGGTTGCGGGGCGAGCTGGACCGCGGTGCTCTGGTCCGCGCGCTGGATCGCATCGTCGCCCGCCACGAGGCGCTGCGCACCTCCTTCCCCACGGTGGATGAGGAGCCGGTGCAGCACATCGCCCCGGCGGGGGAGAGCGGGTTCCGTCTGGTGGAGCATGACCTCCGCGCCTCGCCGGACGCAGAGGACGAACTGCGGCGCCTGGTGCAGGAGGAGACGAACGCGCCCTTCGACCTGGCGCGGGGGCCGCTGTTCCGCGGCCGCCTGATCCGGATGGCGGCGGACGACAACGTGCTGCTGCTGACGATGCACCACATCGTCAGCGACGGCTGGTCGGCCGGCGTGCTGCACCGCGAGGTTGGTATGCTGTACGCCGCCTTTGCGCGTGGCGAGCCCGATCCGCTGCCGCCGCTTCCCATCCAGTACGCGGACTACGCCGTGTGGCACCGCCGCTGGGTGGAAGGCCCCGTGCTGGAAGCCCAGGCGGAATACTGGACCCAGACGCTGGCGGGCGCCCCCGAGCTGCTGGAGCTGCCGACGGATCATGCGCGCCCGGCGAAGCAGGACTTTGCCGGCGGGCTGGTCGGCGTGGATCTGGACGAGGGGCTGGCGGCGGCGCTCCGGACGCTGTCGCAGCGGCACGGCACCACGCTCTACATGACGCTGCTCGCCGGCTGGGCGGCGGTGCTCGCGCGGCTTTCGGGGCAGGACGACGTGGTGATCGGCACACCGAGCGCCAACCGTGGCCGCGCGGAGGTGGAGGATCTAATTGGCTTCTTCATCAACACGCTGCCGGTGCGCGTGGACCTTTCCGGCGCGCCGACGGTGGCGGAGGTGCTGGGGCGCGTGAAAGCGCGCGCGATGGAAGCGCAGCAGAACCAGGACATCCCCTTCGAGCAGGTGGTGGATCGGGTGCAGCCGGCGCGCAGCATGGCGCACACCCCGATTTTTCAGGTGCTGTTCGCCTGGCAGAACGCGCCTGGGGACGGCCTGGAGCTGCCGGGGCTGGCACTGGCTCCCCTGGACGACCTGGATTCCGAGGACGCGTCGTCGCGGGCGACCTCGAAGTTCGACCTGTCGCTGACGCTCTGGGAGGATGGCGGGCGGATTGACGGGGTGGTGGAGTACGCCACTGCCCTGTTTGAGCGGGCGACAGTGGAGCGGCACGTGGGTTACCTGCGCCGCGTGTTGGAAGAGATGGCCGCCGACGACTCCACGCCCGTGGACCGGCTGGACCTGCTTTCCGCGGCCGAGCGGCGCATGGTGGTGGAGGCGTGGAACGACACCGACGCCGGGTACCCCGCTGGCGCCTGCGTCCACGACCTGTTCGGCGCGCAGGCGGCGCGGACGCCGGAGTCCGTCGCGCTCTCCTGGCACGACGAACGATGGACGTACGCGCAGCTGGAGGCGCGGGCGAACCAGTTGGCGAACGCGCTGCGGCGGCGCGGCGTGGGGCCGGAGGTGCGCGTGGGCATCTGCCTGCCGCGCACGCCGGAGCTGGCGGCCGCGATGCTGGGCGTGCTGAAGGCCGGTGGCGCATACGTGCCGCTGGACCCGGCGTACCCGCGCGAGCGTCTGGGCTACATGCTCGAGGATGCGGGGGTCACTCTCGTCATCACCGAGTCGAGCCTGGCGGATCGCCTGCCCGAAAACGTGGCCGGGGTGCTGCTGCTCGACCGTGAGCGCGACGCGATCGCAACGGAATCCGCCGCTGCGCCGGAAAGTGGCGTGCTGCCGGAGAACCTGTCGCACGTCATCTTCACCTCCGGGTCTACCGGCCGGCCCAAGGGGGTAATGATCCGCCACTCCTCGACCGTCGTCCTTCTGCACTGGCTGCGGGAGAACGTTACGGACGAGGAGCGCTCATCGGTGTTATTTTCCACCTCCATCAACTTCGACGTCTCCATAGCCGAGGTGTTCGGCACGCTGGCGTGGGGCGGAAAGCTGGTGATCGCCGAGAACGCGCTGGAGCTGGCGACGCTGGACGAACCCGTGGTGCACGTCAGCATGGTGCCCAGCGCGGCGGCGGAGCTGCTGCGCAGCGGCGGCATTCCGGCGAGCGTAAAGACGCTGAACCTGGGTGGCGAGGCACTGCCGAACGCGCTGGCGCAGGGGCTGTACGAACTGGGGACGGTGGAGAAGGTCGGCAACCTGTACGGACCGACGGAAGACACGACGTACTCGACCTATTACGTCGTTCCGCGCGGCGCGGACCAGGTGCTGGTCGGCACGCCGGTGGCGAACACGCAGGCGTACGTCCTCGATCACCATCTGCAGCCCGTGCCGGCCGGTGCGGTAGGCGAACTCTACCTGTCGGGCGCCGGGCTGTCGCGCGGGTACGCGAACCGTCCGGCGATGACGGCGGAGCGCTTTGTCCCCTGCCCGTTCGGCGCGCCGGGAGCGCGGATGTACCGGGTGATGGACCGCATCCGCTGGCGGGAGAGTCGGGGCGTTGATTCCGTGCCCGCGGACTCCCGCACCGCCGTGCTGGAGTACCTGGGCCGCACCGACTTCCAGGTAAAGGTGCGCGGCTACCGCATCGAACTGGGTGAGATCGAGGCGCGGCTCGCGGAGCATCCGGGCGTGCGCGCCCCGGTCGTCCTGGTGCGCGAGGATGTGCCCGGCGACCGGCGGCTGGTGGCGTACTACCAGTCGGATGAGCCGGTCGCGGTGGACGCCTTGAAATCGCACCTCGCCGATCGCCTGCCGGGGTACATGGTGCCGGCGGCGTACGTGTGGATGGCTGAGTATCCACAGACGCCGAACGGAAAGCTTGACCGCAGAGCGCTTCCCGCGCCGGGGGGCGACGCGTTCGCCGCGCGCGGCTACGAGGCGCCCGACGGCGAGACCGAAGAGGCGGTCGCGGCGATCTGGGCCGACCTCCTTCGGGTGGAGCGGGTAGGCCGCCACGACGACTTCTTCCAGCTGGGCGGCAACTCCTTGCTGGCCACCCGGCTGGTGTTCCGCATCAGGCGGGAGATGGACGTGGAGCTCTCCGTGAGCGACGTCTTCGCAAAGCCTGAGCTTTTCCTGCTGGCCCAGCACCTGGTCGAGGTGCAGCTGGCCGATTTCGATCCGGAGCAGCTGCAGGAGCTGCTCGCGCTGGCCCGCGCCACGGACGCGGGATGAACGATCAGCCGTTTTCCATCGTCGCAATGAACCGCCCGCAGAGCCGATGAACCCGACGCTGTCTGCCACGGAACGTGAACGCCTCCTCAAGCTGGCGCGCGCCGCCAGCCTGGAGCGTAGCACGCCGAAGCGCTCTCCCATCGTGCCGGTGGAGCGGGGCGGGCCGCTGCCGCTGTCGTTTGCGCAGCAGCGGCTGTGGTTCATCGACCGGCTGGAGCCGGGAAGCGCCGTCTACAACATGCCCATCCCCTGGCGCCTGGCTGGTGCCCTGGACGTTGCGGCGCTGGAGCGGAGCGTGGGCGAGATCGTCCGGCGCCACGAGGTGCTGCGGACCGTCTTTGCCGAGGTGGACGGCTCGCCGGTGCAGGTGATCGCGCCGTTCAGCGGCTTTGCCCTGCCGGTGGAGGACCTTTCGGGGCTGGGTGAGGCGGATCGCGAAGCGGCGGTCAGGCGGCGCGTCGAAGAGGAAGCATCACGGGCGTTCGACCTAGCGGCGGGACCGCTCTTTCGCGCGGCGCTGCTGCGGCTGGGCGCCGAGGATCACGTGCTGCTGCTGTCGATGCACCACATTGTCGGCGACGAGTGGAGCACGGGCGTGCTGTTCCGCGAGCTGTCGGCGCTGTACGCGGCGTACCGCGAGGGGCGTGAGTCGCCGCTGCCGGAACTGCCGGTGCAGTACGCGGATTTCGCGGTATGGCAGCGCGAGCAGCTGTCGGGCGAGGCGCTGGACAAGCAGCTGGCGTACTGGCGCGAGCGGCTGGCCGGCGCGCCGGAGCTGCTGGAGCTGCCGACGGACCGTCCGCGCCCGGCGGTGCAGACGTTCCGGGGCTCGACGGTCGCGGTGGAATTCTCCCTCGAGATCCAGGAGCGGCTGCAGGCGCTGGGACGCAGCGAAGGCGCGACGCTGTACATGGTGCTGCTGGCCGCGTTCCAGGTGCTGCTGTCGAAGTACAGCGGCAGCGACGACATCGTCGTGGGCAGCCCCATCGCCGGGCGCACGCGCGCGGAGGCGGAGGAGCTGATCGGCTTCTTTGTCAACACGCTGGTGCTGCGCACGGACCTTTCGGGAGATCCGTCGTTCCGCGAAACCCTGCGGCGGGTGCGGGAGACGACGCTGGGCGCGTACGCGCACCAGGAGCTTCCGTTCGAGACGCTGGTGGCCGAGCTGCGGCCGGAGCGCAGCCTGAGCCACTCGCCCCTGTTCCAGGTGGTGTTCCTGGTGCAGGACGCCGAGGGCGGCGAAGCCACGCTGCCGGGGCTGAGCGTGGGCGGTGTCGACATGGAGCTCGCGAGCGCCAAGTTCGACCTTTCCCTGGGCCTTGGGCCGACCCCGCAGGGCCTGCGGGGAGCCCTGGGCTACGTCACGGACCTGTTCGAGCGGGACACCATCGAGCGGATGCTGGGCCACCTGGAGCGGGTGCTGGAGCAGGTGGCCGCGGACGCGGACGTGCGGCTTTCGCAGCTGGAGCTGGTCGGCGAGACGGAGCGCGCGCGGGTGCTGGAGGAGTGGAACCAGACGGAGGCCGCGTATCCGGCGGACCGCTGCATCCACGAACTGTTCGAAGCCCAGGCGGCGCGGACGCCGGACGCCGCGGCGGTTGAGTTCGACGGCAAAACCTTCAGCTACCGTGCGCTGAACGAGCGGGCGAACCGGCTGGCGCACCACCTCGCCGGGCTGGGTGTCGGGCCGGAGGTGCGGGTGGGGATCTGCCTGGAGCGGGGGCCGGAGATGGTCGTCTCCGCCCTGGCCGTGCTCAAGGCCGGCGGCGGGTACGTACCGCTGGACCCCGCCTATCCCGCGGAGCGGCTGGCCTTCATGCTGGCGGACGCGGCCGTGCCCGTGCTTGTGACGCAGGAGTCGTTGCGCGCGGCGCTCCCCGCCGGCGACGGCGTCGCCCTGGTGAGCGTGGACGGAGACGGCGCGCGGATCGCGGCCGAGTCCGCGGAGAACCCGGCGCGCCGCGTTTCGCCGGACCAGTTGGCGTACGTCATCTACACGTCCGGAAGCACGGGCCGCCCCAAGGGCGTAATGGTCCCGCACCGGGGCGTGCCGAACCTGGCGTACGCGCAGGCCCGCCGCTTCGGCATCGACGGCAGCAGCCGCGTCCTGCAGTTCGCTTCGTTTTCCTTCGACGCGGCGGTGGCGGAGCTGTTCGACACGCTGCTGGCCGGGGCCACGCTGGTGATGGCGCCGCGCGATGCGCTGCTGCCCGGCGCGGGGCTGCTGGAGACGCTGCGCCGCGGGCGCGTCACCGTGGCCACGCTGCCGCCGTCGGTGCTGGCCGTGCTTTCGCCGGAGGACCTGCCGGAGCTGCGCACGGTGGTGAGCGCGGGCGAGGCGGTGGACGCCGCCACGGTGCAGCGGTGGAGCGCGGGGCGCACCTTCGTGAACGCGTACGGGCCCACGGAGACGACGGTCTGCGCGACCTCCGCGTCGTGCGAGGCGGACGGGCGTGGGCCGACGATCGGCCGCCCGCTGGAGAACGTGCGGGTGTACGTGCTGGATGCGGCCGGCCGGCCGGCGCCGGTCGGCATCCCCGGCGAGCTGTACGTGGGCGGCGTAGGCGTCGCACGCGGCTACCTGGGCCGGCCGGGGCTGACGGCGGAGCGGTTCGTCCCCGATCCCTTCGGCGGCGAGACGGGGGCGCGGCTGTATCGCACGGGCGACCGGGTGCGGTGGTCGGCGCGGGGCGAGCTGGAGTTCCTGGGGCGGGTGGATGAGCAGGTGAAGGTGCGCGGCTTCCGCATCGAGCCGGGCGAGATCGAGGCCGTGCTGTCGGCGCACGCGGAGGTGCGGGAGGCGCGGGTGATCGTCTGGGCGGATGCGTCCGGCGAGCCGCGGCTGGTGGCGTACGTGGCCGGCGGCGTGGAGGCGGAGGAGCTGCGCGCGCACGTGCGGCGCAGCCTGCCGGAGTACATGGTTCCGTCGGCGTTCGTGGTGCTTGAGGCGCTGCCGCTGACGCCCAACGGCAAGCTGGACCGCAAGGCGCTCCCCGCGCCGGAGTACGCGGCCGACGCGGACCGCTACGTGGCGCCGCGCACGCCCACGGAGGAGGTGCTGGCGGGGCTGTGGGCGGAGATGCTGCGGCTGGAGCGGGTGGGCGCGGAGGCGAGCTTCTTTGACCTGGGCGGGCACTCGCTGCTGGCGACCCGCGTGGCCGCGCGCGTCCGCGAGGTGTTTGGCGTGGACCTGCCGATCCGCGCCGTCTTCGAGCGGTCGGTCCTTTCCGCGCTGGCGGCCGAGATCGACCGTCTCCGCGGCACCGGTGCGGCCGCCGGCGCCGACGCCATCGCCCCCGCCGCGCGCGAGGGCGACCTGCCGATGACGTTCGCGCAGGAGCGGCTCTGGTTCGTGGACGCGCTGGACCCGGGAAGCCCGGCGTACGCCATCCCCTTCTCCTACCGCCTCACCGGCGCGCTGGATGAAGACGCGCTCCGCCGCGCGCTCGCCGAGCTGGTGCGCCGCCACGAGCCCCTGCGCACCACGCTGCCGGCCGTGGACGGCGTTCCCGTGCAGCGCATCGCCCCGCCCCCGGCGGAGGTCGATCTGCCCGTCGCCGACCTGCGGCACCTGCCCGACGACGCGCGCCCCGCGGAAGCCGCGCGCCGGATGGCCGCCGCCGCCGGGCACCGCTTTGACCTGGCGCGCGGGCCGCTCTTTCGCGCGGAGCTGGTGCGCGTGGGCGACGCCGAGCACCTGCTGCTGCTGAACATGCACCACGCCGTGGGCGACGGCTGGTCGGTGGGGGTGCTGCTGGAGGAGCTTTCCGCGCTGTACGGCGCCTTTGCGCGCGGTGAAGCGTCGCCGCTGCCACAGCCGGCGCTGCAGTACGCCGACTTCGCCATGTGGCAGCGCGCGCGCCTGTCCGGCACGGCGCTGGAGGGGCAGGTGGAGTTCTGGCGGCGCACCCTGGACGGCGCCCCCGCGCTGCTGGAGCTGCCCACCGACCGTCCCCGTCCGCCGGTGGAGTCGCACCGCGGCGCCGTGGAGCAGCTGGCCGTTCCCGCGGAGCTGGCGAAGGGGATCCACGCGCTGGCCCGGCGCGAGGGCGCCACGCTGTTCATGGTCCTGCTCGCCGCGCTGGACGTGGTGCTCGGACGCCTCGCCGGGCAGGAGGACGTCGTCGTCGGCACCCCGATCGCCGGGCGCACGCGGGCCGAGACCGACCGCATGGTGGGCCTGTTCCTGAACTCGCTGGCGCTGCGGACCGACCTTTCCGGCGATCCGTCGTTCCGCGAGCTGCTGGCGCGGGTTCGCGAGACCACGCTGGCCGCGTACGCACACCAGGACCTTCCCTTCGAGCGGGTGCTGGAAGAGGTGCGGCCGGAGCGCAGCATGGCGCACGCGCCCGTGTTCCAGGTGATGCTCAACCTGCTGAACTTCGAGGTCGCCGCGCTCCAGGCCGGCGGGCTCGAGGTGACGGAGCTGGGCGGCGGCGGCGAGCTGACCAGCAAGTTCGACCTGACGCTGTACGTGGCCGAGCGGGACGGCGGGATCGACATCCAGCTGGCCTACGCCGCGGACCTGTTCGACGCGCCGCGGATGCGCGAGATGCTGGCGCAGCTGCAGGGCGTGCTGCGCCAGGCGGCGGAGGCGCCGGAAACCCGCATCGGCGCGCTGGCGCTGGCCACGGACGCCGCCCGCGCCGTGCTCCCCGACCCCGCCGCGCCGCTGGACGACACCTGGCGCGGCGCCGTGCACGAGGTGTTCGCCGCGCGCGCGATGGCGACGCCGGATGCGCTGGCCGTGGAGGACCCGCGCGAGCGCTGGACGTACGCGGAGCTGCACGCCGCCACGGACGCCATCGCGCGCCGGCTGGTGGCGCACGGCGTGGGCGCGGGGGATGTCGTCGCCATCACCGGACACCGCGGCGCCGCGCTGGTCCGCGCGCTGCTGGGGACGATGAAGAGCGGCGCGGCCTTCCTGGTGCTGGATCCGTCGTATCCCGCGGCGCGCCTGGCGGAGTACGTCCGCATCGCGCGCCCCGCCGCGCACCTCCACCTGTCCGCCGCGGGCGGCCTGCCGCGCGAGGCGATGGACGGGCTCGCGGAATCCATCCGCACCACCGTCGTCATCCACCCGCGGAGCGAAGAGTCCGCGGAGGCGCTGGAGGATTCCGGCGATCCGCTCGGCGTCACGGTGGGGCCGGACACGCTGGCGTACCTGTCGTTCACCTCGGGGACCACGGGGGTGCCCAAGGCGGTGATGGGGCGCCACTCCGCGCTCACGCACTTTACGCCCTGGCTGGCGTCGGAGTTCGAGCTTTCCGCGGCGGACCGCTTCAGCCTGCTGAGCGGCCTGGCGCACGACCCGCTGCACCGCGACGTCTTTACGCCGCTGCAGCTGGGCGCCGCCGTCGTGGCGCCGCTGCCGGACGAGACGGGGACGCCCGGCTACCTGGCGCGGTGGATGCGCGAGGCGGGGATCACGGTGGCGCACCTTACGCCGGCGATGGGCCAGGTGCTGGCCGACGCGGCCGAGGGCGAGCGCATCGACTCCCTGCGCCGCGCCTTCTTCGTGGGCGACGTGCTGCGCCGCGGCGACGTGCAGCGGCTGGCGGCGCTCGCGCCCAACCTCCGTGTCATCAACTACTACGGGTCTACCGAGACACAGCGCGCCGTCTCGTATCACGTGGTCGACCCCGACGCCGAGCAGAAGGAGATCATCCCCCTGGGCCGCGGCATTCCCGGGGTGCAGCTGCTGGTGTGCAACGCCGCGGGCGCGCTGGCGGGCATCGGCGAGGTGGGCGAGATCTGGATGCGCTCGCCGCACCTTGCCGCCGGGTACCTGAACGACCCGGCGCTGGCGGCGGAGCGGTTCCTGGTGAACCCGTGGACGGGCCAGGCGCGCGACCGGCTGTACCGCACCGGCGACCTGGGCCGCTACCGGCCCGACGGCGAGGTGGAGCCCATGGGCCGCGCCGACCAGCAGGTACAGGTGCGTGGCTTTCGCGTGGAGCTGGGCGAGGTGGAGAGCGCCCTGGCGTCGCATCCGGCCATCAAGGAAGCCGCCGTGCTGGCGCGGGAGATGGAAGGCGGCGACCGCCGCCTCGTCGCGTACTGGGTTCCCGTGGAGGGGTCGGCCGTGCCCGACGCGGCCGCGCTGCGGGCGCACCTGAAGGGGCTGCTGCCGGAGTACATGGTCCCGTCCGCCTACGTGCGGCTGGACCGCCTGCCGCTGACGCAGAACGGCAAGCTGGACCGCCGGGCGCTGCCGGAGCCGGAGATCTCGGCGGACGCGGCCCGCCGCACCGCGCCGCGCACGCAGACGGAGGAGATCCTGGCGGGGATCTGGGCCGAGGTCCTGCGCACGGAAGCCGTGGGCGTGGACGACGACTTCTTCGCGCTGGGTGGCCATTCGCTGCTGGCGACGCGGCTGCTGGCGCGGGTGCAGAACGCGCTGGCCGTCGTGCTTCCGCTGCGCGCGCTGTTCGAGGGACCCACGGTGGCGGAGCTGGCCGCGCGGGTGGATGCGCTGCGGCGGGGCGGCGCGCGCGTGCTGGCGCCGATCGTTCGTGTGGATCGTCATCGTCCCCTCCCGCTGTCGTTCGCCCAGGAACGCCTCTGGTTCCTGGACCGGCTGGAAGGCGGGAGCGCGGCGTACAACATTCCCGCCGCGATGCGCCTTTCCGGCGCGCTGGACGTGGGCGCGCTGGAGCGGAGCCTGGGCGAGATCGTCCGCCGCCACGAGTCGCTGCGGACCGTGTTCCGCGAGTTGGACGAAGGCACGGTGCAGGTGATCGCGCCCTTCGCCGGCTTCGCGCTGCCGGTGGACGACCTTTCGGGGCTGGGCGAGGCGGATCGCGAGACGGAGGCGCGGCGGCGCGCGCGGGAGGATGCGGCGCGTCCGTTCAACCTCACCGTGGGCCCGCTGTTCCGCGCCGCGCTGCTGCGGCTGGCGGACGAGGAGCACGTCCTGCTGCTGTGCATCCACCACATCGTCAGCGACGGGTGGAGCAGCGGCGTCCTTTTGCGCGAGCTGTCGGCGCTGTACGCGGCGTACCGGGAGGGCGGGGAGTCGCCGCTGCCGGAGCTGCCCGTGCAGTACGCGGATTTCGCCGCGTGGCAGCGCGAGCAGCTGCGGGGCGAAACGCTGGACCGCCAGATCGGCTACTGGAAGGCGCGGCTGGCGGGGGCGCCGGCGCTGCTGGAGCTGCCCACCGACCGGCCCCGGCCGCCGGTGCAGTCCAACCGCGGCGCGCGGGAGACGTTCGAGCTGCCGCGCGCGCTGCTGGACCGCCTTCAGGCGCTGGGCCGCGGCGAGGGGGCCACGCTGTACATGGTGATGCTGGCCGCCTTTCAGCTGCTGCTGTCCAGGTACAGCGGCAGCGACGACGTCGTCGTGGGCAGCCCCATCGCCGGGCGCACGCGGCGCGAGGTGGAGGATCTGATCGGCTTCTTCGCCAACACCCTCGTCCTGCGCACCGACCTTTCGGCCGACCCCACCTTCCGCGAGCTGCTGGCCCGGGTGCGCGAGGGGACGCTGGGCGCGTACGAGCACCAGGAAGTGCCGTTCGAGCGGCTGGTGGCCGAGCTGCAGCCCCAGCGCTCGCTGAGCCACGCGCCGCTGGTCCAGGTGATGTTCGTGCTGCAGAACGCCGACCGCTCCGGCGTTGGCCTGGAGGGGCTGCGGATGGAGGGGGTGGCCGCGGAGTCGGAGACCACCCGCTTCGACATGGCGCTCACCGCCGTCCCGCATGACGGCGGCGTCAGCGGCGTGGTGGAGTACAGCACCGACCTCTTTGACCGCGCCACCGTCCGGCGGATGCTGGGGCACCTGGAGCGGGTGCTGGAACAGGCCGCGGCCCGGCCGGAGGCGCGGCTCTCGGAGCTGGACCTGCTCTCGGCGGACGAGCGCGGCCTGGTGGTGGAGGAATGGAACCGGACGGGGGCGGGGGTTCCGGCGGACCGGTGCATCCACCAGCTGTTCGAGGCGCAGGCGGCGCGCACGCCGGAGGCTGTCGCCGTCGTCTTCGAGGACGCGTCGCTCACGTACGCGCAGCTGAACGCCCGCGCCAACCAGCTCGCCCACCACCTGCGCGGCCGCGGTGTGGGGCCGGAGGTCCGCGTGGGCGTGCTGATGGAGCGCAGCCTGGAGATGATGGTTTCCCTCCTGGCCATCCTCAAGGCCGGGGGCGGCTACGTGCCGCTGGACCCGGGCCTCCCCGCCGAGCGGCTGGCGTACATGCTGGAGGATTCGGGCGTGGCCGTGCTGCTTACCCAGGAGCGGCTGCGCGGCATCCTCCCCGCCTCCGAAGTGCCGGTGCTGGACGTGGATGGGGCGTGGGATTCGGTCGCGGGGGAGAGCGCGGAGAACCTCGCGCCTGCCGTGACGCCGTCGAACGTGGCGTACGTCATCTACACCTCCGGCTCCACGGGCCGTCCCAAGGGGGTGATGAACCAGCACCGGGGCGTGGTGAACCGGCTGGTGTGGATGCAGGCGCACTTCGGCATCGGCCCGGACGACGTGGTGCTGCAGAAGACGCCGTCCTCCTTTGACGTGTCGGTGTGGGAGTTCTTCTGGCCGCTGCAGCAGGGTGCGCGACTGGTGATGGCGCGCCCGGACGGGCACCGCGATCCCGCCTACCTGCGCGACGTGATCGAGCGCGAGGGCGTGACGACGCTGCACTTTGTCCCCTCCATGCTGCAGCCGTTCGTGGAGGCGGTGGAGGCCGGCCGCTGCGGCTCGCTCCGCCACGTGGTCTGCAGCGGCGAGGCGCTGCCGCCGGCGCTGGTGCGGCGCTTCTACGACCGGTTCGCCGGTCCGGTGGTGCTCACGAACCTCTACGGACCGACGGAAGCGGCCGTGGACGTGAGCTGGTGGACCTGCCCGCGCGACGAAGCAGCGGACGTGGTGCCGATCGGCCGGCCGGTGTGGAACACGCAGCTGTACGTGCTGGACGCGGCGCTCAAGCCCGTACCCGTGGGCGTGCCGGGCGAGCTGTACATCGGCGGCGTGCAAGTGGCGCGCGGCTACCAGGGACGTGCGGGGCTCACGGCGGAGCGCTTCATCCCCGATCCGTTCTCGACGGAGCCGGGCGCACGGCTGTACCGCACGGGCGACCGGGCGCGCTGGCGGGCGGACGGCGCCATCGAGTACCTGGGGCGGCTGGACTTTCAGGTCAAGGTGCGCGGCTTCCGCATCGAGCTGGGCGAGATCGAGACCGTGCTCCTGGGCCACCCGGGCGTGCGCGACGGCGTGGTGCTGGCGCGCGAGGACGTTTCGGGTGATCCGCGGCTGGTGGCGTACCTGGTCCCCGACCGGACCCACGCGGCGGGGGTGCTGGAGCTCCAGCGCCTGGAGCGGGAAGCCGCGGAGGCGGGGCCACGCGCGTTCGAGCTTCCCAACGGGATGGGGATCGCGCACCTGAACGCGGCCGAAACCCGGTTCCTGTACCGCGAAATCTTCGAGGAGCGCAGCTACCTGCGGCACGGGGTGGCGCTGGGCGACGGCGCCTGCGTGTTTGACGTGGGCGCCAACATCGGCCTCTTTACCCTCTTTGCCGGCACGCTGCGACCGGACGTGACGGTATACGCGTTCGAGCCGATCCCCCCCGTGTTCCAGGCGCTGGAGACCAACGCGCGCATCCACGGCGTGGACGCGCGGCTGTTCAACTGCGGCGTGGGGAGCACGGCCGGCACGGAAACGTTCACCTACTACCCCCACGCGTCGGTGCTGTCGGGGCGGCAGGTGGACGCCGACGAAGCACGCTCGGTGGTGCGCTCCTACGTGCTCAACGAGCAGGACCCCGGCGCCGGGGATGCCGCGGGGATGGACGGGGCGATGCTCGAGGAAATGCTGGAGGCGCGCCTGGACACCGAACAGGTGACCGCCGAGATCCGCACCCTCTCCCAGGTGATCCGCGAGCAGGGGGTGCAGCGGATCGACCTGCTGAAGGTGGACGTGGAAGGGGGCGAGTACGACGTGCTCGCCGGGATCGAAGCCGAGCACTGGGACAGGATCTCGCAGGTGGTGGCCGAAGCCCACGACCAGGACCTGGAGCGGGTGACGGAGCTGCTGGCCCGGCACGGCTTTGCGGTGGCGGTCGAGCAGGAGCACGATCTGAAGGGAACCGGGCTGCACGCCGTCTACGCGGTGCGGCCCGGGGCGGCGGCCGTGGAGCCGGCCGTGGAGGCAGCCCCGGCGCGGCGCTGGAGCACCCCGTCGGCCTTTACGCGCGACCTGCGCGAGCTGGGGCGCGAGCGGCTGCCGGAGCACATGGTCCCGTCCGCGTTCGTCTTTCTGGACGCGCTTCCGCTTACCCCCAACGGCAAGGTGGACCGCAAGGCGCTGCCGGCGCCGGAGCTTGCGTCGGCGCGCGACAGGTACGTAGCGCCGCGCACCCCGGTGGAGGAGGTGCTGGCGGGGATCTGGGCCGAGGTGCTGCGCCTGGAGCGGGTGGGCGCGAACGACAACTTCTTTGACCTGGGCGGGCACTCGCTGCTGGCCACGCGGGTGGTGTCGCAGGTGCGCGAGCTGTTTGGCGTGGAGCTGCCGCTGCGGGTGCTCTTTGAGGCACCTACGGTGGCCAAGCTGGCCGGGCGCGTGGAGGAGATGCGCCGCGCCGGGGCGCCCGCGCTCCCCGCCGTGGTGCCGGTGGAGCGCACGGGGGCGCTGCCGCTGTCGTTTGCGCAGGAGCGGCTCTGGTTCATCGACCAGCTGGAGCCGGGGAGCGCCACGTACAACATCCCCGCCGCGCTGCGCCTGGCGGGCGCGCTGGACCAGAGGGCGCTGGAGCGTGCGCTGGGCGAGATCGTCCGGCGCCACGAGGCGCTGCGGACGGTCTTCGCCCAGGCGGGCGGCTCGCCGGTGCAGGTGATCGTGCCCTTTGGCGGGTTCGCGCTACCGGTGGAGGACCTGTCGGGGCTGGACGAGGCGGATCGCGAGGCGGCGGTCAGCCGGCGCGCCGGGGAGGAAGCCGGGCGGGGGTTCGACCTGGCGGCGGGCCCGCTCTTCCGCGCGGCGCTGCTGCGGCTGGGTGACGAAGACCACGTGCTGCTGCTGTCGATGCACCACATCGTCAGCGACGGATGGAGCATGGGGGTGCTCTTCCGGGAGCTTTCGGCGCTCTACGCGGCGTACCGCGAGGGGCGCGAATCGCCGCTGCCGGAGCTGGCGGTGCAGTACGCTGACTATGCGGTGTGGCAGCGCGCGCAGCTGGAGGGCGAGGTGCTGGACCGGCAGCTGGCGTACTGGAAGCAGCGCCTTTCGGGAGCGCCGGGGCTGCTGGAGCTGCCCACCGACCACGCGCGGCCGGCCGTGCAGTCGTTCCGGGGGGCGGTCGAGCGGATCGAGCTTTCCGGTGCGCTGCTGGAGCGGCTGCAGGCGCTGGGACGCAACGAGGGCGCGACGCTGTACATGGTGGTGCTGGGTGCCTTTCAGCTGCTGCTGTCCAGGTACAGCGGGAGCGAGGACGTGGTCGTCGGCAGCCCGATCGCGGGGCGCACGCGGCGCGAGGTGGAGAACCTGATCGGCTTCTTCGTCAACACGCTGGTGCTGCGGACCGATCTTTCCGGAAACCCGAGCTTTCGCGAGACCCTGCGGCGGGTGCGGGCGGCTACGCTGGGCGCCTACGAGCACCAGGAGGTGCCGTTCGAGCGGCTGGTAGCGGAGCTGCAGCCGGAGCGCAGCCTCAGCCACTCGCCCCTCTTTCAGGTGTCGTTCACGCTGCAGGACGTGGAGGAGCCGGGGAGTGGTCTGGCCGAGCTGAGCACCGAAGGGGTCGCCACCCCGGATTTCGCCCAGGCCAAGTTCGACCTGTCGCTCACCTTCATTGCGACGCGGCAGGGCCTGCGCGGGGGGCTTAACTACAGCACCGACCTTTTTGAGCCCGGCACGATCGCGCGGATGCTGGGCCACCTGGAGCGGGTGCTGGAGCAGGTCGCCGCGGACGTGGACGTTCGCCTGTCGCACCTGGACCTGTTAGGCGCGGCGGAGCGCGAGCAGGTGCTGGGGACGTGGAACCAGACGGAGCGCGGATACTCCGATCCCCCGGCCCACGTGCTCTTCGCCCACTGGGCGCGCCGCGCTCCGCAGGCGACCGCTCTCCTGGCCGGCATCGAAGCGGTGACGTACGGAGAGTTGGATCGGCGTGCATCCATCCTCGCCCGGCACCTGCGCGACTTGGGTGTCGGATCCGAGACGCCGGTTGGGCTGTGCATGGAGCGCACGCCCGAACTGCTGGTCGGCGTCCTGGGGATCTGGAAGGCGGGTGGCGCGTACGTCCCGCTGGATCCGGGTTACCCGGCGGAGCGGCTGGGGTGGATGATCAGCGACGCGGCGCTTCCGGTGGTGGTTGTCGCGGAGAGCACGGCCGGGGTGCTGCCGGAGCACGGGGCGACCCTCGTGCGGGTGGACCAGCTTCCGGACGCGGCGGATGCGGCACCGGAGCTGCCGGCATCCCACGCGAGCCTGGCGTACGTCATCTACACCTCCGGCTCTACCGGCCGGCCTAAGGGCGTGCAGGTGCAGCACGGATCACTGTCGAACCTGCTGGCGGCCACGCGCGAGGCGTTTGGTGTCGTCGCGGACGACGTGATGCCGGCGCTGGCGTCGTACGCGTTCGACATCTGGCTCTTCGAGGCGCTGCTGCCGCTCACTTCCGGGGCCGCAGTGCGCCTGGTGGAGCGCGAGCGGGTGATGGATGTACCCGCGCTGGCGGAGGAGATTGCCGACGCCACGCTCGTCCACGCCGTCCCCGCGCTGATGCGGCAGATCGTCGAGTCGGAGCGCGAGACGCCCCGACTGGGGCGGCTGCGGCGCGCCTTTGTGGGCGGCGATCAGGTCGCGGCCGATCTGCTGGCGGAGATGCGGGAGACGCTTTCCGAGGCGGAATCGCACGTCCTGTACGGCCCCACCGAAGGGACCATCCTGGCCTCCACGCACCCGGTGCCGGCGGACGGGATGGTGGACGGGCACCCGATCGGCCGGCCGCTGGGCAACGTGCGCCTGTACGTCTGCGATGCGATCGGGAACGCGCAGCCGGCGGGCGTCCCGGGCGAGCTGCTGATCGGCGGGGCGGGGGTGGCGCGCGGCTATCTGGGACGGCCGGAGCTGACGGCGGAGCGGTTCGTTCCCGATGCGTTTGGCGCGGAGCCCGGCGCGCGGCTGTATCGGACGGGCGACCGGGCGCGCTGGCGGGCGGACGGAACGCTGGAGTTCCTGGGCCGGGTGGACGCGCAGGTGAAGATCCGCGGCTTCCGCATCGAGCCCGGCGAGATCGAGGCCCTGCTGCGCGGCCATGAGAGCGTCACCGACTGCGTGGTCGTGGCCCGCGAGGACGTGCCCGGCGACCGGCGGCTGGTGGCGTACGTCGTCGGTGACGTGGAGGCGGAAGAGCTGCGGGAGCACCTGCGGGGGAGCCTGCCGGAGTACATGGTCCCGGCGGCGTTCGTCGCGCTGGAGGCACTGCCGCTGACGCCGAACGGAAAGCTGGACCGCAAGGCGCTTCCCGCGCCGGAGTACGCGGCGGACGCGGACCGCTACGTGGCGCCGCGCACGCCTGCCGAGGAGCAGATTGCGGGGATCTGGGCGGAGGTGCTCAAGGTCGACCGGGTGGGGGTGCACGACAATTTCTTCACCCTGGGCGGCCACTCCCTGCTGGCGGTCGCCCTCGTCGAGCGGATGCGGCGGCGCGGCGTGCGCGCGGACGTGCGTGCCCTGTTCACCACGCCCACGGTGGCGGAGCTTGCCGCCGCGGTGGAAGGTCCCGGGTCCGAGGTGCAGGTCCCGCCGAACCGGATTTCGGCCGGTGCCGTGGCCATTACGCCGCAGATGCTGCCGCTGGTGGAGCTTACGCAGGCGGAGATCGACGGCATCGTCGCCGGCGTGCCGGGTGGCGCGGAGAACGTGCAGGACATCTATCCGCTGGCGCCGCTGCAGGAGGGAATCCTTTTCCATCACCTCCTCAACCCGGAGAACGACCCGTATCTGCTCCCGCAGCCGTTCTCCTTCGAGAGCCGCAAGCAGCGGGATGCCTACCTGGCCGCGCTGCAGGCGGTCATCGCGCGGCACGACATCCTGCGCACGTCGGTGGTGTGGGATGGGCTTGCCGAGGCGGTGCAGGTGGTCTGGCGCCACGCTCCGCTCTCCATCGAAGAGGTGGAGGTGGACGCGGCCGCGAGCGATGCGGCGTGGCACCTGTACGAGCGCGTCGATCCACTGAATCAGCGGGTCGACCTGAGCCGCGCTCCCATGCTGCGCGCATACGTGGGCCGTGAGGCCGTGGCGGGGCGCTGGGGGTTGCTGCTGCTGCTGCACCACATGGTGAGCGACCATACCACGGCCGACGTGCTGCGCGAGGAGATGGAGGCGCACCTGGAAGGTCGCGCGGCGCAGCTGCCGGCCCCGCTGCCGTTTCGCAACTACGTGGCGCAGGCGCGGCTGGGGGTGAGCCGCGCGGAGCACGAGACGTTCTTCCGCGAGTTGCTGGGCGACGTGGACGAGCCGACGGCTCCGTTCGGGCTGCGCGAGGTGCGGGGAGACGGGCTGGGGCTGGAGCCGGGAATGCTGCGGGTGGAGGAAGGCCTGGGCGTGCGGCTGCGGGAACGGGCGCGGACGCTGGGCGTGAGCGTGGCGGCCGTGTGCCACGTGGCGTGGGCGCAGGTGCTGGCGCGGGTTTCGGGCCGCAGCGACGTGGTCTTTGGCACCGTGCTGTTCGGACGCATGCAGGGGGCGGAGGGCGCGGACCGGGTGCTGGGGCCGTTCATCAACACGCTGCCGGTGCGCATTCGCGTGGCGGACGAAGGCGCGGCGGCGAGCGTGCGTCAGGCCCAGGCGCTGCTGGCCAGCCTGGTGCGGCACGAGCACGCCTCCCTGGCGCTGGCGCAGCAGATGAGCGGGGTGCCGGCGCCGGAGCCGCTGTTCTCATCGCTCTTCAACTACCGGCATGTGGGCGGTGGGGGCGGAAGAAGCGGCGCGCGCGGGCCCAGCCAGGCCTTGCAGGTGATGGAGCGTTCGAACTACCCGCTCAACCTGGCCGTGAACGACTGGGGGGATGAGTTCTCCCTGTCGGTGCAGGTGGAGGCCGAGGTGGGGGCGGAGCGGGTGTGCGCGCTGATGCACACGGCGCTCGCCGGCTTGATCGAGGCGCTGGAGAACGCGCCCGAGCGGACACTGGAAACCATCGAAGTGCTTCCGCAGACGGAGCGCGCGCTGGTGCTGGAGGCGTGGAACCGCACGGACGCGGAGGTTCCCGCAGACCTGTGCATCCACCAGCTGTTCGAAGCCCAGGTGGAGCGCACGCCCGATGCGGTGGCGGTGTCGTTCGAAGAGGATCGTCTCACCTACGCGGAGCTGAACGCGCGGGCCAACCGGCTGGCGCACCACCTCCGCTCGCTGGGCGTCGGCCCGGATGCGCGAGTGGGGGTCTGCGTGGAGCGGGGGCCGGAAATGGTCGCCGCCCTGCTGGCCATCCTCAAGGCGGGCGGTGCCTACGTGCCGCTGGATCCGGCGTACCCCGCCGACCGGCTGCGTTACATGCTGGAGGATAGCGCCCCGGCGGCGCTCATCACGCAGTCGTCGCTGGCCGGCACGTTCGCGGGGCTGGACGTCCCGGTGGTGGACCTCGACGCCCGCGCCTGGACGGAGGGGCCGGATACGAACCCCGTGCGCGCGGGGCTCACGCCTGGCCACCTGGCGTACGTCATCTACACCTCCGGCTCCACGGGCCGACCCAAGGGCGTGATGGTCGCGCACCGCAGCCTGGTGAACCACACTGCGTGGCAGGCCACGGCATTCGGCATCGGCGCGGGTGATACGGTGCTGCAGCGCACGTCCATCTCGTTCGACGCGTCGGTGTGGGAGCTGTGGACGCCGCTGTCCACCGGCGCGCGGATGCTGCTTCTTTCCTCCGACGCGGCAAAGGATCCGGAGGCCATGGGGCGCGCCGTCGCGGAGGGCGGGGTCACCATCGCCCAGTTCGTCCCGACCCTTCTGCAGGCGGTGCTCGGCGCGCTCCCGGAGGGCGGGTCGCTTCCCTGCCGTATCCTCTTCTGCGGCGGCGAGGCGCTTTCGGCGGCGCTGGTGGAGGAAGCCCGCGCGGCGGGTGTGGGTGAGGTGGTGAACCTGTACGGTCCCACCGAAGCGACCATCGATTCCACCTCGCACGTGTGCGCCGTGGACGGCCGCGCGCCCGCCATCGGGCGGCCGATCGCCAACGCGCGGATCTACGTGCTGGACGCGCGCGGCTCGGCGGCGCCGGTGGGGGTGGCGGGCGAGATGTACGTGGGCGGGGCCGGTGTGGCGCGCGGCTACCTGGGGCGCGCCGCGCTGACGGCAGAGCGCTTCGTCCCCGATCCGTTCTCGACGGAAGGCGGCGCGCGGATGTACCGCACCGGCGACCTGGGCCGCTGGAAGGCGGACGGAACGCTGGAGTTCATGGGACGCACCGACTTCCAGGTAAAGATCCGCGGCTTCCGCATCGAGCTGGGCGAGATCGAGGCGGCGCTCGGGAGCCACGACGCGGTGCGCGATGCGCTGGTCATGGCGCGCGAGGACGCGCCGGGCGACCGGCGGCTGGTGGCGTACTACCTGGCGGACGAGGCGGTCGCCGTGGACACGCTGAAGGCGCACCTTGCCGATCGCCTGCCGGGGTACATGGTGCCGGCGGCGTACGTGTGGATGCAGGCCTATCCGCTTACGCCCAGCGGCAAGACCGACCGCCGGGCGCTGCCCGCCCCGGGTGGTGACGCGTTCGCCGCGCGCGGGTACGAGGCGCCCGCCGGTGCCACGGAGGAGGCGGTCGCGGCCATCTGGGCCGGCCTTCTGGGGGTGGAGCGGGTGGGCCGCCACGACGACTTCTTTCAACTGGGCGGCAACTCCCTGCTGGCCACCCGTCTGGTGTTCCAGATCAGGAGGGAGATGGACGTGGAGCTTTCGGTGCGCGACATTTTCGAAAAGTCCGAGCTTTCCCTGCTGGCCCAGCACCTTCTGGACGCACAGCTCGCCGAGTTCGATCCGGACGAGATCCAGGAGCTGCTTGCGCTGGCCCGCGCCGCCGAGATGGGATGACCCATCAGCCGCTTTCCATCGCCGCAATGAACTGCCCGCAGAGCCAATGAGCACCACGCTGTCGAACGCCGAACGCGAACGGATCCTGGAGATGGCGCGCGCCGCGAGGCTGCAGCGGAGCGCGCCCAGGATCTCTGCGATCGTGCCGGTGGAGCGGGGCGGGCGGCTGCCGCTTTCCTTTGCGCAGGAGCGGCTGTGGTTCATCGACCGGCTGGAGCCGGGAGCCGCCGTCTACAACATCCCCATCGCATGGCGCCTGGAAGGGACCCTGCACCAGGTGGCGCTGCAGCGGGCGCTGGGCGAGATCGTCCGGCGCCACGAGGCGCTGCGGACGGTCTTCGCGGAGGTGGACGGCTCGCCGGTTCAGGCGATCGCGCCCTTCGACGGGTTCGCCCTGCCGGTGGAGGACCTGTCGGGGCTGGGCGAGGCGGATCGCGAGGCAGCGGTCGGGCGCCGGGTTGGGGAAGAGGCGCGGCGCGGGTTCGACCTTGCCGCGGGACCCCTTTTCCGCGCCACGCTGCTGCGGCTGGGCCAGGAAGACCACGTGCTGCTGCTGACGATGCACCACATCGTCGGCGACGAGTGGAGCACGGGGGTGCTGTTGCGCGAGCTGTCGGCGCTGGACACGGCGTACCGCGAGGGGCGTGAGTCGCCGCTCGCCGAGCTGCCGGTGCAGTACGCGGATTTCGCGGTGTGGCAGCGCGCGCAGCTGTCGGGTGAGGCGCTGGAGAAGCAGCTGGCGTACTGGCGCGAGCGGCTGGCGGGTGCGCCGGAGCTGCTTGAACTGCCGACGGACCATCCCCGCCCGCCGGTGCAGACGTTCCGGGGCGCGATGGCGCCGGTGGAGTTCTCCCTCGATCTGCTGGAGCGGCTGCAGGCGCTGGGACGCGGCGAGGGGGCGACGCTGTACATGGTGCTGCTTTCCGCGTTCCAGGTGCTGCTCGCGAAGTATGGGGGGAGCGAGGACGTGGTGGTGGGCAGCCCGATCGCCGGGCGCACGCGTGGCGAGGTGGAGGAGCTGATCGGCTTTTTCGTCAACACGCTGGTGCTGCGGACGGACCTTTCGGGAGATCCGTCGTTCCGCGAAACCCTGCGGCGGGTGCGGGAAGCGACGCTGGGCGCCTACGCGCACCAGGAGCTTCCGTTCGAAAAGCTGGTGGCCGAGCTGCGGCCGGAGCGCAGCCTGAGCCACTCGCCCCTGTTTCAGGTGATGTTCACGGTGCAGGACGCCGCGGGCCGAGGCGGCGGCGGAGGCGGGGGAGAACCGCTGCCGGGGTTGAGCGTGCGCGGAGCCGGTGCCGAGCGCGCGAGCGCCAACTTCGATCTTTCCCTGGTGCTCGCGCCGACGCCCCACGGCCTGCGCGGCGGACTGAACTACAGCACGGACCTCTTTGAGCGCGGCACGGTGGAGCGGATGCTCGGCCACCTGGAGCGCGTGCTGGAGCAGGTCGCCGAGGACGCGGACGTGCGGCTTTCGCGGCTGGGGCTGATCGGGGATGCGGAGCGCGCGCGGGTGCTGGAGGCGTGGAACCGTACGGAGGCCGAGTACCCGGCGGACCACAGCATCCACGAGCTGTTCCAGGAGCAGGCCGCGCGGGCCCCGGAGGCGGTCGCGGCCACGGGCGGGACCGTCACCCTGACCTACGCCGAGCTGAACGCGCGTGCCAACCGCCTGGCGCGCCACCTGGTGCGCCTGGGCGTGGGCCCGGAGACGCGCGTGGGCGTGTGCCTGGAGCGCGGGCCGGAGCTGATGGTCTGCACCCTGGCGACCCTCAAGGCCGGCGGGGCGTACGTGGCCATGGACCCCGCCTATCCCCCCGCGCGGCTGGAGCTGATGCTGCGCGATTCCGGCGCGGCGGTGCTGCTGACGGACGGACGGGGCGCCGCGCCGGTGGAGCAGGACGGCGTGCACGTGGTGCGGGTAGACCGGGACGCCCACGCGTGGGCGGCGGAGAGCGCGGACGACCTGCCGGGCCGCGCGGCGGCGCGCAACGCGGCCTACGTGGTCTACACCTCCGGGAGCACGGGGACACCCAAGGGCGTGGCGGTGGAGCACGCGTCGCTGGGCGCCCTGTGCGCCTGGCACGTGCGCGCCTTTGGCGTGACCGCGGCGGACCGCGCGACGCAGGTGGCTAGCCCGGGCTTTGACGCGGCGGTGTGGGAGGTGTGGCCGTACCTCACCTGCGGCGCGTCGGTGCACGTGGTCTCCGAGGAGGTGCGCGCCGATCCTCCGGCGCTGCGGGACTGGCTGGTGCAGCACGCGATCACCGTCTCCTTTATCCCCACCCCCGTCGCGGAGCCCATGCTGGCGCTGGAGTGGCCGGCGGACACGGCGCTGCGGTGGATGCTGACGGGCGGCGACCGGCTGCGGGCGCGCCCCCGCGCGGGGATGCCGTTCGCGCTCGCCAACAACTACGGACCCACCGAATGCACGGTCGTCGCCACGTCGGGCGTGGTGGAGGCGGAGGGCGCGCGGGCGCCATCCATCGGCGGGCCGATCGAGAGCACCCGCGTCTACGTGCTGGACGCGGGGCTGCGGCCGCTGCCGGTTGGCGTGCCCGGCGAACTGTGCATCGGCGGGGCGCAGGTGGCGCGCGGATACCTGAACCGCCCTGGACTGACGGCGGAGCGCTTCGTCCCCGATCCGTTCTCGGCGGAAGGCGGCGCGCGGCTGTACCGCTCGGGCGACAAGGTGCGGTGGCTGGCGGATGGGACGATCGAGTACCTGGGCCGGCTTGACGAGCAGGTGAAGGTGCGCGGCTTCCGCATCGAGCTGGGGGAGATCGAGGCGGCGCTGCGCGGGGCGCCCGGCGTGGTGGACAGCGCCGTGCTCGCGCGCGAGGACGGGACGGGTGACCGGCGGCTGGTGGCGTACGTGGTCGGCGGTGCCGAAGCGGACGCGCTGCGGGAGCAGCTGCGGCGGAGCCTGCCGGAGTACATGGTGCCGACCGCGTTCGTCCCGCTGGACGCGCTGCCGCTGACGCCCAACGGCAAGCTGGACCGCAAGGCGCTTCCCGCGCCGGATCTGGCGCCGCCCGAAGCGTCGTACATCGCGCCGCGCACGCCGTCGGAGGAGATGCTGGCGGGCGTATGGGGGGAGATGCTGGGACGCGAGCGGGTGGGCGCGGAGGACAGCTTCTTCGAGCTGGGCGGGCACTCGCTGCTCGCGACTCGCGTCGCCGCGCGCGTCCGCGAGGTGCTGGGCGTGGACCTTCCGCTCCGCTCCGTGTTCGAGCGGCCGCTCCTCTCCCAGCTCGCGGCCGAGATCGACCGTCTGCGCGGCACCGGCGCCGTCGGCGCCGACGCCATCGTCCCCGCGGCGCGCGAGGGCGACCTGCCGGTGACGTTTGCGCAGGAGCGGCTGTGGTTCGTGGATGCGCTGGATCCGGGAAGCCCGGCGTACGCCATCCCGTTCTCCTACCGCATCGCCGGCGCCCTGGACGACGACGCGCTGCGCCGCGCGCTGGCCGAGCTGGTGCGCCGCCACGAGCCGCTGCGCACCACGCTGCCCTCCGTGGACGGCGTCCCCGTGCAGCGCATCGCCGCGCCCCCGGCCGACTTTGACCTGACCGTCGCCGACCTGCGGCACCTGCCGGAGGACGAGCGCCCGGCCGAAGCGGGCCGGCTGGCGGCCGAAGCCTCGCAGCACCGCTTTGACCTGGCGGCCGGGCCGCTCTTCCGCGCGTCGCTGGTCCGTGTCGCCGACGACGAGCACCAGCTCCTGCTCAACCTCCATCACGCCATCGGTGACGGGTGGGCGCTGGGGGTGCTGCTGGAGGAGCTTTCCACGCTCTACGGCGCCTTTTCGCGCGGCGAGCCGTCGCCGCTGGCCCAGCCGGCGCTGCAGTACGCGGACTACGCTGTGTGGCAGCGCGAGCAGCTGTCCGGCGCCGCGCTGGAGCGGCAGGTGGAGTTCTGGCGGCAGGCGCTGGACGGCGCGCCGGCGCTGCTGGAACTGCCGACGGACCGTCCGCGTCCGCCGGTGGAAACGCACCGCGGCGCGGTGGAGCACCTGGTCGTTTCGTCCGGGCTGACGGCGGACGTGCAGGCGCTGGCGCGCCGCGAAGGCGCCACGCTGTTCATGGTGCTCCTGGCCGCGCTGGACGTAGTCCTGGGCCGGCTCGCCGGGCAGGAAGACGTGGTCATCGGGACCCCGATCGCGGGGCGCACGCGGGCGGAGACGGACCGGATGGTGGGCCTGTTCCTCAACTCGCTGGCGCTGCGGACCGACCTTTCGGGCGATCCGTCGTTCCGCGAGCTGCTGGGGCGGGTGCGCGAGACCACGCTGGCCGCGTACGCGCACCAGGAGCTTCCGTTCGAGCGGGTGCGGGAGGAAGTGCGTCCCGAGCGCAGCCTGGCGCACGCGCCCGTGTTCCAGGTGATGCTCAACCTCCTCAACTTCCAGGGCGGCGCCTTTCGCGGTGAGGGGCTGGAGGTGGCGGGGGCCGGTCCGGGCGGCGAGGTGTCCAGCAAGTTCGACCTGACGCTCTACGTGGGGGAGCGGGGCGGGGAGATCTTCGTCAACCTGGTCTACGCCGCCGACCTCTATGACGCGCCGCGGATGCGCGTTCTCCTGGCGCAGCTGGAAGGCGTGCTGCGCCAGGCCGCGGCCGCGCCGGAAACCCGTGTGGGCGCGCTGTCGCTGACCACGGAAGCGGCGCACGGCGTCCTTCCCGATCCGGCCGAGCCGCTGGACGAAAGCTGGCGCGGCGCCGTGCACGAGGTGTTCGCCGCGCGGGCGATGGAGACGCCGGACGCGCTGGCCGTCGAGGACCCGCGCGAGCGGTGGACGTACGCCGAGCTGGACGCGGCGACGGACCGCCTGGCCCGCGCGCTGGCGGATGCCGGGGTGGGCGTGGGGGATGTCGTCGCCATCACCGGCCACCGGAGCGCGGCGCTGGTCCGCGCGCTGCTGGGGACGATGAAGAGCGGCGCCGCCTTTCTGGTGCTGGATCCGTCGTATCCCTCCGCGCGCCTGGGCGATTACGTCCGCATCGCCCGCCCCGCCGCGCACCTGCACCTCGCCGCCGCGGCCGATCTGCCCGGCGAGGTGGCGGCGCTGCTGGCGGAGACGATCCGTACGCGCATCGTCCTCCACCCGCGTGGCGACGCGGCGGCGGAGGAGGTGGACGGCATCGCGGCGTCCACATCCCCCGTGGCTGTGGAAGTGGGGCCGGATACGCTGGCCTATCTCTCCTTTACCTCGGGGACCACGGGGACGCCCAAGGCGGTGATGGGGCGCCACTCCGCGCTCACGCACTTTACGCCGTGGCTGGCGAGCAGCTTCGGGCTGGGGGCGGGTGACCGCTTCAGCCTGCTGAGCGGCCTGGCGCACGACCCGCTGCACCGCGACGTATTCACCCCGCTTCAGCTGGGCGCCGCCGTCGTGGCGCCGCTGCCGGACGAGACGGGGACGCCTGGCTACCTTGCGCGGTGGATGCGCGAGGCAGGCGTTACCGTGGCGCACCTGACCCCGGCCATGGGCCAGCTGCTGGCCGACGCGGCCGAGGGTGAGCGGATCGATTCACTGCGCCGCGCCTTCTTTGTGGGCGACGTGCTGCGTCGCGCGGACGTGCAGCGGCTCGTCGCGCTCGCGCCCAACCTGCGCGTCTTCAACTACTACGGGTCCACCGAGACGCAGCGCGCCGTCTCGTACCACGTGGTCGATCCCGACGCCGAGCAGAAGGAGATCATCCCCCTGGGACGCGGCATTCCCGGGGTGCAGCTCCTCGTCCGCAACGCCGCGGGCGAGCGGGCCGGTATCGGCGAAGTGGGCGAGATCTGGATGCGCTCGCCGCACCTGGCCGCCGGCTACCTGAACGACCCTGTGCTCTCGGCCGAGCGGTTCCTCGTCAACCCGTGGACGGGCGCGCCGCGCGACCGGCTGTACCGCACCGGTGACCTGGGCCGCTACCGCCCGGACGGCGAGGTGGAGCCCATGGGCCGCGCCGACCAGCAGGTCAAGGTGCGCGGCTTTCGCGTGGAGCTGGGCGAGGTGGAAAGCGCCCTGGCGTCGCATCCGGCCATCAAGGAAGCCGCCGTGCTGGCGCGCGAGGCGGACGCGGGCGACCGGCGGCTGGTGGCGTACTGGGTCCCGGCGGACAACGCCGCGCGCCCGGATCCCGCCGAGCTGCGGACGCACCTGAAGGCGCTGCTGCCGGAGTACATGGTTCCGTCCGCCTACGTGCGCTTGGACGGGCTTCCGCTTACGGCCAACGGCAAGCTGGACCGCCGGGCGCTGCCGGAGCCGGTGATCTCGGCGGAGGAAACCCGCCCCGCCGCGCCGCGCACGCCGACGGAGGAGATCCTGGCGCAGATCTGGGCCGAGGTCCTCCGCACGGAAACCGTCGGGGTGGACGACGACTTCTTCGCGCTGGGCGGGCACTCGCTGCTGGCGACGCGGCTGCTGGCGCGGGTGCAGAACGCACTGGGCGTGGTCCTTCCGCTGCGCGCGCTGTTCGAGGGGCCCACGGTGGCGGAGCTGGCCGCGCGCGTGGAGGAGGTACGCCGCGCGGGGCTGCCGGCGCTGCCGCCCGTCGTGCGCGTGGATCGTGATCGTCCCCTTCCGCTCTCGTTCGCCCAGGAGCGCCTCTGGTTCCTGGACCGGCTGGAGGGCGGAAGCGCGTACAACCTGGCCGCCGCGCTGCGCCTGACCGGCGCGCTGGACGCCGCGGCGCTGGAGCGTGCGTTCGGCGAGATCGTGCGCCGTCACGAGTCGCTGCGGACCGTGTTCCGCGAGGTGGATGAAAGGGCGGTGCAGGTGATCGCCCCCTTCGCCGGCTTTGCGCTCCCGCTCGACGACCTGACGGGGCTGGACGAGACGGCGCGCGAGGCGGCGGTGCGGCGGCGCGCGCGGGAGGATGCGGCGCGTCCGTTCGATCTCACCGGGGGGCCGCTCATCCGCGCCGCGCTGCTGCGGCTGGCGGACGAGGAGCACGTCCTGCTGCTGTGCATCCACCACATCGTCTTTGACGGCTGGTCGTCGGGCGTGCTCTTTCGCGAGCTGGGCGCGCTGTACGCGGCGTACCACCAGGGCGAGGAGTCTCCGCTCTCCGAGCTGGCGGTGCAGTACGCGGATTTCGCCGTGTGGCAGCGCGAGCAGCTGGAAGGCGAGGTCCTGGATCGGCAGCTGGCGTACTGGAAGGCGCGGCTTGCGGACGCGCCGGTGCTGCTGGAGCTGCCGACGGACCGTCCCCGGCCGCCCGTACAGTCACACCGCGGCGCGCGCGAGATGTTCACCCTGCCGCGCGCGCTGCTGGACAGGCTCCAGGCGCTGGGCCGCGGCGAGGGCGCCACGCTGTACATGGTGATGCTCTCTGCCTTTCAGCTGCTGCTGTCGAAGTACAGCGGGAGCGAGGACGTGGTCGTCGGATCACCGATCGCGGGACGCACGCGGAAGGAGGTGGAGGAGCTGATTGGCTTCTTTGCCAACACGCTCGTCCTGCGCACCGACCTTTCGGCCGATCCCACTTTCCGCCAGCTGCTGGGGCGGGTGCGCGAGGGGACGCTGGGGGCGTACGAGCACCAGGAGGTGCCGTTCGAGCGGCTGGTGGCCGAGCTGCAGCCGGAGCGCTCCCTGAGCCACGCGCCGGTCTTTCAGGTGATGTTCGCGCTGCAGAACGCCGACCGCTCCAGCTCCGGCCTGGCGGGGCTGCGGATGGAGGGGGTGGCGGCGGAGGTGGAGACCACCCGGTTCGACCTGTCGCTTACCGCTATCCCGCACGACGGCGGCGTCGGCGGCGTACTGGAGTACAGCACCGACCTCTTCGACCGCGCCACGATCGCGCGGATGCTGGGGCACCTGGAGCGGGTGCTGCAGCAGGCCGCCGCGGATGCGGACGTGCGGCTTTCGGAGCTGGACCTGCTCTCGGGGGACGAGCGCGGCCTGGTGGTGGAGGCCTGGAACCGCACGGAGGCGGAATATCCGGCGGACCGCTGCATTCACCAGCTGGTCGAGGCGCAGGCCGCGCGGACGCCGGACGCTGTGGCCGTCGTCTTTGCGGACGCGTCGCTGACCTACGGGGAGCTGGATGCGCGGGCCAATCGCCTGGCGCACCACCTGTTGGAGTTGGGCGCCGGGCCGGAGGCGCGCGTGGGCATCTGCGTCCATCGCTCGGCGGAGATGGTGGTGGCGATGCTGGCCGTTCTGAAGTCCGGCGCCGCGTACCTGCCGCTGGATCCGTCGTATCCGGCGGATCGCCTGGCGTACATGCTGATGGATTCCGGCGCGCCGCTGCTGGTGACGCAGGATTCGCTGCGCGGCCTGCTGCCGGCGGACGGCGTGCGGATCGTCTCGGTGGATGAGGACGCGGCCGCGATCGCATCCCGTTCCGCCGCTGCGCCGCAGACCCCGGTGGATGCGGCGAACGCGGCATACGTCATCTATACCTCCGGCTCCACGGGCCGGCCCAAGGGCGTGCAGGTGACGCACGGAAACGCGGTGAGCTTCTTCGCCGGGATGGACGAGCGGGTGGGCGGGCCGATGCCGGGCACCTGGCTGGCGGTGACGCGCATCTCCTTCGACATCCACGTGCTGGAGTTGCTGTGGACGCTGGCGCGCGGCTTCAAGGTCGTCGTCCAGCCGGAGGTGGAGCAGGCGCGTGACGGAGAGTCCATTGCGGAGCAGATCCGCCGCCATGCGGTCACGCACCTGCAGTGCACGCCGTCACTCGCGGCGATGCTGATCGCGGAAAGCGGGATCGGAGCGCTGTCGGGCCTGCAGCGCATCCTGCTGGGCGGCGAGGCGCTGCCCTCGGACCTGGCGGCGCAGATCACGGCCGCGCTGCCGGACGGCCTGGTCAACATGTACGGGCCGACGGAGACGACGGTCTGGTCCACCACCCACGCGGTCGAAGCCGCGGACGGGCTGATCCCCATCGGCCGCCCGATCGCGAACACACGCGTGTACGTGCTGGATGCGGCCCTGCGCCCGCAGCCGGTGGGCGTGCCGGGCGAGCTGTTCATCGGCGGCCACGGCGTGACGCGGGGCTACCTGGGGCGGCCCGGCCTGACGGCAGAGCGCTTCGTGCCGGACGCGTTCTCGGCGCGACCGGGCGCGCGGCTGTACCGCACGGGCGACCGCGCTCGGTGGACGGCGGAGGGTGTGCTGGAGTACCTGGGCCGCCTGGACGTCCAGGTAAAGGTGCGCGGCTTCCGCATCGAGCCGGGTGAGATCGAGGCGGTGCTGCGCCAGGCGCCCGGCGTCGCGGACTGCGCGGTCGTCGCGCGCACGGCCGGGGCGGGGGACACGCGCCTGGTGGCGTACGTCGTGGGCGCGGCGGACGCGGACGCGCTGCGGGCGCACGTGGGCCGTGGTCTGCCGGATTACATGGTGCCGTCCGCCTTCGTTCCGCTGGACGCGCTGCCGCTGACGCCGAACGGAAAGCTGGACCGCAAGGCGCTGCCGGCACCGGACTTCGCGCCGGCGGAGGAGGCGTACGTAGCGCCCCGCACGCCGGTGGAAGAGGTGCTGGCGGGGATCTGGGCAGAGGTGCTGCGGCTGGACCGCGTGGGCGTGGAGGAAAGCTTCTTCAACCTGGGCGGACACTCGCTGCTGGCCACGCGGGTGGTGTCGCGGGTGCGCGAGCTGTTCGGGGTGGAGCTGCCGCTGCGGGCGCTATTCGAGGGGCCCACGGTGGCGAGGCTGGCCGTACGCGTAGAGGAGATGCGCCGCGCGGAGCTGGTGGCCCTGCCGCCGCTGGTCCCGGCCGAGCGCACCGGGCCGCTGCCGCTCTCCTTTGCGCAGGAGCGGCTGTGGTTCATCGACCGGCTGGAGCCGGGGAGCGCCACGTACAACATCCCCGCCGCGATGCGTCTGGCGGGCGCACTGGACCAGGCGGCGCTGGAGCGCGCGCTGGGCGAGATCGTCCGGCGTCACGAGGCGCTGCGCACGGTCTTCGCCGAGGTAGACGGCGCGCCGGTGCAGGGGGTGGCGCCGTTCGGCGGCTTCGCGCTGCCGGTGGAGGATCTGTCGGGGCTGAGCAAGGCAGATCGCGAGGTGGCGGTCAATCGGCGCGCCGTGGAGGAAGCGCGGCGCGGGTTCGACCTTGCCGCCGGCCCGCTCTTCCGCGCGGCGCTGCTGCGGCTTGGAGCCCAGGAGCACGCTCTGCTGCTGTCGATGCACCACATCGTCAGCGACGGGTGGAGCCTGGGGGTGTTCTTCCGTGAGCTGTCGGCGCTGTACGCGGCGTACCGGGAGGACGGGGAGTCGCCGCTGCCGGAGCTGCCGGTGCAGTACGCGGACTACGCGCTCTGGCAGCGCGAGCAGCTGGCGGGCGAGACCCTGGATCGGCAGCTCTCGTACTGGCGGGAGCGCCTTTCGGGCGCGCCGGAGCTGCTGGAGCTGCCTACCGACCGTCCCCGCCCGCCGGTGCAGACGTTCCGTGGTGCGCAGGAGCGGATCGAGCTTTCCGGTGAGCTGCTGGACCGCTTGCAGGCGCTGGGACGCAGCGAGGGCGCGACGCTGTACATGACGCTGCTGGGCGCGTTTCAGGTGCTGCTCTCCAGGTACAGCGGGAGCGAGGACATCGTCGTAGGCAGCCCCATCGCGGGGCGCACCAGGAAGGAGACCGAGGAACTGATCGGCTTCTTCGTCAACACGCTGGTGCTGCGGACCGACCTTTCGGGCGACCCCAGCTTTCGCGAAGCCCTGCGGCGGGTGCGCGAGGCGACGCTGGGCGCGTACGAACACCAGGAGGTGCCGTTCGAACGGCTGGTGGCCGAGCTGCAGCCGGAGCGCTCGCTGAGCCATTCGCCGCTCTTTCAGGTGTCGTTTACGCTGGACAACGCCCAGGACACCGGCGGCGGGTTCGCGGGGCTTAGCGTGCAAGGCGTGGGAACGCAGCTGGAGGCCGCCAAGTTCGACCTGTCGCTCGCCTTTGTAGCCACGCCGCGCGGCCTGCTCGGCGGGCTGTCCTACAGCACCGACCTGTTCGAGCGTGATACGGTCGAGCGGATGCTGGGCCACCTGGCCCGGGTGCTGGAGCAGGTCGCCGCGGACACGGACGTGCGCCTGTCGCAACTGGAACTGCTCGGCGAGGCGGAGCGCGAGCAGGTGCTGGAGACGTGGAACCAGACGGCGCGCGAAACCTCCGATCCGCCCGCCCACCTGCTCTTCGCCGAGTGGGCGCGCCGTGCTCCCGAGGCTACCGCGCTCCTGGCCGGCCAGGATGCCGTGACGTACGCCGCGCTGGACCGGCGCGCGGCGGTTCTCGCCCGCCACCTGCGCGAGCTGGGCGTCGGGCCCGAGACGCCGGTGGGGCTGTGCATGGAGCGCACGCCCGATCTGCTGGTGGGCGTGCTGGGGATTTGGAAGGCGGGTGGCGCCTACGTGCCTCTGGATCCCAGCTATCCGGCGGATCGGTTGGCGTGGATGGTCACCGACGCGGCGCTTCCGGTGGTGGTCGTCGCCGAAAGCACGGCCGGGGTGCTGCCGGAGCACGGAGCCACCCTCGTGCGGGTGGATCAGCTTCCGGATACCGCATCCGATGCGGCGCCGGAGCTGCCCGCGTCCGACGCGAGGCTGGCGTACGTCATCTACACTTCCGGCTCTACTGGCCGCCCCAAGGGCGTGCAGGTGCAGCACGGCTCCCTGTCGAACCTGCTGGCCGCCACGCGCGAGGCGTTCGGCGTCGGTGAGGGCGACGTGATGCCGGCGCTGGCGTCGTACGCATTTGATATCTGGCTCTTCGAGGCGCTGCTTCCGCTCACCTCTGGCGCGTCGGTGCGCCTGGTAGATCGCGAGCGGGTGCTGGATGTGCCCGCGCTGGTGGAGGAGATCGCGGACGCCACGCTCGTCCACGCCGTCCCCGCGCTGATGCGGCAGATCGTCCAGGCGGAGCGCGAGACGCCCCGGCTGGTCCGGCTGCGGCGCGCCTTTGTGGGCGGCGACCAGGTCGCGGCTGACCTGCTGGCGGAGATGCGGGAGGTGTTTTCGGCGGCGGAGTCGCACGTCCTCTACGGTCCCACCGAAGGAACCATCCTGGCGTCCACCCACCCGGTGCCGGCGGACGGCAGGGTGGAGGGGCATCCGATCGGCCGTCCCCTGGGCAACGTGCGCCTGTACGTGTGCGACGCCTTCGGGAATGCGCAGCCGGTGGGCGTTCCGGGCGAGCTGCTGATCGGCGGGGCGGGGGTGGCACGCGGCTACCTGGGCCGCGCCGGCCTGACGGCGGAGCGCTTCGTTCCCGATCCCTTCGGCGGAGAGCTTGGCGCACGGCTGTACCGGACGGGCGACCGGGCGCGCTGGCGGACGGACGGGACGCTGGAGTTCATGGGGCGCGTAGACACGCAGGTGAAGATCCGCGGTTTCCGCATCGAGCCCGGCGAGATCGAGGCCCTTCTGCGGGGCCACGAGTGCGTCAGCGACTGCGTGGTGATTGCGCGCGAGGACGTGCCGGGCGACCGGCGGCTGGTGGCGTACGTCGTCGGTGACGCGGAGGCGGACACGCTGCGGGAGCACCTGCGGGGAAGCCTGCCGGAGTACATGGTCCCGTCCGCGTTCGTCTTCCTGAAGGCGTTGCCGCTGACGCCCAACGGAAAGCTGGACCGCAAGGCGCTTCCCGCGCCGGAGTACGCGGCGGACGCGGACCGCTACGTGGCGCCGCGCACGCCTGCCGAGGAGCAGATTGCGGGGATCTGGGCGGAAGTGCTGAAGGTGGAGCGGGTGGGGGTGCACGACAACTTCTTCGCCCTGGGCGGACACTCCCTGCTGGCGGTCACCCTGGTCGAACGGATGCGGCGGCGCGGTGTGCGCGCGGACGTACGCGCCCTGTTCACTACGCCCACGGTGGCGGAGCTCGCCGCCGCGGTGGAAGGCCCCGGCTCCGACGTGCAGGTCCCGCCGAACCGGATCCCGGCCGGCTCCGTGGCCATCACGCCCGAGATGCTTCCGCTGGTGGAGCTTACGCAGGCGGAGATCGACCGCATCGTGGCCGGCGTGCCGGGCGGCGCGGAGAACGTGCAGGACATCTATCCGCTGGCGCCCCTGCAGGAGGGGATCCTGTTCCACCACCGGCTCAGCCCGGAGAGCGATCCCTACCTGCTCCCGCAGCCGCTCGCCTTTGAAAGCCGCGAGCGGCGGGATGCCTACCTGGCCGCGCTGCACGCCGCGATCGCGCGGCACGACATCCTGCGCACCTCGGTGGTGTGGGACGGTCTTCCGGAGCCGGTGCAGGTGGTCTGGCGCCACGCTCCGCTTTCCGTTGAAGAGGTGGAGGTCGACCCCGCCGCGGGCGACGCGGCGAGGCACCTGTACGAGCGCGTCGATCCGCTGCATCAGGGCGTGGATCTGCGCCACGCGCCCATGCTGCGTGTCTACGTCAGCCGGCAGGCGGTCGCGGGGCGCTGGGGGCTGCTGCTGCTGCTGCACCACATGGCCAGCGACCATACCACCGCGGACGTGTTGCGCGAGGAGATGGAGGCGTACCTGGAGGGCCGCGCGGACCAGCTCCCGGCTCCGCTGCCCTTCCGCAACTACGTGGCGCAGGCGCGCCTGGGGGTGAGCCGGGCGGAGCACGAGGCGTTCTTCCGCGAGCTCCTGGGAGATGTGGACGAGCCGACGGCGCCGTTCGGGCTGCGCGAGGTGCACGGCGACGGGCTGGGGCTGGAGCCGGGGATGCTGCGGGTGGAGGCGGAACTGGGCGTGCGGCTGCGGGAGCGTGCGCGGGCGCTGGGGGTGAGCGTGGCGGCCGTGTGCCACGTGGCGTGGGCCCAGGTGCTGGCGCGGGTCTCGGGGCGGAGCGACGTCGTCTTCGGCACCGTCCTCTTCGGCCGCATGCAGGGTGGGGAGGGAGCGGACCGGGTGCTGGGGCCGTTCATCAACACGCTGCCGGTGCGCATCGGGGTGGGGGAAGGTGCGGAGGCGAGCGTGCGCCGGACGCAGGCGCTGCTGGCCAGCCTGGTGCGCCACGAGCACGCATCGCTCGCGCTGGCGCAGCAGATGAGCGGGGTGCCGGCGCCGGAGCCGCTGTTCTCGGCGCTCTTCAACTACCGTCACGCGGGTGGTGGAGGAGGGCGCGGCGGAAAGGGCTCCGCGCGCGGGCCCAGCCAGACCCTGCAGGTCATGGAGCGCTCCAACTACCCGCTCAACCTGGCCGTGAACGACTGGGGGGACGAGTTCTCCCTGTCGGTGCAGGCGGAGGCCGAGGTGGGCGCACAGCGGGTGTGCGCGCTGATGCACACGGCGCTCGCCGGCCTGGTCCAGGCGCTGGAGAACGCGCCCGAGCGGCCGCTGGACACCATCCAGGTGCTCCCGCAGGCCGAGCGGCGGCAGGTGCTGGAGGCGTGGAACCGGACCGATGCGGAGCTTCCGGCGGACCGGTGCATCCACCAGCTGTTCGAAGCCCAGGCGGCGCGCACACCGGGGGCGGTGGCCCTGCGCTTCAAGGACGCGTCGCTCACGTACGCGCAGCTGAACGAGCGCGCCAACCGCCTTGCGCATTACCTTCGGCGGCGCGGGGTGGGGCCGGAGGTGCGGGTGGGGATCTGCCTGGAGCGCAGCCTGGAGATGGTGATCGGCGTCCTGGCGGTGCTCAAGGCCGGCGGCGCGTACGTGCCGCTGGACCCGGCTCTGCCCGCCGAGCGGCTGGCGTACGTGCTGGAGGACAGCGGCGTGCCGCTGGTGCTGGTGCAGGCCGCCCTGCGCGAGGCCGTCCCCGCGCGCGAAGGCGTCGAGGTGGTGGAGGTGGACGCACTGGCGGAGCGGCTGGCGGCGGAGCCGGCGGAGAACCCGGTAGGTGGCGCGGGGCCGGAATCGCTGGCGTACGTCATCTACACCTCCGGCAGCACCGGCCGCCCCAAGGGGGTGATGAACCACCACGGCGGCGTGGTGAACCTGCTCTGGTCCATGCGCGGAACCGTGGCGATGGCGCCCACGGACCGGCTGCTCGCCATCACCACCCTGTCCTTCGACATCTCGGTGCTCGAGCTCTTTCTGCCGCTGCTCTCGGGCGCGCGGGTGGAGGTCCTGGACCGCGCCACGGCGGCGGATCCCGCCCTGCTGCGGGAGGCGGTGGGGGCGGGCGCCGGGACCGTGCTGCAGGCCACACCCGCGACCTGGCGGCTCCTTCTGGACGCCGGCTGGGAGGGCGCGCCTGGCCTGCGCGCCCTCAGCGGCGGCGAGGCGCTGCCCGCGGAGCTGGCCACGCGGCTGCGCGCGCGCGTCGGCGCGCTCTGGAACGTGTACGGACCCACCGAGACCACCATCTGGTCCACGGCGCAGCATCTGGAGGCGGAGGTGGGCCGCGGGCAGGTCTCCATCGGCGCGCCGGTGGCCAACACGCGGGTGTACGTGCTGGACCGCTACCTGTCCCCGCTGCCGGCGGGCGTCCCGGGCGAGCTGTACATCGGCGGGGCGGGCGTGGCGCGCGGCTACCTGGGGCGGCCGGGGCTCACGGCGGAAAAGTTCGTCCCCGACCCGTTCAGCGCCGAACCCGGCGCGCGCCTGTACCGCACGGGCGACCTTGCGCGCTGGCAGCCGGACGGAACGCTGGACTTCCTGGGCCGGAACGACTTTCAGGTCAAGGTGCGCGGCTTCCGCATCGAGCTGGGCGAGATCGAGGCCGTGCTGCGCCAGGCACCCGGCGTTACGGACTGCGCCGTCGCCGCGCGCGAGGACGAGACGGGCGACCAGCGGCTGGTGGCGTACGTCGTGGGTGACGCGGAGGCGGCGGCGCTGCGCGCGCACGTGCGGCGCAGCCTGCCGGAGTACATGGTCCCGTCCGCGTTCGTACCGCTGGAGGCGCTGCCGCTGACGCCCAACGGCAAGCTGGACCGCAAGGCGTTGCCGGCGCCGGACCTGGCGCCGGCGGAGGTGGCGTACGTGGCGCCGCGCACCCTGGTGGAGGAGGTGCTGGCGGGGATCTGGACGGAGGTGCTGCGCCGGGACCGGGTGGGGGTCCACGACAGCTTCTTTGACCTGGGAGGGCACTCGCTGCTGATCATGCGCCTGCTCGCCGAGATCCAGGACACGTTCGACCTGGAACTGACGATCCGCACCGTGTTCTCCATGCCCACGCTGGAAGCCATGGCGGGAGAGATCGAGCGCAGGATCTATGAAGACGCAGCCACCTTGTCCGACATCGCGGCCGAGCAGCTGTCTGAATCCAACCCCGTTGCAGGAGTCTGAGATGGCCTCGGAAAACACGGTCGAGCTTCCGCGCCCCGAGCTTTCCGCCGACAAGCGCGCGCTCATCGAGGCGAGGCTTAAGCGGCAGGTCCGCTCGTCGGGCATCGTTCCCCGCGCCCATCGTGACGGCGCTCCGCTCTCCTTTGCGCAGGAGCGCCTCTGGTTCATGGACCAGCTGGAGCCGGGGAGCGCCACCTACAACATCTCCGTGGCACGGCGCCTGGAGGGTGCGCTGGATCCCGCGGTGCTGGAGCGCGCGCTGGGCGAGATCGTCCGCAGGCACGAGGCGTTGCGCACGGTGTTCCGGGAGGTGGATGGCTCGCCGGTGCAGGTGATCGCGCCGTTCGGCGGATTCACGCTGCCGCTCCACGATCTCTCCGCGCTCCCCGACGCGGAGCGCGAGGTGGAGGTGGCGCGCCGCGCCACCGACGAGGCGCGGCTGCCGTTCGACCTCACGACGGGGCCCCTCTTTCGCGCGGCGCTGCTGCGGCTGGGCGGCGAGGAGCACGTGCTGCTGCTCTCGATGCACCACATCGTCAGCGACGGGTGGAGCATGGGGGTGCTTGCCCGCGAGATGTGGACGCTGTACGAGGCGTACCAGGCGGGTGGCGAGTCGCCGCTGCCGGAGCTGCCGGTGCAGTACGCCGACTACGCCGTGTGGCAGCGCGAGCAGCTGCAGGGCGACAACCTGGAGCGGCAGCTCTCGTACTGGCGTGGGCAGCTTGCGGGCGCTCCCGAGCTGCTGGAGCTGCCCACCGACCGTCCCCGCCCGCCGGTGCAGACGTTCCGCGGGGCCAACGAGCGGATCGAGCTTTCCGCCGAGCTGCTGGAGCGGTTGCAGGCGCTGGCGCGCAGCGAGGGCGCGACGCTCTACATGGTGGCGCTCGCCGCCTTTCAGGTGCTGCTCTCCCGGTACAGCGGCAGCGACGACGTCGTCGTGGGCAGCCCCATGGCGGGGCGGACGAGAAAGGAAGTCGCGGGGCTGATCGGCTTCTTTGTCAACACGCTGGTGCTGCGCACGGACCTGGGCGGAGATCCCAGCTTCCGCGAAGCCCTGGGGCGGGTGCGGGAGGCGACGCTGGGCGCGTTCGAGCACCAGGAGCTTCCCTTCGACAAGCTGGTGGCGGAGCTGCGGCCGGAGCGCAGCCTCAGCCACTCCCCGCTGGTCCAGGTCGCGTTCTCGCTGCAGGACGGCAACCCGGCCTCGGGCGGTGGAATCGCCGGTCTGCAGGGCAGGGCCGTGGAGGCGGAACTGGGGACGACAAAGTTCGACCTGGAGCTGAGCTTCAACGTGCACCCGCAGGGCCTGCGCGGCGGTCTGGCCTACAACACCGACCTGTTCGAGCGCGCTACGATCGTGCGGATGCTGGGGCACCTGGAGCGGGTGCTGCAGCAGGCCGCCGCGAACGCGGACGCGCGGCTTTCGGAGCTGGACCTGCTCTCGGCCGAAGAGCGGCACGTGGTGGTGGGAGAGTGGAACGCCGTCGCTGGCGCGCCGCCCGCCGCCGGCACGTTCGTGCACGAGCGGTTCGAAGCCCAGGCGGAGCGCACGCCCGGCGCGGCCGCGCTCGTCTATGAAAACGAGACGCTGAGCTACGCGGAGCTGAATGCGCGGGCCAACCGGCTGGCGCACCACCTCCGCACCCTGGGCGTGGGACCGGACGCGCGGGTGGGGATCTGCACGGAGCGGGGTTTCGAGATGGTGGTGGGGGTGCTGGCCGTGCTCAAGGCGGGCGGGGCGTATCTCCCGCTCGACCCCGCGTATCCCGCGGAGCGGCTGCGCTACATGCTGGAGGACGGTGCTCCCGCGGCGCTCCTGACCCAGCCCGCGCTGCGCCCCCTGTTCGCCGACGCCACCCTCCCCGTGATCGAGCTGGGGTCGGCGGGGGCGGCGTGGGAGGAGCAGCCGGCCGGCAATCCGGACCGCGGCGGGCTGACGGCGGAGCACCTGGCGTACGTCATCTACACCTCCGGCTCCACCGGCCGCCCCAAGGGCGTGCGCGTGCCGCACGGCAGCGTCGGCGCCACGCTGGCGGTTGCGGGTGAGGCGTTCGGGTTCGGCGCTGGCGACCGGGTTCCCTCGCTGGCCTCGTTCGCCTTCGACATCTGGCTGTTCGAGACGCTGCTCCCCCTGCTGGTCGGCGGTACGGTGCGGCTGGTGCCGCGCGACCGCGTCGTGGATGTGCCGGGGCTGGTGGAGAATCTGGCCGCGTGCACCACGGTGCACGCCGTCCCGGCGCTCATGCGCCGCATCGTGGACGAGGTGCGCGCCACGCCCGAGGGGGTGCTGAACACGCTGCGCCACGCCTTCGTAGGCGGCGACGCGGTCGCGCCGGACCTGCTGGAGGAGATGCGGACGGCGTTCCCGGCGGCCGAGATCCACGTGCTCTACGGGCCGACGGAGGCGGCGATCATCTGCGCGACGCACCGGCTGGGCGAGGAAGCGGCGGCGCGGCAGATGGTGGGACGGCCGCTGGGGAACGCCACGCTCTACGTGGTGGAGCCCGGCGGCCGGGTGGCACCCGTGGGGGTACCGGGCGAGCTGTGGCTGGGCGGCGCCAGCGTGGCGCGCGACTACCTGGGCCGGCCGGGGCTGACGGCGGAGCGCTTCGCCCCCGATCCGTTCTCGGCCGAACCAGGCGCGCGGCTCTATCGGACGGGCGACCGGGTGCGCTGGCTGGCGGACGGGTCGCTGGAGTTCCTGGGCCGGACCGATTTCCAGGTGAAGGTGCGCGGGTTCCGCATCGAGCCGGGGGAGATCGAGGCGCGGCTAGCGGAGCACGCCGGCGTGCGCGAGGCGGTGGTGCTGGTGCGCGAGGACGTGCCGGGCGAGAGGCGGCTGGTGGCGTACGTTGCGGGTGACGAGACGGCCGCAGCGGACGTGCTGCGGGCGCATCTCTCCGAACGCCTGCCGGAGTACATGGTGCCCGCCGCCTACGTGCGGCTGGACGCGCTGCCGCTGACGCCCAACGGCAAGGTGGACCGCAAGGCGCTCCCCGCGCCCGAAGGCGATGCGTTCTCCGCGCGCGGGTACGAGGCGCCGTCCGGCCAGGCGGAGGTGGCGGTCGCGGCGATCTGGGCGGAGCTGCTGGGCGCGGAGCGCGTGGGCCGCCACGACCACTTCTTCGACCTGGGCGGACACTCGCTGCTGGCGGTGCGCGTGATTTCGCGCGTTCGGCAGGCGCTGGGGGTGGAGGTCTCGGCGCGCGACGTGTTTGCGCGGCGGGGGGTGGCGCACTTCGGGCGGGGGCTGGAGCGCCCCGCGCCCGCGGAAGGGGGCGCGATCGAGCCTGCGGATCGCACGGGCAACATCCCGCTCTCGTTCGCGCAGCAGCGTCTGTGGTTCCTGGAGCAGCTGGGGAACCTGGGCAGCACGTACCACATGCCCCTGCGGCTGCGGCTGCGGGGTGAGCTGGATCGCGGCGCCCTCGTCCGCGCGCTGGACCGCATCGTCGCGCGCCACGAGGCGCTGCGCACCTCATTCCCCACGGTGGACGAGGAGCCGGTGCAGCGCATCGCCCCGGCGGAGGAGAGCGGATTCCGTCTGGTGGAGCACGATCTCCGCGCTTCCGCGGACGCGGAGGACGAGCTGCGCCGCATCGTGCAGGAGGAGACGAACGCGCCCTTTGATCTGGCGCAGGGGCCGCTGTTCCGGGGGCGGCTGATCCGGATGGCGGCGGACGACAACGGGCTGCTGCTGACGATGCACCACAGCGTCAGCGACGGCTGGTCGGCCGGCGTGCTGCACCGCGAGGTGGGCGCGCTGTACGCCGCCTTTGCGCGCGGCGAGCCCGATCCGCTGCCGCCGCTCCCCATCCAGTACGCGGACTACGCCGTGTGGCACCGCCAGTGGGTGGAAGGACCGGTGCTGGAAGCCCAGGCGGAGTACTGGACCCAGACGTTGGCTGGCGCCCCCGAGCTGCTGGAGCTGCCGACGGATCATGCGCGCCCTGCGAAGCAGGACTTCGCCGGCGGGCTGGTGAACCTGGAGCTGGACGAGGGACTGGCCGCGGCGCTCCGGACGCTGTCGCAGCGGCACGGCACCACGCTGTTCATGACGCTGCTGGCCGGCTGGGCCGCCGTGCTCGCCCGCCTGTCGGGGCAGGACGACGTGGTGATCGGCACTCCGAGCGCCAACCGCGGCCGTGCGGAGGTAGAGGATCTGATCGGCTTCTTCGTCAACACCCTGCCGGTGCGCGTGGACCTTTCCGGCGCGCCCACGACGGCCGGGCTGCTGGACCGGGTCAGGGCGCGCGCGCTGGAGGCGCAGCGGAACCAGGACATCCCCTTCGAGCAGGTGGTGGAGCGCGTGCACCCCACGCGCACCCGGGCGCACAGCCCCATCTTTCAGGTGCTGTTCACGTGGCAGAACGCGCCCGGCGGAAGCCTGGAGCTGCCGGGGCTGGCCCAGGGTCCGCTGCACCCGGCGGGCTCAGGGGGCTCGCTGTCGGAGGTGACCTCCAAGTTCGACCTGTCGCTGACGCTGGGGGAGTACGGCGGGCGGATCGCGGGGTCGGTGGAGTACGCCACTGCGCTCTTTGACCGGGCGACCGTCGAGCGGCACGTGGGCTACCTGCGCCGCGTGCTGGAGCAGATGGTGGCGGACGACACGAGGCCGGTGCACCGGCTGGAGCTGCTTTCCGCGGCCGAGCGGCGCACGGTGGTGGAGGCGTGGAACGCCACCGACGCCACGTTCCCCGCGGACGCATGCGTCCACCAGCTGTTCGAGGCCCAGGTAGAGCGGACACCCGGCGCCGTGGCGCTGTCGTTCATGGGGGAGGGCCTTACCTACGCGGAGCTGAACGCGCTGGCCAACCGGCTGGCGCACCACCTCCGCGCGCTGGGCGTGGGGCCGGAGGTGCGCGTGGCGGTGTGCATTCAGCGGGGGATCGATACGGTGGTCTCCATGCTGGCGGTGCTCAAGGCCGGCGGCGTCTACATGCCGCTGGACCCCGGAAATCCGGAGGACCGCCTGCGCTACGCGGTGGCGGAGAGCGCGCCCGCCGTGGTGCTGACGGGAGGGCCGATCGCCGGGCGCTTCGCCAGCGCCGGGGTGCCGCTCGTCGACCTGGGCAACCGGGCGGCGTGGGATGCGCAGCCCGTGTCGGACCCCGCCCGGGCGGAGGTCGGGGTGGGGCCGGAGCACCTGGCGTACGTCATCTACACCTCCGGATCCACGGGCAGGCCCAAGGGCGTGCAGGTGCGGCACGACTCACTGGTCAGCCTGCTGGCCGTCACCGCCGCGGAGTACGGCGTGGGCCCCGGCGACGTGTTGCCCGCGCTGGCGCCCAGCGCCTTCGACATCTCCCTTTTCGAGCTCCTTCTTCCGCTCGTCTCCGGCGCGGAGGTCCGCATGGTCCCGCCGCCGCGGGTGATGGACGCCCGCGTGCTCCTGGGCGAGATCCCGGACGCCACGCTCCTGAGCGGCGGCCCCATGCTCCTGCGCGAGATCCTGCAGGCCGAGCGCAAGGCGCCGCGCCTGGCCCACGTCCGCGGCATCTTCGTGGGCGGCGAGCCGATCCCCGCCGGCCTGCTGGCGGAGCTGAGCGCCGTCTTTCCGGCCGCGCGGACGTACGTTCTCTACGGCCCCACCGAGGCGACGGTCCTGGCCTCGGCGCACACGGTGCCGGCGGACGGCAAGGTGGACGGGTACCCGATCGGCCGGCCGCTGGGGAACGTGCGCCTGTACGTGTGCGACGCACTGGGCGATCCGCAGCCGCTGGGCGTTTCCGGCGAGCTGCTGATCGGCGGCGTGGGCGTGGGGCGCGGGTACGAAGGCCATCCCGCGCACACCGCCGAGCGCTTTGTCCCCGATCCGTTCTCCGGCGTGCCCGGCGCGCGGCTGTACCGCAGCGGCGACCGGGTGCGGTGGAAGGAAGGCGGCGTTCTGGACTTTCTGGGACGCACCGACTTCCAGATGAAGATCCGCGGCCTGCGCGTGGAGCCGGGCGAGATCGAGGCGCGGCTGCGCGAGCACCCCGACGTGCACGAGGCGGTGGTGCTGCTGCGGGAGGACGCTCCCGGAAAGAAGCGGCTGGTGGCCTACGTGATTGGCCAGGCCTCGGCCGAGGCGCTGACGGCGCACCTCACGGCCTGTGTGCCGGGGTACATGGTGCCGGGGGCGTACGTGCGGCTGGAGGCGTTTCCGCGTACCAGCAACGGCAAGCTGGACCGCGGGGCGCTGCCGGTGCCGGGCGGCGCGTCGTACGCGCGCCGCGCCCCCGAGCCGCCGCGCACGATGGCGGAGCAGGTGCTGGCGTCCATCTGGGTTGACCTGCTGGGGGTGCAGCGGGTGACCCGGCGCGACCACTTCTTTGACCTGGGCGGGCACTCCCTGCTCGCCGTGAAACTGATCGCCCGGGTGCGCGAGGCGCTGAACCCGGCGGCGACGGTGGACGAGGTGTTCGCGTACCCCATGCTCTACGAGTTCGCGGCGCGAATGCAGGGAGGCGGCGAGTGGTTCGGCACCACGCGCGCCATTCCGATCAGGGAAACCGGCTCCGAGCGCCCCCTGTTCGTGGTGCACGACGCGGTGGGGATCGTCTTCTACGGGCAGCTCCTTCGCCCGCACCTGAACCCCGAGATCCCCATGTACGCCCTGCCGGGGCCGCTGAACGAAGAGGAGGAGCTCACCTCGCTGGACGATCTGGTGACCCGTCTGGTGCAGATGATGACGGAGGTGCAGCCCGAGGGGCCGTATCGCATGTCGGGGTGGTCGGCGGGCGGAATCTTTGCCTATGCGGCGGCGGATCGGCTGATCAAGATGGGACACGCGGTGGAGTTCGTGGGGCTGCTGGACGCGGTCTACCCCAACGCGGCACAGCAGGAGTCGCCACGGGATCGGCAGTTCACGGTGCTGGAGCTGCTGGCCCGGGACAACGGCGTGGCGCCGGCGACGCCCGAGGCGCTGCAGGCGCTGCGGGAGGATACCGAGGGCATGGACCTGCCGGCCTTTGTCGCCGCGTGCAAGGAGCGGGCGCTGCTTCCCGAAACGCTCACCGTGGCCCGGGCGGAGCAGGTGGACCGGCGGATCGCCGTCCTCAAGCGCAGCATCGCGGAGTACGTCCCCCCGCCGCTCCCGGTCTCCGCCTGCATCTTCGCCACCGACGATGCGGGCGACAACCCGCGCCGCGGCTGGGAAGACATGCCGGGGGGCGCTCCGTTCCGGGTGGAGCGCGTTCCCGGTACGCACCACACCATGTGGAAGAAGGGGAACGTGGAGGTGGTGGGAGAGGTGATTTCCCGCGCGATCCGCGAGTCCAGCGGGGGCTGAGGCTCGCCGGGGCAGGCGGCGCGCGCGAATCGGCCTGCTTTCCGGTTGCATCGCCCGACCAAGGATGATCCAGAAGCAGCCCGGCTCGAGTGGATCGAGCCGGGCTGCTTTTACCCAGATCCGACAAAAGTGTCATTCTGAGGGAGGCGCCTCACAGTGCTCTCCGTTCGCCGGGGAGCGTGGCGCCGACCGAAGAATCTCTACGCGGCGGCAGGATCTTTCCGTCACGAGGGTGTTTCCGGGCGTTGCCCGGAAAGGGTTCCGCGAGTGGGGAGGTAGATACAACTGAATCTCACCCGGAGGCGCGGAGAAGCATGACGTTCTCCGCGTCTCCGCGCCCTCCGCGTGAGCCGCAGTAGAACTCCAAGTGCGCGGCGAATCATGGAAATGGTATGACCGGACCGCCTTCGTTCAGGCCGGTGCCGGGACGCCGAGTCGCTTCACCAGGGGTGAGCGGCGTGCCCAGAGCGATTGGATGTAGCGCGGTGACAGGTGTTTCCCGGATTCCGTGTCCAATCCTGTCATGGTCGCTGTTCCTCTGGTGCAGCCGTCTCCTTGCGAAAGCGCATGACGCCGACCGGATGTTCGACGCGCACGCCGGTCACGACGCCGCCCTCCCGCAGAAACGTGTAGAACATGTAGCCGTTTCCCGTGGCGAAGCGGTCTTCACCGTACTGGGCGAGCGGGAGGGGCGCTCCGCCGTCGATGGACACCGTCAGGCCACCCGTGTCCGCCGCGGCGATCCGGAACGACGTGAAGAAGTAGGTCGCCGCGGAGCGGTAGGTGCCCAGATACGGCTCAACCGGGCCTGCGAACGGCGTGGGCGAGGGCCGGCGGTCTCCCAGCAGCGCCCCGACGATCCGCGCAACGATGGCCTCGGTGTCGGTTCCCCCCAGTGTGTTGGACAGGACCACGACCGCCAGGCTGTCGTCCGGCAGCCAGGCGCCGAAGGAGTTGTAGCCGGACGGGATGGCTCCGCCATGAGAGAAGGCGCGGTGTCCGCGCATGGTCTGCAGCGCCACGCCGCTGCCGTAGCGCAGAGGGGTGCCGTCGGCGAGAGTGCCGGGCGCGACGAGGGCCTGGTACGCTTCCGCGCCAAGGATGCTGCTGCCGTGCAGCGCCTGCAGCCAGCGTGCGACGTCGGCGGCGGTGGATACAAAGCCGCTCGCGCCGCGATTCCACCAGTGGTCTCCCTGGCCGTGCCCCGGGCGAAGTCCGTTGGGCCCGGAGACGTAGCCGCTGGTCAGGTTGGGGATGATCTCGGTGACCCGGTAGCGCCGGGTGGAACGCATGCCGGCCCTGGGAAACACCTCGGCCGCAAGGTAGTCCTCCAGGCTCTTGCCGCTCACGCGCTCCACCAGCGCGCCGAGCAGATGATAGCCGCTGTTGCTGTAGACCATCGCCGTCCCCGGTTCGAATGCCAGCGGCAGCGGAGCGACGAGCTTCAGGATGGTGTCAGCGGGCGGAGGGGCGGGATACGACCGCTGCCAGATGTCGATGAACGCGGGAAGGATCGAATACTCCGGAATCCCCGACGTGTGGGTGAGCAGGTGCCGCACCGTCACCCTGCCGCCGGCGTCCGCCGGCAGCACCCCCGGCAGGTGCTTCGCGACGGGGTCATCCGGCGAGAGCTTCCCCTGCTCCATCAGCAGCATGACGGCGGCGGCCGTGAACGTCTTGGCCTGCGATGCAATGTCGTAGACCGCCTCGTCCGGCGTGGGGACGTCCAGCTCCAGGTTCGCGCGGCCGTACGGTTTGAGAAGGAGTGTGTCGCGTCCGCGTACCATCGCGACCGTCATCCCCGCGACGCGCCCGGCGGCAATCTCCACCCCCACGATCGAATCGACCACGTGCATGACACGGGTGCGATCCAGCGTACCTGCCTGCGCCGCGGCGATCAGGGGGATGCACGCCGCTCCCTGGACCGTCAGCGCCAGGATCAGCAGCCGGTGTAAACGCATGTGACGCATGGAAATCCTATTCGCGAGCAATGAAATTGTTGCGGAGTTAGCGGCCGGCGCAGGCCGTGAGCATAGTTAATCTACTGTCGCGGGCGGCAAGACGGCTCCTACTCCCGAATCGCCGGGCCCCGAGTGGCGGATGGTCTTAAAGATCGCGCATCAGGTGGTGCGCATGGCCTGCTTCCACGCGCCACGCAAGCTCATCTGCCGATCCGCATCCTCTCCAAAAAAATTCTCATGGCCCCCTGCCGCATTCCATCTACCTCCCGTTTCCGACATCCCTACAAAAGTTCGCGCCGCTTCGACAGCCCCCCACTGCACCCGACACGTGGGAATCGGACCTCACCGCGTCAGCAGAGGAACCGGCACGAACAAACTCTGTTGACTCTGCTAACTCTGTGTGAGGCCCATTCTTTTTGTTGGACCGCGAGAGCAGAGGAAAGGCACGAGAAAACTCCGTTGACTCCGTTAACTCCGTGTGAGGCCCATTCTTTTTGCCGTAGCGTCTACTCCGGCCGCATCACGATGATGGGATCGACGCGCGTGGTGCGGCGGGTAGGGACGTAGCTGGCGAGTGCGACGATGCCCGGAAGCAGCGGCGGCACCGCGACGAACGTGACCGGATCGCGCGCGCCGCCGGGGCCTTCCGCAGGATGACTGATCTCAGGGGAGATCCGGCAAAATCTTTTGAGGCGATGCGGAACGCAGGGCCCTCACCTGCGAGCGGATGCCCCGCGCAAGGTGTGGCTGAATGCGCGGTGCAGCCCTTCGTCGGCCGTGGAGGAACGATCTCCGGTAAGCCAGGCGTTCAGCCGGGCGGTGGTCGCCGCCTTGACTGAACGGGGCGTGCGCCGCCGCCACTTGCGGATGGTTACCGGCTGCACCCCGATCAGCTCGGCCGCCGCCGCGCACGACATGGCCGACGTGGCGGCGACGAACGCGGCGGCCATCCGCTCCGCCGGCGCCTCAACGCGGGCGGGCTGTGCGAGCACGCCCACAACCCCCAGCGGAATCCTGCAAATGCTCCGTTTCTGCATACCCTCTCGTAGTTCAATTTCTGCGGCGGCGCCGGACGTGCAAACGACGGGCCGAACCGCTACGTTTGATGTAGCGGTTTGCGCGGCGATTCCGCGACCGCTACATCAACGTCGGCGGCTGGCCGGCGGATCCCCAGAAACACACAGAACGGGTCGATGAACAGCAGCGAGGTACAGCGGCATCTCCGCTACCGGATCGTGGGGCTTTTGCACGTGGGCCGGCTTAAGCGCGGCGACCTTCTGCCGAGTATCCGCGGCATGGCCAGGGAGCTAGGGGTGGACCACCGCGCGGTGGCCAGCGCGTATCGCGCGCTGGAAGCGGAAGGGCTGGTGGAGATCCGGCCGGGCTCCGGCGTCTACCTGGCCGCTGACGGCGGGGAGCGGGCGGTCGAGTCCGAAACGGCGCGCTGGCTGGGGGAGGTATTGCTGGAAGGGTGGAGCCGGCGGCTGCCGCGGACCGAGATGGCGGGGCTGGTGGAGCGCTGCGCCGCTTCGCGCGTGCGATGCGCCTGCGTGGAATCCAACGAAGACCACATGGTGGCCATCGCGGCGGAACTGGAAGCCGACTTTTCGCTGGACGTGCACCCGGTGCGGGTAAGCCCGTCCGCCGGTCCGGACTCCATCGCGCCCCACGAGCTCGCCGCGGCGGACCTGGTGGTGACCACGGTCTTTCACGGAGACGCAGCGCGCGCGGCCGCCGCGGGCGCGGGAAAACCGTGTGTGGTGGTCAGCCTGAACCCGCGGTTTGCGGCTGAGATCAACAAGGCACTGTCCGGGCGCGAGGTCACGGGGGTGATCGCGGACCCGGCGTTTGGTGACCGGGCCAGGGAGTTCCTGGACGTAACGCCTCACCGCGGCAAGGTCCGCCTGGTCCTGGTCGATGAGCTTGAAGGCCCGCTGGACCTGGAGAGCGGCTCGGTGCTGGTAACGCGCGCGGCCCGCCGCAAGCTGGGTCTGCCGGACCATCACCTGGTCCCAACACCTCCCACCTACATTTCTCCCGCCTCCGCGCGCGAACTCTACGAGGTGATCGTGGCGCTGAGCCTCGCCGACTGATCGAGGATGTCCGCGCGGCGGGTGTGCCGGCAGCGGGGCGTCCCGCTAACCCTCACCTGCTCCCGCCGGACGCCCACTGTCATCCTGAGGGGCTGTTGAGAGACCTCGCATCGTGCCAGTCATCCTGAGGGAGGCGCCGCTCCACAACCTGCTCATACACACTACCCTGGCGCCGACTGAAGGACCTTGCCGGCAGAAGCGTGAGGCTGGCTTCATGCCCCGCATCTGGCCCCGCGGTGGCGGAGAGAAGGTCCTTCGGTCGCGCGTAAGCTCTTGTGTTCCTGAAGGTTCCGTGTGGCGCTCCCTCAGGATGACTGTGCGCTGCCATACGAAAGAAACGGGTTTCTCATCACCCTCTGAGCCTGAGGCTGAGGATCGTCGCCAAGCTGCTTGGTGATTCCGAACCCTTCCTGCTCCCGCCGGACGTCCACTGTCATCCTGAGGGAGCGCACGCCCGCAACTTTCATAACCACAACACCTTGCGCGCGAACGAAGGATCTCTGTCGGGTCGCGCGAGGCCCAGCTCTCGGACCCGATCCCCTTGTGCGCCTACCTCACTTCATTTATCTTGATATCAAGATGATTGCCGACAACGATCCGCACGCGAGTCCGCCGAAGGACGATGACACCGCCGCCGCGCTCAAGCTGTGGGTGGTGCTCAACCGCGCGCACCGGGCCATCGGTGAGCGCGCGCGCCGCCAGATCGAGCGGATGGGGCTTCGTCCCACGGAGTTTGGCGTGCTGGAGGCGCTGTACCACAAGGGGCCGCTTACGCTGGGGCAGGTGGGTGAGCGCGTGCTGGTCACCAGCGGCAGCGTGACCCCGGTCGTCGACAAGCTGGAGCGGCGCGGCCTTGTCCAGCGGCGCATCTCGTCCGAGGACCGCCGCGTGTGCTACGCGGAGCTGACGGATGCCGGCCGCGAGCTGGTGGGCGGAATCTTTCCCGCGCATGCGGAGGAGATCCGCGGTACCATGGAGGGCCTGACCACCGAGGAGAAGCGGATCGCCACCTCGTTCCTGCGGCGCCTGGGCTACCATGCGGCCGGGCAAGGCTGATTTCGGCCGCTCCAATGCTTCGAGATCAAGATTCTTGACAGGAAGAAGATCGCGCCGCCTGGCGCCGCACCGGGGCGATGCCCGGAGTCTTGGGGGAGAACGGAAGATGACGGTCGCAACCGTGACGAACGACGGGTCCCGCGTGCGCGGCACCGGCAAGGCCGCGAATGTGGCGCTGTGGGTCCTGCAGATCGGCGCGGCCGCGATGCTGGGGATGGCCGGGTTCGCGAAGCTCTTTGGCGAGCCCGCCATGATCGGGCTGTTCGACGCCATCGGCATCGGCCAGTGGTTCCGCTACGTCACCGGCGGGCTGGAAGTGCTGGGTGCCGTGCTGCTGCTGGTGCCGGCGCTGGCCGGCGTGGGTGCGCTGCTGCTCGCGGGTGTCATGCTGGGGGCCGTCGCCACGCACCTGTTCGTGATCGGCGGAACCCCGGCGATGCCGCTGGTGCTGCTGGTGGTGCTCGCGATCATCGCGTACGGGCGGCGCGAGCGCACGCTGCGGCTGCTGGGCCGCTGAGCGAAAGGATGCACCAGCGCGGAAGGATCACGGGGATCCTTCCCGGCGCATCCGTCTTTTTGAGGACATCGACATCATGAATACGCACCTGGAACTGGGACTCGACACCTTTGGCGACGTCACCCGCACCGCGGACGGAAGCGCCGTCCCGCACGCGCAGGTGATCCGCGACGTGATCGCGGAGGCCGTGCTGGCCGACCGGCTGGGCGTCGACTTCATCGGCGTGGGGGAGCATCACCGGGAAGATTTCGCCATCTCCGCGCCCGAGGTGCTGCTGGCCGCCATCGCCGGGCAGACGGAGCGCATCCGCCTGGGCTCGGCCGTTACCGTGCTCAGCTCCGACGATCCGATCCGCGTGTTCCAGCGGTTCTCCACGCTGGACGCGGCGTCCGGGGGACGGGCGGAGGTCATCCTGGGGCGGGGCTCGTTCACCGAGTCGTTTCCGCTTTTCGGCTACTCGCTGGACCAGTACGGCACGCTGTTCGAGGAAAAGCTGGACCTTTTTGCCGCCATCCTGGAGCAGGACCGCACGGGCGAAGGCCTTACGTGGCGCGGCGCCACGCGGCCGCCGCTGGCCAACCAGCGCGTGTTCCCCGCGACGGGGCACGGCGGGCTCAAGGTGTGGATCGGCGTAGGGGGCAGCCCGGAGTCGGTGGTGCGGGCGGCGCGGTACGGAATGCCGCTTACGCTCGCCATCATCGGTGGCGATCCGCGCCGCTTTGCGCCGTACGTGGACCTGTTCCACCGGGCGCTGGGGGAGCTTGGAACGCCGCGGCTTCCCGTCGGTGTGCACTCCCCCGGCCACGTGGCCGAGACGGACACGCAGGCGCGCGAGGAGCTGTGGCTGCCGTATCGCGAGATGCGCGACCGTATCGGGGCCGAGCGCGGGTGGCCGCCCACCAGCCGCGCGGAGTTCGAGCGCGAGATCGAGGTGGGCTCGCTGTACGTGGGGTCGCCGGAGACCGTGGCGCGCAAGATCGCCGCGACGGCGCAGGCGCTGGGGATCGACCGCTTCGACATGAAGTACAGCGCGGGCACGCTGGCGCACGGGATCATGATGCGCAGCATCGAGCTTTACGGCCGCGAAGTCATCCCGCGCGTGCGAGAGCTGATGGCCGCCGAAGGCGGGGCGGACCCGGCGAAAGCGGCCTGAGCCTGGATCCTCTCCGTAATCAGTCATCCTGAGGGAGGCGCCGCTCCACAAACTGCTGTCACGCAAAGGGTTGGCGCCGACCGAAGGACCTTGTCTGCCTGGCTGAGGGGCCTGAACGGCTCCCGATGCTGGGCTTGGCGCGACCCGACAAAGATCCTTCGGTCGCGCGCAAGGTTTTGTGGTTGTGAAAGTTACGGGTGTGCGCTCCCTCAGGATGACAGTGGGCGTCCGGTGGCAGCTGGTGTGGCTTGGCGACGCCCTGTGAGCCGATCTGTCGTCAGTAATGCGCACCCGCCGGGCTTTCCGGCGGGTGCGCTACGGCCTTTCCTTTCATCCTCAGCGCGTACGCCGGTCTGACTCGAATGGAATCCACCTCCTCCCCGGTCCCGGCGCGGCACGGCCCTCGTGCAGGGCTGGCGCTCAAGACGGAGATCGTGGTCATCGGCGCGGGGCAGGCGGGGCTCTCCGCCGCGTACCATCTCACGAAGCGCGGGCTGGCGCCACATCGCGGCTTCGTGGTGCTGGACCGGTCGCCCGCACCGGGGGGCGCCTGGCAGTTCCGGTGGCCGTCGCTGACGCTGAGCACGGTGAACCGCGTCCACGACCTTCCCGGAATGCGCTTTTCCGAGGCGGTGGACACCACGGACTCCCAGGTGCAGGCCAGCAGCGCGGTGCCCCGCTACTTTGCCGCGTACGAAAAGGCGTTCGGCCTTCCCGTCTACCGGCCCATGACGGCCACGGTGGTCTGCGACCGCGACGGGCGGCTGCGTGTGGAGACGGACCGCATCCAGCTGTCGGCGCGCGGGATCATCAACGCCACGGGCACCTGGGAATCGCCGTACATCCCGGAGTACCCGGGCGCGGACCGGTTTCGCGGACGACAGCTTCACACAAAGGACTACCGCACCGCCGGCGAGTTCGCCGGGCGGCACGTGGTGGTGGTCGGCGCCGGGATCTCGGCGATCCAGCTGCTGGACGAGGTCTCGCGCGTCACCACCACCACGTGGGTTACGCGCCGCCCGCCCGAGTTCCGCGCGGGCCCGTTCGACGAGGGCGCGGGCCGCGCCGCGGTGGCGATGGTGGAGGAACGGGTGCGCCGCGGCCTTCCGCCCTCGTCCGTCGTCTCGGTGACGGGGCTACCCGATACGCCGGCCGTCCAGGCGATGCGCGCGCGCGGCGTTCTGAACCGCCTGCCGATGTTCAGCGAGATCACGGATGAGGGTGTGCGGTGGCCCGACGGCACCGAGCTGCGCGCCGACGTCATCCTCTGGTGCACCGGCTTTCGAAGCTCGCTGGATCACCTTGCGCCGCTCATGCTGCGCGAGGAGGGCGGGGGGATCACCATGACTGGCCGGCTCGCCACGCAGGTGGCCAGGGATCCGCGCATCCACCTGGTGGGCTACGGTCCTTCTGCCTCCACCATCGGCGCCAACCGGGCAGGCAGGGCCGCCGCGGACGAGCTGACCGCGTTCCTCGGCCTCGGCTGAGCCTTTAGAACGTGTCGCCCAACCTCGCCTGCCGCCAACGGAGGCGCGGTGTCATCCTGAGGGAGCGCACACCCCTAACTTGCACAAACACAAAAGCTTGCGCGCGACCGAAGGATCTTTGTCGGGTCGCGCGAGGCCCAGCCATCGGGAGCCGTTCAAGTCCCTGACTCACCCGGAAAGGTCGTTCGGTCGGCGCCAAAGTCGTTCGTACAAAACGCGACGCCCCCTTGATGATAGAGTGGGCCGACGGTTCGCCAGATCGCGCATCAGGTGGTGCGATCGATGTGCTTCGATGCGCTGCGGACATCATCCACCGATCCACATCCCTCGTAACGGATCCCCCCCTCGCGCCGATCGAATGATTGCCACAGAGTCGTACCCATTCCCATCCACCCGGCATCCATCCCGCCGATGCCGTGCAGAAACCAGAGGACGCCCCACCTGATGCGCATCTTTTTCGATGTCCCCATCCCGCGCGGATGCGGAGATGGCGGGAATGGTGTTCCTCCAAAAAACGCGGATGGCCCCCTGCCGCATTCCATCTGCTTCCCGTTCCCGAAACTCTCACAAAAGATCGCGTCTCATTGACCGCCTCCATCTCCACCGACACCTGGGAATCCCGCGCCCAGAGATCAGAAGAAACGCCACGTAAAACTCTGCTAACTCTGGTGACTCTGCGTGAGACCCATTCTGTTGTCGCGCGCGATGAGCTCGGCGGAAAACGCCACGTAAAACTCCGTTGACTCCGTTGACTCCGTGTGAGACCTATCTTTTCCAGAGCCGGACGCGCGGTGTGCAACGATGCGGTAACGGGCAACTGGCCGCCGACACTTCCGCCGCGCACCGAACGTACGAGTGCGCGCCGGGCGGGCTGGTCCCGCTCCCGGCCGGCGGGTAGATTGACCGCGAAACGCCCGCCGTTCCAGCGCACCCGGATGGAACCGCCCCATGCCCCGACGCTACGACGACCTTACGCCGGAAGAGCTGCCGGAGGTGCTGCGCGAGGCTGTCCGCCGGCAGGAGGTGGACGAGCGCGAGCGCGAGGTGCGGCAGGACCGCGAAAGCTACGCGCAGGCGGCCGAAGAGCTGGGGATCTCACGCACCCAGCTGGAGCGCGCCGCCGCCGACACGCACGCGGCGACCGTGGCGCGCATCCGCCGCGGCCGGCGCATCCGCAACACCGTCGCCGGCGCGGTGGCGGCCGTCCTGCTGGCGGCCGGCGCCTACCGCGTCGCCAACCCACCGCCCCCGGACCCCGTCACCTACACCTTCCAGAACGACGCGCAGGTCTGGTCCGGCGACTTCAACGGCCGCTCCACGGGGAGCGCGCGGCAGGAGGGCGGGCGTGGCGTGATCGTCGTCGAGCGCTTTGTGGCGGAGGATGACGGGCGCTACTGGGCCAACCTCAACACCGCCTCCGTCCCCGCGTCGCTGGACGGGCACGAGACGGTCACGCTGCGCATCCGCGGCGACGGCGGGCTGGGCAACGCACGCGTCTTCATCGAGAACGGGCCCACGGAGCGCTGGCGCTCGCCCGACATCCCCGTCGAGACGGAGTGGCACACCCTGACGTTCCGGCTGGACCAGTTCGAGCACCAGACCCGCGCCGACTCGCGCTCTCCCTGGCGTACCACACGCGGCGGCGAGCCCGGCACGGTGACGGGCATCTCCCTCAAGGTCGGCCACCCCTTCAACCCCACGAATGCCCGAGGCCGCGTCGAGGTGGACGACCTCCGGATCGAGTAGCGGGGCCCCCCGCGTCGCTCCGGACCAGGCGCTCGATCCCTTCGGCGCGCACGCGGTCTACGCGCTGCGCCTGGACGGGCGCGCGCACACCGCCGCCGATCCGCGCGCGCTGCGCCACCTTCCCGGCGCGCCGCGGGGTGTGGACCCGGCCGCGCTGCACGGCTACCTCTGCTTCTCCCACCCTCCCGATCCGCGCACGCTCTTCGCCGGAGTCGAGCGCGTCCCGGCGCCCGCGCCGTGGGCGGAGCGCCCCGCGCCCGCGGACGAGGGGTCCGCCGTCCGCACGCTGCGCGCACTCCTCGCCGCGTCGGTGGCGCGGATGCTGGGGGCGGAACGCGACGTGGGCGTCTACCTTTCCGGCGGGCTGGACAGCAGCCTGGTCGCGGCGCTGCTGGCCCGCGCCGGCGCTCGGGTCCACCTGTTCTCGCTCGACTTTGGCGCGCCGTGGGACGCGGAGCTGGAGCACGCGCGGGCCGTCGCCGACCATCTGGGCCGCCCGCTGCACCGCGTCCGCGCCCGCCCGCGCGACGTCAGCCGCGCGCTGGAGCCGACGGCGGCGGCGCTGCATCAGCCGTTCGGGGACCCCGTCACCGTCCCCCTTTTTCTCCTTGGCCAGGCGGCGCGCGACCACGTGGCCAGCGTCTTCAACGGCGAGGGCGGGGACCAGCTGTTCGGGGGATGGGCGACCAAGCCCATGCTGGCGGCCGAGGCGTACGGCGGGGCAGGGTACAGCCGCGAGGCCGCGTACCTGGCCACCTACCACCGCTTTTACGGCGTGGAGGACCAGCTGCTGACCCCGGCGGCGCGGGCGGCGATCGGGACGATGGACGCCGGGGCGTGGCTGCGGCCGGCGCTGGACGCGCCCGGTCTGCCCACGCTGCTGCACCGCCTGCGCGCGGCCAACCTCCGGCTCAAGGGCGCGCAGAACATCGCCCCGCGCATGGCGCAGCTGGCGGCGGTGCACGGGCTGCAGGCGCGCGCACCCTTCTTCGACACGGCGCTGGCGGAGTGGACGTTCACGCTCCCCGCGGACTTCTTTCTCCGCGGCGCCAGCGAAAAGCACCTGCTCAAGCGCGCGGCCCAGGGGCTGCTTCCCCCCGTGCTCATCGACCGGCCCAAGCGGGGGATGGGCGTCCCAGCGACGGAGTGGCTGCGCGGCTGGATGAGTCCGCTGCGGTGGGAGGCGGCCCGGCGCCTCTCCGCGCGGCGGCTGCGGCGCGACGGGTGGTTCCGGCCCGAGTACGTGGCCGCCCTGCGCCGCGGCGACGATCATCCGGGGGAGACGCGCCGCCGCCGCGCCGGCGAAAAGCTGTGGGCACTGCTGATGCTGCACCTGTGGCTCGACGCGCAGGATCCCCCGCTGGACTGGCGGATCTCGTGACCCCTGTTCTCCGCGGCCCAACCTCCGCATCCTCCCCCCATCGGCCGATCGCATGAAGTGCATTCACTGTGGGACGGACTCCAAGCTGCGCGAGCGGACGGACAAGCGCTGTCCCAGGTGCCACAACCGCTTCGCCTTTGAGCCCACCACCGATCCGCACCAGGTTACCGACGGCCAGTTCAAGAACGCCATCGACCGCGTCTCCGGCTCCGGCAAGGTGCAGTTCACCGAGCGGGAGCTGTGGTACGAGTTCAACCGGCGGTGGATGCACCCCGGCTTCTGGCGCAGCCCCTACGGTGTGCTGCCGGTCGCGGGCGCCGGGCCGGGTGTGCTCGCCTTGCTGGACGTCATCCACGTGGCGGTGTTTCCCCTGGCGCTGATCTGCTTTGGCGTGGCGGCCGGGCTGGGCGCGGGCGCCGCGTTGAGCGGGCTGGCCAACCGCCGCGCGCCCCGTCCGCCCCGCCCGCCCCGCATTCGCCTGGACGATTTCGAGCGGCTGTACCTGCGGCGCTGGCGCGAGGTGCACGGCGACGTGCCGGGGCTGCTCCCCGCGCGCGAGGCGGCGCTCCCCGCCATGCCCACCGAGGTGCGCGCGGACGTGGCCGCGTTCTCGTTTGACCGCGCGGTGGTCACGGATACGTGGGAAACGGCGCAGATGCTGGTGGCCAACCGCTTTCACTTCGAGCACAACTGCGCCGTGCTCAGCCGAGACGGCTATCCGGACGGCATCGCGGACACGGTGAAGGAGATGCTGCGCCGCAATCCGCGCCTGACCGTCTTTGCCCTGCACGACGCCACCCCCGGCGGGTGCCTGCTCCCGCTGACGCTGCGCGACGCGGAGTGGTTTCCGGACCCGGCGGTCCGCATCGTGGACCTGGGGCTGCGGCCGTCGACGGCGAGGCGCATGCGCGTTCCGGCGCTGGCCGGCGGGCCCACGCAGCCGCCGCCGCGGCTGGGGGAGCTCCTTCCGGCGGAGGACGTGGCATGGCTGGCGGAGGGGCACCGGGCGGAACTGGCCGCCCTGCGCCCCGAGCAGGTGCTGCGCGCCGCCTACCAGGGGATCGTGGCCGCCGGACCCAACGACGGCTCCGGCGGCGGCTCGGACGGCGGTGGGGGAGACACGTACTACGGCGGCGGGATCATCTGGGTGGGCGACATGAGCCCGGGTGTCGACACGGCCGGCGTGGACGGGTTCGGATGAGCGCGTTCGCGGCGCTTGCCCGTGCATTCGCCGCAGCGCTCGCGTCGTCATCTTCATTCAACCCGGATTGATCCGAACGCATGCAGTGCATCCAGTGCGGGACGCATTCCAGGCTCCGCGAGCGGAAGGACGGGCGCTGTGCAAAGTGCCAGCACCGGTTCGTCTTCGAGCCCACGACCGATCCGTCCTGGATCACGGACCTGCAGTTCAAGCGCGCCGTCGGCCGTGTCTCGGGAGACGGCACGGTGCGGTTCACCGCGCGCAACCTGTGGTACGAGGTGCACCGGCGCTGGGCGTTGCGTGGCGTGGTGCGCCAGCCGGCCTCCCTTTTCTGGGCCGCGGTGGCGGGCGCGGTCGTGGGCGCGCTTCCGCTCGTCATGCTGGCGAAGCTTTTTGCCGTTCCCGCGCTGTACTGGCTGTCGGCCGTGGGCGCCGTGGGCATGGGCGCCCTGACCGTGTATGCCAACTGGCGCGCCAACACGGCGCCGCCGTTTAAACACGGCCCTCCCAGCATGCGGTTCGAAGTGTTTCAGAAGCAGCACCTGCCGCGCTGGATCGAGGTGAACGGCCCCATCCCCGGGCTCCTTCCGCCGCGTGAGGAGGCGGCCGCCGTCATGCCCAGGCAGGTGCCGCCGGACGTGGCCGCCTTTTCCTTCGACCGCGCCCTGGTGACGGACCGGTGGGAGACGGCGGCGATGCTGGTGGCCAACCGCTTTCACTTCGAGCACAACTGCGCCGTGCTGAGCGTGGACGGCTACCCCGACGGCATCGCCGACACCATCAAGGAGATGCTGCGCCGCAACCCGCGCCTGACCGTGTTCGCGCTGCACGACGCCAGCCTGGCCGGGTGCCATCTTCCCTTCGTGCTGCGCGAGCCGGCGTGGTTTCCCGACCCGCGGGTGCGCATCGTGGACCTGGGGCTGCGCCCGGAGATCGCCAAGCGCCTGCGCCTTCCCGAGCTCCAGGGCTCGTCGGCGTTCCGCCCGCCGGAGCTGATGGAAAGCCTGTCGCCGGAGGACCAGCAGTGGCTCACCGAAGGCCACTCGTCCGAGCTCGCCGCCCTGCGTCCCACGCAGCTGATGCGCGCCGCCTACAAGGGGATCGTGGCCGCCGGGCCCCATGACGGCTCCGTCGGCATCCCGGCGACCGCCGGCGCCCTGTACGGTGGCGGGATGATCTGGATCGGAGACCCGGCCGGCGGCGCCGACACCGCCGCGGTGGACGGGTTCGGATGAGCGCGTTCGCGGGTGTCTTCGGCGGGCCCGATCCGGCCGCCGCGCTCCGGCGCCCGGGCTTCGATCCCGCGTGGAGCGAGGGAGGGCTGGCGCTGGCCGGGGCGGTGGAGCAGGCACCGGACGGCGGATGGATCGCGTGCGGCGACGTCGTCCTGGACAACGCGGGGGAGTTGCGGCGGGCGCTGGATCTGCCCGGCGCGTCGCCGCTGGCGCTGCTGGCGGCGCTGGTGCGCAGGGACGGTGCAGACGCCGGCCGCCATGCGCTGGGGATGTACGCCGCCGCCGTGTGGCTCCCCGCCGAGCGCCGCCTATGGCTGCTGCGCGACGGCGCGGGCGCGCGGACGCTGTACTTCGCAGGAGACGTGACGCGCGGGTGGAGCTTCGCCTCGTCGCCACGCGCGCTGCGGCGGGCGGCTGGCGTCTCCGGCGAGGTCGACCTGGTCGCGCTGCGCGACTATTTGACCTGCGCCTTCGTTCCCGGTGAGCGGACGATGTGGCGCGGCGTGGCGGAACTGCGGCCGGGGACGGCGCTGTCGCTCCCCGACGGCGGCGCGCACGTCTTCTGGGAGCCGACGGAGCGGATCGAGGACGCGGACGCGCCGCTGGAGGCGCATGCGGCGCGGTTGCGCGACCTGATCGACGACGCGGTGCGAGTGCGGTTGCCGGCGTCCGGACCCGTGGGCGTGTACCTTTCCGGCGGGGTGGACAGCAGCCTGGTGACGGCGCTGGCGGCGCGGATGGCGCCGGGGCCGGTGCATACCTTTTCGCTGCACTTCGGCGGATCGTTCGCCAACGAGCTGGCCTGGTCGTCCCTCGTCGCGCGGCACTGCGGGACGCAGCACCACGTGCTGGAGTTTCCCGCGTCCGTCATCCAGAAGCACCTGCCGGAAAGCCTTGCCGCGCTGGACGATCCCATCGGCGATCCGCTCACCACGCCCAACCTGCTCATCGGCCGGGCGGCGGCGGGGGTGACGGGGACCATCCTGAACGGCGAGGGAGGCGACCCCAGCTTTGGCGGCCCCAAGAACACGCCGATGCTGCTGCACGCGCTCTACGGCGGCGCGGACGACCTGACGACGGCGTACCTGCGCTCCTTTGGCAAGTGCTGGGACGACCTGCCGTCGCTGCTGACGGCGGACGTGCAGGCGGCGCTGCGAGACGGGCCGCCGGCGGGGTGGTGGTTCGCCCCGCGGCTGGTGGACGGGGGGATGCGGCACTTTCTCAACCGGCTGCTGGACGTGAACGTGCGCTTCAAGGGCGCCGACCACATCCTCACCAAGGTGGCCAACCTGACGTCGGCGAACGGCTTGCTGGGCCGCTCGCCGCTGGCGGACCGCCGCGTGATCGATGCCAGCTTCGCCATCCCGCCGGAGCACAAGCTGGCGGGCACGGTGGAAAAGGCGGTGCTCAAGGCCGCGGTGTCCGACCTGCTTCCCGTCGAGGTGGTCCATCGCCCCAAGAGCGGGATGCTGGTCCCCGTTCAGGCCTGGTTCCAGAACGAGCTGCGCTCCTACGCCCGCGCCATGCTGCTGGACCGCAACGCGCGCACGCGGTCGTATTTCGACCCGCGGACGGTAAAGGAGTGGCTGGATACGCCCAGGGCCCCCAAGCGCGGCGTAAAGCTCTGGCTGCTGCTGACGATGGAAGTGTGGCTGCGGGCCAACGAGTGATAGGTCCTTCGGTCGCGCACTACCTGCAGTGCGGTCGAACGGTTTCGGGCGGCGCTCCCTCGGAGGATGTTGAAAAACCTCGACCCCCAGTCATCCTGAGGGAGGCGCCGCTCCGCAATCTGCTGACGCACAACCCTTTGGCGCCGACCGAAGGACCTTGCCCGCAGAACCAGGAGCCTTGAACGGCTGTCGAGGGCTGGCCCACCGCGACCCGATAATGATCCTTCGGTCGCGCGCAAACTCTGGTGATTACGAACGTTGCGGGTGTGCGCTCGCTCGGGATGACACCGCCCTTCTGTGGGGACATCCAAGATTCTCAACACCCTCTCAGCCTCAGCCCCCGGAAGCCAGTGCTTCGGCACGAGTTGACTACATCCTCTGTGACACGGATAACGACGACTACGATGAGCGACTTCGTTCCTCTGGACATCGAAAGCGGCCTGCTGGTGGACCTGGCGGATGACGCCTATCCCACACGCGTCTACGGCTGGCGCGGTGAGGCGCTGGCGCTGGAGGCGGACGCCACGCACTACGGGATGGCGGTGGAGGACGGCGGCACGCTGCAGACGGCGGCCGGCCGGTTCGAACTGCGCACGGGGATGTTCTTCGTGGTGCCCGGCACGGCGACCGTGCGCGGCGGGGCGGGGATGGTGATCTCGCGGCTGGGGTATCGCGGCCTGTTTCAGCTGGGCGGGCCCGTGGAGGCCGCCGGGCGCCTGCGCTACATCGACGGGTGCTCCGACACGCTGCTGGTGTGTCCGCCGGTGCTGGGCGAGCCATGCCTGAACCACCTGCACATGCCGCCGGGCACCGACCAGACGGCGCACACGCACCCCTCCGAGCGCATCGGCGTGATTGTGCGCGGGACGGGCGAGTGCCGCACGCCGGGCGGCACCTTTGCGCTGCGGCCGGGGATGGGGTGGCGCATCCCCACCGGCGTGCTGCACTCGTTCTTTACCCGCGGCGAGGCGGTGGACGTGCTGGCGTGGCACCCCGACAGCGACTTTGGCCCCACGCACGACCATCATCCCATGGTCAACCGCACGATCGTCGACGGCGTCTCCGCCGCGCACATCGGCGAGATCCGCACGGCGGAGGTATGAGCGGCGTGGCGGCGGGATGAAAGTGTTGATACACAAGCCTGAGGAACACCTGTCATTCTGAGGGAGCGCCCACCTCGAAGCCGGAGCATCTCGCTGGACCGTGCAGCGCGACCGAAGAATCTCCTTCCCCTCGCGCGGAGCCCTCACCGGGCAACGCCCGGGAACCCCGTGCGAGGGGAAGGATTCTGCCGCCCATCGTAAAGATTCTTCGGTCGGCGCACCGGCTGCCGTGTGTTTCCGAACGCTCGCGGTGGGCGCCTTCCTCAGAATGACACGTTTGGCCGGACTCCGAAAAGAGCTGTCGCACCCTCCCGCGACGGCGGCGGGGGTGGTAGAATCGCCGGATGCGAAGACCCGTGCTTCCCGTCCGTCCGTATCTTTCCGTGCGGCGCTCCGGCATCCATGGCCGCGGCGTCTACGCCCGCGCGCCCATCGCCGCCGACACGCGCATCGTGGAGTACCGCGGCGAGCGCATCACCACCGCCGAGGCAGACCGCCGCTACCCAGACGACTTTTCCGCGCCACACCACACCTTTCTGTTCGCGGTGGATGACGAGACGATGATCGACGCCGCGTACGGGGGCAACCTGGCGCGGTGGATCAACCATTCCTGCGATCCCAACTGCGAGGTGGTGGAGGAGGATGGGCGGCTGTACATCGAAAGCATCCGCGACATCCAGCCGGGCGAGGAGCTGGCCTACGACTACAACTACATCCTCCCCCAGCGCCACACGGCAAAGATGAAGCGCCACTTTCCCTGTCACTGCGGCGCCCCGTCCTGTCGCGGCACCATCCTGGGCAACAAGCGCTGATCGTCCGGAAGAAACAGGTCTCACATGGAGGCGTGGAGACACGGAGGATGCTGCTCCGCGCCTCCGCGCCCTCCGCGTCTCCGCGTGAGATCTGCGGTTTTGTGGATTCGGAAGAGATTTCCTCGTAGCAATGAACGTGAGGTTGAGTGAAAAACCGCAGGCTGGTTTCGATCGATCTGGGCAGTGCCTACACCAAGGTGGCGATACGGAGGGACTGGAACGCCGAGTCGGACCTGCTTCGCGACCTGCCCCTTGCCTCGGACGAGGTGGACTTCTGCGTGCCCTCCGTCGTGGCGCGGGTAGAGGCGAAGGGCGATACGCGTTGGATGATCGGCGCGGACGCGGCGGCGCAGGCGCCGGGGGATGGGATCAGCATCTTTCGCTACTGGAAGGCCCGGCTGTTTGCCACCGGCTCGCCGGCGCAGGTGAGCCGCGACCAGATGGGGCAGTCTACCGAAGCGCACAGCAGCGAAGACTACGAGCTGATTGCCACCCAGTTCTTCCGCGGCCTGCGGGAGAGCCTGGAGCGCTCGCCGTACGGGGACGAGATTGCGTCCAGCGCGGTCCGCGTCTGCGTTCCCCGCATCGACGTGGCTGACATGGACGGCCGCGTGGGGCGCATCCTTGACGCGGCGGGATGGCGTCCGGCGCACGGCCGCGTGACGGTCTACGAGCCGGAATCCAACGCGTGCGGCATGTTTACGCGCGGGCGCAACGCGACCTGGTACCCCCCGGCGGCGCCGTTCACGCCCCGCGCGGGCCGCTCGCTGCACCTGATGAAGATGCTGGAGCCCGAAGGCCTGCTGCAGGCGCTGCGGCGCATGTCGGGGAGCTTTGGCGTGCTGGTGATCGACATCGGCGGGTTTACCACGGACCTGGGATACGTGCAGTTCGATACCAGCTTCAGCTCCAACGACTGGCATCGTCCCCAGATCGTCCAGCAGTCGTACGAGCTTGGCATCCGCGAGCTGGACCAGGCCATCTACGACAGCCTGGACGGGGACGCGCAGCGGGCGATCCGGCGGCTGTCTCCCAGCGAGTGGGATGCGCTGAAGGTGGACCTGTACCGCGGCGTGCCCGTCACCATCGCCGACGTTCGCGGCGGGCCGCGGCGGATCGGGGACGCGGAGAAGACGGTGGAGGCGCTGCGCCACTTTGCGGCTCGGCTCATCACGGTGCGTGACACCTTCCTTCGCGACCACGTGCGCGGGCCCATCAACGCGCAGACGCTTACGGGCGGCGGGTCGATGATCGCGCCGCTGCACGCCGCCGTGGTGCAGGCCCTGGCGACGGACGAAGAAGCTCGCGTGTACGACCTGCTGGACGAGCAGGAGCCTCGCCGGACGCTCGGCCAGCGCGGCGGCAACGTCCGGGAGCACGAGGTGGAGGCGCGGGCGCGGCGCAACCAGGAGCTGGTGCGCGGAGGGAGCGCCATCGGCGGAAGCAGCGTGTTCTTCGAGTGACCGAGGAATCTCCCTCCTCCTCACGCGGAACCCCTTCCGGGCAACGCCCGGGAACCCTCTCGGGACGGAAAGAACCGCCCGTTTCAGCATGAAGATTCTTCGGTCGGCGCCACGCTCCTGGGCAAACGGGGAGCACTGCGCGGCGCCTTCCTCACTCAGGGCGTCCCGAGGGCTGGGTCTCGCGCGACCCGACAAAGATCCTTCGGTCGCGCGCAAGCTTCTGTGGTTGCTGAAAGTTGCGGGCGTGCGCTCCCTCAGGATGACACTGTGCTTCTTGAGGAACAACTGAGGTTTCTCAACACCCTCTCAGAATGACAGTTTTGTCGGATCTGGCATAAGGCCCATTCTGTTGCGGACCGTCACATCGGCGTCAGCCCGGCGCGGCGCGCAAGGCGGTCGGCCACCGCGATCAAGGCGACGACGAGCGCAACGGCGGCGATGACGTGCAGGCCGGAGCTTTCGCCCGCCGGCCCCGCCACCCGCGTCAGCGCGCCCCCAAGCATTCCGATGACGACGGGAACGCCCATGGCGCACGCCACCAGCATGAGCACGGGCAGCACGTAGCGCTCAAACGGAGAGGCGCGCACGCGGGCGGGCATCAGCCGCGCGGCCATGGCCTCGGCGAAGTTCGCGGAGAGGCCGAATCCCTCGTCCTCGCGCAGCGCGGCGAACACCAGCTGGTAGGCCGCCTCGTCCACGTCCGCGGCCGTGCGCGCGTTTCCCCCGTCCAGCGCGGCCTGGATCTGCTCGTCCCGATCCATCATGCCGTCCCCTCCGGTCCGTAGCTGGCCATCAGCTTCTCCTTCAGCAGCTTGCGCGCGCGGAACAGGTGGCTTTTCACCGTTCCCTCAGGCAGGTCCATCACGGCCGCGATCTCGCCCACGGCCATCTCTTCCAGGTGATACAGCGTCACCACGGTGCGGTACTGCACCGGCAGCTCGTCCACCCGCGCCCGCACGAATGCGCGAAGCTGGGCGCCCTGGGCCTCGTCCAGCGGCGACGCCCACGCGCCGGGCAGCTGGTCGACGGACGCGCCGCCGGTCTCGTCGGCGCGCAGGTCGTCGTACAGCGGAATGCGGCGGCGCTCCAGGTGGTTCAGGCTGAGCCGGTACGCAATGCTTGCGATCCAGGTGCCCAGCGCCGACTCGAAGGCAAACTGGTCCAGCTTCTGGTACACGCGGACAAAGACGTCCTGGCACACCTCTTCGCGGTCGCGCGGGTCGCGGACGATGCGAAAGACGACGTGGCTTACCAGGCGCTGGTGCGCGTGCACCAGTTCCCGGAACGCGCCGCGGTCGCCCGAGAGCACGCGTGCCACCATCTCCCGATCGCTCATCTCCCGTTGGACAGGGTCATCGCGGGTTCGGTTGCAGGGAGGGGTTGATGCGGAGGTGGGATGTGCCGTGTGGCCGGTGCAGCGCGTGTAGATGAAGCCGCCGCCGGGGGGCGCGCCATCGACCGTGTAGCGTGCCGTCCGCCCGCCAGGAGCGAATGAATTCGCCGCTGGAAAATCGCAAAATCCGCCTGCGCGGATTGTAGCCGCAAGCACGATGTGCCATGGCCGGCCACGAGAAATCGGAAAGTAGATTTCTCAGTCGCGCGCCGGCTGCGTGGGATCGGCAGGGGCGGCGCGGCGCTCCTTCAAAATGACATTCACCGCGATGTAAGCGACCGGGGGATGGATGCGAATCAGCGGCATCATTCCAATCCGTGCAACCGATCGGCGCGAGGGCCTGTCCATCATTCCAGGTGGACAAGGCGCGTGCAACCGATCGGGGGATCGGCCTGTCCATCATTCCAGGGGGACCAGGCGCGTGCAACCGATTCGCGGGTCGGCCTGTCCATCCTGAATGAGGCGCTGATCCGGCGCCCCGCGCAACCCCGACGAATGCCTCTGGAGGCCAGGATGTGGGATGAGCCAGCACTCGTTTTCGTCAGCTTCTTCGCCTTTGTCCTGGGCGTCACCAAGATCCTTTCGGACAACTGGACCCGGCGCAAGCTGATCGAGGCGCGGGTGTCGGACGAGGTCATCCGCACCCTGTTCCGCAAGGAGAACGATCCCGAGCTGTTCGCCGCGCTCAAGTGGGGAATCGTGCTGGCCGCGCTGGGGCTGGGGGTGATCGCGTCGCGGCAGCTGCACGCGAGCTTCGACGAGCCGCTGGCCTGGGGAGTGGTGCTGGTGTTCGGCGGGGCTGGCCTGTTGGCCTACTACGCCATCGCCCGCGCCATCCTCCGGCGCGATGCCGCCGCGGCTCCCCAGCGGCACCGCACGACCTTGGACGAGCACGTCTGATCCGTCCGAATCAAACGAGAACAGGTCCCCACCGGGCGACCTTCAACCTGGAGATAGATGATGATGAACACGATCCTCGCCATCACCGTGGCCGCCGTGCTGGCGGCGGCGTCCGCGCAGGCCCAGCAGCAGCCCGCGCCGTCCGCGCCCGGCGGCCCGCCCGCCCCGGCGCAGATCCCGCCGACGCCGGCCGGGACAGCGGCGCAGGCGTTCATGGACGCGATGAACGCGAACGATTCCGCGGCGGTGCACGCCTTTGTGCAGCGGCACGTGTCGGCGACGCCGATGATGGAGTGGACGCCCGCGCGGTACGAGGCCATGTTCGCGCGGCTGGCGCGCCAGAGCGGCGGCGGCCTTCAGCCCGGGCGGGTGATGGACCAGGGCGATCCCCACTACCTGGGCGTCATCTTTCAGACCCGCTCCGGCGGCCGCGTGGGCGTGGAGTTCGTGGCGGACCCGGCCGATCCCGCGCGGATGAAGCTGATCGAACTGCACCCCATGGCGCCGCGGGGTCCGCGTCCGGAGTTCCCGGAGGGCAAGGCCGACGAGGCCACGGTGGCGGCGGCGGTCGCCCGCCACGTGGGCGCGGCGGCGGAGGCGGACCGGTTCAGCGGGGTGGTGCTGCTGGCGCGGGGCGGGCGCATCGTCCACCACCAGGCGTACGGGATGGCCGATCGCGAGGCGGGGCGCGCGAACACGCTGGACACCCGCATCGGCACGGGCTCGGTGCCCAAGATGATCACGGGGGTGGCGGTGGCCCAGCTGGTGGAGCAGGGGCGGCTGAAGTTCACCGACACGCTGGGCGCGGTGCTTCCCGACTATCCCAACGAGGATGCGCGGCGCCACGTGACCATCCACCACCTGCTCACGCACACGTCCGGCGTCCGCGACCCGTTTGCGGCGCCCGGCTACGTGCGGGGCACCCGGTACGCCACCCCGCGGGAGTGGATGGCGCTGTTTGCCGATCAGCCGCTGGAGATTCGCCCCGGCGAGCGGATGCAGTACAGCAACGGTGGCTACGCGGTGCTGGCGGCGGTGGTGGAGCGGGTGAGCGGCCAGCCGTTCGGCGAGTACGTGCGGGACCACGTGTTTCGCCCGGCGGGGATGGCGGCGGCGCAGATGGACGCGTACCGCCGGCTGCCGTGGGCCCGCGGCTACTCGCGGCCGCCGGAGCTGGACCCCATGGGGATGGAGCCGCGCCGCGGCAACGAGTGGATGGTGGGGCAGGGCGGCCCGTCGACGGAGCTGAGCGGGTTTGGGGGCATGGGCCTGACGGCGGAGGACCTGTTCCGCTTTACCCGGGCGCTTCGCGAGCATCGGCTGCTGAGCCCGGAGATGACGGAGACGGTGCTGACCGGCAAGGTGCCGGTGGGCTCCGACCCGGCGGTGCAGTACGCGTACGGGTTCTACGTGGCGGCGTTCCCCGGCGTGCATGCGGAGATCGGGCACAGTGGCGGCGGCAGCTCGTCCGGCATTGGCGCGGACGTGGAGATGGTGGGCGACTGGACGCTGGTAGTGCTGGGCAACTACGACCTGGAGCAGGACATTCGCCCCATGGCCGGCCCGGTGCTCGGATTCCTGGCTCGACAGTAAATCGCCGGCTTCGTAACGGAATGGGCCTCACACGGAGTCAACGGAGTTTTACGTGGCGTTTTCCGCCGAGCTCATCGCGTGCGACAACCGAATGGGTCTCACGCAGAGTCACCAGAGTTAGCAGAGTTTTACGTGGCGGTTCCTCCGGTCTCTCCGTGCGGGATTCCCAGGTGTCGGGTGCGGATGAGGTGGTGGGCGAGGTGCGATCTTTTGTGAAGGTTTCGGGAACGGGAAGTGGATGGAATGCGGCAGGGGGCCATCCGCGTTTTTTGGAGGAACACCCTTCCCGCCATCTGCGCGCGGGAGATCCGGGCAGCGAGGGATGAGGATCGGGGGATGATGCCCGAAGCGCATCGGAGCAGGTCGATCGCACCACCTGATGCGCGATCTTTAGAACCTTCCGCCACCTCTGGCCTCCCCCGCACGGCAGGATCGTGCGGGGGGGGCTGCCGCGTTCTCGCCACGGCGGGTCGCCGACCTCGTCGGCATCTCCCGAACCGCGGGCGCGTTGCAGCGGAGCAGGCGGCGAGCGGCGGGTACGCGGCGCGGGCAACGTTCGTGCAGGTGCGTCCGGGGTCGTTACATCCTCTTCACCCGAACGTTACGGCAGCCGGACTTGTCCAGGATCGCGGAGCCGTCCGTGCACGACGGACGCAGGAAAGCAATCGGCGCGGGGCGTGGGCTGGCCAAGGCGATGGTCCGCTTTGTCCGCGCCCGCTGGAAGGCCCTTCTCCTGCTGTTCTTCGGATTGGGCGTTCCGCTCGTCACCTTTGGCGTGCTGGCGCAGGACGTGTGGAGGCGCGGCGGCCTCGGCTGGGACGAGCCGATCCTGCGCTACGTGCACCTGCACGCCACCCCCGGCCGCGACGCGGCGATGACGCTCATCAGCGACATCGGGCACCTGAGCGGGGTGGTGCCGGCCTCCGTGCTGATCATCATCGGGCTGCTGGTCGCCCGCCGCCGCGGCAACGCGCTCTTCTTCGCGGTGGCGATCGTGGGGGCAGGAACGCTGAACCAGGCGGCCAAGCTGACCTTTCGCCGCACCCGGCCGGACCTGTGGGTGTCTCCGTCGCCGGAGCACACCTACAGCTTTCCCAGCGGGCACTCCATGGGTTCCATGGCGTTCGTCGCCGCGCTGGCGGTGCTGGCGTGGCCCACCCGGTGGCGCTGGTGGGCCATCATCCTGGGTGGCGCCTTTACCTTCCTGGTCGGCTTCTCGCGCGTGTACCTGGGCGTGCACTTTCCCTCGGACGTGGTCGCGGGATGGTGCGCGTCGCTGGCCTGGGTGCTGGGGGTGAGCCAGCTGGCGTACGGGCGCCTGGTCAAGCCGCGCCCGCGCGCCACCCCCGCCGCCGCCGGGCCGGACCCGCCCCCGGAGCCCTCGCCCGGGACCTGATTCCCGCGCCGGATCGGACGAGCAAGCGAAAACCGGGTGATCACCTTGCCTTGGAGGTGGTCACCCGGTTTTTCATGCGCTCGTGCCGCGTCAGCAGACCGTGGGCCGGTGCAGCCGTTCTCGCGGGATGACCGGCGGAAGGCAGCCGCGCGGCCACGTCTTGCATTGCAGCGGCGCATGCCGCGCGGTAGGCTTGTGCCCTTCAGCGGTACTTCACGGGAACCGTGCCACCAGACGACGCCCCATGCTGGGAAAATGGTTCAATCGCGGAAGGGAGCGCGGCGGGAAAGCGGAACCGTCGGCGAACGAGGAAACGGAGCCGGCGCCCGACGTCCCGCGGGTTCGTGCGCCGGAGAGCGGCGGTGAGGCGGAAGCCGGGTCCGAGGCTCCACCGGTGCGGTGGATGAGTGCGGCGGAGAACCCGTGGGGCGTGCCGCTGCTGGACGTTCGGCCGATCGCGCTGGGGATGCTGTCGACCACCAAGGATGCGCAGTGCGCCCGGAACGCCGCCTCGTTCGGGCGCGAGGACGGCACCTGCTTTATCAGCATCGAGCCGCCTGTGGCGCGGCGGGTGGCGGCGGGGCTGCGGTATCGCGTGGAGGGGACGCCGGCGGACGGCGTACTCTTCAACCCGGATGCGATGGAGCAGAAGTGGGCCATCTACCTTCATCGCGGGCAAATCCTCTTCATCCGCAGCTGGCACCGCGCGGTCCAGGCCGTCGCGGACGTCCGCATCACCGGCGGCGAGCTGGAGGTCACCACCGTCCGCGGTGCGTTCCTGGACGAGGACGAGGCGCCGGAGCTGACGGTCCGCGTGCTGGACTTTCTCATCCGCAGCCACGCGATGGAGCTGATCTACCCGGCGCCGCTGATCCCCGGGATCGAGCAGGATCCACGGGAGGCGGCGCTCTGGTGCTTTTCCGCCTTTGGCGACCGCGCCCACTTCGCCACGCCGCACGCGCTGCCGCTGGACCCGCCAGAGCCGCCGCTGCGCACGCATTCGCTGCTGCACATCGCGGTGGCGCACGGCGAGGTGGAGCCGGTGCGGGCGCTGCTGGACGCGGGCACGCCACCGGACGTGCTGGCGCGCGACGGCCTGGCGCCGCTGCACTGGGCGCTGGTGCACGGGGACGATACCCGCATCGCCCGCCTGCTGCTGGAGCGCGGTTCGCCGGTGGACGTGCGCTCGCACGAAGGCGCGACGCCGCTGATGAACGCGGCGCAGGGCCGCAACGCCGCCATGACGGCCTTTTTGCTGGACCGGGGCGCGGACCCGGACGCGGCGGACGGGCGCGGCTTTACGTCGCTGCACCGCGCGGCGGAGATGGGCGAGACGGAGATCGTCCGGCTGCTGCTGGACCACGGGGCCTCGCCCGCTCCGGAGGCGCTGGGCCACACGCCGCGCTCGCTCGCCGCGTCGCGGGGGCACGCCGCGATCGTCGAACTGCTGGATCGGCGGTAGCCTTCCGCGGCGTCGCGAAACACGAAGGGCGGATCCCTTGCCGGATCCGCCCTTCGGCGTCGGGGCGTGCGAAAGTGGTTGACCCGGAGCGGGGGGCGAGGCAATCGTGATGGCAAGCTTCACGGTACGACGTGCCGCGTCCCTGTGCCCCGGTCGCCGATGAGCCTTCCGATCGCCTGCGCCCTGTGCGCCGCGCTGCTGGCGTTGGACCGGGCGGCTTCCGGCGGGCGCCGAATGACTTACGAATGACCCTAGCCGAAGAAGCCCTTGTTAGCCCCGAAGCGCTCCGAATCGCGCTTCAGCCGGCACTACGCAGAAGCACTGCCGTCTGGCTTCGACTCCGCGGGCTGGGCCTCGATGATTCCAGAGCGCACAGCGGCCTTTCGACTCTGCTTGTCCGCAGCGGGTTTGGAGATGAAGCGGCCCCAGTGCCGGAAACGCTGGTTCTTGATTGGAGCACTGCAGATTCGTGCACCGCTGAGGGCATCGCCTTCTTTTCCGTCGTAGGACGGCATTTTTCGCATAGAGGATGCAGTGTTCTCGCCTGTGGAACGCAGAGTTCCGCAACCGAGAGAGCACTTGCCGAGTCTGGCGTGCACCGGGGAAGTGCCTGTACCGCGTGGATACCAGTGTCGTCAGCTGGCCAGATCAATTGTCAGAACCTGGCGCCAGCTGCCATCTTTGGCCCGCATCGTAACTCTTCGATCGACGCCTTCCTCAATGCTCTTTCCTCACGTTCCCGTGAGTGCGGCTTAACCAAACGAATGGCATCAGCCGTGATGGGTGCAACGAACGAGTGCCTTCAAAACGTGCTTTCACACGGAGGAGCTTCGAACGCCGCAGCAGTGGCGCTGATGTTCACAAGACGCCGTCCTCCAGTGCTTCAGATCGGAATCGCGGACGACGGGATGGGAATACCGACGTCGCTGCTAACTCAAGTGCGGCATGCCCGGCTGGCCGAGTACTCTGATGCGCTCGCCACTCGTGCCGCGCTTCGGGACCCGCTTTCCGGCCGTTCAGAGGAGATGGTCGGCGCATTCACCGGTGGGGGCATGGCGCGTATGGTCAAGCGCTTGGTGACCGACGCGGGAGCGACGGTCACGTTCCGGTCGGGTGCTGCCCTGGTTCGAATAAATCCAAGCTCCGGCGATGATCCAGTAGTGTCCCGCCTTACATACGGACACGGTACGCAAACACGGATCGAGATCCCGATTAGGTAATCCCCCAACTGAGGAAACTTGACGTGACCGAAGATAAGCCGTACATTGAATGACATGAACGCGTATACAAGATCTTCAGATACCCGGACGGCACTGTTCCGAGTCGCCGACCATGTCCGAGACCACTCTGTCTTCACGGCAGATGAGGCCGCAGATGCAGAGAACGCGTTGCTGCACGAACTGGATCAACTCCCGGTAGGCGGTCTGTTGGAGATTGATTTCACGGATGTGCGGGTCGCGTCGGAGGCTGCCCGCCGACTTCTGCGCCGCGCGCTCTTAAGGGTGAGTACTGGAGAGTTGAAAGATCGGTACATCGTTCTCCGTGATCTGGGAGACAGCCTCTATAACGTCGAAATCATGTTGGAAGGAGAAAGGCTCGTTGCGATAGAGCGGTCCGAAGAGGACGGACCTACGCTGCGGGGCGATGTGGACCCAGCCGTCGAAGCAACTTACTCTCATCTCCTCTCAGTATCCGAAGCAACGGCCAGTTCCGTTCAGAGCCACTTCTCCCTGGCGAACATCTCGACTGCGACGAACCGTCTGACGAATCTCTCCAAGTTGGGACTGGTCCGCCGGATTGACCATCGTCCAGTGTTGGGTGGCGGCCGGGAATACGTCTATGCTGCAGTTCGGTAAATTACAATGCTATAATGTATTAAGGTAGAGATACCTCAACGTTTTCATTTTGTTGAATGAATAAGGTTGACAAGAAGGCGGCGTGCACGTAAGTTAGTGCACGTCGGGTTTTGCTGTGCGTACCAGCGCCGATTCATGCGGTCGCAACGCTGGCCATTTCTGGTCCCTTGCATCCCGATGACCAGTCACGCCCTCGTTTTCATGTTGTGAAGTGAAGATGAATGGGCCTTCGGGAATCCACTGGACTAGGAGAACAAGATGCCAGGCAGAGCAACACACGTGAAGGTTGGTACGGCAGCCGGGGTGGGAATGGGACTGTTCCACGCCCGCGACGAAACGGGGTTTGCGTGGTTGAGCGAAGTCGCGGGAGCGGCTTGGGGAGGAAAGGTGGGTGGGCTGGCACCGGACGTTCTTGAGCCGGCGCGCTCTCCCTGCCACCGCAGCAGCGCGCACAGCGTTCTCGCGCTGCTGGGAGTCTCGCTCGCGTCACTAGAGGCAGCGCGCCGGTATTGCCGTACCCAGGCCGATGCATGCGCGGTGCGTCGTGCCGATCAGACACTCAGTACCGTTCAGCAAGCGGTGGCGCTGCTGCTGGAGTTCCTGTGGCGGTTTCTCGCCGGCGCCCTGGGGGGCATGCAGGCAGGGTACGTGTCCCACCTGGTGCTCGATGCGGCAACCCCGATGAGCTTGCCGCTGATTTGCCGATAGAACCTTTTAGCTATGGAGAGACAAAGATGGCTGACGTAAGAATCACATGCATCCGTAAGCAGAACCCGCAAAGCGCGCATGAGCACATCACGCATGTGGGGAGCAACGGTTCTATATGGACACGAGAGCAGGTGATCGCCTGGATCGAAGGACGCGAGCACACGTTCTACACCCAGGACTACGCGGGCAGGCGGGCAGACGTGGGAGTTGTGCGCGAAGCGGGACGCGCGCCGTACCTCCGGACGTATGCGGACCGACAGTGGAACAACAACCTGCTTTCGCTGCCTCAGTGCCCGTGACCGGAGAGCGATTTGCCGCGCTGGGGAGTTGCTGCCCCAGCGCGGGTCTTACCCGCACACCCGCAGGGGACGCCGATGGTAACGATTCAGGTAGGGCCGGATAGCCGCAAGCTCGAAGAGGTGACTGAGAGCTGGATCAATGAGCAGATCCAGCGTCGGAGACAGGACGGGAGGCCGACCTGTGTACAGGTTTCCATTCAGCGTGGCAGTCTGTTCATGCGCCTCTCTACCCCGGAGTGCGCATCCGGGGGAGGAGGTGGTGGCCGGCCACCCGACGAGCAGGAGCGTGAGATCTTTGGCCTGTGGGAACAGATGCGGCTGAATACTTCGGAGTTCACAGGTGGCAACGTGGTGGCGTTCCTGAAAAGGCTCCGCCATCTTCTGTGACCCGAAATTCATCGGGACGATGCGGCGAATGGTGGAGGTGCGGGGCGGCGCGGGCGCGCTTGCCCCGCACTTTTGTCTTGTCCACCGCCACGCCCTCGCGCAGGTTATGTCGGGGTCCTTCCCGACTGCAGAAGGGCCATGAGCGTAAGCCCGCCGTGGGAGTGTGAGCATGAGCCTTCCGATCGCCTGCGCGCTGTGCGCCGCGCTGCTGGCGGCCGACCTGCTTGCCCGGTCGCTGCGCCTGCACTGGTTTCTGCGCGGCGCGGGCTACCGGCTGCCGGTGCGGTCGCTCTGCGCGTCCATCCTGTTTGGCGACGCGGCGGCGGCGGTCACGCCCATGCGGCTGGGCGGAGAGCCGGCGCGCTGGCTGGGGCTGCTCTCCGGCGGCGTGCCGGCACGGGTGTCGGCGGCCGTGCTGGCGCTGGAGATGGTGAGCTACCTGACGGTGGTGGCGGTCTCCGGCGCGGCCGCGGCGTGGCTGCTGGGCGCCGGCTGGTGGGCCGACGAGGGTCCGCGGCTGGGCGCCCGCGCGGGCGAGGGGCTGCCGTGGCTGCTCGCCGTCATCGCGGCGAGCGTGGGCGTGTGGATCTGGGTTCGCCGCCGCCGCGCGCGCCGTCCGGCCGCCGCCAGGCCCGCGCCGACGATAGCCGCGCTGCGCGGCGCCGTCGGATGGCCGCTGGCGGTGAGCGTGCCGCTGACGCTGGCCAGCATTGGCGCGCGGCTGGCGATGCTGCCGGTTCTGGCGCAGACGCTGCCCGACCCGCCGGCGCCGGGCGTGCTGGTCATGGGCTCGTTCGCGCTCGTCTACGGGCAGCTGTTCTTTCCCACGCCGGGCGGCGCGGGTGCGGTGGAGCTGCTGGCGTCGGCCGGGACGGCGGGGGAGCTGGGCGGAACGGCGGGGCCGGTGTTCCTGGCGTGGCGGGCGATCACCACCGGCGTGCCGGTGATCCTGGGCTTTGCGCTGGCGCTGCGGCGATACGGAGGCGCCGCGGTTCGCAACGTGCTTCGTGGCGAGCGGCCGGCCGAACTTCCGAAGGCCGAAGCCGAGATCGTGTGACCGCCGAGGATGGATGAACCGTTTGGGTGATGTGGGGATCGGGGTTCGATGGCTTCTCTCCATCGTGGTGGTCGCCCTCGGCGGGCTGCCGGCGGACCGCGCCGCGGCACAGACGCCGCGCACCGATGCGCCGGTCACCTGCCGGCAGCAGGCCATCGGGGGCGCGCGATACCGCGTGTGCGAGATTGCGCCCGCGGCGGTGGCGCGGCTGCAGCTGACGGCGCGCTACGCCGGGGGGCGGCCGGTGCGCACCATCGCGCGCGTGGACTCGCTGGTGCGCGCCCGCGGCGAGCGGCTGCTGTTTGCCACCAACGCGGGGCTGTACGAGCGGGCGGATTCGGCGACGGGACTGCTGGTGGCGGATGGACGCACGTATTCGCGCCTGAACCGCGGCGCGGGGCCGGCGAATCCGTGCGCGGTGGCGAACTTCTACTGCCCGCCCAACGGCGTGTTCTTCGTCGCCGGCGGGCGCGCGGGGGTGCTGTCGACGGCGGATTTCGCGGCGCGCCGTGCCCCGGCCGGTGCGCCGACGATCGCGTCGCAGTCGGGGCCCATGCTGGTGCGAAACGGCGCGCTGGCCCGCGCGTTCCCGGCGAACAGCCAGAGCCGCAAGGTGCGCAACGGCGTCGGCGTGCGCGGGGATGGCACGGTGGTCTTTGCCATCGCGGACGATCCCGTCACCTTTCACCACTTCGCCACGGCGTTCCGCGACGCATTCGCATATCGGGACGCGCTGTTCCTGGATGGAGCCATCTCCCAATTCTACGCCGGGCCCGGCACCCGCCTTCCCCCACCGTCGCGCGAGTTCGCCGCGGTATTCATCGTGACGGAGACCGCGAGGCGGCGGTAGAAGTCGCCGGGCGGAGGGATGCGCTCCCGCAATCGCCCAGCCACCATGCCGAATCCGGAAAGCAACATCGGAAGGTACAGAGGGAAGGAGAACAGCCAGAGGAACAGAGGTGATCCGCATTCCCTCCTCTGATCCTCTGGCTGTTCTCTGTTCCTCTGTACCCTGACCTCTGTTTCCTGTAGTCCGATGGACGATCTCTCCCTCGGAATCAGCGTCCCCATCCCACGGAAAACGTAAGGACGGCGTGGCGGGGGAGACCGGGCTCAAAGGCGACGGGCTGCCCATTCACCACGTCGGGGTTCAGAAAGGCGGAGGCGACGTAGCGCTCGTCCAGCAGATTCTCCAGACGCAGCGAGCCGCGCAGCGTCAGGCCGCGCGGCAGGCGCACGGGGCGCCGCAGCCCCACGCCGGCGCTCCACAGCGCGTAGCCGGGAACGCGCACCGCGTTGGCGTCATCGGCCCAGAATCCGTCCACCCACTGCATCGCCAGCTCCAGCTCCGCCTCGCGGCGAAAGGCCGGCGCCCAGCGCACCGCCGCGGATCCGTGCACATCGGGGACGCCGACCACGCGGTTGCCGCTGAAGTCGGCGGTGGCGCCGGGGCGGCCGTAGTGCACGCTATCCACCGCGTAGCGCGTGTAGCGGTGGTCGCTCCCCGCCAGCGCCAGGTCCATCTCCACCCCCGGCGCCGTCACCACGCGCACCCCCAGCTCCGCGCCGCGGCGGCGGACGGCGCCCGCGCTGAAGTAGAAGCGGCCGCCGCGGTAGGGGACGATCTCGTCGCGCACCTCCGTCCAGTACAGCGCCAGGTCGTAGCTGAACGCGCGGACGATGCCGGCGTCCCGCGCCTCGATGGCCTTGGTGCCCACCTCGTACGTGGTGGAGCGGATGGGGCGCAGCAGCGGGTTGATGCCGTAGATGGTGTCGTCGCCAAAGGTGCCCACGGGGTCCGTCTCGTTCCCCGCGGGCGCCTCCACGCCGCCGCCCACCCCGGCGTACACGCTGCGCGTGGGCGACAGGCGCCAGAGCAGGCCCAGCTTGGGCGACAGGCGGGTGAAGCTGCGCTCGTCGCTCAGGCGCGGGTCCAGCCGGTCCTCCACGTCGTACGCCACCGCGTCCCACCGCGCGCCCAGGATCACCTCCAGCGCGCCCGCGGAAAGCTGCTCCTGCGCATAGACGCCGAAGTTGCTGGAACCCTCGCGCTGGTTCGTCCGCACCTCGTCGCCGCGGCCACCTTCATCGGAGAGCGAGTAGAAAACGCCGGGCCCGCCCTGCCGCGCGTAATCCACGCCGGCGGAAAGGCTCGCCGAAACGTTCCGACTCGCGGCGTGCTCCCAGCGCGCGCCCAGGCTGCCGCCGGCGTGGTGGCGGTCGAACTCGCGGTAGGTGCCGCGCTCGCTGCGCACCAGCTGCTTGGGCTGCGCGAACAGCATTCCCTGCACGGTCACCCGCTCGCCCGCGCGGTGCTCCACGTGCACGGAGCCGCGCGCCAGCCGGTTGTGCCGCCGCTCGCGGCGTTCGGCGTAGACGGCGTTCGCCTGGCGCGGGTCCGCCTCCAGCGCGGCCTGCGTCAGGGGGCCGGGGATGCCGAAGCGGTTGTCCGCCGCCACCGCGTGCAGCCGCACGTCCGTCCGCCCGCCGATCGGCGCCACCAGCCCCGCGTTCAGCAGCGAGCGCAGGCCGGCGGAGTTGCGGCGCCATCCGTCCTGCTCCGTCCGCGAAAACATCAGGTATCCGCGCGCCGCACCGATGGGCACCCCGCCGCGCGCCACGTGCCGCATCAGGCCGAATCCGCCCGCCTGCTGCTCCGCCTGCACGAACGGCAAATCGAAGGCGGGGAGGGTCGAGAAGCTGACGACGCCGCCCGCCGCGTTCCCCCACAGCGCCGACGCGTTGGATCGCACCACCTCCAGCTCCTCCACCGCGCCCAGGTCGATGAGGTCCAGCGCCGTGCGCCCGTCCGGCTCCGTCTCGGGTACGCCGTCCTGCAGGATGCGGATGCCGCGCGTGGTTCCCGCGTTGGAACGGTCCCCCGCGCCGCGCGCCCCAAAGCCGCGGATAACGATGCGCAGGTCGCCGCCGCCCGTGCGCGACTGCGCCAGCACGCCGGGAACCGAGCGCAGCGCCTGGTCCACGCGGTTGCCCTGCGCGTGCAGCTCCTCCCGCCCCACCACGGTCACGGCGAGCGGCACGTCCAGGATGCGGGCCGGCGCGCGCGTGGCCGTCACCGTCACGTCCGGCAACCGCACGACGGTGTCGAGATGAGTGGTGTCCCGCACCGCCGGCTGCTGCGCGTGCAGCGGCGCGGCGGCGATAAGGAGCAGGGGGACGATTCGGACGATCGGGTGCATCACGGTAGATCTACGGGTGGTTCTTGTTGGATGCGGATTCGGTAACACGCCGTCCCGCCTGCGGGAGCAAACGATACCGACCCGGGACCCGGTCACGTGCCGTCCGGCCCGCTGAAGCGAATGAATTCGCCGCTGGAACATCGCAAAGTCCACCTTCGCGGACTCGGCGGCCCGGGCGTGTGCGGCGTCCCACGCACCGGCGCGTCCGCAACCGGGGGATCATCGGATTAGATCCTCAATCGGCAAGCTTGACCGCTGGAACATCACAAAGTCCGCCGTCGCGGCGCCGTCGCGGACCCGGCGGCCAGGGTGTGTGCGGTGTCCCCAGCACCTGCGCGTCCGCGGCCAGGGATTTCGCCCATCCGATCCGCAAACGGCAGGCTCCAGACGGTGTCGACCTGCTCACTCCACGTCCTCGCGCTGCACGCCGTCGAACTGGAGGATCCAGTCGGGGCCGTAGGCGCGGGAGGGGGTCTGAAAGCCGGCGGGCGCTTCGCCGGCCAGCACGCGGCGCACGGCCTCGACGGAGGTGCGGGCGGTGAGCGTGTAGCCTTCGGGCGTGCGCAGGCGGCTGACGGCGGCCCGTCCGTCGGCATCCACCGCCATCCCCCACAGCAGGCTGAGCCCCCTGGCGCGCTGCTCCGGCGTGGGGCCGGCCGGGCCCCTGGCGATGGAGCGCTTCATCATCCGCTGCACGGGCGCGGAGCCCAGCAGCCAGCCCAGGCGGCGGGTGGCGCGCATCATCCGCACCTGCCGGCGTGGCACGCGGGTGTACACCTGGATGTCGGGGATGCCGGTGCTGTGATAGGCGGTGGACACGTCGCCCCACGGGATCGTTGTGACCGTCACGGGCCCGCGCCCAAAATCCACCTCCATCGACCGGTACGCGGCGGGAACGCGCGTGATGCGCCCGCCCCGCCGCACGGCGCCGCCCTCGCCCGCGCTCTCCGCCATGGTCGTCAGCGTGCCGCGGGAGACGCCGCCCGTTCCCATGAACGCCAGCGTCAGCGACGTGGCGGAGGGCAGGCGGCGCTTGAGGTGCGCGGCCAGGCAGTCGGAGGGCACCACGTCAAAGCCGGCGCCGGGAAGGAGCATCACGCCGGCCGCCCTGGCTTTTGCGTCCTGCGCGGCGGCCATCTCAAAGACGCCGATCTCGCCGGTGATGTCCAGATAGTGCGCGCCGGTGCGCAGGCACGCCTCCACCATGGGCCTGGCCGTGCGGCTGAAGGGGCCGGCGGCGTGCAGCACCACGGGCGTCTCGCCAAGCGCGGCGTCCAGCGCGGCCGCGTCGTCCAGGGCAAAGGCGCGGTGCGGCAAGCCAAGCTCCGCCGCCTGCGCCTCCAGCTGTCGCGCATCGCGCCCCGCCAGCAGCGGCGACAGCCCCAGCTCGCGCGCCCGCTCGGCGATCAGGCGGCCCGTGTACCCGTAGGACCCGTAGAGCAGAAAGTCGGCGGCCATGGCTTCCGGACGGTGCGAGGGGGAGGCGGTGCATCGATCCGCACATTCTACGCAACGCGAGCCGCCACGGCACCCCGGCGCGTGTGTTGTCGTTCGCCGGACTCAGTCCAACGGAAGCAAGGATCAGGAGAGGACGAGTTGTCCTGGCGGAGATCGAACTGCGTCGGCCGGGATGCCCCTCCCCCGGCCCCTCCCCGTTCGTTCCTCACGGAGAGGGGAGAAGTCGATCCCGCTTCGACAGGCGGGTGGGGTATTCGAACAAAGCGGCTGCTCGGTTCTATTTCCCCTGTTAGGCGGCACAGGCTTGCCGCCGGTGCTGGAGGTAATGATCCTTCAGCCGCGTTCAGCATCGATGTCATCCACGTAACGCCACGACCGCTCGCATGACGCCAGCCACGTTGCTGTATCCCAGCGATCCGCTTTCCCGCCGCGCCCCGGACGCGAGCTACGCCCAGGAGCACGCGGCGGCCGAAGCGGCCGGGCTGAGTTGTGCGGTGCTCTCGTCGGAGAATTTCAATGGCGGGCGCGTGGTGGCGCGGCCGGCACTCCCGGAAGGCGGGCACGTGCTGTATCGGGGGTGGATGCTGCGCGTCCCGGCGTACGCCGCGCTGGAGGAGGGGGTGCGGGCCGCGGGCGCCAGCATGGTCACCACGGCCGCCGACTACGAACGGTGCCATCACCTTCCGGGGTGGCTGGACCCGTGCCGTGAGTTTACCGCCGAGACGGTGGTGGTCACGGACCCGGCGGAGCTGCCCCGTGTGCTGCGGGAGCTGTCGTGGCCCGGCTACTTCGTCAAGGACTTCGTGAAGTCGCTCACCACCAGCCGCGGCTCCATTGCCCGCTCAGCAGGCGAGGTGCTGGAGGTGGTCGATCTGCTCGCGAAGTACCGCGGCTCGCTGGAAGGCGGTGTGTGCCTGCGGCGGGTGGAGGCGTACGTCGCCGGGAGCGAGGAGCGCTACTTCGCCGTGCGCCAGCGCGTGTTCGGGCGAGACGGAGCCGCCCCGCCGGACCTGGTGCGCGAAGTGGCGGAGCGCCTGGACGCGCCCTTCGCCAGCATTGACGTGGCGCTGCGCAGCGACGGCGCGCTGCGCCTGGTCGAAGTCGGCGACGGCCAGGTGTCGGACCGAAAATCGTGGGATCTGCCAAGCTTCGTTCGGGTGCTCCAGGCGGCGGTTTCGTCGGCATAAGGAGGAGCCAAGTCCGCGCCAGGAGCGAATAAATTCGCCGCTGGAAAAGCGCAAAGTCCGCCTGCGCGGACTGTAGCCGCACGTGCAATGCGCTGTGGCCAGTTACGTGAACTCCGACGGTAGATTTCTCAGGCGCACGCCTGGTTTGGGAGCGTCGGAAGGTGTAGCGCGGCGCTCCTTCGAAATGACAAATTTGGGCGCGGAGGCAGGCCCCACTCCGGCTGCGGACGCGCAGTCGCTTGGAATGCCGCACACCGCCGGGCCCCCGAGTCCGCGCAGGCGGACTTTGTGATGTTGTAGCGGCGAATTCATTTGCTTCCGCGGGCGGATCGCACATTTGCCAGATTCCCGCGCCGACGTATGCGGCAACCCCCCTGGCTGCGGACGCGCATTCGCTTGGAATGCCGCACACCGCCGGGCCGCCGAGTCCGCGCAGGCGGACTTTGTGATGTTGTAGCGGCGAATTTATTCGCTCCCGCGGGCGGACGGCACATTACCGGATCCCCGCGCCGACGTCTGCGGCAACCCCCCGGTTGCGGACGCGCAGTCGCCTGGAATGCCGCACACCGCCGGGCCGCCGAGTCCGCGCAGGCCGGACTTTGCGACTTTCCAGCGGCGAATTTATTCGCTCCCGCGGGCGGATGGCACGATGCCAGATCACCCGCGCCGACGTCCGCGGCACCCCCCCCCGCTTGCGGACGCGCAGTCGCCTGGAATGCCGCACACCGCCGGGCCGCCGAGTCCGCGCAGGCGGACTTTGTGTAGTTGTTGCCGCGAATTTATTCGCCCCGGCAAGCCCGCCGGCACGATGCCAGATCACCGAGCCGAGGCCGGCGGATCCCCCTCCCGACGAACCCGGCGGCAGCGCACCGGACCGCCCGAATCGTGCTCCCGCGCGCCCGTGGCCCGCATCGTGACGCGTGGCGGGTTCGAGCACGTACGGCAGCCCCATCCAACGACATCCATGGAAACCCAGTCCGCCACCACCGATCCGGCCGCATCCAGCGCCGTGAACGCATCCTCCGCCGTGCCGCCGCAGCCGGAGACGCGCGCTGAAGACGTGCCGCTGCACGAGGACGTGCGCTGGCTGGCGGCGGCGCTGGGACGCGTGATCGGGCGGCTGGAGGGGCCGCAGGCGCTGGAAACCGTCGAGGGGCTGCGCCAGGCGTGCCGCGACCGGCGCCGCGGCGATCCCGGCGCGCCGACCTTCGAGCAGCTGCTGGAGCGCGTGGCGGCGCTGCCGCTGGAGGCGTGCGCATCCGCGGCGCGGGCGTTCACGCTTTTCTTTCTCCTCATCAACACCGCCGAGCAGGTGCACCGCGTGCGCCGCCGCGCCCACTACCTGCGCCAGGCCGGCAGCGAGCCGCAAACGGCGTCCGCGCGGTGGACGCTGCGGCAGCTGCGCGAGGGCGGAAAGACGGCCGGCGAAGTGGCGGAGGCGATCGCGCGGCTGGACGTGCGCCCGGTGATGACGGCGCATCCCACCGAAAGCACGCGGCGCACGCTGCTGGCGCTGCAGTCGCGGGTGGCGGAGCTGCTGCTTCAGCGGGAGGCGACGCCGCCCGCCGAGCGCCGCCCGGTGGAGGACGCGCTGGAGGGCGAGATCGAGCTGCTGTGGCTTACGGCGGAGGTGCGCCGCGACCGCCCGTCGGTGATGGACGAGGTTAGCACGGGCCTGTGGTACCTGGAGACACGGCTGCTGGAGGCGGGCGCAAAGGCGCAGGACGCCATGGTCCGCGCGTTCGAGGACGAGTTCGGCGTGCAGGCGGACGAGGGGCTGCGGCTGGCGACGCCGCTGCGCATCGGCAACTGGATCGGCGGGGACCGCGACGGCAATCCGAACGTCACGCCGGAGGTCACGGTGGCGGCGGCGCGGCGCGCCAGCCACGTGATCCTGGGCCGCTACCGGCGCGAGGTGGAAACGCTCATCGAGCAGCTGTCGCTCTCCGCACAGGTGGCAGAGCCGGGGCCGGCGCTGCGCGCCTCGCTGGACGCCGACCGCGCGGTGCTGCCGGAGGTGTGGGAGGCCAACCGCCGCCGCAACGCCGACGAGCCGCTGCGCCTCAAGCTCAGCTTCATGTCGGGCCGGCTGGAGGCCACGCGCCGCCAGGTCGCCTCGCGCGACGCGGGCCGCCCGGCGCACGAGCCCGCGGCGTACGGGGACGCGGCGGGGTTCGAGCGCGACCTGCTGCTGGTGCGCGAGTGCCTGGTGGCGGCGGGGGCGCGGCAGGTGTGCCGGTCCGCGCTGGACCCGCTGCTGGTGGGCCTGCGCGCGCACGGCTTTCACGGCTTCATGATGGACGTGCGCGACCACGCCAGCGCGCACGCCGCGGCGCTGGCGGACGTGGCCGCCCAGGTGGGGCTGGCGGAGCTGGACGGTGCGGCGCTGCGGGCCGAGCTGCTGGCGCGGCGCCCGCTCGTGGGTCCTTACGTGCCGGTGGAGGATGCGACGCGGCGCGTGCTGGACACCTTTGGCGCCGTGCGCACGGTGCAGGACGAGGCGGGCGCCGCGGCGGCATCCACCTACATCGTGTCGATGACCACCTCGGCGGAGGACCTGCTGCGCGTGCTGCTGCTGGCGCGCGAGGCGGGGCTGGTGGACCTGGCGGCGGACCCGCCGGTGTCGCGCATCGACGTGGTGCCCCTCTTCGAGACGCTGGACGACCTGCGGCACGCGCCGGGGGTGATGGGCTCGCTGCTGGACGACCCTGTCTACCAGCGCCAGCTGGCGGCGCGCGGGGGACGGCAGGAGGTGATGATCGGCTACTCCGATTCCGGCAAGGACGCGGGGATCCTGGCCAGCGCCTGGGGGCTGCACCAGGCGCAGGAGGCGCTGTCCGCGCTCTTCCGCGAGCGGGGCGTGGAGCTGACGCTCTTCCACGGGCGCGGCGGCAGCGTGGGCCGCGGCGGCGGATCGCCGGTGCACCGCGCGCTGGCGGCGCTTCCGCCGGAGACGGTGGAAGGGAGGATCAAGATCACCGAGCAGGGCGAGATCATCAGCCAGCAGTTCGGCCTGTCCGCCATCGCCGAGCGCACGCTGGAGGTTACGCTGGGCGGCACCCTGCTCCACGCCTTTTCCGACTGGCGCGACGATGCGCGGGCGGGTGACGAGGCGGCGTTCCGCGAGGTGATGGAGCGGCTGTCGGAGCGCTCGCTGGGCATCTACCGCGACTTGGTGCACGAGGGCGACGAGGTGTTCGCGCTCTTTCGCGCGGCCACGCCGGTGGAGGAGCTGGCGGACGCGCGCTTCGGGTCGCGGCCGGCCTACCGGCCCGGGGCGGGGGCGGGGATCATGGGAATCCGCGCCATCCCGTGGCAGTTCGGCTGGACGCAGAACCGCCTGATGCTCCCCGCGTGGCTGGGCGCCGGCACCGCGCTGGCAGAGGCGGCCGCCGCCCCCGGCGGGGTAGAGCTGCTGCGGCGGATGGTGCGCACCTGGCCGTTCTTCGACGACCTGCTGGGGAAGATCGAGATGGTGTGCGCCAAGGCGGACCTCGTCATCGCCCGCGCGTACGTGGAGCGGCTGGGCGGCGACGTCGGCCTGCTGGAGCGGCTGGAAGAAGAGTTCCGCCGCACGGTGGACACCATCCTGCGCGTCCGCGGCGCCGCGCATCTGCTGGACGACGCGCCGGTGCTGCAGGCGGCCATCGCCCTGCGCAATCCGTACGTGGACCCGCTCTCGCTGCTGCAGATCGTCCTTCTGCGGCGCAAGCGCGAGCACGCGGTGACGGATGAGGATTCCGTCGCGCGGCTGGACAGCGCCCTCGCGACCACCCTCAGCGGCATCGCCCAGGGACTGCGCAACACGGGGTGATGACCGGCGATCTGCTGAATCCTGCGCGGGAAGGGAAAAGCATCACGCGGAGGCGCGGAGACAGAGGGAGAGGCGCGGAGACGGCAACACGTCTCCGCGCCTTTCTTCGTATCCGCCGATTCACCAAAGAATGGGCCTCACACGGAGTTAACGGAGTCAACGGAGTTGCTTCTCGCCGGCTCTGCTGGCTTCGCATGCAGGTCATGCTGATTCCGGTTTGCGCATCAGAACCGCAGGTGCGCATCGAGTATTTGGGGAATCAAAGTATAGAAGTTTTTATTCCGTTATTCGCAGAACATTGTCAGGCAAGTAGATGCGGAAAACAGCATCTTCAGGTAGACAAATGGTGCTCACGGGAGCCGAGATAAGGCACCGACCTCCCCACTATGAAAGCTGGGGGATTCTCGAAGAAAAGGAGTCTTGACAGGAAGGACAATTTCGCTGAAGATAAGTACGTAATCAGACTTAATGTGATGTGGATGGATCTTCGGTGCGGATGCGGAACGGGACGGCCGGCTGGCCGTACCCACCTGGCCCGTGCGCGCTCCGGAGCGGGACCGGGAAGCGGAATCACCCGGAGTACAGGGAGGCTGGACGTATGCTGATGCGCAGCAGGTTGTGCCTTGCGGCTCTCCTGGCGTCCATGGGGGTCGCCGCGTGCTCCGACGTGCCCAGCGCACCCGACCGCGCGCGCGCCGACGCGCCGGCGGCGCTGCAGGCGGGGCGCGCCGGACAGGCAATCCCCGACCGCTACATCGTGGTGTTCAAGGACGGCGCGCGCGACGTGCCCGGGCTGGCGCGCCAGCTGTCCGCCGGCGGCACGCTGCACTACACCTACCAGCACGCCATCAAGGGCTTCGCGGCCACGCTCCCCGCCGCGGCGGTAAACGGGCTGCGCCACAATCCGCACGTGGCGTACATCGAGCAGGACCAGGTGGTCACCGCCAGTCAGGTGGGCAGCTGGGGGCTGGACCGCGTGGACCAGCGCGACCGCCCGCTCAACAGCGCGTACACCTACGCCGCCACGGGCTCCGGCGTGCGCGTGTACGTGCTGGACACGGGGATCCTTACGTCGCACGCGGAGTTCGGCGGTCGGGCGTCGGTGGGGTACGACGCGCTGGGCGGCACGGGGCAGGACTGCAACGGGCACGGCACCCACGTGGCGGGAACGGTGGGGTCCACCACCTACGGCGTGGCCAAGTCGGCCAGCCTGATCGCCGTGCGGGTGCTGGCGTGCAACGGCACCGGCAACTGGAGCCAGATCATCGCCGGCATCGACTGGGTGCGGTTCAACCACATCAAGCCGGCGGTGGCCAACCTGTCGCTGGGCGGTTGGACCATGCAGTCCGCGGACGACGCGGTGGCCAACCTGGTGGCCGCCGGGGTCACGGCGGTGGTCGCGGCGGGCAACGACAACTACGACGCCTGCCAGTACTCGCCGGCCCGCGCGCCCAGCGCCATCACCGTGGGAGCCAGCAACTCGCTGGACCACCAGGCGTGGTTCAGCAACTGGGGCACCTGCGTGGACCTGTTCGCGCCGGGCGAGGGCATCGTGTCCACCTGGAGCAACGGGGGCACCTACAACAACAGCGGCACGTCGATGGCGGCGCCGCATGTGGCGGGCGCCGCCGCGCTGTACCTGCAGGGCGACCCGTGGGCCACGCCGGCCACGGTGCAGAGCGTGATCATGGCCCGCGCCACGCCCAATCGCCTGTCGGGCGTGAGCCCGGGCACGCCCAACCAGCTCCTGTACAGCCGGCTGGATGACCTGTCGGCCGCGCCCCCGCCGCCGCCCGCCTCGCCGCCGGTGGCCAGCGTGAGCGGGCCCACGTACATCGCTCCCACCACCACCGCTACGGTCACGTTCAGCGCCAGGGCGACGGGCGGTGTAAAGCCGTACACGTACCAGTGGCAGTACCGTCCCGAGGGCTCCGGCACGTGGACCAACGTGGGCACCAACAGCGCTACCTACAGCCGCAGCGTCCCGGTGCGGAGCGCCTCGTTCTACGTGCGCGTGATCGTTACCGGCGGCGGGACCGTCACCAGCAACCAGCACTACCTGTACGTGGAGATGATGTGCGGCCAGTACATCTGCTGACGACGAGCCCACGCTTCCGCCGGACGTAAGAACAACGGCGGGAGCACAGAGCAGCAGAGAAAAGCCGGAGATACGGAGGAAGCTCCTCCGTACCTCCGGCTTTGGTCTGTTCCTCCGTATCCCACGCTTCAGGCGGCGGACCATCCACCTGTCCCACAAAGACCGCCGCACCGCGACCCTCCACGCGTACCGGCTTGTAGACGGTGTTCGCGTCCGGCCTGTCGGCTGCGCGCTGAACGCTCGGTGCGCGTCACCTCTCTCCCGCGCTTTTTGCGGGGGAGAGGCCGGGAGAGGGGCCACCGTCGGACGCAGCTCGAGATTCGTCGAAGCGCCTCACGGCCGCAGGTGGTCCACGGTGATGGGGACGATCTCGCCCAGGGCTTCGGCGACGATGCTGCGGTGGCAGTGGGCGGGGTCGGCTTCCAGGCAGAGCAGGCACACGCGCTTGCCGCCGCGCACCAGTTCCGCCAGCGCGTGCAGCTCCGCCTGCGATTCCGCCGTCTGCAGGTGGTCCAGAAAGATCGCGCGCATCTCGTCGTGGCGGCCGGCGCGGGCGGCGGCGCGGCCGTCGGACGGGGTGCCCAGGCCGCGCAGGTGCAGGTAGTCGATGCCGATCTCCCGCACGTTGGCCGACAGCCTGGTCTTGGCGAAGCCGGGGCGCCGCGATCCCGCCACCGCACGCACGTCCACCAGCAGCTCCACACCGGCCTCGCGCAGCGTGCCCAGAAAGCGCTGCACCGTGGCGTCTTCATATCCAATCGTCGCGATGGAGGTCATCCGTTCCTGTTCCGGCTGATCGGCTGCGTCGGTTCCCCACATCGGCTTCTTCCAATCACGTGCCACGCGCCGGCCGCCGTGCTTCACGCGCGGAACCATCCCGTTACACTGCACGCGCATGGGGTGGGTTGGCCGGGCTTCGCGGCATCGTGCGTGCAAGGACCCCCCGGCCCGCTCGCCGCAATCGGGCGAGGAGGCGGATACAGGGACCGAAGGTGGAGGAGAAAACACGCATGACGACGACCCTCGAAGACACCCGGGCGCGGGCGTTCAGGCCCGAGATGGCGGACTCGGTGGGCAGCGCCACGGAAACGCCGGGGTGGAACCTGGACACGGAGCGCCGCACCGGCGACGGAAAGGTGCTGGCCAGGGGGCTGGCCTGGTTCAGCATCGGGCTGGGGCTGTACGAGCTGCTGGCCCCGCGCCACCTGGCCCGCACGCTGGGGATGGAGGACCAGACGGCGCTCATCCAGGCGTACGGCGTGCGCGAGATCGCCACGGGCGTGGGGATCCTGGCCAGGCGGCGCCCCGTGGAGTTTGTCTGGGGGCGGGTGGCGGGTGACGCGCTGGACCTGGCCACGCTGGCGCCGGGGCTGAGCGGCGACAACCCCCGGCGCGGCAACGTGGCCATCGCCATGGGCGCGGTGGCGGGGGTGGCGCTGCTGGACGTGCTGTGCGCCAGCGAGCTGAGCCGCCGCATCGTCCACGACTGAGGGCGGAACGTCCGGCTGGATCACACGGCCGCCGCTTCAGGGGGAGCGGCGGCGGACGGATCACTCGGGAGGGGGAGGAAGAGGATGAAGGCACTTACGTGGCACGGGCGCTCGTCGATGAAGTGTGAAACGGTGCCCGATCCGACGATCGTGGACCCGACGGACGCCATCGTCCGCATCACCAGCACGGCCATCTGCGGCAGCGACCTGCACCTGTACGACGGCTTCAACCCGTTCATGAAGCCGGGCGACATCATTGGCCACGAGCCCATGGGGATCGTGGAAGAGGTGGGAAGCGCGGTCAAGCGCCTCAAGAAGGGCGACCGCGTGGTGGTGCCGTTCACCATCTCGTGCGGCAGCTGCTGGTTCTGCCAGCACGACTTTTACTCGGTGTGCGAGAACACCAACCGCGACGCCGAAGTCGCGAAGAAGATGATGGGCCACACCACCGCCGGCCTGTTCGGCTACTCGCACCTGACGGGCGGCTACGCGGGCGGCCAGGCGCAGTACCTTCGCGTGCCGTACGCCGACGTGGGCCCGCTGCGCATCGACAGCGACCTGCCCGACGAAAAGGTGCTGTTTCTCTCCGACATCTTTCCCACGGGGTGGATGGCGGCGCTCAACGCCGAGATCCAGCCGGGCGACACGGTGGCGGTGTGGGGGTGCGGGCCGGTGGGGCAGATGACCATCCAGAGCTGCTGGATGCAGGGCGCCGGGCGGGTGATCGCCATCGACACGGTGCCGGAGCGGCTGGCGATGGCTCGCTCGGCGGGGCGCGCGGAAACCATCGACTTCAAGGAGACCGGGGTCTACGACGCGCTGATGGAGATGACGGGGGGCCGCGGCCCGGACCGCTGCATCGACGCGGTGGGCGCCGAGGCGCACGGCACGGGGAGCATCGACGCCGTCTACGACAAGGTCAAGACGATGCTGATGCAGGAGACCGACCGCGTGCACGTGCTGCGCGAGGCCATCATGTGCTGCCGCCCCGCGGGGACGATCTCCATCCCCGGCGTGTACCTGGGGGTCGCCGACAAGATTCCGGTCGGCGCGCTGATGAACAAGGGACTGACGATCAAGACGGGGCAGACGCACGTCCAGGCGTACCACGACGAGCTGCTGACCCGCATCGAGAAGGGCGAGATCGACCCCTCGTTCATCATCACCCACACGGTGCCGCTGGAAAAGGGTCCGGACATGTACAAGACGTTCCGGGACAAGGAAGACGGCTGCATCAAGGTCGTCCTCAAGCCCTGGGACTGATTTCCGGCGGGTCTCGCACGATGGGCGCGGAGAGAGATCTCCGCGCCCTTCGTGCATCCCGGCTCCGTCATGCCTCACCTGAATGGGCCTCACACGGAGTTAACGGAGTCAACGGAGTTCGCTCGTGCCGTATCCTCCGGTTTCGGTCCGAAGCCCGATCTCTGGAACCGAACTCGGAGACTCGGAGAAACTGTGTCCGAACGACCACTCTCATCCTGAGGGAGCGCACACCCGCAACCTTCATGACCACAGAAGCTTGCGCGCGACCGAAGGATCTTTGTCGGGTCGCGCCAGGCCCAGCCCCCGGGATCCCGGAATGACACCACCGCCAGACGCTACTCCGCCTTCGCCGCGCCGCCCAGGCGCGCATAGGCGGCATCGTAGCGGGCTGCCATGGAGCGAAGGTCCTTCTCGGCTTCGCCCCAGCGGCCCTCCACCTGGCTGCGTACCTGCCGCACCTCTTCGGCTTCTTCGCCGCGCCGCGCGCGCCGCAGGGCGGGCCACACGTTGCGGCTGGTGGCGATCACCTGGCCCGCCACGCGGGGCAGGGGGCCGGCGACCGTCGCGAGCACCTCGTCCATCGCTTGGCGCGCCACCCGCGCCGAAGCCACGCTTTCCAGGTGCCCGGCCGTCATCATGTGGTCGATGAGGAACGCGCGGGACCAGTAGTGGCTCAGCCGGTCCGTGGCCGACTTGATGGTGAGAAAGTACAGGATCTTGCGCGAAAGCCGCTTCAGCAGCCCCAGCGTAAGGCGAAGGGGGATGGTCGCGCAGCCGCCCCGGTCGTCGCCCTCGGCCAGCACCGCGCGCACGTCGTCCGGGAGCGTGCGGCCGCGGGCGCGTGCCACCGCGCCGGGGATGCGCCCGCGAAAGAACGCCTCGAAGGCGTCGTCCATGAACGGGATGGGGACCAGCACGGAAAGCCCGGCCAGCGTGGCGTCGGCGTAGCGCGACCAGTCAAAGGCCGTTGTCCGCTCGGAAGGCATCGCGTTCTCGGAGTACGAGGAGAGCAGCCGCCACGCGATTCCCGCGGCGGCAATCCGGTCGCCAACCGCGATTGCACGTCACGCGCCGGGCGGTGTGATGCCCTCGGCCTCCGCCCTCGCCAGCGCACGCTCGACCCCATCCCCCCCGAGAACGACCCTTCACAAAGAGCCAGCGGACCACCCTCGTACCAACTCTGTTGACCCTGTTGACTCTGTGTGAGACCATTCCTTTCCTTCCTTCCCGCGTACTCCACGCTCGTGCATGAAGCGCATCGCAAGTCGTTGCGGCGAGCGGCCGGACGATGACCGATGCGGTGCATCCGTGAAGTGCAACATTCTGGAACTACAAAACGTTGCATCGTGGAACATAAGGTTACAAAAGCCTGCAAACTTCCGATGCGTGGCATCACGGAAAGTACAAGGCGCGACGTGATAAAAGTTGATTTACTTGACTTGAAGGGTGTGTGGCGCCGATACTGCTGTGTCGCAATCCGGTAGCAGGACGCCCTGCACGGATGCAGCCGGTCCGGGTAGGGTACCACCGCTTCCCGCCATTGGACGCGCTTGCCGGCGTCCTTCCCACAGCCACCGTCCACCCCGCGGCCCCACCGCCCGTGACCACCGCATCCATCCGTCCGCGGCGCCTGCTGTCCACGTGCGCAGGCACACTGGCCCTGGCGGCGCTCCCCAAGTGCCCGCTGTGCCTGCTGGCCTGGGCGGGCGTGGCGGGGAGCGCGGGGTTCGCCTCGGCGTACGGTGCGTGGCTGCTCCCGGCCACGGCGGCCGCGCTGGCGGTGACGGTGGGCGCGCTGGCGGCCGGCGGCGCTGGCGCGGGGCCCGTTCTGCTCGCCCTGGCCGGCGCCGCCGCGACCCTCGGGGGCAAGTTCCGGCTGGACCAGCCGTCTCTGCTCTACGCGGGGCTCGCGGCGCTGCTGGCCGCCACCCTGTGGGGCGTGCTGCACCGCCGCAGATCCGTCCTCGGGCGCGCCTGCCACGGCGCCTGCGCGGCCGCCGCCCCCCGGATCGCCCCCCGACCCGCAACCGACTGACGCCGCCGACCATGCGAACACACCGGATTTCCCCCGCCGCGCTGCTGTGCGCCGCGCTGCTGGCCATACCCGCGGCGGCGCAGCACACGCCGTCCAACCCGGGCTGCGCGTACAACCCCATCGACGTGGAGAAGTACGGCAAAAAGCCGTTCCAGAACCCGCCCGAGATCCGCGCCGCCAACGGCCGGCTGCAGACCAACCTGGTCGTGCGGTACACGGACCCGGCCACCACCAGCCTGGGCGGCTGCCCGCTCACCCTCCGCAGCTACAACGGCGCGCTGGTGGGCCCCACGCTGCGGGTAAAGCCCGGCGACGTGATGGTGCCGTGGCTGGACAACCGGCTGCCGGCGGAAACCGAGGCCGAGATCCAGGCGCAGTTCGAGCAGGAGGCCGGCGTCGCCTTTCTGGACATGCGGCCGTACTCGTTCAACACCACCAACCTGCACACCCACGGGCTGCACGTGTCGCCCAGCGGCAACAGCGACAACGTGCTGCTGGCCATCTCGCCCCAGACGCGCTTTCAGTACCGCATCGCGCTTCCCGCCGACCACACCCGGGGCACCTACTGGTACCACGCGCACACCCACGGTTCCACCGCCATCCAGGTGGGAAGCGCCATGGCCGGCGCGCTGGTGGTGGACGACGACCCGGCGCGCATCCCCGCCGCCCTGCGCGCCGCCAACGCGCGCGAAAAGGTGATGGTGATCCAGACCATCCTGTACGACACGGCCGGCAAATCCGAGAACATCCAGGCCTTCTTTCCCGATCCCGGCAGCGGCAGGAACCAGGCGTGCGTCACCGGCGGCACCAGCTGCACCTGGCAGGGAAGCAACCGCCACGTGACCATCAACGGGCAGATCGTCCCCGTGATCCACATGGCCCCGGGTGAGGTGCAGCGCTGGCGCATGGTGGACGGCTCGTTCCGCGAGACCATGGCCATCCGCCTGGAAGGCCACGCCCTGCACGAGATCGCCACCGACGGCATCTACACCGGCCGCATCGACACCTGGCCGGACGGCGAAGAGATCCTGCTCTACCCCGGCTACCGCAGCGACGTGCTGGTGCAGGCGGGCAGGCCCGGCACCTACCGCCTGCTGGACGACAGCGCCGGCGTGGCCCAGTCGCTCAAGGGGGTGGCCGAGGACCCCAACGTCCTCGCCATCGTCATCGTCGACGACGTGCCGCGGATGGACATGCGGCTTCCCACCCAGGCCGAGATGGCCGCCCTGGACCCGTTCCCGGGGGTGAACCTGGCCGCCACCGCCACCGGCGTGCAGGAAGCCGTCTTCAAGCTGGGCAGCGGGCTCATGCCCACGGACCCCCGCAACTCGTTCCAGATCAACTACGCGGCGTTCAACGAGACGCGCACCCGCTACCTGGAGCTGGACAGCATCGACATGTGGTCGCTCACCACCGTGGGCGATCCGGCGGCGGTGCAGAACGGCAACGGGGTGCCGCCGCTGCCGCACGTGTTCCACATCCACATCAACCCCTTTCAGGTGTTCCGAAGCGGCCCCAACGGCCAGCCGCAGATGGTGTGGAAGGACACGCAGTTCATCCCCGCGGGGGAGACGGTGAACGTGTACACCCAGTACCTGGACTACACGGGAAGCTTCGTGATCCACTGCCACATCCTGGACCACGAGGACCTGGGGATGATGGAGACGGTGGAGGTGGTGAGGGAGATGCCGCGTCCCCACCCGCGGCCCAACACGAGCTCCGGGGCCGCCGCGCACGGCCACGGCTCGCACTGAAACGAGGGAGACACGCACCCATGCCCCAGAAGACGCTCACCCGCTGGGACCGCATCCGGCAGATCCTGGACGCGGCGGCCGGCGACAGCACCGCCAGCTACGGCGGCATCGGCCGCCCCTGGCGGGTCACCCGCGACGAGCTGCTTACGCTGGAGGTCTACGGCGTACGGATGGTCGCCCCCGCCGTCGAGGAAACGGCGGCCTCCGCCCCCGCCGCCGCCGGCTGCGGCTGTGGCTGCGCGACGACGGCCGAGCGCCCCGGCGGGCAGGAGTCCGGCGCCCGCTTTCCCCGCTACCCGGGGCGCGGCGCCGCCTCGGGGCTGGTAAAGGGGCTGCGCGGGCAGGCGCCGTACGACGGCTCCGTCTTTCCCCGCCTGCCCTGGGGCGGGACGGCGGTGGCCGAGGACGACGTGCAGTTCATCAGCGACTGGATCGACGACGGGCTTCCCGGCGACCACGAGACCTCGCTTCCCGCCGAGCCGCTGCGCTCCGGCGCCGCGGGGACGGTGCGGCTGGGCGAGCAGCCGGTGGAGCCGGCGGTGGTGCGCATCTTCGGCCCCGTGTCGGACGGCGCGGCTTCCGTCCGCCGCCCCGGCGAGGTGCGCCAGCGGATGAACCTGGACTGCATGAACGACACGCAGATCGAGGAGCTGCGCGCCGCCTTCCGCGAGCTGTACGCGCTCAACAAGTGGCCCGCGGACCGGCGCAGCTACAACAACATGGCGCTCATCCACCAGGACCACTGCCAGCACGGATGGGAGCGCTTCCTCCCCTGGCACCGCGTGTACCTGTACGAGATGGAGCAGGTGCTGCAGGACGTGGCGCCCGGCGTCTCGCTGCCGTACTGGGACTTCACCATGCCCCAGTACCGCCCGGAGTGCCCGGAGAAGGGCGACATCATCCCTCGCTCCTTCCAGTGCTTTTTGACGGACGCGGCGGTGGCCTGGCTGGCCACGGAGGCCGTCCCCCACCTGCCGGCCGACGTGGCGGCCACGGTGGGGCGGATGGTGGGCCAGCGCTACACGTCGATCTCCAAGTTCTTCGCGGCGATGACGGCCAAGCCGTACAACGTCCCCGTCAAGTACACCCAGCGGGAGTACCGCAAGCGCTTCATCGACGCGCTGCTGGGCACCAACTCGCTCTGGTACCCGCTGCGCTGGCCGGGGGAGTACAACGGCAAGAGCATCAACCAGTTCGTGGGCTACCACTACCCCAAGCCCGAGGACCTGCGCGAGATCCTGTCGCTCACCACCTTCCGCGACTTTGGCGGCGGGCCGCAGTACGACGTGTCGTTCGGGTTCCTGGACCAGAACCCCCACAACACCATGCACATCTGGACGGGCGGCCTGAACCCGGACTACGTGCAGCCGCCCGCCACGCCCTCCGGCTACGCGTCCGAGACGGCCACCCCGGCGGAGCTGGCGGCGGCGGGGAACGCGGCGGGGACCATGCGCAACCGGGCCGTGCGCGCCCGCGACCGGCGCTTTCACACCCGCGACGACATGTACTACGAGCAGCAGCCCAGCGGCGACATGCTCAGCAACCTTACCGCCTCGTTCGACCCCGTGTTCTGGCCGATCCACGTCAACATCGACCGGCTGTGGTGGGAGTGGCAGCTGCGCAACCCGGGCGCCAACCCCGTGGACCTGGACTCGGTGCTCACGCCGTGGAGCTACACGGTGCGCGACACGCTGGAGATCAGCCGCTTCGGCTACGAGTACGTCCGCAGCACCTGCATGATCCCGGTGGGGCTGGAGGCGCCGGTGGGCCGCTTCGTCTCGCGCCCCGTCGCGGTGCCCAAGCCGGCGCGCGCGGGCTTCCGCACGGCCGAGGTGCGGCTGCACAACGTGCCGCAGCTGGACCGCTCGTGCTTCATCCGCGTGTTCCTGAACCTTCCCGACGCCGACGCGCACACGCCGGTGGACCACCCCAACTACGCGGGGTACCTGGCCATCTTTGGCCACGGGGAGTGCATCGGCGGGCCGGGGCACTGCGCGGTGCCGGAGCGGCGCGCGTACGACCTGCGGCCGCGCAGCCACAACTCGCCGCGCAACCACCGGGTGAACGTGACCACCACCGCCCGCCGGCTGCTGGAGAAGGGCAAGGAGCTGCAGATCACGCTGGTGGTGATCGGCGCCGACTACTGCGAAGACCCCGAGGTGCTGCGGCTCGAGGGCGTGTCGCTGAACTTCCTGGACTGAGGGGAAGTGCGGGAGTGCGGAAGTGAACGGCATCGCACTCGAGGACCCGGGCTCCCGCGCTCACGGCTGGAGGAAACGACGCACTCACGCACTCACGCACTGACGCACTCACGCACTTCTTGAACTTTCGCACTCTCCGACCATGCCTCCTATCTACCGCATCCACCCCGCCATCGGCGTTGCGCGGCTGGGGAACAGCCCGGACGAGTTCTACCTCTCGCCCGAGGCGCCCGGGGCGCTCCCCATCGACTGCGACGCCGCCGGCAACCCCGTGCTGGGGCCCGACGGCGGGGAGCTGCCCATCGAGACCTTCAAGGACGCGCAGGGCCGCGTAAAGCGCCAGGCCGCCCGCTTCCAGGTGTACGTGTACGACGACGAGACCCCCGAGGGCCGCCCCCTGCACATCGGTAAGGACGAGGTGGGCGGCGGCGGCAACCAGGGGCTGCTGGTCGACATCGAGTGGCGCGTGTGGCTGGCCAACAAGAAGCCGTCGTGGTACGCCTTCAAGCAGCTGGAGGGCGAGCACGGCTACGCCCCCGGCCACCCCCGGCGCAACCCCGACGTCAAGGACAAGCAGGCGCGCCGGCACCTGAACATCGACCCCGGCCCGCGCACGGTGAACCGCCGCAACGCCCGCCGGGCCGAGTTCAACCGCGACGCCGGCCCGCTGTACGCCACCACCTTTCCCCCCAAGCTGCAGCCCAACCCCATCGACACGCTGGGCGAGCTGCGGACGGACGACCAGGGGCGGCTGCTGGTGCTGGGCGGCCACGGCAACGCCGGCACCTTCAACTACGGCAAGTTCGGCCAGCCGCGCATCGACCACTACGCCAACAACGACGGCTGGTTCGACGACACCAGCGACGGGCCGGTGATGGCGCGGCTGGTGATGAAGTCGCCCGAGGCCGAGGGCAAGCTGCGCTACGTGGACGTGGAGTACCCGGCGTGGGTGGTGGCGGGGTATCCCGGCTACGTGCCGGAGATCCTGGACATGGTCACCATGGACGACCTGATCCAGGACCTGAACATCCGCCAGTTCGCCGCGCGCACGGACATCTACGGACAGTCCGGCACCTTTGGCGACCCGCAGCGCATCGACCCGCAGGACCAGGCGGCGCTGCAGATGTGGCGCGCGGGCCGGCTGCAGTGGAACCCGGAGTACAAGCCCTGGTTCTTCCGCGACATCTGGCCGATCCTCTTTCGCCCGGACCAGTTCAGCTACCTGAGCGACATCCTGGGGCAGTCCAACTACCCCCACAACCAGTCCACGCGCGGCACCTTCGACCCCGACAAGCTGGGGATGCCGCCCATCGTCAACTGGGATGGCGTGCGCGAGGAAGAGGCGCGCTTCGTGGAGCGGCTGCGCACGGGCGACCTGTTCATGGAAACGCTGCGCCCCGCGCTGGGGGTGATCGAAAAGCAGGCGCAGATGGAGCTGGCGGGGCTGGGCACCGGCGCCGACCGGGCGCTGCGCGCGCAGATCGAGGGCCTGCTCACCGGCCCGGCGGCGGAGGCCGTGCGGGCCAGCGTGGCGGCGTACGTGGCCTCGCTCGAAGGCGCCGCGGCCGAGGGCGGCACCGCGCGGCCGGACCCGGAGACGGCGCCCGACGCGCTGGCCGGGGCGGGGACGGCGGCGCAGCCAGGGCCCAAGGCGGTGGGCGGGGACGCCCTGGCCTCGCCGGGGACGCACCCCACCAGCCCGTCGGACCCGGGCGGGGTGGACGGCTTCCTGTACGCGCTGCGCCAGGCCGGCCCGCGGCCGGAGCTGGCGCAGGCCCGGGACGAACTGGAGCGCCGCACCGCCGCCCTGGTGGACGCCCTTCCCGGCCCCAACGCCCCGGGCGCGCCGTCGCTGCGCGCGGAGAGCGCGGCGCCCGCGGGGGGGCACAAGACCGGCCGCGTGGGCCAGGTGCTGTCGCGGATGCAGACGCGGCTGCGCAAGGCGCTGCAGGACCACCTGCGCAAGCTGCACTCCGGGCGGCTGCTGGAGGACGCCCGCAAGGGGGCCATCGCCCTGCACACCATCGACGAGTACCGGGCCTACCGCCAGTTCCTGTACGACCTGCTGCGGCAGTCGGGCGAGGAAAACCGCTTCTTCGCCGGCGGCAAGCCCGACGGGCGCACGCACAACCTGCCCCTGATGCCGCTGCTGAACGGCGACAACCCGCTCAGCAACACCCTGCCGTCCAAGTTCCTGCGGCTTACCGACACACAGCTGTACCTGCTGCGGCAGTGGATGGAGGGGCGCTTCTACAACGAGAAGGTCGAGGGGTGGGGGTGCCCGGACCCGTGGGACCCGTACAAGGGCTGGGTTAACGCCACGGGCACCCAGCTGGACCGCGGCGTCATCAGCCAGGTGGCCGGCGGCGCGTTCTGCCCGGGGTGCGAGCTGGGGTGGGTGATGCGCAACCCCTCCATCTACTTCGACCTGGGCCGCATCAAGGCCGACCCGGCGTTCTACGCCTTTCAGCAGACGGCGGCGCAGGCCAACGCCAACTCCGGCGACGGCTTCGGCGGCCGCACCAGCGAGCCGGAGTACGGCGCGTACATCAGCAAGTCGCTCAGCCTCAAGAACAACTTCGACGTGGGGCTGCAGCCGGGAGACCTGACCAAGTACATGGCGCTCCCGTGGCAGGCGGACTTCAACGAGTGCTCCACCAACGTCACCGACGTCACCTACCTGGACTGGAACCTGGTGTACCCCGCCAGCGACGGCGACTCGGGGATGGAGCGAAGCCAGCGCCAGTGGGAGTCGCTCTGGTGGCCGGGGCACCGTCCCATGCAGGTGTTCGTCCCCGTGGGCACGCCGGGCGAAAAGCCGTCGAACTACGCCTGGCAGGTGTGGGCGCTGGGCATCCCGCAGACCAAGGAGGGCGACTTCAAGATGGTCACGGACTGGTGGCGGCTGGGCTTCGTCCGCAAGAACCCGTGGCTCGGCTCGGACGACATGAGCACCAACGTCTCGCCGCCCCCCAACCCGCCGCCGTACATCAGCGTCGAGGGCAATCCACCCCTACTCAAGAAGGAGGAATAATGAGCAACGCGAACCCGTTCGTGGGCACCTGGACCTACCGCAGCCTGCTGAACGACCCGGTGCTGGCGGCCGACCCGTCCACGGACCCCACGGCCTGGGCCAACCTGTTCTTTGGCTACGGCACCATCGTCATCCGCGAGGGCGCGGTGCCGGAGGAGCTGGCCGGCACCATCGGCGGCGACGGCTGGTCGCTGGACCTGCACGGCTCCATGAACTCCGGCAACCCCGGCCAGGCGCGCTTTCAGGGCAAGGGCAAGGTGAGCGGGGCGGAGTGGATCTACGACTACATCGGCTGGCTGGTGCCGGTGTGGCCCAACAGCACCAACAAGCAGCAGCAGGTGGCGCTGGTGGGATCCATCGTCCGCACCATCCCGCACCCGGACGGCAGCGGGGGCACGGCGCCGGCGGGCGTGGTGGCGTCGTGGTACGCCGTCAAGGCGGACCGGCCGGAAAAGCCGGCCAGGAAGGCCAAGCCCGCGGCATGACGGACGCGGCGCGCGACGTAGTGGTCGCGGGCGGCGGGCCCGGGGGGTGTGCGGCGGCGCTCGCGCTGCGCGCCCACGCCCCCGGGCTGTCGGTCGCGCTGGTGGAGGCGTCCGCGTACGGGGGCGAGCGTGTAGGCGAGACGCTTCCCCCGCCCGCGGCCGACGTGCTCCGCCACCTGGGCGTGTGGGAGGCGTTCGCGGCGCAGGCCCACCACCCCGCGTACGGCACGGCGGCGGCGTGGGGCACGCCGGTGCCGTACGAGAACGACTTTCTGTACCACGTGCGCCAGGTGGGCTGGCACCTGGACCGCGGCGCCTTTGACGGTATGCTGGCGGACCAGGCGCACGCCCGCGGCGTCCAGGTGGTGCGCGAAACGCGGGTGCTGGACGCGGAGCGCGCGGCGGACGGCTGGCGGCTGTCGCTTTCCGACGGGCGGGAGCTGCGCGCGCGCTTTCTGATCGACGCCACCGGTGCGGGCGCGGCGCTGGTCCGCCGCCGCGGGGGCGGACGGCTGGTGGTGCACGACCGGCTGGCGGGGTTCGTCCGCTTCTTTCGCCAGCCGGCGGGCGGGGGCACGCCGCACACCCTGGTGGAGGCGTTCGCCGACGGCTGGTGGTACACGGCGCCGCTCCCCGACGGCCGCCGCGTGGTGGCGTGCATGACCGACACCGACATCGCCCGCGGCCTGCGGCTGGACGAGGAGGCGGCCTGGCACGCGCTGCTGGCGGCGTCCGCCCCGCGGGTAAGCGCATCGCTGGCGGACGCGGTGCAGGACGGCGAGCCCGTCGTCCGCGCGGCGCGCTCGGGATGGCTGGACGCCGCGGCGGGGCCCGACTGGATCGCCGTGGGCGACGCGGCGTCCACCTTCGATCCGCTCTCGTCGCAGGGCATCCTCAAGGCGCTGCGCTCCGGCATCTACGCCGCGTACGCCGCCGGCGACCTGCTGGCGAAGGGGGACGACGCGGGGATGCACCGCTACCGCGCCTTTGTCCAGCGGGAGTTCGACGGATTTCTGCGCACGCGCGCCCGCTACTACGCGGACGAGGCGCGCTGGCCTGAGCGCGAGTTCTGGCGGCGCCGCCACGCGAGCGCCGCGGAGCCGGCGCACGTTTGATCCCGTGGCCGCCGGTGGAGACGGCCTGATCCTTCATCTTCTTCCCCGGACGGCGGCCATGGCGCGTGAAACGGTGGTAATCGGCATCCCCATGTACGCGGGGATGGACCTGCTGGACGTAACGGGCCCGTCCGAGGTGTTCGGCAACGCCGCGGAAACGCTGAAGCACACGGTCGACCTGCAGGTGTACCTGCTTGCCGAGTCGAACGCGCCCGTCACCAGCCGCTTTGGCGTGACCCTGTTTCCGCAGCGCGCGTTCCACGAGATGGACCAGCTGGACGTGCTGTGGGTGCCCGGCGGGATCGCCGATTCGCTGAACCCGGTGATCCAGGCCGGGGTGTATATCGAGTACCTGAAGAAGTGGAGCCGCAATGCGCGCGTGGTATGCTCCGTCTGCGAGGGCGCGCTGCTGCTGGCCGCGGCGGGCCTTCTGGACGGATACCGGGCGACGACGCACTGGGCCTTCTACCGATGCCTGGAGGCGTACCCAAAGGTCAAGGTGGTGCAGCCCAAGGACGACGTGTTTCCGCGCTACGTGCTGGATCCGGCGAAGCCGCGCCCTGGCGCGCGCGGAATCCGGCTGACGGGCGGGGGCATTTCGTCGGGCGTGGACGAGGCGCTGCGGCTGGTGCAGCTGTTGTTTGGCACGAAGGCGGCGGAGGACGTGCAGGTCACCATCCAGTACTTTCCCGAGCCGCCGGTGCAGGGCACCATCCCCAAGATTCCCCCCTGCCCGCTGCCGGTGGCGCCCGGGACGAAGAAGGCCGCGGGCTCTGCGTGAACCGCAAAAGAATGGGTCTCACACGGAGTCAACGGAGTTAACGGAGTTGAGTCCGGTCCAAGAAGTCACGATGGCTGATGCGGCGGTGTCAGGCGAATGCGGCCGTGGCCCATTGAGCGGGTCTCCAGAGGCGGATGAAGGCTCGGAACCGTCCGCGCAATCGCGGCCCCCGCCCGCCGGCATGTG
>NZ_JBMDXM010000011.1:0-33135 GCF_048594345.1 Longimicrobium sp.
GAGGAGCCCCGTACGGCCTCCGAGGTGACTCTCAGAGGCTCATCGGCTGAAAATCGCGCCTTCCTCGCGCGCGCGAGGCGCGGCGGCCGTCGTTAGAGACTCAGAATGGAGTTTTGAAACGGCCTCTCCCTCAGGATGACAGTGTGCGTCCAAGGGAAAGCAGGTCAGCTTCAGCGACGCCCTCACAGCGCCCCATGCTACTGTTGGAAGCAGGGGCAACACACTCTCAGCAAGCCAGCGGCTTTTCTCAGATTTGGGGTTACGTGGAAATGCGGAGGGCGTGGAGGAGATTGCCTCCCTCGCGCTCTCCGTATGCGCTGCGGTCGCTACTCCTGCACGGTGAACGGCTGGGTGACGACTTGCTTCCACGGGCCCTGCATGGGGGATTCGATGCCGGTGCGCAGGCGGTAGGTGCCGGGGCCGGGAAAGCGGCTCGCGGCCTCGCGAACGCTGGCGCGCTCGCCCGGCCGCAGGATGTACAGCGGCTGGATGCAGGGCATCTCAGGGTTGCGGGAGACGCGCGTCCAGCCGCCGCCGGTGCGCTGCTCCAGCGCGGCGCCGCACAGGTTGTAGCCCACCTCGGCGTCGGACGTGTTGGCCAGGGTGACGACGATCTCGTCCGCCAGGCTGTACGCCTGGCGGTCTGCCCCGTACACCACGCCAGCGTTGGACGTGGGATCGGTCATCAGGCCGTTGCAGGCGGCGAGGAGCGCGGCGGCGGCCAGGGCGAGGATGCGCTTCATGGGTCCGGTTCGGTTTGCGTTGCGGATCGACGAGCTAAAGACGGCTGAACGCCTCGGATTGTGACGCCCCGGTGCCCCCTCCCCCGATCCCTCCCCGCTCGTACCTCGCGGGGCGGGGAGAATCCGTTTTCGCCGCGAACGAGCCGCGCGTCGAAATCAATCCTACACCCGTTCACCCGTTCACCCGTTCACTCCCTCACCCTCCACCGGCAGCAGCACCGTAAACGTGCTTCCCTCGCCCACCACGCTCGCAACGGTGATCTCGCCGCCCAGCATCCGCACGTAGCGCTCGGCGATGGCCAGGCCCAGGCCGGTGCCCTCAGCCGCGCGGTGCAGCGTGCCGTCGCCCTGCCAGAACGCATCGAACAGCCGCGACAGGTGCTCCGCAGGAATGCCGATGCCGGTGTCGCTCACCCGGAACATCAGCCGTCCGTCCACCCGCGCCGCGCGCAGCTCCACGTGCCCCTCCGTGGTGAACTTGACGGCGTTGCCCAGCAGGTTGAGCAGCACCTGCCGCAGCTTGCGCGGGTCGGTGCGCAGCGTCTCGGGCGCATCGTCCACCACCGCGCGAAAGACGATGCCCTTGCCCTCGGCCAGCGGCTCGACGATGGCGGCGACCTCGCGCAGCAGGTCGGCCATCCCCACGGCCTGCAGGTCCACCTCTTCCTTCCCCGCTTCCAGCCGCGCAAAGGAGAGCATCTCCTCGATCAGCTGCAGCAGGTGCCGGGCACTCAGCCGCAGCCGCTCCACGTACGTCACCGACCCCCCGGGAAGGGGCTCGGGAACGCCCATCAGCAGCAGGTCGGTGTAGCCCAGCATGGCGTTGAGCGGCGTGCGCAGCTCGTGGCTCATGGTGGCCATGAAGCCGCTCTTGGTGAGGTTGGCCTCCTCGGCCGCGGCGCGGGCGGCTTCGGCCTGCTCCAGCGCGCGGGCACGCGCCTCCTCGGTGCGCCGCCGCTCCGTTACGTCGCGCAGGACCACGGTGAACACCCGCTGGCCACCCACCATGGCCTGCGAGATGGTGGCCTCGACCGGGACCTCGGTGCCGTCGGCGCGCCGGGCGGGGAGCGCGCCGGGCATGCTGCGGGTAAAGGGCGCGTCGCCGCCGTGCGGCTCGCGGCGCGTCCGGATCGGCAGCAGGTCCGGCTCGATGAAGCGGTCCAGCGATCCCCCGATCGCCTGGTCCGCCGGCACGCCGAACATCCGCTCCGCCGCGCGGTTGAACACCAGAACGCGGCGGTCGTCGTCCGTGGAGATGATGGCGTCTGTGGCGCTGGCAACAATGCGGGTAAGGCGCTCCTCGTTCTGGCGCAGCGAATCTTCCGCCTGCTTTCGCGCCGTCAGGTCGCGGGTAACCTTGGCGAACGCCACCAGCGAGCCGTCCGGGGCGTGCAGGGCGGTGATGAGCACGTTGGCCCAGAACCGCGAGCCGTCCTTGCGCACCCGCCACCCTTCCTCCTCGTAGCGCCCCTCGCGCGTGGCGACCTCCAGCTCGTATTCCGGGTGCCGCCGGTCCAGCGCGTCTTGGGTGTAGAAGATGGAAAAGTGCTTTCCGATGATCTCGCCCGCGGTGTAGCCCTTGATGCGCTCGGCCCCGCGGTTCCAGCTCAGGATGTGGCCGTCGGGGTCCAGCAGAAAGATGGCGTAGTCCTGGATGCTTTCCACCAGCAGCCGAAAGCGCTCCACGTCGGCCCGCAGCGCCTGCCGCTCGGTAAGGTCGCGCGTGACCTTGGCGAACCCCACCAGGTGGCCCGTCTCGTCGCGGACGGCCGTGATGACCACGTTGGCCCAGAACCGCGTGCCGTCCTTGCGGATGCGCCACCCCTCCTCCTCGAACCGCCCCTCACGCTCCGCCACCTCCAGCTCGTACCAGGGGTGCCGCCGGTCCAGCGCGTCCTGCGTGTAGAAGATGGAGAAGTGCTGGCCGATGATCTCGTCCGCCGTGTAGCCCTTGATGTGGCGCGCCCCCGCGTTCCAGCTGCGGATGTAGCCCTGGGGGTCAAGCATGAAGATGGCATAGTCCCGAACGCTCTCCACCAGCAGGCGAAAGGGCACCTCGCCCTGCGTGGGCGTCGGTGAGGCGGGGAGATCGGGGTGCCGCGGATCGCCTGTATCGTTCAACTTCACGGGTCCGGAACGGGCGTCGTGTGAGGAAACTATCGACCAGGATCGCAAGATACGGGCGGTGGAGTATCTGGGCCGGTTACAGCGCCTCAGCCCAGCGGCTCCATCAGCTCGATCCGGTTGCCGAACGGGTCCGCCACGTACACGCGGTCGTAGCCTTCCAGCGGCTCGTCGTTGACCACGGGGTGGCCGGCGGCCTCGCACCGGGCGATCAGCTCCGCCAGCCCCTGTACCAGCAGCGCGGGATGCGCCTTTCGCGCTGGGCTGAACTCGTTTTCCACGCCCAGGTGCAGGTGCAGCCGCTCGCCGCAAAACCAGGCGCCGCCGCGCACGGCCAGGTTGGGCGGCTTGGGCAGTTCCTCCAGTCCCAGCACGCCGATGTAAAAGGCGCGCGCCTCCGCTTCGGCGCCGCGGGGCATGGCAAGCTGTACGTGGTCCAGTCCGTAGACGCGCATCGGCCTTGGTGTCGGGGTCCGTCGGACGGCACCATATCGACTACCCGGGCGGTGGAGCAAGCTGAACAAAGCTTTTTCGTGGTTAGGGGAGAAGGGGATAAAGGGTACGAGGGTACGAGGGTACGAGAGTACGAGGGTACGAAGAGAACGTGTGGCGGCGGCACGGGAGGGAGCCGCGCCGCCGCCGTTGGTGTCCTGTCCGTCGCCCGCCGCCCAGGGATCCGCCGTCACGGCTTTACGGCGCGCAGGCCCAGGAAGAGAGGGATCTCCCGCATGGCGGTGCGCTCGGCGCGGGCGTTGGGGCCGGGTGGATGGGTCTTGAAGGTGGGGATCTCATGCACGCCGTCCACCAGCAGCCCGCAGGTGGCCAGGCCGTTGACGTACGCGCTGAGCGGCCGGTGGTAGCTGCGCGTGGCGCCGCCGCCGTAGCCCTTCATCGGCACGGCCAGACGGGTGAGGTAGCGGTCGATGCGGCGGTAGCGTAGGCGGCGCTGTGTATCCCACCCCCACCCGCTCTGCCGGGGGACGCGGAAGCACGGGTGCGTCATCAGCAGCACGACGCGCCCGCCCGGCCGCAGCGCCCACGCCGCGGAGGCGAGCGCGTCCTCCAGCGGGTCGATGTCCTGGATGCTCAGCAGGAACACCGCGGCGTCGAAGCCGCCCTCCGCCACCTCCCGCGTCTCCCGCAGCCGCGTGGCGTCGCCCATCACGAAGCGGCCGTGCGCGCCGTGGTGCCGCCGCGCGAACGCCACCAGCTTGCGGCTGGCGTCCACGCCCGTGTAGCGCGCGTTCGCCGCGGTTACGTGCGGCGCCAGCACGCCCGGCCCGCATCCCACGTCCAGCACGTGCTCGCCCGCGGCGGGCTTCAGCAGCGCCAGCAGGGCGGGGATGGCCAGGCGGCGGTGGTGCTCGCTCCCCTCGGCCCCCACCCAGCCGGCGTACCAGTCCGCCACGGGATCCCAGCTCTTGCTGCCTGAAGGCTGAGCCTGATTCTTTCTCGGTGCCATGCGGCCCCTCGTGTGTTCATCGGTGAACTCTCGGATTTCTGGGAAAAACGGAAAGCCGCGGCGCGTGCCTGCACACGCGCCGCGGCCTGCGGACAACAAAAAAGGCCGTGGGCCCGCCCGAGACCGCGCCCCCCTCCAGTCGCAATAAGCGTATCGGGAACGCTTACGCTACGACAACCTCCACATGGGCCACGGCCTCGCCGCAGGCTGCTCCGCGACGTGCATCGCGGATGCGCCAGGCGTGAATGCCCATGCGAATGTTCGTCATCATGCTGCTTCCCCGGTCACTGGTTCGCCTGAACGGTAGAAAGATCGATCGTGGATGTCAACCGCGTGCCCTCACCCGCTCGCTTAGGCTCGCACCCTCTCCCGCAAGCGGGAGAGGGTATAAACGGCGTTCGAAGCGCCCCACCCGACATCGAACTGCGTCCGCGGGCGGCCCTCTCCCGGCCTCTCCCCAACTTCGGGGCCCAACTTCGGGGAGAGGTGACGCGCGCCGGGGTTCCGGAGCGGGTCGGAAGAGGGAGTAGTACAAAGTCCCTGGAGTGGGATCGAATTCTCTCCCTGAGGCTGAGACTGAGAGGGTGTTGCTAAACCTCACCTGATCCCACCTGCGGCCGGCCCGATGGCGGCACAGCATCGTCCTGAGGGAGCGCACGCAGTAACCCTCATAACCACAGAAGCTTGCGCGCGACCGAAGGAATTTGTCGGGTCGCGCCGGACCCAGCCTGCGGGCGCCGTTCAAGTCCCCTTTGGGACGGTCGGGTAAGGCAGGGTTCGGCGCGCTTCGGATAGAGATCCTTCGGTCGGCGCACGGGCTGCCGCGCGTCACCGACGGTTCCGGGGTGCGCCTCTCTCAGGATGACAGGTAGGGCGGACGGGGGCTCTGACGAGCCCGAGGTAAGGCAGGGTTCGACGCGCTTCGGATAGAGATCCTTCGGTCGGCGCACGGGCTGCCGCGCGTCACCGATGGTTCCGGGGTGCGCCTCTCTCAGGATGACAGGTAGGGCGTACGGGGGTCTCTGCCCAGTCCCGGGTAGGGCAGGGCTTTCATTCCGTGGGCTCCGCTATCCGCCGAGCGCTTCCCGGAACGCCTGGAGCGTTGGATCGATCTCCGTGACCCGCGAGGGGCGGTCGAGGAGCGCCTGGAGTTCCGCGGGGACGGGGATCTCGCGGCCGACCAGCGGCTCCACGACCGCCTCGAACTTGGCGGGGTGGGCGGTGGAGACCAGAATCCACCCCTCGCCCGGCAGCCGCTCGCGCACGGCGGCGGCGGTGGCGGTGTGCGGGTCCCACACCTCGCCCCAGCGCGCCACGCCGCCGCGGATGGCGTCGCGGATCTCGTCGTCCGTTACGCGCTGGGCGCGCAAGGCGCCTCGGGCCGCGTCCGCGCCGCCAAAGAGGTGAAGGACGCGCTCCATGTTGCTGGGATTTCCCACGTCCATCGCCGTCGCCAGCGTGTTCACCGTGGGCCGCGGCGCCCATTCCGCGCCGCCGGTAAAGGCGGTGATCGAGGGATTCGCGTTGGTCGCCAGCACCACCTCGCGAATCGGCATCCCCACCCGCCGGGCCCACAGGGCCGCCGCCGCGTTCCCCAGGTTGCCGGTGGGGACGATGAAGCCGGGCGCGGCCCCGTGGCGGCGGACCCACTCCGTCGACGCCCACGCGTAATACGCCATCTGCGGCAGCAGCCGGCCGATGCTGATGCTGTTGGCGGACGACAGACGCCGCGCCGCGCGCAGCTCGTCATCCGCCATGGCTCCCTTCACCAGCCGCTGGCACGCGTCAAAGTCGCCGCGGATGGCGAACGCGCGCACGTTGCCGCCCCACGTCGTCAGCTGCTTCTCCTGCCGCGGCGACACCATTCCCGCGGGAAAGAGGACGGCGACCTCCACCCCCGGCCTGCCGTGGAACGCCGCCGCGACGGCGCCGCCGGTATCGCCTGAGGTGGCGACCAGGATGGTGAGCGGCCGCGCGTCGTCCCCCGTCGCGCGCGAGAGGACGCTGGCCAGGAAGCGCGCGCCGACATCCTTGAACGCGGCCGTGGGACCGTGGAACAGCTCCAGCACGGCGGTGCCGTCGCGCAGCTCCTTCAGCGGGACGGGAAAGGTGAACGCCTCGCGGGAGATCTCATCCAGCGCGCCCTCCAGCGGATCGCCCGCGAAGAACGGCGCCAGCAGCCGCGCCGCCACCTGCGCCAGCGTCTCCGCGCCCGCGAGCGACTCCGGCGCCAGGGCAGGGAAGTGCTCCGGCACGTACAGCCCGCCGTCCGGCGCGAGCCCCCGCTGCACCGCCTCCGAGAGCGTGACCGCGCCTCCGCCGCCCCGCGTGCTGACGTACTTCATCGGATATCCGGATGGAAAGAATTTCATAGGAGCAGGATTGGCGCGACCCGCGGGGTGCCCCTCCCCCGGCCCCTCCCCGTTCGGTCCTCACGGAGAGGGGAGAACTTCAGAGCGCTTCGACGGGCATCGAACTGAATCCGACAAGGGCCCCTCTCCCCCGGCCCTCCCCCACTGCGCGGGAGAAAGGGGAGAATCCGATCCCGTTTCCGAAGGTGAGTCGAAGCGCCGCGGCCCTTCCGCAACCACCCCTCCCCCGAAGTTGGGGGAGGGGTCGACCGCCGTTGCGAGGAACGAGCAAAAGGCCGGTCGGGGGAGAGGGCCCCCGCGGATCGCGCCGGAGCATCCCCTCACCCGTTCACCCCTTCACCCCCGTCACTCCACCTCCTCCAGCCGCGCGCCGGGGCCGCCAACCGCGCACGTCCACCCCTCCGCCGGCACGCCGGCGTGCGTGAACGCCGCGACCATCGCCACGCGGGCGCGCTGCGCGGTCTCGTCGCCGTCGCACCAGGCAAAGACGCTGGGGCCCGCGCCGCTGATGGAGCAGCCGAGCGCGCCCGCATCCATCGCCGCCGCCTTGACCGCGCCAAAGCCGGGGATGAGCGCCGCGCGGTGCGGCTCTACCACCACGTCGCGCATTGACCGGCCGATCAGCGCCAGGTCTTCCAGAAAGCAGCCGGCGATGACGCCCGCCAGGTTGGCGGACTGCACGATCACGTCGTGCAGCGGCACGGAGGCGGGGAGCACGGCGCGGGCCGCGCGGGTATCCAGCCGCTGCCGCGGCAGCACCATCACGCACCGCAGCGCGGCCGGGGCGGGAAGGCGCACCACGTCCGCCGGCTCCGCGCTGCGGACCAGGACCAGGCCGCCGAACAGCGACGGCGCCACGTTGTCCCCGTGCACCGCGCCGCTGGCGATCGACTCCCCCGCCAGCGCGTAGGGAAAGAGCGCGTCCAGCGGCAGCGGTGTGGGAAGCAGCGCGTTCGCCGCGACCACGGCCGCGACGGCGGAGGCGGCCGATCCGCCGATCCCGGAGCCGAGCGGGATTCCCTTGTCGATCGCCACCTCCACCCCCAGCTCCGGCGCATGGTCCGCCAGCAGCCGCAGGATCGCCCCGCCGGCCGTGTTCGCCGCGGGATCCATCGGCAGGGGGCCGGCGCGCCCGCTGACGTCGCCGATGACGACGCCGGGCGCGTCCGTGCGCGTGACCGTCACCCGGTCGCCGGCGGGGCCCGCCGGGTGGCCCAGGATGTCGAAGCCCACCGCCAGGTTCGACGTGCTGGCCGGGGCGAAGGCGGTGGCTCTGCGCGGATGGCTCAAAAGCGGGCTCCCAGGTAGCTGGCCAGGCGCAGCAGGTCCGCGAAGACCCCCGCCGCCGTGACCTCCGGCCCCGCGCCGGGGCCCTGCACGATGAGCGGGTTGGGCGTGTACCGCCGCGTGGAAAACTGCACGATGTTGTCCGTCAGGTTCAGCCGCGCGAACGGGTGCTGCGCGGGGTAGGGGCTCAGCCGCACGCTGGCGCGCCCGTCGCGCTCCACCACGCCCACGAAGCGCAGCCGCTCGCCGCGGGCGTGCGCGTCACGCCACCAGCCGGTGAGCGTTTCGTCGTGCCCGGCCAGCCGCCGGAGAAAGTCGTCCACGTCACCCCCGCGCAGCTCCTCCGGTACCAGCCCCTCCAGGTCCACGTCCGCCATCTCCAGCCGCAGCCCCATCTCCCGCGCCAGGATGGTCACCTTGCGCGCCACGTCGGCGCCGGAAAGGTCGTCGCGCGGGTCCGGCTCCGTAAAGCCCTGCGCCCGCGCCTCCACCACCAGCTCGCTGAAGGGACGGACGCCGTCAAAGGCGTTGAACAGGTACGAAAGGGTGCCGCTGAGCACACCCTCGATGCGCTGCACCTCGTCGCCGGTGGTGATCAGGTCGCGCAGCGTCTGGATGATCGGCAGGCCGGCGCCCACCGTGGTCTCGTACAGGTAGTGCGCGCCGGGGCCGCGGCCGGCGGCGCGCAGCTCGTCGTAGTAGCCGATCTCCAGCGTGTTGGCGCGCTTGTTGGGGGTGATGACGTGGATGCCGCGCCGCAGCCAGTCGCCGTAGCGCCGCGCGATCGCCTCGTCCGCCGTGCAGTCGATGATCACCGTGTGCGGCAGGTGCTCCGTCTGCACGTGATCCACGAACGTGTCGATGTCGAACGCCTCTCCCGCCGCCAGCTGGGCGCGCCACTGCTCCAGCGGCAGCCGTCGCTCGTCGCGCGCCATGCGGCCGCGGGTGGCGATGGCGCGCACGCGCAGGTCCACGTTGTGCTCCGCGCGCAGCGCCTCGGCCCGCGCGGCCAGCTGGTCCAGCAGCGTCGCGCCCACCACGCCGGCGCCGATGACGCCGATGGACAGCGTCTGCCGGGAAAGGTACAGGCCGGCGTGCACGGCGCGGAGGGCCCGCTGCGCCTGGCTTCCATCCACGACCACGGAGATGTTGCGCTCCGACGAGCCCTGGGCGATCGCGCGGATGTTGATCCCCGCCTTGCCCAGCGCGCCAAACACCCCCGCCGCCACGCCCGGGTGCCCCGCCATCCCGTCGCCGACGACCGCGAGGATGCAGCAGTCGGCGTCCACCTCCAGCGTCTGGATCTGCCCGTGGTGGCGCTCGGCGAAGAACGCCGTCTCCATCGCCACCCGCGCCGCCTCCGCCGACGCCGCGGGTACGGCAAAGCAGACGGAGTGCTGCGAGCTTCCCTGCGACACCATCAGCGCCGTCACCCCCGCCTCGCGCAAGGCGGTGAACAGGCGGACGCCCAGGCCCGGCAGGCCGCGCATCCCCGTCCCTTCCAGGTTGACGAGCGCGACGCCTTCTACCGTGCTGATCCCCTTGATCATCCGCGCGCCGCCGTCGGGATCGATGCGCGTGCCCGGCGCCTCGGGACGGAAAGTATTGCGGATGTAGATGGGGATGCCGCGCTCCACCGCGGGGCTCATCGTCTCCGGGTGGACGACTTTCGCGCCAAAGTGGGCCAGCTCCATGGCCTCGCGGTAGGAAAGGCTTTCCAGCACCACGGCCTCGGGGACCAGGCGCGGGTTGGCGCTCATCACCCCGTCCACGTCGGTCCAGATGTGGATTTCGTCCGCCCGCAGCAGCGCGCCAAAGATGCTGGCGGAAAAGTCGCTGCCGTTGCGCCCCAGCGTCGTCGGCACCCCTGCCGCCGTGCTGGCGACGAAGCCGGTGATCACCAGTGTGCTCGGCACCCCGCCGCGCGCCTTGATCCATGCGTCCATCCGCGCCTGCGACGCCTCCCAGTCCACCCGCGCCGACTGCTCCCCCGGCTCGGCGACCAGCACGGCGCGCGCGTCCAGCCAGCCCGCGTCCTCGCCGCGGCAGGCCAGGTAGGCGGCCAGCAGGCGCGCGGACCACACCTCGCCCAGCCCGACGACCAGGTCGGCCGCGCCGCGCGGGGCGTGGCGGACGATCCAGGCGGCGCGCAGCACGTCGTCCACGTCGGCCAGGTCGCGCTCCAGGGCGGCCAGCACCTCTTCGCCCTCCGCGCCGGGAAGGAGCTCGCGGGCGGTGGCGCGGTGGCGCTCGCGCACGGTGGCCAGCTGGTCGCGGTAGCCGCCGTCGCGGCCGCCGGCCTGCTCCACCGCGCGCACCAGGGCGTCGGTCACGCCGCTCATGGCCGATACGACCACCGCGCGCCGTGCCTCGGGCCGGGCGGCCACGATGTCGGCCACGGCGCGGTATCGCTCGCCGCTGCCGACGCTCGTTCCGCCGAACTTGTGCACCACCAGCTGCTCGGAACTCATGGGGTTCTGCCTGACGAGGGGTGCCGTCCGCGCTGTCGCGGCGGACGAAAAGAAGCGGCCCGTGATCACCTCACGGCCCGCTTCGCCGATGCGTGCCCTGCGCCGTAGCTAGCGGCGTGAGCACTCCCGGCCGCGGCCCGTGGCACGGGTCGTGGTCATCGTGGTCGTGATCGCGCAAAGAGTCGCGTTCGGGTAGTGGTGCATCGTACTCACGCCGGCGCTTCGGGTCAAGGCATGGTTCACATGATGGATACAACCGTACACCGGGAGCGCGGGCGCAAGCGTCTCGTTCCGTATCCGCACCCGGTAACCGAAGTGGCGCTTTCCGCGCGGCAAATGGACGAGCGTTGACACACGCCCGCGTATCCGTCAATATTCAACTGAAAGGTTGAATGATGGAGACGCAGACGATGCAGCCTACGCTGGACGATACGCTGGTGGCGCTGGCGGACCCCACACGGCGCGCGATCCTGCAGCGCCTGGCGGCGGGGGATGCGCGGGTGACGGAGCTGGCGCAGCCGTTCGCCATGTCGCTCAACGCGGTCAGCAAGCACATCCGCATGCTGGAGCGTGCGAGGCTGGTGCGGCGGCGGCGGGCCGGGCGGGAGCACATCCTCTCGCTCCATCCCGCCGCCCTGGACGAGGCCGCCGCCTGGATCAACGCACAGCGCGCCGCCTGGACCGCGCGGCTCGACGCCCTCGACGCCCTTCTGCTGGGCGAGGACGCGGCCGCATCCACCCCTGACCCGTAAGGAGCCCGATGTCCACACCCACGCAGCCGCCGGTGACCGTGCGCGTAACCCGCCGCTTCGCCGCCTCCGCGGAGCGCGTGTTCGACGCGTTTCTGGACCCGGACAAGGCCGGCCGCTTCATGTTCGCCACCGCCGCGGGGCAGATGGTGCGCGCGGAGACCGATCCGCGCGTGGGCGGCCGCTACGTCTTCACCGACCGCCGCGACGGGGAGGACGTGGAGCATTTTGGGGAGTACCTGGAGATCGATCGCCCGCGGCGCCTGGTATTCACCTTCTCGGTGGACCGGGCGTCCACGGAAGCCGATCGCGTGGCCATCGACATCGTCCCGCTGCAGACCGGCTGCGAACTGACCCTGACGCACGAGATGAAGCCCGAGTGGGCTGCGTACGCGGATCGCACCGAGCAGGGCTGGACGGGGATGATCGACGGCCTGGCGCGCGTGCTGGGGGAGTAGCGCGGATCGACCAACGAGGGTATCGCTGAACCCCGGAGCGTTGATACCGATTTCCATGATTCGACGTGCACTCCGAGTTCTACTGCCGGGCTCACGCGGAGACGCGGAGGGCGCGGAGACGCGGAGAAAATCACGCTTCTCCGCGCCTCCGCGTACTCCGCGCCTCCGCGTGAGATGCAGTTGTAAAGGCCAAAATGCACAGCGAATTAGCAGAAACGGTATGATTCCCTGAGGGAGCGCCATGCAGTCACCTGAAGCCACAACCGTCTGCGCGCGACCGAAGGATCTCGGTTGCCCCGCCGCAGGGCAGGACTCGAGGCGGAGAGCCAGCCCCGCGGTTCTGCCGGCGAGATCCTTCGGTCGGCGCCAGAGTATTGTGTATGGGCAGGTTATGGAGCGGCGCCTCCCTCAGGATGACTGGCACGATCCGAGGTTGCTCAACACCCTTTGAGGGAGCGCCCGCGTCGACCCCTCAGCAAAGCCACGGAGCCCGTGGCGCGACCGAAGAATCTCCTTCCCCTCGCGCGGAACCCCTTTCCGGGCAACGCCCGGGAACACCCTCGTGACGGAAAGAATATCCCGTCTCAGCTTGGAGATTCTTCGGTCGGCGCCACGATCCCGGGCGAACGGAAAGTACCGTGTGGCGCCTCCCTCAGAATGACAGTTTTGTCGGATCTGGTACAACAGCTACCAGATCGAATCCGCCGAGAATGTCTGCTTTGTCGTCAGGCGGTGACGGTGCGGCCGGCGCGCTCGGACTCGCTGGGCTTGATGCCGTACGCGGCGGCGAGCATCACCGTGCTGACGACGACGTGCGGAAGGTTGAGCTTGATGTCGTCCATGAACGGCTGGTCGTTCACAAAGCCGTCCAGCAGCCAGAAGGTGGCGTCCAGCGCGTAGTACGAGCCGAAGGTCACCAGGAACAGGCGGCTGGCGCGCTCCGAGTGGAACGCGGCCGCGAACGCCGCCAGCGCGGTAAGGCCGTGGGTGATGTCGTCGATGGCGGTGATGGCGAACGCGCCGAACATCATGCGCTCGTGCCCCGCGTGCGGCGAGATCCCCGGGATCCACCCCAGCACCACCACGATCGTCCCGAACAGCCCCGCCCCGAATGCCACCTTCCTGAGCATCATCCCTCCTGGTGTGTTCTCGATGTGAAACGCTGAAATCCGGCGCGACCCTCGGCGCCCCCTTCGCTCGCCGGAGGGTGTTGCCAAACCTCACCTGCTCCAAAGAGGTGCGCTGTCATCCTGAGGGAGCGCACGCCCGTAACTTTCAAAACCACATGAGCTTGCGCGCGACCGAAGGATCCTTGTCGGGTCGCGCGAGGCCCGGCCCTCACGAGCCGTTCAAGTACCTCAGTCAGGCAGACGAAGTCCTTCGGTCGGCGCAGCCCATTACATAAAAGCAGTTTGCGGAGCGGCGCCTCCCTCAGGAAGTCAACGCTTGTGACAGTTCAGCAACACCCTGTCAGGCTCGCACCTCCCCCAAAAACCTTGGGGACGTCGGATTGCCGGCGGATTACGATTCTACAGCGGATCCCCGACTGCGCCCGCGGGGCTCGCCGAGCTGATCTCGTGACGCGGGACGGATGATGGACGAGCGGGGCGGCCCTCTGGAACCGCCCCGCTCGTCTTCATTCCCGCAAACCGCAGAGGCCGGTCAGCAGAGGTTGGTGCGGGGGCAGCAGCGGGTACGGTCGCACGAGGTGTCGCGCGTGGCCACCTGCTGGCCTTGCACGGTGCCGCGCTGCATCGGCTCGCCGGCGCCGATCTCGAACGACTCCACGGACAGCGTCTCCACGTCCATCGCCAGCTTCTTCATGCGCGTGCTCCTTGGATGCGGAAGCGCCCGGCGGCTGGTTGCCGCCGGGCGGTGGCGCGGCCGCCATCCGGCCGCACCGGGCGGTTCAGCAGAGCGTGGTTTCGGGGCAGCAGGCGGTGCGGTAGCACGACTTGCCGGGCGTGGCGAGGAACTGCGCCGCCTCGTTCGCCTGCACGGTGCCGCGCGCGAGCCCCTCGGCGGTGCCGGCCTCGAACGACTCGACCGACAGGCTCTCCAAGTCAAGCGAGATCTTGTTCATCGGGCTTCTCCTTGCGAAACGGAAAACGTGTCCCGGGCATGGTGCCGCGGGAGCCGCCAGTGTGCGGCTTGGCTGCCAATCTTCTGCCGCCAGTCCATTTGCACAATCCTCCCACAGCGCTTTTCGACGAGACACCCACAAAGCCGATGCTCGTCGCCGATCCCCGATCCATCGGCATTCCCAACCTCCCCCGGCAGTTTCGGCGGAGGTGGGCCGGTGGTGCCGGCCCGGAGGGGGCGCTGGGGGGCGCCAGTTCGATGCAGGTCGGCGAGGCTCGATCCATCGCCATCTCTAACCTCCCCCAGTCTTTTTTGGGGGAGGTGGGCCGGTGGTGCCGGCCCGGAGGGGGCGCTGGCGGCCCGCCAGTTCGATGCAGGTCGGCGAGGCTCAATCCCGGTTCCACGCCCTCAGTAGTCGTACACGTGGTCCACGATCATCCGCCGCTCCGTGTGCAGGCGCCGCAGCAGGGGCAGCAGGTCGCGGGTGCGCACCTTGAGCACGGGGCGAATGCGGTGCGGGTCGGTGGGCAGGGCCAGCGCGTACAGGAACTCCGCCTCGGGCCCCACGTAGCGCCAGTCGCGCGGCGCCACGCCCGTCACGACCACGTCGTCGTTCCCCGCGATCTCCACGATGGGCACTGAGTCGCCGCGCGCGGCGGCGTCGCGCATCACCTGCCAGAAGGGATCGTAGCGGGTGAGGGTGACCAGCGCGTGCCTCGGTCCGATCTGCCGCCGCTCCAGTACTCGCGGGTCCCCTGGCGCCAGCGACGCGCTGTCGCCGTAGACCACCGCGCCGATGCGCAGGTCCTGCGGCGCGTACGCGGCCCCCGTGGCGCCGCCCAGCATCGCCGCGTAGACGCCCTTGATGCCGTACTCCACCGTCAGCGACAGGCGCCGCTCCCACTTGCGGACGGGGTCGCGGCCCCAGAGCGGCACGTCGTTCCACAGGCCGCGCAGCCTGGCACCGAACGGGTACCGGTACCAGGGGATGTTGTGGATGAACGTGCCGTAGTCCGCCGCCACTTGGTGCGCGTAGCGATCCTCGTCCGTCATCCGCCCGCTGGATGTCCACGCGCTCGCCCGGCCGATGGTGTTCTCGTACGCCCCCTTCAGCGCGTACTCCACCGAGTAGCTCACGCCGATCACCCCCAGCATCAGCGAGTAGCGCCCGTTCCCGCGGTTCTCCTTTCGTGACGCGCGGGCCACCTGCCCCCAGTTGTGCCAGTACTGGCCGATGGAGCGGGCAAAGGGGAAGCCGTGCGGCAGCTTCGTTTCCGTCCACGCGCCGTACTCGTCGGCGCTGTAGACGATGAACCACTCGGGGTGGGCCAGAAAGCTCTGCGACTCCGGCCGCGCGTAGTTCTCCACGCGCGCCAGCACCGCGCGCTCCGCCGGGCCGGGCTCCATCCGCGCGGGGCCTTCGGGGTCGTATCGATCCCACAGCTTGTTGCGAAAGCGGTTGCCCGGGTCCAGCCGCCGCTTGAGCGCAAAGAACTCCGGCGCGCGCGGGTAGGCGCGGCGAAACTGGTCGGGGGTGGCGTGCGGCTGGTAGGGCAGGTACCAGCTTCCGCGGCTGGCCAGCGCCGCGTCCGCCATCTCCCGCGTCCACGCCGCCACCTTTGCGCGCCCCTCCGCGTCCGTGCGCTGCTTGTACCATACGACGAACGCGAACTTTTCCTCCCCCGCCCACGCCAGCAGCGAGCCGGGATCGGGCGTGGCGTGGCGGATGGAGACGTTGACCACGTTCACGTCGTGCCGGCGAAAGATCTCCCGCATCCGCGGCACAAACGCGTCGAACTGCGCCACGGGGATGAAGTATTCCTGCAGCACGTACGTGTACTTTTCGCGCGACGACGGCTCCAGCTCGCGCACGTCGTAGCTCGCCTCGTAGTTGCGCCAGACCACCGGGCTGCCGCGGTAGACCCACGGATCCAGCACGTGCTCGCGGATCTCCTTGCCCCCCGGCCACCCCGTGACCACCGTCTGCCCCATGCGGTTGGCGGGGTACGACGCCCGCCGCGGCATCAGCCGGTCGGGGATGGTGACGGAATCCGCCGTCTGCGTGAACGTGACCACGCTCACGCGGTCGTACTCGTTGGGGTAGATGTCGGCGTTGTGAAAGACGATGCCGGGGCGGCCCGCCACGTTGCGGCGAAAGTACTCGCCGTATTGCGACACGGGCATGGTAACGCGGGTGCGGCGGACGGGGACGTTGTCCGCCAGCTCCAGCGTGGCCTGCGTGATCACGCCCAGCCCGCCGTATCCGCCAATGGCGCCGTAGAAGATCTCCGCGTTTTCCGCGGGCGACGCGTTCACCACGCCGCCGTCCGCCAGCACAATGCGGAACGACTTCACCGTGCTGATGATGGGCCCCAGCCCCGCGTAGCGCCCGTGCACGTTCACCGAAAGCGAGCCGCCGACGGTAAAGTTGCCGTACGACTGCATCACCTTGATGGACAGGCCGTAGCGGTCGATGAACTCCTGGATCTGCCGCCAGGTGGCGCCCGCCTGCACGGTCACCGTCTTTGCCGCCGTGTCCAGCTGCAGGATGCGGTTGTAGCGGCGCATGTCGATGTGCAGTGCGCCTTCCGTGGCCGTCTGCCCGCCCATGCTGAACCGCCCGCCGCCGATGGAGACGGGCCCGTCGGTCGTCCGCATGGCCTGGACGATCTGCGCTTCCTGCGTGGGCGCGATCTCGCGGCCCACCTCGATGCGGTACAGCTGCGTAAAGTCCGTCACCATCGGCCCCGACACCGGCCCGATCACCCGCGTGGTGTTGATCCCCCACACCGTGGTGACGATGGTGATGATGACCGTCATCACCAGGATCCACATGAAGAAGCGCGCCGTCTTCCGCGCGCCGCGTCCGATCCCGCGCACCACGCGACGCCCGCGCGACGGCTCGGACGTGATCTCACGTTTGTCGGGCGTGCGCCCGGATGCAGCCGCCGGTTCGGCGGGCGCATCGGAGCGCTGCTTCATCTCGTTCTCGCTGGTTTCCATCGGAAAATCCCGCGGGAGCTGCCGGGCGGAAGGCCTGGGGGAAGTGCTTTGGTGGACTCGCGCGCGTGGAGAAAAACAGCGGATTCGTTCGTCCGCCGCAGGCCTCAACGTAGCGGCGGACTCCGCGGCTTCGCTACCCGTGCGGATGATGCGGAGGAGCCGGGCGGATTGCGCAGCGTCTCAGGACGGTTTCGACGGCACGAGTCGTAGCCCGTGGATGGAGCGGAGCAGCCGTCTACGGGGTTGGTTGGGGGCTGTCCTGTTTTGGAGAGTGGTCGAGCAACGCGCGGATGCACTGCGCAAAGTTCATCCGCTCCATCATCGGAGTGGGCTCCGGCTCGGCGTTGGGCCTGGCCCCCGGCCCGGACCGGCGCACGGCGTCCGCCGTGGAACGAGGCTGGGTTTCAGGCTTCCGGCTCTGCCTCGCCACCGGCGTCGCCTCGCTCGCCAGCAACTCGTACACCGCCGGCGCGCACGACAGGCAAAGGCAGTGGGCGGTGAACATCAGTTCCAGCGCGTCGTACAGTTCCAGCAGACAGGCAAGCAGGGTCAGCCCTAGCGCCGCGATCAGCAAGGTGCCGACCATGTTGGCCGGCAGGTTGACCCGGATCACGTCGTTCGGCAGCCAGGGCAGAAGGGCGGTGGCCAGACACAGCAGCGACAGGTTCCGGATGAAAATCTTGATCCCCGTAAGGTACTCCACCCGTCCCAGCAGGTGGGGAAAGCGGGTGCTGATCAACTTCTTGATGACATGAAGCTGCGAATACACCGTGTGCCGCTGGGGCGACTTCTTCCGTTCGGCGGGGTCGAGAAAGGTGAAGGTTTCCTGTAGAAGGTCGACGTTGTATTCCTGGCCCGTGTGGTAGGCCAGGACGTACACCAGTCGATTCAGCTTGCGGGATTTGGCCCACCCGTTCAGGAACAGCACCTGGATCCAGCCGAGAAGGAACCAGCTGGCGCTGTTGAGCGCCAGCCCGAACGGGGGTCCCAGCAGCAGGATGAACACGCCGGCCAGCACGATGGCCGCCGACTTGGCCTCGCTGGAGCCGCTCTTCAGCGCGTCGGGAATGGGGATCTGGTTGTAGACGACGAGGTGTGCGGCGATGAGCAGCATCACGTACCCGCCGGCACTGTCGGACAGCATTCGCCCGTACGACAGCTTTACTCCTTCCTTGCCAAACGTCAGCGCCTCGCTCATGGCATGATGCTCCGGATCAGAAAATTACGCAGATTAAACCGAGGTAAGCCCAAGTTGCTCCCGGCCGCCCAATCCCACAAGAACAATCGAGCGACATCGGGCAACGACCGTTGGCTCCGCTTACGTAAGCACGTATCGCCGGAGGTGTGGGCCAACTTCCTGGCGGAGGCCGCGCGCTTCCGGCATCGTTTCCACGATGTCCACAAAGGTGAATCCGGCCCGCTCGGCCGCCCTGCGGGAGGCGTCGTTGTTCGGTTCGATGAGCAGCCACAGGGGCATCACCCCACAAAGACGCGCAAGGCTGGCGATCAGCCGGATCGCGCGTGTGGCGTACCCCTTCCCCCGATGCTCCGTGTTCACGTCATAGCCGACGTGGCCGACGGCACGCACGATCCGCGGATCGTTGGTGGCGCGCAGGCGGATGCTTCCTGTTGTCCGGCCGTCCTCGCGGCAGTAGATGGCGAAATGGTATTCACGCACGGCGGAGAGGAACTCCTTTTCTGCCGGCCGAGCGTCGCCTGGATGGAGCACGTGAATCAGCCGCAGCTCAATGGCGTCATCGGCCAGCACCGCACCGGCCGGCAGTGGATCGGAAGCAGGGACGTTGCTCATTATCCATCCTATCAATGATGTGATTATGGAGCGCCTGGAACGACATCATGAAATGAAAGCGCATCGCCATGCACAGCCGGTCAGCGGCATGACCAGCCGCGGCTCATCACCGGCAACTACCCTGCTCTGCCTTACGGATGAGTGGTATCGCGGCGGGGGACACCCTCTCGCCGCATGCCGAGGTGCTTCTCTGAAGGAGGCCGCGCCGGGGCGTTCCACCATCGTGCAGCGTAAGCACCCGTCGCACAAGAGTTACGGTGCTGGCGCCGTGTGCGTCCGGTACGCGCGGGTGCGAGGGAGCGGCTGACCCGGTCCGCGCAGGCAAGCTTCGCGAATCTCCAGCCGTGGCTGCGATTCAACTGCTCGCCAGGGCAGGCGTTCTCCCGCGCATCCTCGACGATCGTCCACTCTCATGCCTCTGCCGTTTGCCGAGAACCACGAGAAGCCGGCACGAAAAAACTCCGTTGACTCCGTTAACTCCGTGTGAGGCCATTCTTTTCCGTTTTCTGGATCGCACATCCGCGTCTCCGCGCCCTCCGCGCCCTCCGCGTCTCCGCGTGAGGCTGTTCCGTGGATGCGCGCGGCGATCTCAGAGGCATGCGCGGCATGGGTCATCTGCACCATGCCCGGTTCAGCGCGGCGCGGCATCTTGTAGCACGTCGAGCCGAGCACGGGCTTGCGGCAGAACCCCAACGGAGCCAACCGCCCATGCGCGGTACGCCTTCCACCCCATCTTCAGCCGACGCGGCGAACACGACCAGCGCCCCGGCTTTGGACATAGATCACGGCCGCGGGGCCGGCGGGCAGCGCTCGCCGGTCCCCGCGGACGTTTTTCAGCTTTCAGCCGGCGCGGCGAAGACGGAGCCCGCGCCGGTATCCGACATCGATCCAGGCCGCGAGGCCAGCGCCGCGCGCATCGCCGCGATCGCCGACGCCGCCGCCGGCGCCGCCGCGGCGCAGACCCCAGGGGAGCTAGCGGTGGTGCTGCGCCGCGCCTGCGCCGGCGCGCTGCTGTGCGAGGGGTTCCGCTTTGCCAGCTACGACGCCTCCGCCGACTCGCTGCGCTACCACGCCGCCTTTCCCGCGCTCGCCGCCGGGCACGACGAGATGGGCTGGCGCGCCGTGCGCGAACGCCGCCCGCAGGCCATTCCCTCGCGCCCCGGCACCCCCGCCGTCCTGAGCGCCCCCGCGCTCTCCGCGGGCGAGCCGCTGGGCGTGCTGGTGGTCACGGGCTCCGCGGCGTTCGGCGCGGAAGACGCGCGGGTGCTGGAGGCGCTGGCCGCCATCGCCGGCGGGGCGCTGGCCCGGCTGCGGATGGTGGACGAGCACACGGCCGCCATGATCGCGCTGCAGGCCACCGAGGACCTGGAAGAGCGGGTGGACGAGCGCACCCGCGAGCTTGCGCACGCCAACGACGCCCTGGCGGCGGAGGTGCAGCAGCACCGCGCCGCGCGGGAAGAATTGCTGCAGCGCACCCTGGAGCTGGAGGTCGTCTTTCGCGCGCTCCCCGACCTGTACTTTCGCCTCTCGCAGGAAGGCCACATCCTCTCCTACCGCGCCGGCGCCGAGAACGCGCTGTACGTGGGGCCCGAGGCGTTTCTGAACCGGCGCATGCAGGACGTGCTGCCGCCGGAGGTGGGCGCAAAATTCGATGAGGCGGCGGCGCGGGTGCGGGCCACGGGGCAGGTGGCGCAGATGGAGTACACGCTGGAGCTGCCCGGCGGCGGCCACGGCGCGTACGAGGCGCGGCTGGTGCCGCTGGTGCCGGGCGAGCTGGCCGCCGTGGTGCGCGACATCACCGCCGCCAAGCAGGCCGAGGCCGCCCTGCGCGCCAGCGAGGAAAGCTACCGCGGGCTGTTCGACCACCTTACGGAGCTGGTGTACATCCAGGATCTGGAAGGCCGCTTCCTCAACGTGAACGAGGCGGTGCTGCGCACGTACGGCTACACCCGCGAGGAACTGCTGGGCCGCACGCCCGAGATCCTGGCGGACGAGACGGTGGACCTCGACGACACCCGGGCGCGCTTTGGGCGCGCGGTGAACGGCGAGCCGCAGCGCTTCGAGTGGTGGGGGCGGCGCAAGGACGGCAGCGTCTTTCCCAAGGAATTGTCGCTGGCCCGGTCCACCTACTTTGGCCAGGACGCCGTGATCGCCGTGGCGCGCGACATCACCGAGCGGGTAGAGGCCGAGCAGGCCCTGCGCGCCCGCGAAGAGCACTTTCGCCGGCTGATCGAGCACGCCTCGGACCTGGTGTCCATCATCGGCCCCGACGGCACCATCCGCTACGAGAGCGAGGCGGTCGAGCGGATGTACGGCTACACGGTGGCGGAGGGGATGGGCACCTCCGCCTGGGTGCGCGTGCACCCCGACGACCACGCGTCCGTCGCGGCGGCGCTGGCGGCGGTGGCGGCCAACCCGGGGATGACCGGCTCGGCGGAGTTCCGCTACCGCGCCAAGTGCGGCGAGTGGCGGTTCGTGGAGGCGGTGGGCAAGACGCTGACGGACGATCCGGCCGACGGCATCGTCATCAACACCCGCGACGTGACGGCGCGCAAGAAGGCGGAAGAAGCGCTGCGCGAAAGCGAGGAGCGCTACCGGGCGCTCATCGAGAACGGGCACGACATCATCGTCATCCTGGACCCGGATACGGGGATCATCCGCTACCAGAGCCCGTCCATGGAGCGCATCCTGGGCTACAGCCCCGGCGACCTGGCGGACCGCAGCGTGTTCGACCTCGTCCATCCCGAGGACCTGCCGGCCGGGCTGGCCGCCATCGCGGAAACGGTGGCGCGGCCAGGGACCACGGCCAGCACGGAATACCGCTTTCTGCACAAGGACGGCGGCTGGCGCCGGCTTGAAACGTTCGGGCGCACGCTGATGCCGGACTCGGCGGAGGGCGGACTGGTGTTCAACACCCGCGACATCACCGAGCGCAAGGAGGCCGAAGACGCGCTGCGCCGCAGCGAGGCCCACTTTCGCCGGCTGATCGAGAACGGCAAGGACACCATCGCCATCGTCGACCCGACGGGGACGATGACGTTCATGAGTCCCTCGTCCCTGGGGATGCTGGGCTACCCGCCCGAGGCGCTGGTGGGGCGCAGCGCGTTCGAGTTCATCCACCCCGACGACCAGCCGTTGGTGGGAGCCGAGATCGAGCGGGTGTTCGCCACGCCCGGCCTGACCGGCCACGTGGAGTACCGCTTTCACCACGCGGACGGAAGCTGGCGCTACCTGGAGGCGTTCGGCCAGACGCTCTCGCCCACGTCGGCGGAAGAGGGATTGGTGGCCAACACCCGCGACGTGACGGAGCGGCGGCTGGCCGAGGAGGCGCTGCGCAAGGCCACGGCCGAGGCCGAGGCAGCCAACCGCGCCAAGAGCGAGTTCCTGTCGCGGATGAGCCACGAGCTGCGGACGCCTATGAACAGCATCCTGGGCTTTGCGCAGCTGCTGGAGCGGGCCGAGCTGCCCGCGCACCAGCAGCGCGGGGTGCAGCACATCCTTACCGCCGGCCGGCACCTGCTGCGGCTGATCAACGAGGTGCTGGACATCGCCCGCATCGAAAGCGGCCGCCAGCAGCTGTCGCTGGAGCCGGTGCGGCTGGACGCGGTGCTGCAGGAGGCGCTGGTGCTGGCGCGGCCGCTGGCGGCGCAGCGCGGGCTGGAGTTGGAGGGGATGGAGATGCCCGGCGACACGGTGTTCGTGCGCGCCGACCGGCAGCGGCTGGTGCAGGTGCTGCTGAACCTGCTGTCCAACGCGGTCAAGTACAACCGTCCCGGGGGCGAGGTGCGGCTGGGGTGGGAGATGATCTCCGCCGGGGAGGGCGGGGACCCCCGGGTGCGGTTGCGCGTGCAGGACACGGGCGTGGGGATCAGGCCCGAAAAGCTGGACGAGCTGTTTGTCCCCTTTGCCCGCCTGGGGGCGGAGTTCAGCGACGTGGAGGGGACGGGGCTGGGGCTGGCGCTCTCCCGGCGGCTGGTAGAGGCCATGGGCGGCGGCATGGTGCTGGAGCGCAGCGGCGAGGAGGGCAGCAGCTTCGCGGTGGAGCTGCGGCTGAGCCGCGACCCCATGGAGGGGCTGGCGCTGCGCGGCTCGTCCAGCGGCCCGCGCGAGCTTCCCGCGCCGCCGCGAACGCCGGTAACGCTGCTGTACGTGGAGGACAACCTGGCCAACCTGAGCCTGGTGGAAACCATCCTGGCGGCGAGGCCGGGGTGGAAGACGATCCCGGCGCTGCAGGGGCGGCTGGGGGCGGACCTGGCGTGCGAGCACCTGCCGGACCTGGTGCTGCTGGACCTGCACCTGCCCGACGTGCAGGGCGACGAGGTGCTGCGCCGCCTGCGCGCCGACAAGCGCACCGCGCGCATCCCGGTGGTGATGATCAGCGCCGACGCCACGCCGCGCACCATCGACCGGCTTCGTGCGCAGGGTGCGGACGCGTACCTCACCAAGCCGCTGGACGTGGACGAGTTCCTGTCCACCATCGACCGCCTGCTCCCCGATCCGGAGCCCGCGGCGGCGGCCTGAACGGCATCTCACGCGGAGACGCGGAGGGCGTGGAGGAGGAGAAGAAAGAAAAAGAGGGTGGGGTACAGAGGAACAGAGGGGAAAAGAGAGGTGCAGAGGACCCGATTTCCTCTGCATCTCTGGCTTTCTCCGTTCCTCTGGATCCCACCTTCTTTTTCTCCGCGCCTCCGCGCCCTCCGCGTCTCCGCGTGAACCCCGCGGTTTCCTGACGAGAGCGATTTGTCTAGGACAAAACGCGTGGATGGGTCATCTTTCCCATGCGGCGGACGCGCCCGGTGAGCATCATTCACCCGACCGAGCGGACAGCCTGCCATCGATCCTCCATCCGTGAAGTGCCCGAGCCATGAACACCGATACGCTCACCTCACGCACCATCCTGCTGGTGGACGACGAAGAGGCCAACCTGGACCTCCTCGAAGGCTTTCTGGGCTCCGAGGGATACGACCGCCTCGTGCGCACCACCGACTCGCGCAAGGTGCTGGCGCTGATGGATGAGCACCAGCCGGACCTGGTGCTGCTGGACCTGCACATGCCCTTCAAGGACGGCCACGCCATCCTTCGCGAGCTGCAGGACCACGTCCCCGAAGGCGACTACGTGCCGGTGCTGGTGCTTACCGCCGATGTCACCACCCAGGCGCGCGAGCGGGCGCTTTCCGGTGGCGCGCGCGACTTCCTCACCAAGCCGTTCGACGTGGTCGAGGTGCTGCTGCGCGTGCGCAACCTGCTGGAGACGCGCGTGCTGTACACCCGCCAGCGCCAGGCCCGCGAAGAGGCCGAGCGGGCGGAGCGGCGCGCGGCGTTCCTGGCCGAGGCCAGCCGCGTGCTGGCCACCTCGTTCGACACCTGCACCACGCTGGCGCAGCTGGCGCGCCTGGCGGTGCCCGAGGTGGCGGACTTGTGCGTGGTGGACGTGCTGGAGGAGGATGAGGCCTATCGCCAGGTGGGCGCGGCGCACGTGGACCCGGCCAAGGAGGGGATGATCCGCTCCCTGGCGCCCCGCGAGCGCACGCGGCACCACCCCTTTGCCGCGATGTTCGCCGCGGGCCAGCCGGTGCTGCTGTCCGAGGTGCCGGAGTCGTTCGTCGCCGAAGTGGCGGGGCGGGGGGAAGCCATGGAGGCGGTGGTGGGGGCGATCGCCGCACGCTCGGCGATGGTGGTGCCGCTGCGCGCGGGCGACCGGCCCATCGGCGGCATCACGCTGGTCTCGGCCGAGTCGGGGCGCCGCTTCGACGCCGAGGACTTGGCGCTGGCGCAGGAACTGGCCACGCGCGCGGCGCTGGCGGTGGAGAACGCCCGCCTGTTCGCGCAGGCGCAGGCCGCCACCCGCGCCCGCGACGAGATGCTGGCCGTGGTCGCGCACGACCTGCGCAACCCGCTGTCCACCATCTCCCTGGGCGCCGAGCTGCTGCTGGACACCACCGAGGACGACACGGCGCACGCCTTTCACCGCCGGCACCTGGGCACGGTCAAGCGCTCGGCGGAACGGATGAACCGGCTGATCCAGGACCTGCTGGACGTGTCGCGCATCACCGGCGGCAAGATGGCCCTTACGCCCAGGGTGGAGGACGCGTCGCTGCTGCTGGCCGAGGCCGCGGCCATGCTGCGGCCGCTGGCGGAGTCGGGGGGGATCACCTTCGGCACGCGGGGGATCGAGGGGCTGCCGCGGGTGCGGGTAGACGGCGCGCGCATCATGCAGGTGATCAGCAACCTGGTGGGGAACGCCATCAAGTTCACTCCCGAGGGCGGCTCCGTCACCCTGGCCGCGGTGTGCGAGGGCGACGACCTGCACATCTCCGTCATCGATACGGGAAGCGGCATCTCGCCCGAGGCGCTGCCGCACGTGTTCGGGCGCTTCTGGCAGGCGCACGAGGCCGACCGGCGCGGCCTGGGGCTGGGGCTGGCCATCGCCCGCGGCATCGTGGAGGCCCACGGCGGCCGCATCTGGGTAGAAAGCGAGCCGGGGCAGGGAAGCATCTTCCACTTCACCCTTCCCGCCAGCGAGGCGCCCGCCTCCCCGGCGGCGGTGGAGCCGGCCCATGCCACCCGGTCCGCCGCCTTCGCGGGGGTGTGATACCGGAGCGGCAAAAGAATTGGCACACGTAGAACCAGAGCAACAGAGAAAGCTTCATCTCTGTTGCTCTGTTTCTTTGTGTGAGATCCAGCTCGTTTGTGGATTCGGCCTGATCCGTCTTGCCGCGCTCAGGAGAATGCACCCACGCGCGTCTGCTCGGCGACGACCTGCCAGTCGCCGCCCGGGCGCGCTTCCAGGAACAGGTCCACGACTTCCCAGCCGTGGAGCAGCATGCGGATGGAGCGAATTCGCCAGCGCCCGGGGTGCTGCGGATCCGTCTCCGCCTGCGGCAGCCCGAATGCCACGCTGACGAACTCGCCGCGCGCAAGGCAGGCTTCCCGGCGTGCGCGAAGGCTGTCCGGTTCCTGTGCGCGGCGCGCGGCCCAGAGGCTGTCTTCGCGAGAACCCGTTCCCGCGGCGGGCCCGCGTAGACCCGCTGAGAAAACGCACTTCCAGTCTTCCGTGGCGTCGGACGTGCGAAGCCCGGCGGAGCTGGCCACCCGTGTACGCAGGCGCACGACGGCGTCGGCACCCGGCAACAGGGCGCTCTCGCGCACGGAATGCAGCATCGCTCCCGGCCGCAGCGGGCGTGGGTCCACCACCACCGGCGCCTGTGCCGTCGCCGTGAAGTGCGCCAGCGCGGCCGCGAAGAAGGCCGGAGATTCTGCCGGCGAAGACTGTCGGCGGGGAGCGGAAGGCACTCCCTCGGTGCATGACCCCAGCGCGAACAGGAACGCCGTCACGTTCAAGCGCCGGCTCCACGGCGTTGATGCGCATGCCAGGACCATTGTGGCTATCGTTTGCAACTGCAGAATGCCGGATGCGGCGTTTCCAGGTTCGCGGCATCGATGTGATTCAGCCGCATGACATGGTGGATCTCATGGACCAGGTGATGCTCGAGCAGTCCATGCCGTTTGGGCGTAAAGTGGGCGGAGTGCCCGCGCAACACAAGGCTTCAGACGATCGAGTGCTTCTTCGGTCGTTCTTGCACACCGCGAAGGCAGCCACCGTCGGGCGAGATCCCTTGGCCAGCGGGATTGAGCGGGAGCAGAGATCCGCGCTTCTTCCGTCGTCAGGCGGCCACCCTCGTTGCGCGAACGCGATCGCAGACCCTTTTTCGAAACTGTCCGACGTTCGTTATCTTCACGCCTTCCGTACCCCTGAAACAGGACAAACGCGTGAAACGAGTCGAACGCCTGGGCGAAGCCGTTGCGCCGGATGGAAGCGTGCTGACGCTCTACCGCCACGACGGCGCCTACTCCATCCGCGTAGGCGCCCATGAGCTGATGTCCACCCGCCGCCATCACTCCGAAGACGTGCTCGCGGAGCTGGTGTGCGCGCCGCTGGCGGAGCAGGAGGGCGCGCGGGTGCTGATCGGCGGGCTGGGGCTGGGGTTCACGCTGCGGACGGCGCTGGGCCTGCTGGCGGCGGACGCGCAGGTGGTGGTGGCGGAGATCGTGGACGAGGTGATCCGCTGGAACCGCAACCCCGACTACGCCCTTGCCGCCGACGCACTGGCGGACCCGCGCGTGGACCTGCGCCACGACGACGTCGCCAACGTGCTGCAGGCGAACCCCGGCGGCTTTGACGCCATCATGCTCGACGTGGACAACGGCGCGGCGCCGCTCACCACGCGCGGCAACGCCGGGCTGTACCGCGCGCAGGGCATCCGGCGCGCGGCGGCGGCGCTGCGTCCCGGCGGCCGGCTGGCGTACTGGTCGGCGGATCCGGACGCCGCGTTCGAAAAAGCGCTGCGCGGCGCGGGACTGACGGTGCAGGTGGAACGGGTGCGCGCCCATCCCACGCTCAAGAGCTGGCACACCATCTTCGTGGCCCGGCGCGCGCAGAAGCGCACCCGGCCGGCCGACGGCGACGCCGAACCTCTTCAGCCTCGAGCGCAAGACCAGGCATCCTGAGAGGGTGCTAACTCTCACCTGCTTCCACCGGCGCGCTGTCATCCTGAGGGAGCGCACGCTCGTAACTCTCATGACCATGGAAGCTTGCGCGCGACCGAAGGATCTTTGTCGGGTCGCGCAAGGTCCAGCCCCCGGGCGCCGCTCAAGCTCCTCAGCCAGGGCAGGCAGGGTCCTTCGGTCGGCGCCAAAGCTCTGCGTACCAGCAAGATACAGCGCGGCGCCTCCCTCAGGATGACTGATCGCGCTGAAGGTCGGGCAACACCCTCTCGGGATGGCTGAGCTCGCGGTCCAGATGGACGTCTACGGTGACAGCGTAAACACGGAGGAGGGGAGAGCGGCGGCCGCTCTCCCCTCCTCGTGTATGGTCCGGATTCCGGACCCGTCAGTTCTCTCCGCCGCCGCCGGTGGTGGTGCCGTCGGCGGGGCGCCGGTCCGCGGCGTTGGCCCGGCTGGCGTCCAGCAGCCGCACGAACTCGGCGCGGTAGCCGTGCTCGTCGTGGCCCAGCGCGCCGCCGGCCAGCTCGGCCGTGCTGACCCAGGTGGCGCTCCCCTTGAACTCCGAGTCGCGCAGCAGCATTCCCCACGCGGCGACCGCGGCGGCAAAGCGAAAGTCGTCGCTGGTGCGCGCCAATTCCAGCCCGCGGTCGCGCACCGGCTGCTCGATCAGCCAGCTGGACTCGCCTTCCGGAGCCTTGTAGCGCAACTTGACGGTCATCAGCTCGTCCGCCCCCGCGGCGCCGGGGCGCGGCGCAACCTGCTGGTAGCGCAGCGGATCCGTACCCGGCACCGGCATGTCCACGCCCACGGGGACAATCTCGTACAGCGCGGTGACGGAGTGGCCGGCGCCCAGCTCGCCGCCGTCCTTGCGGTCGTTGTTGAAGTCCTCGGCCGCCATCACCCGGTTCTCGTAGCCGATCAGCCGGTAGGCGCGCACCGCCGCCGGGTTGAACTCCACCTGCACCTTCACGTCCTTGGCGATGGTCACCAGGGTGCCGCCCATCTCCCGCACCAGCACCTTTCGCGCTTCGGCCTCGTCATCCACGTACGCGTAGTTGCCGTTGCCGTGGTCGGCCAGCTGCTCCATTCGCGCGTCGCTGTAGTTGCCCGTGCCAAAGCCCAGGACGGTGAGAAAGATCCCCGTCTCGCGCTTCTGCTCGATCAGCTGCACCAACCCCGACTCGCTGCTCACGCCTACGTTGAAGTCGCCGTCCGTCGCCAGGATCACCCGGTTGTTGCCGCCCTGGATGAACGACTGGCGCGCCGTCTCGTACGCCAGCACGATCCCCTGTCCGCCCGCCGTGCTGCCGCCGGCCGACAGGTTGTCGATCGCCTCCATGATGCGCCCGCGCTGGTTGCCCGGCGTGCTGGGCAGCACCAGCCCCGCCGCGCCGGCGTAGACCACGATGGCCACGCGGTCCTCGGGGCGCAGCTGGCTCACCAGCAGGCGCAGGCTTTCCTTGACCAGCGGCAGCTTGTTGGGCGCCTCCATCGACCCCGACACGTCGAGCAGGAACACCAGGTTCCCCGGCGGCAGCTCCCGCTGTTCCATCCGCCGTCCCTGCAGCCCCACGTGCACCAGCCGGTGCCGCGGGTTCCACGGCGTCGCCGACACCTCCGTGGCGATGGAGAACGGGTGCTCGCCGGTGGGATCGTCGTAATCGTAGTCGAAGTAGTTGATCAGCTCCTCGATGCGCACGGCGTCGCGCGGCGGCATGGTGCCCCCGCGCAGAAAGCGGCGCACGTTGCTGTACGAGGCCGCGTCGACGTCGATGGCGAAGGTGGAGAGCGGGTTGGCGGCCACGTCGCGGAACGGGTTCTCCTGGATCAGCCGGTACTCCTCGGTGTTGAACCCCGCCGTGTCGCCCCGGGTGACCCGCTCGGCCTCGGCCTCGGCCGCCGGCACGTTGTACCTCATTGCCGACGGCATCGGCGGGGGCGGGGGCGGCGCGGGCGGGGGAGGTGGCGGCGGGGGTGGTCCCGGCGGAGGCGCTGACAGATAGCTTCCACAGCCGGCCAGAACCGTCAGCGCGGCAAAGAGAAGGAGCGAGGAGATAGGGCGATGGCTTCGCATGCGATTCCCTGCTTTCGAAGGGGTGGATGCGGTGCGGTGTGCACGGCCCGGCGGGACAGCGGTAACCCCAGACGCCAGCGCGAAGTTCCTTCCGACGGCGGGGCGGATGAGCGTTTGACAGACGATTCCGGATGCCCGTCTGTCACACGGGAGCGTAGCACGCGCTGGGTTGAGGGTCAACATTCTCGATCCGCAGATTGCGTACGTTCCGTGCCGCGCAGAACTTGGGTGGATGACGACGATCCAGGAGGAGACCGGTGCGCGCGCTACGCGGGACGAGTGGCTGTGGGGATGGGATCCCACGCCCGGCATCGTCTCGGTGTGGGCGGAGCCGGACGGGCGCGCCATCGTCTGGCGGCGGATGGCGGAGACGGGCGAGCTGGTGCGCGAGGAGGAGCGGTTCCGGCCCTGGATTCTCCTGGACCGCCTGGACGACCTGCGGCCGCTGGGGGCGATGCTGGGGCCGGAGGGTGCGCCGGGCGCCCGCATCGGGTTCCGAGAGCTGGAAGGGCCCGGCGAGCTGCGCTTCCGGGTGTCCGCGGAGGATGGGCGGATGCTGTCCTCGGCCGTGCTGGATGGCGCCAGCGCCAGGCTGGGACGGCGGGTGAGCAGCCTGCGCGAACTGGGCGCCGGGTCCGTACTGGCCCTGCAGCCGGACGAGCAGTACCTGGTGGCGACCGGGCGTACGTATTTTCGCGGCCTGGCCTTCGACGACCTGCGGCGCCTGCAGTTCGACCTGGAGACGCACGGGCTGGATGCCACGCGCGACCGCATCTTCATGATCGCGGTCCGCCACCCGGACGGCCGCGTGGAGGTGCTTGAGGCGCACGGCCGCGACGACGCCGCGGAGGCGGACCTGCTCCGCGCCCTGATGCAGACGATCCGCGCGGCCGATCCCGACGTCATCGAGAACCACAACCTGCACGGCTTTGACCTCCCCTTTGTGCGCCAGCGCGCGCGGCGGCTGGGGGTGCCGCTCATCCTGGGGCGCGTGGAGTGGGCGGGGCTGCGCGAGCGGTCCGCCATGCGCGGCACGGCGGTGGACGACAGCGGGCGCCGCGTGCGCTTCGTGGCGCCGGGGCGCGAGCTGATCGACACCATGGACGCCGTGCAGCGCTACGACTTTGCCACGCGCGAGCTGCCGGGGCACGGGCTCAAGGCCGTGGCGCGGCACCTGGGGGTGGCGGCGCCGGACCGCGAGTACGTGCCCGGCGCGCAGATCTTTACCATCTACCGCACCGACCCCGAGCGCATCCGCCGCTACGCCGAAGACGACGTGGAGGAGGTGGCCGCCATCTCCCGCCTGCTCGGCGGCGCCGCGTTCGCCCTGGCGCGGATGGCGCCGCGGCGGTACGAGCGGCTGGCGGATGCCGGGCCCGCCACGGGCGTCATCGACCCGCTCCTCGTCCGCGCCTACCTGCGCGCCGGCGCCGCGCTCCCCGCGCACCGGCGGGGCGACGGCACCCCGCACAGCGGCGCGGCGCTGCACCTGTTCGCCACCGGTGTCGCCAAGCGGGTGGTAAAGGCGGACGTGGCCAGCCTGTACCCCTCCCTGATGCGCGCCTGGCGCATTGGCCCGGTGCAGGACCACCTGGGCGCGCTGGTCGCCCTGGTGGACCGGCTGGTGGAGCAGCGGCTGGCGGCAAAGGCCAACGGCCGCGCGGCGCCCCCCGGTTACCCCGAGCGCCACACGCACGAGGCCACCTCTGCCGCCATGAAGCTGCTGGTCAACTCCGCGTACGGCTATCTGGCTGCGGGAGGCGGGCTTACCCGCTTCGCGGACGTGCACGCCGCCAACCAGGTAACGCGCCGCGGCCGCGAAACGCTCCACTTCATGTGCCGCGAACTGGCCGCGCGCGGTGTCACCCTGCTGGAAGCCGACACGGACGGGGTGTACTTCGCCGTGCCGGAGGAATGGACGGAGGCGGACGAGCGGCGCGTGGTGGCCGAGGTGGATGCCCTTCTTCCGCCACTGGTGCAACTGGAATTCGAGGGTCGGTACGCGGCCATGCTTTCGCACGAGCCCAAGAACTACGCGCTGCTGGGGTACGATGGCACGCTGGTGCTGCGCGGGGTCGCCTTCCGTTCCAGCCGCTCGGAGCCGTACGGAGAAGCGTTTCTGCGGCGCGCGCTCCCCCTGCTGTTCGCCGGCGACATTACCGGGCTGCGCGACGAGTACCTGGCCACGCTGGGCGCGCTGCGGCGCCGCGAACTCCCCACCTACGACGTGTCGTCGCGCGTGCGGCTGACCAAGGCGCCCGCGCGGTACGCGGAAACGCGAGACACGCGGCGGGAGCTTGCCTACGAGGCGCTGCTGGCCAGCGGCCGCACGCACTGGCGCGTGGGCGAGCGGGTGCGCGTATACCGCACGCAGGGTGGCGGCGCGGGCGTGGTGCCCGCCGCGGAAGACGCCACCATCGGCGCGGCGGACGCGCGCGACTACGATGTGGACCACTATTCCAGGCTGCTGCGCGACACTTTTGCCACCCGCCTGGCCCGCGCGCTTGCCCCGGACGACTTCGCCGAGGTGTTTGCCGCCGCGGACCAGCTTTCCCTCTGTGCGCCATCCACCGCGCGCATGCAGCCGGTGCTGGACACCCGCCCGGGTCCCGGCGGCGCGCCCTGATCCACGCCCGCCGCACCGCCGGCCTTCGCGGGGTCGATCGTCCGGCACTTGGCGGCAAGGGGATGATCGCGGTGCTTCGCCCTTCCGCACGTCCGTGGCGGAAGACGAATCGCCAGCAACAAACTGCTTGGACGGTGCGGCCCGCGTGATTACACTGCGGCCTCCACGCGGCCGGAGCCCCCAACCCGGAGACCCTGATGACCACGCTGAATGCAGCCCCCGCCGTGAGCAATGGCGACGTCGTCGTGCTCGCGGGGACAATGAAGGGTGCGTTCGTCCTCACCTCAAGCGGCGAGCGCCGCGAGTGGAAGACGCACGGGCCGTTCTTTCGCGGTGAAACCGTGTACTCGCTCGCGTTTGACCAGCGCGGCGGCCGGCGGCGCATTCTGGCGGGCACGCAGAGCTTTCACTGGGGAAGCGTGGTGCGGGCCAGCGACGACTTCGGCGCCACGTGGACGGCGCCGGACCGCAAGAACGTCCGGTTTCCGGAGGATTGCGGGCTGGCGCTGAACAACATCTGGCAGCTTCACCCCGGCCCCGCGGACGATCCGGACCTCGTGTACGCCGGCGTGGAGCCCGCGGCGCTGTTCGCGTCCCGCGACGCGGGAGAAACATGGGCCCCCGTGGAGGGGATGCTGAATCACCCGCACCGCCCGCGCTGGGAGCCCGGGGCCGGCGGGCTGTGCCTGCATACGGTCATCACGGACCCGGGGAACGCGCGGCGCATGGGCGTGGCCATTTCCGCCGCCGGCTTCTACCGCACGGATGACGGCGGGGCCACCTGGGCGCCCCGCAACTCCGGGGTGCGCTGCGCGTTTCTGCCGGATCCGTATCCCGAGTTCGGCCAGTGCGTGCACAAGGTGGTAAACCATCCCGCCCGCCCGGAGCGGCTGTTTCTGCAGAACCACTGGGGGCTGTACCGCAGCGACGACTGGGGCGACAGCTGGACGGACATTGCCAACGGCGTTCCGTCGGATGTCGGTTTCGCCATGCAGAGGCACCCGGCGGCTCCGGATACCGTCTACATCATTCCCCTGGAATCTGACGAGTTCCGCTGCGTACCCCAGGCGCGCATGCGCGTGTACCGCACGCGCGACGCGGGGCAGTCGTGGCAGCCGCTGACGGAGGGGCTGCCGCAGGAGAACGCGTATGAAACGGTGCTGCGGGACGGCATGGCGTCAGATGGAGGTTCGCCGGCGGGCATCTACTTCGGCACGCGCAGCGGCCGGCTGTTCGGCTCGGCGGACGACGGCGACTCGTGGCGGGAACTCAGCGGCGTGCTGCCGCCCATCGTCTGCGTGCGCGCGGCCGTGGTGGGGCGCGGCGCGTGAGCGGCATCGCCACGGAGGCCGGCACCCTCACTATCGAA
>NZ_JBMDXM010000110.1:0-2477 GCF_048594345.1 Longimicrobium sp.
CTTTGACCACCCAACTGTTCGAGCTCTTGCGACCGCCTTCCGTAGGGCCACCCAGGCTGAGGGACGGTTTGGTCAACCACAGGATGAACGAGTTGACCCTACGAAGGTGAACTTAGCACATCGTCAACACACAAGGATGACTGTTCTTCATGCACAGAGTTCATAACACCTTCTGAGAGAACCTGCGCCTCGCGCTCAGCGGCGTGGGCCGCGCACACGCCCTGGCGACACGGACGGCACGGCCGCCCCGCCCTGTCGGACGGGGCGGCACGTGCACAGATTGCGGGACGCTCGAGCAGCGACGGCCGCTCGATCCATCCCGCATCTCTGGAAACGACCCCCATGAAGCCCGAGCTTCGCCGTCAGCGCGTCGTCCCTTTCACCCCCCGCCCCGGGCACATCATGCGCCTGCTCCTTCGGATGGGCACGGTCGTTCTGGCCGTCGCGCTGTCCTCCACCGGCATTTCCGCACAGCGGCAGCCCGTCCCGGTGGATTCCGCGCGGCTCGCCGCGCTCAAGGACGAGATCGCCCGCGAGATCGACGGAATGCACGAGTTCACGCAGCAGATGGTCGACCAGGTCTTCTCGTACGGGGAGCTCGGGTTCCAGGAGAGCGAAAGCTCCCGCTACCTGGTGGGCATACTGCGGCGCAACGGCTTCACGGTGCAGGAGGGGATCGCGGGGATCCCCACCGCGTGGATGGCCACCTGGGGGAGCGGCAAGCCGGTGATCGCGCTGGGGTCGGACCTGGACGGGATTCCCCAGGCTTCACAGAAGCCGGGGGTTGCGTACCACGCTCCGCTGGTGGAGGGCGCCCCGGGGCACGGGGAGGGGCACAACTCCGGGCTTCCCGTGGTCATCACCGCCGCGATTGCGACAAAGAAGGTGATGGAGCGCGAGAGGATCGGCGGAACCATCCGCATCTGGCCCGGGGTGGCCGAGGAGCTGGTCGCGGCGAAAGCATGGTTCGTCCGCGACGGGTTCTTTCGCGACGTGGACGTGACCATCTTCACCCACGTCGGCAGCAATCTCGGCGTCTCGTACGGCCCTTCGGACGGCACCGGGCTGGTGAGCGTGCTGTACCGCTTTACGGGGGAGACGGCGCACTCCGCGGGGGCGCCGTGGCGCGGGCGCAGCGCGCTTGACGCGGTAGAGCTGATGAACGCGGGGTGGAACTACCGCCGCGAGCACCTGCGGCTTCCGCATCGCTCGCACTACGTGATCACGGAGGGCGGCGACCAGCCCAACGTGGTGCCGCGGACGGCCGCGGTGTGGTACTACTTCCGCGAGGTCGAGTATCCGCGCATCAGGGAGCTGTGGGAGATCGGCAACCAGATCGCCCAGGGGGCCACGCTGATGACGGGGACCACGCTGGACACGGTGCAGGTGCTGGGCGCCGCGTGGCCCAGGCACTTCAACCGCCCGGTCGCGCTGGCGATGTACGACAACATCCGCCGGGTGGGCCTCCCCCAATGGGATGAGGCGGACCAGACGCTCGCGCGGGCCCTGCAGCGGGAGCTGGGGAACGACAGCACGCCGGGGCTGGATACTGCCCTGGCGAAGATCGACAGCGGGGTGCCGCCCGCGCAGAACCGCGGCGGGGGCTCAGACGACATCGGCGACATCTCGTGGGTGGTGCCCACCATAACCCTGCGCTATCCGGCCAACATCCCCAACCTGCCGGGCCACCACTGGGCCAACGCCGTGGCCATGGCCACGCCCATCGCCCACAAGGGCTCCACGGCCGGGGCAAAGGCCACCGCGATGACGCTGCTGGACCTGTTCACGCGGCCCGAGCTGGTGGACAGCGCGTGGAGCTACTTCCGCAACGTGCAGACCCGCGATATCAAGTACGAGCCGCTGATCCGCCCCGGCGATCAGCCGCCCACAGAGATGAACGCGCAGATCATGCAGCGCTACCGGCCGGAGATGCGAAGGTACTACTACGATTCCAGGCGGTACCGGACGTATCTGGAGCAGCTCGGCATTTCGTACCCGACGGTGCGCGTGCCGGAGCCTCAGCAGGACTGAGCGGGGCGGTCCGGGGCTTTGACGCGCGGCATCCCCGGCGCGCCGCATGGCCATGGCGTGCATCCCCGGCGACCCGCGCAACGCCTTCCAGACGTCGGGGCGCACAGCCGAGGAGCCGGCCACCTTTGCCCACGTGCAGACGCTGCTGCGGCTGCGCGCCCAGCGCGGCGAGCTGCGCTGACCAGCAATACGTTTACCGCCCTGGGGCCACCGTAGTGGCGCTGAACAACGACACCACCGCCGCCGAAACGCGCATCGCCGCCGCAGAGCTGGGCGCCGACGTGCTGGGCCGCTGCGCCCCGCCCCGCCGCGACGGCGACGCCCTGGTCATCGCCTCCCACGCCGCGCCGGCTGCGTGTTCTGAGCTGACGTTCGCGAACGAATACGGACCACGCATGGACGCGGGGGGGGGGGGGGGGCGACACAGGCGCCCCCCCCCCCGCCCC
>NZ_JBMDXM010000111.1:0-5665 GCF_048594345.1 Longimicrobium sp.
AGGGGAGAAGTCGATCCCGCCGCGACGATTCGCCTACCGCAACCTCATCCGAAGCACACCATCCCACGCCCCGCACCACCCCTCCCCCGAAGTTGGGGGAGGGGTCGACCGCCGTTGCGAGGAACGAGCAAAAGGCCGGTCGGGGGAGAGGGCCCCCGAGGGTCGCACCACACCTTCCCGTTCACCCGTTCACCCGCGGGGTGCCTCTCCCCCGGCCCCTCCCCGTTCGTTCCTCACGGAGAGGGGAGAAGTCGATCCCGCTACGACGATTCGCCTACCGCAACCTCATCCGGAGCACACCATTCCCCGCCTCGCACCACCCCTCCCCCGAAGTTGGGGGAGGGGTCGACCGCCGTTGCGAGGAACGAGCAAAAGGCCGGTCGGGGGAGAGGGCCCCTGAGGGTCGCACCACACCTTCCCGCCCCCCCGTTCACCCGTTCACCCGTTCACCCGTTCACCCGTTCACCCCCCGCGTCCCAGCCTCTCCCGCAGCCACTCCGCCGCATAGTCGATCGCCGGCGCCGGCAGAATGTGTCCCGCGTTCCACCACTTGAGCTCCTTCGGCTCGCCGGCGGCGTCAAAGAGGCGCTGTGCCTGGTCGGGGCGCATGGTGCGGTCGCCGGTGCCGTGCACCATCAGCAAGGGCCGGCCGTTCAGCTTGCGGACGGCGCGGATCGGGTCGGCCACCGCGCGCGCGACGGCGCTCAGCGGCGTCCCCGAGGGAAGGTCGCCGCCAGCGGCCAGGACCACGGCGCGTACGGCGGGGTCGTCCGCGGCTGTCAGCACCGCGAGGAAGGAGCCCAGCGAGTAGCCCGCCACCGCCGTGCAGTCGCGGTCGATCTCCGGCCGGGCGCGCAGGTAGCCCAGCGCCAGGCGGCACTCCTTGAGCGCCGTGCGCCAGACGGACACGATGGCCAGCGGATTGCGCGCGGCCTGTGCCTGCAGCGGGTCGGCGCGGGTGCCGTGCAACGGCAGGTCGATGGACAGGCTGGCGATGCCGTGCCGCATCAGCGAGCCGCCCACCCCCTCGGCCACGTGCTCCTTGCGCGACGAGTAGCCGTGCAGCAGCAGCACCCCCGGCGCGGGAACGGGCTCGCGCGGCAGGAGCAGGATCGCGGGGATGGCCTCGCCCCCGGCGCGAAACTCCAGCACGATGCGGCGCCCCGCGGGGACGGCCTGCTCGGAGTGCGTGGTCTGGTGGATGCGCGTCGTCATGGCGGTGCGGCGGGGCAGAATCGGTGCCGCCGCCCGCGCAGCGGACCCGATTGCGGGAGGGGCGGGTAACCGGCTATCCTGAGTGGATTTCCGCAACTTTTCCCGATCGACCCGATCCATGCGCACCATCCAACGGTTCGCCCTGCTCCTGCCCGTGCTGGCCGCCTGCGGCACCGGTCCGCTGGACCCCGGCCCCTTCACCCTGGAGGGCAGCTGGCTGGGGCGCGACTACCCGTACGAGCTGTCGTTCGAGCTGGAGCAGGACGGCGACAACCGCGTCACGGGCACCGGGCGGCTCACCGGGCTGGCAGAGATCCTGGAGACCGTCGTCAATCCCGACGATCCCACGGACGTCGACACCACGTCCATCGACACCATCGCCACCGGCACCGTCACGTTCGACGTCGATGGCGACTGGAACCATCCCGATTTCGATCTGGAGCTCACGTCGGCCGGGTACGCCGGGGCCCTCTACGACGCACGGTTCGCCAACCGCGACACCGTTCGCGGCAACCTGCGGGGCTCCGGGTTCTCCAACCCGGAAATCGAGATCATCCGCCAGTCCACGCAGCCGTGACCCCGATGCAACGAAACTGGATCGCCGCCGCCGTGCTGGCCCTGACTGCCGCGCCCGCCGCGGCGCAGGACACCCTTCCCACCCCGGCGCCCGTGGACGTGCCGGCGCTGGAGCCGGCCGCGCTTTCGCTGGCGGGCGCGGAGTGCCAGGGGGTGGCGCGCTACCTGAACGTGCGCGGCGCCACGAGCGCGCAGCTTTCGCCGGACGGGCGCGAGCTGCTGTACATCACCTCCACCACCGGCCAGCCGCAGCTGTGGATCGCGCCGGTGCGCGCGGACGGCCCGGGGGCGCCGCGGCAGATCACCTTTGGCGCCAACCGCGTGCAGTTTGCCCGGTGGAGCCCGGACGGGCGCTGGATCGCCTACGGCACCGACCGCGGCGGCAACGAGCGCACGCAGTTCTTTCTCCTCTCCCCCGACGGCACGCGGGAGCGGGAGCTGACGCCCTCGGACGACTTTTTCCGCCAGTTCGCCGGCTGGTCGCCCGCCGGTAGCCGCATTGCCTACGTGAGCAACCAGCGCAACGGCGACGACTTTGACCTGTGGGTGATGGACCTGGACGCCGAGGGCCGCCCCGGCACGCCGCGGATGGCGATGCGGGGCGCGGGCAACCTGGCCGTCGAGGCGTGGCGCCCGGACGGCGAGGCCCTGGTGCTCAGCCAGGGACGCGGCGAGGCGGACAACGACCTGTTCATGCTGGACCTGCGCACGCAGAAGCTGGACACGCTCTTCGCCCCCGCGCAGATGTCCAGCTACCGCGGCATCCAGTGGACGCCGGACGGCCAGGGCTTCTTCGTGGCCACCAACCACGAGCGCGACTTTGCGGGGCTGGCGCACTACCACCTTTCCGACCGCGCGCTGCACTGGATGCAGCAGCCGCGGCGCGACGTGGAATCCGTCGCGCTGTCGCCCGACGGACGCCTCCTGGCGTACACGGTAAACGAGGACGGCTGGTCGCGGCTGATCGTCCGCGACCTGCCCGGCCAGCGCGACCTGCCGGTGAGCGACCTTCCCGGCGGCGTGATCGGCACCCTGGAATGGGCGGATGACGCCAGTCGGCTGGCCATCGGCGTCAGCGGCCCGGGGCTGCCGGGGGACGTATGGGTGTACGACGCCGCGTCGGCCCAGACGACGCGCGCCACGGAAAGCACGCTGGCGGGGCTGGATCCGGTGTCGTTCGTCTCCCCCGACCCGGTGACCATCGCCAGCTTCGACGGCGAGAACATCTATGGGCTGCTCTACACGCCGCGCGGCCCTGAGGGACGGCGCCCGCCGGTGGTGATGATGCTGCACGGCGGGCCCACCTCGCAGGCGCGGCCTGACTTCGACCCCGTCGTGCAGTACCTGCTGGCGCGCGGCTACGCGGTGCTGGACCTGAACTTTCGCGGCAGCACGGGCTACGGCCAGCGCTTCACGCAGCTGGACAACGGACGCCTTCGCCCCAACGCCGTGCGCGACATGCGGGCCGCGGTGGAGTGGCTGCGCGAGGCACGCCCCGACCTGGACGGCAACCGCGTCGCGGCCATGGGCGGCAGCTACGGTGGATACATGACGCTGGCCGCCGTCGCGCAGTTGCCGGAGTACTTCCAGGCGGGGGTGGATTTCGTCGGGGTGGCCAACTGGATCAGCGGGCTGGAGGATGCCTCGCCGCAGCTCAAGAACTCCGACCGCATCGAGTACGGCAACATCGACGATCCGGCCGATCGCGCGTTCTTCACCGAGATCTCGCCGCTGAGCTACGCGGACCGCATCCGCAGCCCCCTGCTGGTGGTGCACGGCGCCAACGACCCGCGCGTTCCCGTGGGCGAGGCGGACCAGATTGTCCGCGCCGTCCGCCACCGCCGCGGCGACGTGGAGTACCTGCGCTTTCCCGACGAAGGCCACGGCATCGCCAAGCTGCAGAACCGCATTACCGCGTACCAGCGCATCGCGCGCTTCCTGGACCGCGTGCTCGGCAACGAAGGGATGGTGTGCGGGGGGCGGTGAAGGGGTGAGCGGGTGAGCGGGTGACCGGGTGATGGGGTGAGGATCGCGGCCGCTTCGGACGGCTCCGCGCCGGCCCCCTCCGGACGGGCACCACCCGCCCACCTCCCCCGAAACTGCCGGGGGAGGTTGAGGTAAGGCGGAGTTCGGGGAGCTTCGGGGAGGGTGGTGCGGGATGGTAAGCGCCCCCCTCCCCGGCCCTCCCCCGCAAACAGCGAGGGGGAGGGAGAACGGCAAGGATAATCGAAGCGGAGATGATGTGGATCCCCTTGTATGTCAGAGATGAGCTAGCTTGTAGTGAGGATGCCAACCGGGGGTGAGTTTTCCACGCGCTGCGAGGAGAGCACCTTGGTGCAGCTCCCCGCAGCAGCGTGTGGAAAACTCGGCCGCCGCGGTTGAAAGCGTCGTCTCGTGCGACGCGTCGATGGAGAGGGTTCGGGCAGCTAGTCAAATCCCCTTGGTGCAAAACACCGTGGGAGAGCCAGAGCGTTCGAGCCCTTATCGCCCGTAGAGCCCGTACCGTTGCCAGGGGGAAAACCCCGCATCCGCAAGGAAGGGCCAGGCAGGCACGGCAGTCACGCCCAAACCACGCGACAGGGATGATCGAGCTTTTTGCCGGGATTGACGTTTCGAAGGAGCAACTGGACGTGGCGGTGCGTGGCCGCGAGACGCGCCAGTGGACCATCCGTTACGATGAGTCCGGGATCCAGGCCCTGGTCAAGGAACTCAAGGACCTCACACCCACTCTTCTCGTACTCGAAGCTACGGGCGGCCTTGAGGCGCCACTGGTCGCGGCGCTTGCTGTCGTCGGCATCCCCCAGGTGGTGATCAACCCACGGCAGATCCGTGATTTTGCACGCGCCACGGGGGAGTTGGCCAAGTCGGACGCGATCGATGCACGGATCATTGCGCTGTTCGCGGATCGGATCCGGCCGGAGGTCCGCCCGCTGAAGGACGAGGAGACGCGTGAACTCGATGCACTGATGACTCGTCGGCGTCAGTTGATCGAGATTCGGACGGGCGAGCGCAACCGGCTGTACTCGGCAGCTCCGGTTGTGCGCACGAGCATCGAAGAGCATATCGACTGGCTCGATGCGCGGATCGGCGAGGTGGATGAGGAACTGCAGCAGCGGATCAGGAAGAGCTGCATCTGGCGTGAGAAGGATGAGGTGCTGCGCAGTATGCCAGGGATCGGTCCGACCGTCTCGCTGTCGCTCCTGGCGGGTGTTCCCGAGTTGGGGACGCTGAACCGGCAGAAGATCAGCAAGCTGGTCGGTGTAGCGCCCCTGAACTGCGACAGCGGGACGATGCGGGGCCGGCGCCGGATTTGGGGAGGGCGGGCAGACGTGCGCAGCATGCTGTACATGGCAACGATGTCAGCCATACGCCACAACCCGATCATCCGGGATTTCTATCAGCGCCTGGTAGCACGTGGAAAGATCAAGAAGGTCGCGCTCGTCGCGTGTATGCGGAAGCTCCTCACCATCCTCAACCGGATGGTGAATGACAACACCACCTGGAACCCCGCGATCGCACTCGGTTGCGGCTGAATTCAACACCGTTGCTCTCCCGCTTGCGGGAGAGGGTGCGGCTCTCAGCCGCGGGTGAGGGCCCCGCGGACGCAGCGAGATGCCCGCTCGCCGCAATCGAATTCTCCCCTCTCCGCGCGTAGTTTGCGCGGGTAGGGGCCGGGGGAGGGGCCCCCTCGCGGACACCAGCCCGATCCCGCCGACGAGCCACCTTCCGTCGGCGCCGGCGTGTGGAGAGACCGACAGGTACCTGCGGCGCCTCCCTCAGGAGGACGGGCTGTTGTGGATGGTGAAGGAAACCGGGGGACGGAGTCCCGTCCGGACGGTTCACTTTTCAGGACACGATGGAAACGATGGACGCA
>NZ_JBMDXM010000112.1:0-36826 GCF_048594345.1 Longimicrobium sp.
ACGATTTTCACGCGGAGGCGCGGAGAAAACAGAAGAGGCGCGGAGGGAACGCCCAAAACGCCTCCGCGCCTCATCAGTTCCTCCGCGCCTCCGCGTGATGCTTTTCCGTCGTTCCTCTGATTGCACAACGAACTGCGAGAAACGGTATCACGATCATCTTTGACCCGCGGCACGTTCCCGAACGGCATCGACCATCAACCCTGCCGCCCCACGGGTCTCCTGCCGCTCTGCCGAATCAGAACAGCGAGATCTGCTCGCCCAGGGTAGCGGGGTCGGTGGGGCGCTGGCCCATCAGCGACTGCAGCTCGCGGGCGTTGGCGGGGCTGTGGCCGGCAAAGTGGTTGTTGAAGTAGCCGTACACGTCCGTTCCCAGCGCCGCGCGGCGCAGCACCTCGGCCCATTCGTGGATCTCGCCCGAGCGGTCGAACTGCAGGTGCGAGTAGTCGGTGATGTCGCGGTTGGGGCCCATCCACCGGATGTAGTGAAAGTCCGCCGTGGGCCGCTCAGCCAGCTCCGTCATCGTTTCCCGCGGAATCCACTTGCCGTCGCTCAGGGCCAGCGCCGTCCCCTGCTCCGCCAGCAGGGCCAGCAGATCCGGCAGCACGTCCGGCCGCATCCACCGGTTCTGCCGCACCTCCAGCGCGAACCGCAGCTCCCGCGGCAGGCCGCGGACAAAGCGCTCCAGAAAGGTGAACTCGTCCGGCACAAAGTCCGGCCCCATCTGAATCAGGATCGGCCCCAGCCGCGGGCCCAGCTCGCGCGCCGCGTCCAGGAACCGCGCCACCACGTCGTCCGCGTCGCGCAGGCGCCGCTCGTGCGTCACCTCCTGCGGCATCTTGAGGGAAAAAACGAACTCCGCCGGCGTGCGCTGCGCCCACCCGGCGACGACCTTGGCCGAAGGGACTGCGTAGAAGGTGGAGTCCACCTCCACCGTGCCGAACGCGCGCGCGTACATCGACAGGAACTCCGCCGGGCGCGTGCCTTCGGGGTAGAACGGCCCCACCCACGCCGTGTAGTTCCACCCCTGCGTGCCAATGAGGATGCGTCCGGCCATGGGTCAGCTGGGTTCCGTTGGATATGCGACGGTGAACAAAGCGAACTCTCGCGAAGGTTACCGTTTGCGGCCACGGGCGCAAGGCGGCGCGGTGGATGGGGATGATCCCGTCCCGCCATTCACCGCCTCCGCGTGCTGGACGGAAGGCCGCGGTTCCGCGCGGACGAGGGACGCATGATCGTTGGATGCGGGCGGTCTGAAACTCGGAGCGCGGTGCCGCCGTACGGCACTCCCGTCACCGCCGACGCGCACGAACAACGGACGTAAACGGGAGCCTGAACATGAGTGAAAAGAACACCTTCGAGACGATCCTCAAGTGGATCGTGGTCGTCATTCTGGCCTTTGCCGCGCTCAAGGTGCTGCTTGGCGTGCTGGGCATCGCCTTCTTCCTGGGTGGCGTGCTGCTGTTCCGGGTGCTGCCCATCGTGCTGGTGGTGTGGCTGATCGTAAAGGCGGTCGAGTGGCTGCGCAGCGACCGCGGCAGCTCGCCCACCTCGACGCTGGACGTCTGACCCCAGCCGGACGGCGGATGCATGCAAGGCCCCGGGCACCCTGCCCGGGGCCTTTTCGTGCGCCCGGTGGATGGGGATGGGGCAACGCTGCCTCCGTTCGCTGTGGCACGCATGTCCCAACGGGGCCGGAGCACTCCGTCGTCCACATACCTAAATACTGGATAGGGCGAAGGTTAGAATGTAGATTCCTCGTGGCGCATGCGGGAACGCGTGTTGCTCCATCTCCTCACTCCACCCGCGTGACGCGCGACGCTTCCGCGGATCCAGAAATCCAGCGCCCCAACCGGCGCATCCCGCCCGCGCTCCTCGTACCTCAACCCGAGCAGGACCGTCATGAAGATCATCAACCACCGCCTGCACAAGGACGACGGCACTCCGTACCCGTTCCGCACGGTTCCCGGCACCGGCCCGGTCATCAAGCCGCGCTGGCTGGTAATGCACTATACCGCCGACGGTGGTTCGGCCGCCCTCAACTGGTTTGCGTCTCCGGACAACACCAAAAAGGTCTCGGCGCACATCGTGATCGCCCGGGACGGCACCATCACGCAGTGCGTGCCATTCAACCGCAAGGCCAACCACGCGGGCGAGAGCGAGTGGAAAAGCGTGAAGTTCCTCAACGGCCACTCCATCGGCATCGAGATGGTGGGCTACGGCATCGCGGAAGGCGGTCCCGGCAAGTGGAGAGCCGGCGGCAAGAGCGTCCCCGACGACGAGGTGCTGGTCGCCACCCACAAGTTCGGCAAGCCGAAGGGTGGATGGACCCGGTACCCGCAGGCGCAGCTGGACGCCGCGCAGGAGCTGGCAAAGCTGCTGGTGCGGGAGTACGGGCTGGAAGACGTGATCGGTCACGACGACATCTCCCCCGGGCGCAAGCAGGATCCGGGTCCGGCGTTCCCGATGACCACGTTCCGCGCCGCCTGCATGCAGAAGAACGCGGGCCCGATCGGCGATCCCATCCCGGCGCCGCCCGGGCTCAAGCCGATCGATCGGTTCCGGGTAAAGACCACGCTCAACGTGCGCGGCGGCCCTGGCGCCACCAACCCGACGGTCGCCGGCAGCCCGCTGCAGCCGGGCACCGTCGTGCGCGGCGCGCAGGAGCAGGACGGGTGGCGGCGCATCACGGTCGAGGGCGGGATCGCGGCCGGGTGGGTCAAGGCGGAGTTCGTGGATGCGATCCCCGCGGAGCTGTACACCGTCACGGCCAGCAGCCTGAACGTGCGCAGCGGCCCCGGCGCCACCAACGCGACGGTGCCGGGGAGCCCGCTGGCCAAGGACACCGTGGTGCAGGAGCTGGAGGATTCCGGCGAGTGGAAGCGCGTGGTCTCGCTGGGCGCCAGCCAGGTGACCGGCTGGGTCAAGGCCGAGTTCCTCTCGCTGACGGTGATCCAGGTGGACGGCCTGGGCAAGCCGGCGCCGGTGTGAGGTAGTCGGTTTTCGGAGCCAAACCCGGATGAGCGGATCAATCCGCTGCTGGGAAAGCGATAAGCCCCGTTCGGCGACGCTGACGCGTCCCCGAACGGGGCTTCACCTGCTCGGGGCGTCACGGTCCGGCGTGCCGGGGCAGGCCCGGCGGAATCACCGTTGACCCATTCGAACGCAAAACCCCGCACAGTTCGCGGGGGTTTTTCGCCTTTTCAGCCGTGGTTTCCACCCGGCGTGAAACCTCCCCTTTCACCACACCCTCACCATCACACCATCACACCATCACACCATCACACCATCACACCCGTTCACCCCATCACCCGCTCACCCCTTCCCCCGTCTGCACCCGCCAGAGCGCGGCGTACATCCCGCCGGCGCCCACCAGCTCCTCGTGGCGGCCCTGCTCCACGATGCGGCCGCGGTCCATCACGTAGATGCGGTGGGCGTTGCGCACGGTGGAGAGGCGGTGCGCGATGGCGATGGTGGTGCGGTCGCGGCTGATGTGCTCCAGCGAGCGCTGGATGGCGGCCTCGGTCTCGTTGTCCACCGCGCTGGTCGCCTCGTCCAGCACCAGGATGGGCGGGTCCTTCAGGATGGCGCGGGCAATGGCGATGCGCTGCCGCTGCCCGCCGGAAAGCTTCTGTCCCCGCTCGCCCACCACCGTCTCGTACCCCTGCGGCAGCGCGGTGATGAAGTCGTGCGCCTCGGCCAGCCGCGACGCGCGCTCCACCTGCTCGGCCGTGGCGCCGAACGACCCGTAGGCGATGTTCTCGCGCACCGTGCCGGGGAACAGAAACACGTCCTGGCTTACCAGCCCGATCGCCTTGCGCAGGTCGCCCAGCCGCACGGTGCGGATCTCGGCGCCGTCGACGAGCACCGTCCCGGCGTCCAGCTCGTACAGCCGCAGCAGCAGCTTGACCAGCGTGCTCTTGCCCGATCCCGTGGGGCCCACGACCGCCACCGTCTCGCCCGCGGCGATGCGGAGGGAAAAGTCGTGCAGCACCGGCTCGCGGCCGCGGTAGGCGAACGTTACGCCGCGCATCTCCACGTCGCCGCGCACGGTGCCGGCGGGGAGCGGCAGGTGGCCGGGGTGAGCCTCCGCCGGCGTGTCCAGCACGGCGAAGATACGGCGCGACGAGGCCATGGCCCGCTGGTACTGGTCCAGCGTCTCACCCAATCGCGTGAGCGGCCACAGCAGGCGCTGGGTGATGTAGACGAGAAAGCTGTACGTCCCCACCGCCAGCGCGCCGTCCAGTACCTGAAATCCCCCGAACACCAGCGTGCCGGTGAACCCGATCAGGACCAGGATGCGGATAAGCGGAATGAACGCGGCGCTGTAGCGGATGGCGCGGCCGTTGGCGTCGCGGTACGCCTGGCTGTCGTCCCGCACGCGGCGGATCTCGTGCTCCTCGGCCGCGTACGCCTTGATGGTGGTCACGCCGCTCAGGTTGCTGGCCAGCCGCGCGTTCACCGCGCCCGCCTTTTCACGCACGGCGGCGTACAGCGGCTCCAGCGTGCGCTGGTAGCGGATGGACCACCAGACCACGAACGGCATCGGCAGCATGGCCATCCACGCCACCTCCGGCGCCATCACGAAGAAGGTGGCGCCCACGATCAGCACCGTCGTGGTGATCTGGATGATCCCGTTGGCGCCCGTGTCCAAGAACCGTTCCAGCTGGTTCACGTCATCACCCAGCACGCTCATCAGCCCGCCCGTGCTGCGCTCCTCGAAGTAGGCCAGATCCAGGTCCTGCAGGTGCGCGTAGCCCTGCAGCCGCAGGTCGTGCTGAACCGATTGCGCCAGGTTGCGCCACAACACGCCGTACAGGTACTGGAACAGCGACTCCAGCACCCACGCCACAAAGGTGATGGCGGCCAGCACCACCAGCTGCTGCCGCGGATCGGGGAAGCCCCAGCTGGCGATGAGCGATTGCCGGCCGCGCACCACCACGTCCACCGCCACGCCGATCAGCGCCTCGGGCGCCAGGTCGAGCAGCTTGTTCAACACCGAGCACACCGACGCCGCCCACATCTGCCTGCGGTGCGGGCGCGCGGTACGGATCAGCCGGCGCAGCGGATGAACGCCGGTCGCCGCGCCGGCGGGATTGGGTTCGGTCACCATCGATCGGTTCCGGAGGATGCGGGCGCCCGTGCCGCCGCGCCGCATCATACCATCCGCCGCCGCGCGCAAACAACCGTTCGCGGATTGTGGGATGCGGATGCGCCACGTACGATCCATCCCATGCGCATTCCTTCCTGGTCCGACCGCACGCCCGGCACCGGCCGCCTGATCCTGGTGGTGTGCGTCTTCGGCTCGCTGTTCGTCTACCTGGTCTGGGCCGCGTTCATCGGGGGCGACCGGGGCGGCGTGCCGCACCCCGTGGCGGCGGAGTTCCGGCTGGTGCTGGTGGATGGCAAGCCGCCGGGCTCCATCGCGTGCAACTCGCGCCGGCCCGGCGGGCGCATCGTGCTGGGGACGGACGGGCGCTGGTGGATGCGCGTGGTCAGCTGCCGATTACGATACGGGATGGCGACGGGCTACGGCGTCTACCGCTGGTCCGGCGACACCCTGATCCTGGCTCGGCACCACCCGCACCGGGGAGAGATCGTGCAGCACGTCCTGGTGCGGCGCGGCGACACGCTGGACATCACCGGCAGGTACCGGGGAAAGAAGTCCGTCTCCCGCTACGTCCGCGTCCCCCCGGCGCGGCCCTGACGGCGGCGCCGCCGAAACATCGCCCCCGCGCGGCGGGTACGCGGATTGCCCGGATCATCTCCGGAAGCACCGGATCCGGTTAACCCGCAGTCCCGCAGCATCATGCGCATCATCAACCCTGTCCTTCGCCGCGCCGGCACGCTGGCGCTGGTGGCGGCAGCCTTCGCGTCGGCGCAGCTGGACGCGCAGTCGCGCCCCCGCCCCCGCCGCGACGAGCCCAGCCGCCCCACGCGCCCATCCGACACGCGCCCCTCGCAGACGCGGCCCCAGGCGCAGCGTCCGCAGACCGCGGCCGCCAACCCGCTGGCGCGCGTGCGCTCGGCGGCGCTGGCGCGGGGCGGCTACGCGGTGGTGGTAGACCTGGACGTGAACCGGCTGTACTTCGCCAGGGGGCGGCGGGTGCTGTGGTCCGCGGCGGTGGGCACGGGGACGGGGATGCGGCTGGAGAACGGCCGCGGCGAGTGGGACTTCTCTACCCCCACCGGCACCTTCCACGTCACCTTCAAGGACATCGAGCCGGACTGGATCGCGCCGGACTGGTACTTTCTGGAGAACGGCCTGCGCGTGCCGGGACCTGATTCCGACGCTCGGCGCTTTCCGCGCGGGCTGGGTGCCGCGGCGGTCTTCATCGGCCAGGGGCTGGCCATTCACGGCACCGACAAGCCGGAGCTGCTGGGGCAGCGCGTGTCGCACGGCTGCATTCGCCTGGCCAACGCCGACGCGCTGCGGCTGTTCCACAACGTGCAGGTGGGAACGGAGATCATCATCGTCGGCGGACGCAATGTCGAGCCGGCCCCGCCGCCGCGCCCCACCTCCACCTCCGCGCGCCGCGGCGGCCCGCCCCCGCGCGACCCGCTGATCGTGGAGCTGGAGGGGGAGCACACGTACGACCTGCTGGAACGGCTGGACGACGAGCTGTTTGCCGCCGTCGCGGCCCGCGGCACGTCGGCGCGGTGGCACCAGGTGGCCAGCGTGCTGCTGCTGCGCGGCACCAAGGACGATGACGACGACGCGCTTACCGGCGTGCTGTCGCGGGTGACGGAGCTGGGCACCGGCCCGCTGCGCGACGAGTACGCCACCTTCCTGGCCGACGCCTTCAACCAGGGTCCGCTGCGCACGCTGGAGGCGATGGCGGCGCTGGAGCGCGACACGCGCACGGTCGTGGCGCGCGCCATCGTGGAAAGCAGCCTGGGCCTGTATCCCGGCGATCCGAACAGTGTAAGCGCGCCCTGGCCCACGCGCCGCGCCCCCCGCACCGCCGTCCGCCGCACCGCGCAGCGTGCCTGGGACGCCCTGCAGACCGCCGAGGGTGCCTACCGCGAGCGCACGGGCCTGGCGTCCCGGTAGAGGGCCCACGGCCGCGACGCCGGCGAGAGCGGCTGAGATGTTACGCTGTCCGCCCGCGCGGACCGTCGCCGCGGCTCCGGAGCGCACATCGAGTCATGCGGACCCCGACGATCGAGTCCTCCGCCGAGTTCGGGCCGGCCCTCCGTTGGAATGCCGCCCGGTTGCGAGCACGTAGCTGACGCCCCGCGCGGTACACAGGCGTTCCGTGTTCTATCCGCGTCACGCCCGTCCCCCGCGTCGCCCGGACGGAATCAGGGTTGTCTCCTACCAAATCTCGCTGATCATTGTGCACCCGACTTGTCTCACACGGGGTCAACGGGGTCCACGGTTTTGATCTTTACCGTTGACCCCGTTGACCCGTGTGAGATATCGGTTCCAGGGGTGCAGCCAGTGTTCACCCGGATTCGCCACGAGTGCACAACGAACCGCGAGAAACGGGTATCAGGGTCTGGATCCGCTCTGAAGAGCCCCACAGGTTTGACAGAACATCCGTTTGGCGCCATCATGATCGAATAATCTGTTCCACCATCTTTCCACAGGAGTGAGCAATGTCATCCAATCCTTCGCCCCAGTACGTCGCGCGCATGCTTCTCCCGGCTGGCGGCGCGAACGCATGGACGCAGATCATGCAGGGCGCGGCTCCCGTTCCGGACCAGCTCGACACCGGGTCTCCGATCGTGATGGCGTGGGCGCGTTTCGACGACGGAACGCAGGTCGCGGGCGGCGTCTACAAGTCCGACACGCCGACCGACTACAACGTCAAGTTCATGTGGGTTCTGGACGCGAACGGCAACCAGTATCCCGGCTGGCCCCTCGACGTCAGTGATCACGAAGACTTTTCCACGGGCGCGTACTACTTTGGGCTTCCGCAAGATGAGGATCCGGAAACCTATCTGCTTAACGTGGTCGAAGCCGAGCAGTAAAAGCAGGGCGCCCGATCATTCCGCCAGCTTGCCCGTACGCGAGTGTACCTCGCGGGAATCGCGGCAGTCACGGTGGCGGCGGGTCAGCACAAACAAGACAAACCGCGGCGAGCCTGGTGCTCGCCGCGGTTTTCTGTTGGCCGGACTCGATTCGCCGCCGCTCAGCTCCTGGCGGCGGACTGCACGGGCGGCACGGTCTTCAGGTACAGCCAGATGGCGTGCAGCTCGTCGTCGGTGTGGCGAGCCATGGAGCGCCACGGCATGAAGTCCAGCAGTTTGCTGCCGTCCGGGCGCGTGCCGGTGCGCAGGACGCGGGTAAAGTCCGCCTCGCTCCAGCGGCCCATCGGCCCGGCCGGGGTGATGTTGGCGGACGCGGGCTCGCCGGGCGCATGGCCGGGGGCGCCGGCCAGGTCCGGCCCGTGGCAGCCGCGGCAGCCGCCCACGCTCACCAGATACTCGCCGTACTCGCGGGTGGGCCCCACCGGCGGCACGCTGGCCCGCGACGCCGGCGGCTTGCCGTGGTCGATGCGCGCTGCGGGGATCAGCGGCGCGCCGAACGTCACCAGCCCGCGGCCGATCGGGCCCAGCTTCGTCTTCGGCAGCTCGCGGTCCACCGGGGGGATGGTGCGCAGGTAGGCGATGATGGCCGCCACGTCCGCATCCCCCAGGTACTGGTACTCGTCGGAGGGCATGATGACCAGTCCGCGGCCGTCAGTGCGCACGCCGTGGCGGATAGCGGTTTCCAGCTGCGCGTCGGTGTAGCGAGCCAGGATGCCGCCCTTGCCCGCCGTCAGGTTGCTGGCGCTCACGGTGCCCATGGGGCCGGGCTCGATGAAGACCTTGCCGCCCAGGTCGGCCGTGTGGCAGTCGGTGCACTTGGCCACCGCCGTCGCCAGGTGCTCGCCGCGCGCAATCTGCGCCGGGTCCTTCGTTACATTCAGCGGCGAGACCGTCGCGACGTCGTACGTCCTGCGCATCCTGGACTCGCTGACGCCAAACACCACGGCGACCAGCAGCACGATGACAGCAACAAGGCCGAGCGCAATGCGCTTGATCCACTTCATGGGATGAGCTCCGGGGGATGCCGATCGGGCGGGACGGCGCACGGCGGAGTGCCGGGCCGGGAAGACTGCGGATGCAGACGCGCGAGGAAAGCTGCTACGTCGTCAGGAGGCACAGGATAATCGCGGGTTCCCCCATCGTCAAGAAAAATCCGATGGGCGATTTCCGGCTTCGACGAAGGCTCATCCACCTGGCGCCAGCACATTTGCGAGGTCCACCCGCGTCGCCGTGCCCGCACCCTCTCCCACGGTGGAGAGGGCTCTTGCCACCCAAGCTACCGGGCGTCGGCGCGGACGGCATGGGTCAGGTTACCCACTCGGGGATCGTGGAGCGGTACGGAGCGGCGGCGGTACGGCATGGTGTGTAACGAAGGGGATGCTCAGCGCTGAGACAGTTCGGCGGCCAGGCGTTCGGCGCGCCGTTCGGCGTCGCGGCGGTCGTCGGCCAGGCAGCTGTCTTCCAGCGCCTCCAGAAGCTCCAGCAGTGCGCGGCGGTCCTTTTTGCCCATGCCGGAGACGGCGCGCCGCATGCGGTCGCCCAGCCCGGGCTGCGCGGCCACGGCCACCTCTTGGCCCGCGGGGGTGAGCGCGGCCACGCGCGCGCGGCGGTCGCCGGGAACGTCGCGGCGCTCCACCAGCCCGCGCGCCTCCAGCCGGCTCACCAGGTACGTGGCTCCGCCGCTGGATACGCGCACGCGCCGCCGCACCTGGCCCACACTCAGCGGCCCTTTGCGGCGCAGCGTGTCCAGCACCTCCAGCTCGGCGATGCTCAGCCCGTGGCGCGCCGCCTCTTCGCCGGCGGCGGTGGCAAGGGCGGCATGGGCGCGGTCCAGCGCCCGCCACAGCTTGAGTGGCAGGGCGCCGGTATCGCGCTCCGAAGGCGGGTTTTCGCGGATTCGATCAGCCATTGCTCAGTACTAAGCTACACGCTCGCCGGTCTGCATCCAAGCGTGTTGATCCACGCCGTTCGGCGCGCGCGGAAGCATCGTCCATGTGCCGGGTACGGTGCACCAGCCCATGATCCCTCTCCCTCGACGCGAAACGACGTTGTGGCTCAACCTCCTTCTGCCGAACAACTCCCCGCTGGCGCGGTGTTGGCGGACGACCTCATCGAGCTTCGCCTGCTGCGCGTCCTGCATCCCGCCAATCCGGCCGCGCGCCCGCCGGAAGCACGGTTCCTCGCGCCGGCACTGGAGTATCGCTTCGCCATCCACCGGCTGTCGGACGGCCTTCGCGTGGGCCGCATCCATCTGCGCGTCACGGACGATCCGCTCATCCTGCGCGCCCTTGGCCACGCGGGCTATGCGGTGGACGAGGCGCATCGCCGGAACGGGTACGCCGGGCGCGCCGTCCGGCTCATTGCGAGCCTGGCGCGGCTCTGTGGCGTGTCGCCGCTCTGGGTGCTCATCGAGCCGGACAACGTCGCTTCGCGCAAGACGGTCGAGCGTGCCGGCTTCAACCTGGTCGACACGGTCGATACGCTGCCGGAGGGTATGGCGCTGGGCCTGGGCCCGCGCGTCTGCCGCTACACCATCCGCCACGGACGACCGCGGCCGCCGCCCACACCCGCACGTCGACCGAAATCCTTTGCGGCCCGGCGGCGGCGCGACGTACTTTGAACCTTGGCCACCTTCGCACTTTCGCACTCCCCCACCGTGCAACGCGCCCAGGAGCTCATCCGCGCCCTCCGCCTGCAGCCGCACCCGGAGGGCGGACACTACCGCGAGATCCACCGGTCCACGCTGGGCGTGCACCCGGACGACGGCCGGCGTGCCCGCAGCGCGCTCACGCTGATCTACTTTCTGCTGGACGCGCACGGCCACAGCCGCTGGCACCGTGTGATGTCTGACGAAACGTGGCACTACGTGGAGGGCGCGCCGCTGGAGCTGTTCCGGGTGGACGCGGCGCTGGGCGAGTGTGAGCGGATGCTGGTGGGCGCGCTGGCGGACGGCGCGGAGCCGGCGCGCGTGATCCCCGCCGGGCACTGGCAGGCCGCGCGCACCACGGGCAGCTACACGCTGGTCTCCTGCGCCGTAGGCCCGGGCTTCGACTTTGCCGACTTTGCCATGCTGGCCGACCATCCCACCGAAGCGGAGCAGCTGCGGCGCCGCTTTCCCGGCGTGGCGTCGCTGGTCTGACGACGCGCCCATCCATCGTACTGGCAACCGTCGTACGGGGGATCATCGTCATCGCCGGTGCGGATGATGCGAAGGCGGCGGTGACGTGGCCTCACCTGGCGCAGGGAGAGGCAGGGAACGGGCACCCGGGGGATCAGGACGATGGCGGACGCCGGCTCAACATCCACCGCCAACGCGCCCATGCGCGTGGCGGTCAGCGGAAGCACGGGTCTCATCGGCGGCGCGCTGGTGGAGCGGCTGCGGCGCGAGGGGCACACCGTCGCGCGGCTGGTGCGCTCCGCGAAGAACGCCGGCGCGGGCGACATCGCGTGGGATCCGGACGCCGGGACCATCGACCGGGCCGCGCTGGAGGGCGTGGACGCGGTGGTGCACCTGGCCGGCGAGAACGTGGGGACACGCTGGACGGAGGAGAAAAAGCGCCGCATCCGCGACAGCCGCATCAAGGGCACGCGCCTGATCTCCGAAACCATCTCACGGCTGGCCCGCCCGCCGCGCGTGCTGGTGCAGGCCTCCGCCACCGGCTTCTACGGCGATCGCGGGGACGAGGCGCTGGACGAAGCGTCGGCACCGGGCGCCGGCTTTCTGGCGGAGGTGGTGCGCGACTGGGAGGGCGCGTCGGGGCTCGCCGAGTCCGCGGGGATCCGCGTGGTCAAGCTGCGCATTGGCGTGGTGCTGGCGCCAAAAGGCGGGGCGCTTGAGAAGCTGCTGCTGCCGTTCCGCATGGGCGTGGGGGGGCGGATGGGCACCGGCCGGCAGTGGATGCCCTGGATCTCGCTGGACGACGGGGTAGAGGTCATTCTGCGCGCCATCCGCGACGAACGGCTGCGCGGCCCGGTGAACGCCATCGCCGGCTCCGTCCGCAACGCCGACTTTACCGAGGCGCTGGGCCGCGCGCTCCACCGCCCCACGCTGTTCCCCATCCCCTCGTTCGGCATGCGGGCCATCATGGGCGAGATGGCGGACGAGGCGCTGCTCGCCAGCCAGCGCGCCGAACCCGCCCGCCTGCGCGAGATCGGCCACGTCTTCCATCACCCCACCCTCGACATCGCCCTGGCCGCCGCGCTGCGAAACGGCTGAGCGCACATCGTCCCTCGGACGCAATCCGGCCCCGTGCATCTTCCCGATGCGCCGGGCCGGCTGTCTTCCCCTGAAGGTCAACCTACCACGCGCCCCCGCCTGTCATTTCGAAGGCGGCGCCGCGCAAACCTGTCCTCCACTTCGGTCTCTGGCGCCGACCGAGAAATGTACTGTCGGAGGCTCGTGGCCCGTTCGGCACGACGTGGCTTGCGGATGGTTGTCTCCGCCTGGGAGGCGCTACACCGGTCCCAGCACCTGCCGCATCAGGTGGGGGATGTCGGCGGCGGGAAGCGGGTTCGCGGTCATCAGCCGGCGGTAGAAGATCGGCCCGGAGAGCGCCAGCGCCGCGAGTTCCGGATCCAGGTGCGCGGGCAACTCCCCCGCCTGGATCCCTTTGCGGATGACGTCCGTCAGCGCCGCGCGGCGGCAGTCGCTGTACTGGTGCAGAAACCCGGCAACCTCCGGATGGCGCTCCGCGGCCTCGATCAGCCCCGGGATGCACGCGGACAGCAGCGAATCCGAAAGCACGCCGGCCAGGTGCTCCAGCAGCCGCTCGATCCGTGCGCGAGCGGATCCCATCTCGAGTTCGGCGTCGGGCTGGCGATTCAGCCCTTCAAGCGCATCCCGCAGCAAGGCCAGTTTCGTAGGCCAATACCGATAGACCGTGCTCTTGGCGACGCCCGCTGCCTCCGCGACCCCCTCCATCGTGAAGTTCGCGAAGCCGCCAGCCGCCAGCACGGCTAGCGCCGCGGGGAGCACGGCATCCCGGGTCCGCTGAATACGAGGATCCATGACGACCAAGCTAATCGCGGAAGGCAGACTTGTAAAACGACACCGTTTCACTTAGGATGTAGAACGGCAGCGTTTCACATCTCTGCGAAACCTGGAGGAACCCTTATGGCAGCCATCCGCTACATCGTCCACGACGTGGAGCGAGCGATCGGATTCTACCGAGATCTCCTGGGCTTCACGGTCGAGATGCACCCGGCGCCGGGATTCGCCGCGCTGTCGCGGGAGGATCTGCGGCTCTACCTGAACGCGCCGGGCGCCGGGGGCGCCGGTCAGGCAGGAGGCGCGCCGCAACCGGGTGGCTGGAACCGGTTTCAGCTGGAGGTGGCGGACCTGGACGCGCTCGTAGATTCGCTCCGACGGGCCGGAGCCAGCTTTCGCGGCGATCGCGTGGAGGGCCAGGGTGGCGCGCAGATCCTGGTGGAAGATCCCTCCGCCAACGTGGTAGAGCTGTTCCAGCCCAGAGCCCGTCCCGCGGCTGCGTAGGAAAGCCGATCAGACGAAGCGCGGGGGAAGGCATCTGCCCTCCCCCACTTTTCTGCTCTCCACCGATGCGGTTCAATCGGCCGGATCACCGCCCGAGCCCACGGGTTCCGGACGATCCGCAAGGACCAGGCGCAACTCGGCGCTGCCACGCGCCATCTGCTCCGCGGGTGTCGTGTTGTACAGGTACCATTCGCGGCCGTCACCCTCCGTAAAGGAAAGATCCAGCAGATACCTTCCCAGCCAGACGTGCGACGGTGACGTACCCGCAACGTGCAGGCACCACGGATCGCCCGGGACCAGTGGAGGGCCGCCACGCACCCATCCGGGCGCGCCGAGTGTGCAGAACGGAAGGTGCTCGCGCGGAAACACGTCCTCGTACACTGCGCCGTGGTCCGCGGGGTCGCGCTGGTAGAACGGGCGGGGGCGGTAGTGAAGCTCCCGCACACCCAGGCGGCACCTCAGGTCGATCTCCAGCTTTGATGCGGTGCCCGGCCACACGATGATCTGCCGAACGTCCTTCTCCCCGCCGGGCAGGTGGATGCGGAGCGGCACCACCTGCTCCGAAAGCGCATAGCCCAGCAGCGCCAGCCCCAGTGCGCGATATCCCTCGCGCGCCGTGGTGATCACGGCGCAGTCGATGACGATCGCGTCGCCGCCGGGCCGCCGCCAGCCAGGCACCACCCGCATGCTGGCGGTGTGGAACTCTTTCGGCAACGGCAGCGTCTCGCGCGTGAACCGCACCTTCCGGCGCTGTCCCTCCGCCCGGTGCGGCAGCGTGAACTGCGCCGCCCAGGCTAGCAGGTCCGTCATCCTTGCGTTCCGTTCAGCGGTAGCTGTTCGCCCACGTGCGGCATCAGGCAAAAGCTAGCAGCATCCCAGAACCGCAGCTATCTCTCCCGATTCCGGAAACGGGAGCTCAGGATGATCCTCCCGCGCCAGCCACCACCGCCTTCGCTCGATCGCTGAATCAGGTTTCCTGCTCCGCCACCACCTCGGCGGGCGTGCGGCCCCCTACTCGCGGATGTGGTGTGGCCTCCCACGCGCGCTGGCGATCCAGCAGTGCGTCCTCAAGGTCTGCTACATCGGTCACCCCGGCCCGCACCAGTTCGTCATACCACAGCAGCCAGCGGCGCTGCAGCTCGTCGCGCAGCTGGGCCACCTCCAGGTTCATCATGTCCGGCCAGCCCTGGGAATCGGGAAGCATCGTGCGCACGTCCAGGTCGTCGTAGATCTCGAAGGAGAGGATGCGCAGCGTCTCTTCCAGCGGCTCGCCCAGCTGCCGCCCCCGGGCCGCGATGCCATCCAGCTCGTCCAGCACGGCGGCCGCGAACGGATAGCGAATCCCCTCACGCTCCTCCAGCCACTGGACAATACGGCGCATGGAGCGCGGCAGGGCGCGGGTAGCTTCCGGCGCGGGGTCCGTCTTGCGGACGTAAACGTCGTACAGAAAGACCCGCAGGTCGTACTCCGTCATCGCGCCGGCGGAGCCCACGCTGGCAAGCCACCACCTCCACGAATCCGCGTTCTGCAGGTCCGCATCCATCTCTTCTTCCGGCACGCCCTGCTCCCGAAGCCACACGGCAAAGCGGTCCGTGCGGGCCCGCTCGGCCGCCTCCCACGCCGCCCGCTGCTCGGCCGTGCTCCACGCCACGAAAGCGGGCTCCGCCACACCAGGACCTTCGGCGCCGATCGGCGCAGCCTGCTCTGGGTCGTTGAACCAGTCCAGCCGGCTTTCCTCCTCCGCGTCCGGATCGAACGGCGCCACGCCGACGCCCGTTTCGGCCAGCGGGTCGCCGCCGCGCGCAAGGGCGGTGACCGCCCGCAGGGCCTGCGTCGCCAGGCGCACCTCACGCGACCCGATCCAGCGGCCGGGCAGGTTCATGGAAAACAGCCGCGGATACGCGCGTGGGCCCGCGATCGGCCACCGGGCGGCCGCAACCTCGCGCTGCATTCCGCGGGTAAGCTCGCTCTTTCGATCGAAGTCGACCGTCAGGGTGAATCCCGTCATCTCCAGGAACGCAGACGACGGGTCGTAGCTCTGCCAGAGTGCCTGCAGGTCTTCCGGGCGGGAGTGCAGCACCAGCCCAAAGCTCTGTCCCCCACCGCCCATCAGGCTCGCCGCCCACGAATGCTCTTCGCCGGAGAACTCCAGCAGCAGGGATTCCGGCACGTCCTCCACGTCCCATGGCTTCGCCGTGTAGAACGCGGCCGCGGCGTGGTGAAAGTCCGCCAGCTCCTGCCCGGATGCCCCCGTCTCGCGCCAGGTCAGGGCGATGCTCATCCGGCCCCGCGCGGGACTCGCGTCCATCTGCGCCAGCACGGAGTTGATCAACCCATGCAGGTGCTCCGAATCTCCACATTCCACGGTGATTCCCCGGCCCTCCAGCTGCCGCTCCAGCGCTGCCGCCACGTCCCGGTACGGGATCACCACCCGCTCCGGAATGATGCCCAGCGACCGTGCCGCCGCGTTGACGGCCGTGGCAAGGTCACGGGCCCGCTCCTCGGCGCCCGCCGGACGGTGGGAAAGCACGTCCGTGTGAACCACCCATTCGCCCGCCGTCACGATGGCCAGCGCAACCCCGTCGGGCGCCTCGCGAATCTGTCCCGGCGCCGGCACCACGTCGGCGGTCCACACGTTCTCCCGGCGCGCGGCGGCCATCCACTCCGCTTCGGCCTGGTCGAACGCCTCGTCGCCCACAATGGAGCGCGCCCGTTCACGGGCCTGGTCGCGGCCCATGCAGCACGCCTTGTACTTTTTTCCCGAACCGCAGGGGCAGGGATCGTTGCGCGAAGTTTTCATCGTGTACACGCGGTGGCTGATCAGGTGTGTATACAAAAGCGAGCGGGGGAAGGCATCCGCCTTCCCCCGCTCGCTCCGGCGCCGAAGATCCGCATCCGCCCCCGTCAGCTCAGCAGGCGCAGGGGCATCACCAGGCACAGGTAGTCGGGCGTGTCCTCGTTGCCGATGGGCATCATGGTGGCCGCACGTTCGGGCGCCTTGAAGCTCATCTTCACCTCGTCCGTCGGCATGTAGCGCAGCAGCTCCAGCAGGTACTGCGCGTTGAAGCCGATCTCCAGCGGCTCGCCGTCGAACTCCACCGGCAGCTCTTCGGTCGCCGTGCCCACGTCCGGCGTTTCCACGGCAAAGCGCAGCATGGTCCCGCCCAGCGACAGGCGAATGCGGTGCGTCTGGTCGCTCGCCACGATGGCCATGCGCCGCACCGCCGCCTGCAGGGCGCCCTTGTCGGCCACCATGTGCTTGTCGTTGTCGCGCGGGATGACCTGCTCGTAGTTGGGGTACGGCCCCTCGATCAGCCGCGTGTAGATCTGCACGTCGTTGCCACGGAAGCCGATGTGGTTCTCCGAGCGCCCCACCTCCACCGTCTCGTCGCCGCGAAACAGCCGCTGCACCTGGGCCAGCGCCTTGGGATGGACGATGAAGTCGCCCGCCGGCGTGCCGTCGCCGCCGGCGGTCTCCACCGGCAGCGTCATCTTGGCCAGGCGGTGGCCGTTGGTGGCCACCATGCGCATCTCGCCCTCGCCCAGCTGCCAGAGCACGCCGTTCAGGATCGGCCTCGTCTCCTCGGTGGACGCGGCGAACGAGACGTGCGTGATCAGCCGCTGCAGGTCGGTGCCGGTCACCCGCCAGCTTTCGGCGAAGTCCACCTTGGGGAACGCGGGGAACTCGTCGCGGGGCAGGCCGTTCAGCCGGTAGCGGGTGCGGCCGCTGCTGATCTGGATGGCGTCGCCCTGCGTGGAGAACTCCACCGCCCCGGGAAGCTCACGGGCGATCTCCTGGAGTTTCTTGGCGGGCGCCGTGATGGCCCCGGCCTCAGCGACGTCCGCGGCCACGCGCACCGAGACCGCCGTGTCCAGGTCGGTGCCGCTCATCCGCACGGCGCCGTCCTCGGCCTCGATGAGGATGTTGGAGAGCACGGGCAGGGTGGTACGCGACGGAATGCTTCCCGCCACCGCCCCCAGCCCCTGCTGCAGGTTCTCACGCGTGATCGTGAATCGCATACGGTTCTGTTCCGCGAATCGCCTGGAGTTGATCCGGTTCTCCACGAGGAAGTCTTACTACCCTCATAGAGATATACAAATCAGTAATAACAGTAGAGGGTGTGGGAACGTGTACATCTCTCCCCCGGCCCTCTTCAACCCTCGTTCCCGCAACCACCTGCGTGCCCTGCCCCCGGTGTGGAGAACCCGTGTGGGTAACTCCGGTTGTCCCCACCCCGTCCACGTTCCCACAGCCGGGATGTGAACTCCACAACTTGTCCCCACACTGTCCACACCAGTTGTCCACGCCGTTCCCAAACGCAGGTACGGGGTCTGTGCAACGCTGTCAAGCTCCGTTCCCTTCGTTCACCTCCGATGCCAGATCGCCGACGAAGGAAAAAACGGCGTGCGATGCAGATCGTGCGTGCCCGGCGCGGTTGCGGCCGTCGATTCTCAGCGCCAGACCCATTCCGCACCGTCCGCCTGCAAGGGCGAATCAATTCGCTGCAACAACCACACAAAGTTCACCTGCGTCGACTCGGCGGCCCGGCCGGGTGCGGCGTCCCACGCACCTGCGTGCCCGCTGCTGGTATGCGTCCAATCCCGTCGACGCGCCCCGCACTCTCGGCTACAGTCCGCGAAGGCGGACTTTGCGCCTTTCCAGCGGCGAATTCATTCGCTCCTGGAGCGGACTCGCGCCACTGGCTGCCGATCTCACGCCGGTCCGACCGGATGCCCTGTCCGTACTCTCGTACCCTCGTACCCCGTACCCCCGTCCCGCTCTTCTACGCCCGGAGCGAATCCCGCAACTCGCCCACGCGCCGGCGGAACGCCGGGTCCGCGGCCATGTCCTCCTCAACCTTGGCCACCGAGTGGATGACCGTGGAGTGGTCGCGCCCGCCGAACAGCTTGCCGATCTCCACCAGCGCCAGGTCGAACATCTCCTTGATCAGGTACATCGCCACCTGTCGCGGGATGGTGAGGTCCTTGGTGCGCTTTTTGGACTGCAGCGCGTCGGGGGTGGTGCCCCAGGCCTCGGCCACCTTGTCGCGCACCTTCTGTGGCGTAAGGCCGCCCGCCGATCCGCCTCCGCTCTCGCTACCCGCCAGCCCGGTGCCCAGCGCCTCGCGGGCCAGCACCAGGTCGATGGGGCGCCGCGTGAGCGACGAGTAGGCCAGCAGCTTGATCATCGCCCCCTCGATCTCGCGCACCGACGACGTGCGGTTGCGCGCGATGAAGGTCAGCACCTCGTCCATCTCGTGGATGTCGAGCCGGTCCTCTTCCACCTTGCGGCGCAGGATGGCCACGCGCGTCTCAAAGTCGGGCGGCTTGATGTCGGCCACCATCCCCCACTCAAAGCGGCTTACCAGCCGGTCCTCCAGCCCCGTGGCGCTGGGTGGCCGGTCGCTGGTAAGCACGATCTGCCGCTGGCTGTCGTGCAGCGCGTTGAAGGTGTGGAAGAACTCCTCCTGCGTGCGCTCCTTGCCTTCCAGGAACTGGATGTCGTCCACCAGCAGCAGGTCGCAGGCGCGGTACTGGCGCCGGAACTCGGCCATGGAGCCGTCCTGGATGGCGCTCACCAGCTCGTTGGTAAAGCGCTCGGACGACAGGTACATCACCCGCTTGCCCGGGTCGCGCTCCAGCATGGCGTGCCCGATGGCGTGCATCAGGTGCGTCTTGCCCAGCCCCACGCCGCCGTAGATGAAGAGCGGGTTGTACAGCCGCGCGGGCGACTCGGCCACCCCGTGCGCCGCCGCGGCCGCCAGCTGGTTGTTGTTCCCCACCACGAACCGGTCGAATACGTAGCGCGGGTTCAGCGGGGCCAGCGGGCGCGTGTCGGCGCCCTGGGCAGCGGCGTGCGCCGGCGGCGCGCTCTCGATCCGGACGGGGGCGGTGGGGGGTGGAGCTGGCGCGAGGTCGATGGGGGGCACGGACGCGGCCTTGCCGTTTCCCTGGAACTGGACGGACAGTGTAAACCGCCGGCCAAACAGGTGCTCGCCTATGCTGGTGAGCAGGCCGGCGTACTTGTCCTCCACCCAGTCCACAGCGAACGGGTTGGGAGTGGAGACCACGAGCAGGTCATTGGAGACAGCCACTGCCTGCGTAGGGGCCAGCCAGGTGCGGAACGCCTGCTCGGGTAGCGCGGTCTTGGCACTCTCAAGGATGCGCGACCAGATTTCCGCGGCGGTAAGCTCCATCAACCACTCAGGCAGCAAGACGGCAGGACCCTGTAGACGAGCACCGGCAACGTAGAAACGGAATGTGGAAAAGTCAAGAAAGCCCTGTAAGTGCTTGCATTTGGCCGCATTTCAAAGGGGCTTGCGCAACGGCTAGCACCTGCTCACCGAAATCGCATCCTGCGGATGTGGCAGAGGTCCGAAGCTGACCCGAATACATCTTCTCGACCGTCATTGGATCGTCCAACCCGCGTCCACTCCGACCGGTCCTGAGTTTCGCGACGGAATGGTTGTGCGGTATGTCCAGTCCCGCTTTCTGGTCTCACAGCCTCCGCCAGTGTGATCGGCTATGCCGCTAACATCAGTGAGCGTACGCGCTGCAGGTACGGTCCAGAACCCGCACTGTGCACGGTTCGAAACCGGTCGCCTGGTTCAATCGTGGCGCGCAGCGCGGGGCTGAACCAGCCGATCAGATCGACGGCGACCGCGTGCTGCTGAACCAGATCGCTCCAGTGCCAGATGGGCTCGTGGTGAAACACGCGGTTTCGAAGGTGTCGCACGCGGTTCAGCAGCGGCGAGAGCTGCTTGCGCGAGCGCATGGAGCGTGGGGAGGAGGGATGGAGCAGCTGTGCGCCGAACAGGTGCGGCCACAAGACCTTGTTCCTTTCATATCGCACCTCCAGCAGCGAAGTCCAGAACCCGAACGTCAGTTCGGCTACCAGCCTCCCCGGCTCCAGCTCCCTGCCTCTTTCCCGCAGGCGCAGCTTGGCCGCGGCCACGGAGTACTCGTGGTCAGGGTCGAGCAGAGAGGGATTCGCGTCCAGCCAGCAAGGCACGTCGCGGGTGGAAATCCCGTTGAATACCTGTGCTCCCGCGTTGAAGACGGCGTTGCGGAACGCGATCTCAAGGGCGTTCAAGGCTGGATAGAGGGATTCGCAAAGGGCAAGATTCCACAGATAGTTCGCGATCTTCTGATCGTTGGCGCGGCCTGCGCCATACGCGTCGAGACGCTCGCTGGAGAGCGCCTTCCGGATCGCGTGCACGTATCGGTCTTGACTAACCCTTTCCATGCGGGTAGCTTTCTCGCGTGTCCCCGGGCTATTCCTCTCCCGACCTTCGCGTCGGTGATGAACCCGGGGTCTTTTTTCGCCAAAGTCAAAGTAAACGGAGTAGACGAAGCCCGCAACGGTCATTCGTCACGCGTACGGACGCCTTCGTGAAGGGCCCGTTTTTGGATGCGGACAGGCAGATCCGGGCAGCCGAGCCCCGCCCGTTGACGAATCCAGCTTTCCTGGCTACATTCACTGTCTTTGCCGCGAGCCCGCAAGGCCGCCCCAGAGCCAAGAGCGCAGCACCCTGAAGGGGTTTGACCGATGAAGCCGAGTTATCGTCCGCGCAACCGCAAGCGGATCAACAAGCATGGGTTCCGCGCCCGCATGGCCACCAAGGGCGGCCGTGAGGTGCTGAACAACCGCCGCCGCAAGGGCCGGCACAAGATCGCCGTCACGGTTCCCAGCAAGTACTGACCGGCGGCCGCGCGTGGAGCCTGAAAGGCCCGACGCGCGGAACGGGTTCGGCCTGCCCCGGCAGGTGCGGATCACCGCGTCGGACGAGATCCGGTCGCTGTTCAGACGGGGGAAGAGGAGCAAAACGCGCCACCTGGACGCGTTCGTCTCCCCTTCCCCCGCTGGCGTTGCCCGTCTGGGCGTGGTGGTGCCCAAGCACAAGCGCACCATCGTGCAGCGCAACCTTCTCAAGCGGCGCCTGCGCGAGCTGGGGCGCACGCTGCTGCTTCCCGCGCTCGGAAACTGCGGCGCGCCTTTCGACGTACTGTTCCGGGCCCGTCCCGAAGCCTACACCGCCCCGTTCGCCGCGTTGCGCGACGAGGTGGCGGCGCTTACGAAGGAATTGTGCTCGCGCGCGCGATGATCGCGGCCATCCGCTTCTACCGGAAGGGGATCTCGCCGCTCAAGCCGCCGGTGTGCCGCTTTTATCCCACCTGCTCGGCGTATGGGCAGGAGGCGATTGAAAAGTACGGCGCGGCCCGCGGCGGCTGGCTGCTGGTAAAGCGGCTTGCCCGCTGCCAGCCGTTCTGCAAGGGCGGCTTCGACCCCGTCCCCTGAAGCCCCGGGGGCGGGTCCTGACTTTTTCTCACGGTTGATCCCGGCTGATGGACCAGACCAGACGGCTCGTCCTGTTCCTCGTCATCTCGACGGTGGTGCTTTTCGGGTGGAACTTCATGTTTCCGCCCGCGCAGCAGAACATGGTCCCCGCCGGCGCCGACAGCGCCGCCGCGGCGGTGGCCGCCCCAGCCGCGCCGGCCGCGGCCGCGCCGCGCGTGCCTCGGGTAGCCTCGGCCGGCGCCGCGCCCGAGCGCATCGTCACCGTGCGCTCGCCGCTGTACGAGTACCGCTTCAGCACCCGCGGCGCCGCGCTCAACGCCGCCACGCTGCTGCGCTTCGAGAGCTACGTGCAAAAGGACGGCAGCGTACAGCTGGTCCCCCGCAGCGCGCGCGACGTCCTGGCGCAGCGCGTGGTGGTGGGCCGCGACACGCTGGACTTCCGCAACGTCACCTTTGTCCCCAGCGCCACCAGCCTGGACCTGCGCGAGGGGAATCAGCCGAAGCAGCTGCGCTTCGTATCGTCCAACCCCGGCCCCGTGCAGGCGGAGGTTACCTACACCTTTCGCCCCGACGGGTACCTGGTTGACGTGCAGGGCCGCTTTACGGGCGTGCCGCGCGGCGCGCAGCTGATCACCGAGCTGGGCACCGGCCTGGCGCCGCACGACTCGCCGGACCACGGCAGCGCCAACGAGCTGGCGTTCGTGGGCTGGGACCGCGAGAAGATCCGCCGCACCTACATCCGCAGGGTGCAGGCTCCCGACACCACCGCCGGGCCGCTGGTGTGGACGGCGGTCAAAGACCGCTACTTTCTCATCGCGCTCATCCAGGCCGGCCAGAACCGCTTTACGCGGCTGGAGATGGAGCCCGCCCGCGACGTGATCTACAGCGTCGGCGGTGAGCGGGCGTACGCGTCGCGGGCGCGCGGCCGCGTGGTGCAGCCGCTGCCGGCGGACGGCACGTTCAGCATGCAGGCGTACCTGGGCCCGCAGGAGCACGGCCGCCTGGCCGCCGTGGGGCACGAGCTGGAAGAGGTGAACCCCTACGGCTACCGCTGGCTGCGCCCCGTCGTCCGGCCGATTGCCGCGGTGGTGCTGTGGGCGCTCAAGCGCCTGCACGACCTGGGGCTCAGCTACGGCTGGGTGCTCATCCTGTTCGGCTTCATCGTTCGGCTGGCCACGTGGCCGCTGAACGCGCGGGCCATGCGCGCGCAGATGAAGAACATGGCCATCCAGCCGCAGCTGCAGGCACGCGTCAAGGAGGTGCAGGCCAGGCACCGCGACGACCCGGCGCGGATGAACCAGGAGATGATGAAGGTCTACTCGGAACTGGGCGTCAGCCCGCTTTCGATGATGTCGGGGTGCGTGCCGCTGCTCATCCCCATGCCCGTGCTCATCACGCTCTTCTTCGTCTTTCAGAGCGCCATCGAGTTTCGCGGGACGAGCTTTGCCTGGCTGCCGGACCTGTCGCTGCGCGATCCGTGGCACATCCTCCCGGTCTTTCTGATGGTGTCGATGTTCGGGCTGCAGTACATCAGCACCAAGCTTAGCGGGATGGAGCAGAACGAGCAGACGCGGATGATGATGTACACCATGCCGCTGGTGATGGGCTTCGTGTTCTTCGTCATGCCGTCTGGCCTGAACCTGTACTACGCGTCGACGAACGTCGCCTCGTTCCCGCAGCAGATCCTGATCGCGCGCGAGCGCAAGCGCGCCACGGATGCGCAGAAGGCGGAGGACGCGGCCAAGAAGAAGGCGACCGGCCCCAAGCCCATCCCCGGCAACCGGGCCCGCAAACGGTAACGACCGGTTTCCATGGATGGATTACAAGCGCCCGCTCTCCCCGATGGAGGGCGGGCGCTTCTGCATGGTTATGCCTTTCAAAGACAACGGATGGTAGGTACAGAGGAACAGAAGGGAAAAGAGAGGAACAGAGGAAACGAACCCCTGTTCCTCTGGCGTTTCTCCGTTCCTCTGTACCCCATTCTGTTGCGGATCATCGGTGCGGCACCCCATCATCCCCACATGCCATCTTCTCCCCTCGCCGAAGACACCATCGCCGCCATCGCGACGCCGCAGGGACGTGGCGCGGTGGCGCTGCTGCGCGTGTCGGGGCCGGACGCGCGCCAGGTACTGCGCCGGATCGCGCCGGGGGTGGATGATGTGCAGCCGCGGGCGCAGCGGCTGGTGGCGCTGCGGCATCCGGAGACGGGCGAGCTACTGGACCGCGGGCTGGTCACGTACTTCGCCGCGCCCGCCAGCTACACGGGCGAGGACACGCTGGAGATCGCCACGCATGGCGGGGTGTTGACCCCGCAGCTGGTGCTGGATGCGCTGCTCGCCGCCGGCGCGCGCGCGGCGCAGCCGGGGGAGTTCACCCGCCGCGCGTACCTGAACGGCAAGCTGGACCTGCTGCAGGCCGAGGCCGTCGCCGACGTGATCGACGGTCGGTCACGCGCGCTGCACCGCGCCGCCGTGCACCAGATGGAGCGCGGCCTTTCGCGCCGCGTCTCGGAGCTGCGCGACGCGGTGATCGGCACCGAGGCGCTGATCGCCTACTCTATTGATTTTCCGGAGGAGGACGAGCCGCCCGTCCCGCCCGCGCGCATCGTCGGCTCCGCCGCGGAGGTCATCGGGCGCATCAAAGCGCTGCTGGCGACGGCGCCGGAGGGCGAGCTGCTGCGCGACGGCGCGCTGACGGTGCTCGCCGGCCGCCCCAACTCCGGCAAGTCGTCGCTCTTCAACGCGCTGCTGGGGACCGAGCGCGCCATCGTCACCGACATCCCCGGCACCACCCGCGACGCGGTAGAGGCCTCGGCGTCCATCGACGGCTACCCGTTTCGCCTGGTGGATACGGCCGGGCTGCGCGAGACGGCGGACCGTGTGGAGGGGATCGGGATCGAGGTCGCGCGCCGCTACCTTTCCGCCGCCGACCTGGTGCTGTTCTGCATCGAGTCAGGCCGGGCGGTGGATCACGACGAGCGCGCATTCATGGCGGACGTCGATCCCGCGCGCCTGGTCGTCGTCCGCACCCTCGCCGACCGCCACCCCGGAGAATCGGCGAATGCGGATCCGTCCGGCATACCCACCGTCACCCTCTCCGCGACGACGGGGGAGGGGATGACGGAGCTTCGGCGCGTGCTGCTCGCCAAGGCGTTCGGTGGCATCCTCGGCGAGCCGGGAGAGGCGCCGCTGGTGACCCGCGAACGCCACGCCCGCGCTCTCCGCAGCGCCCGCGACGAGCTCGCATCGTTCCTGGACGCGATGGACGACGCGGTCCCGATGGAGTTCGCCGCCACCCATCTGCGCGCCGCGGTCGACGCGCTGGAGGAACTGGTCGGTGTCGTCAGCGTGGACGACGTGCTGGACCGTGTCTTCGGCACCTTCTGCGTCGGCAAGTAGCGCTCCCCCCTCCCGCGCCCCGCCGATGCGCGTCGTCCCGACCACGCTGTGGCACTTCTGCCGTTCTGATACTCACTACAGCTGTTTACCTCCGGTTCTCCGGTGATCGGAGGCAAACTTCGCCTGAGAATCGTTTCTCCGGCGATCCAGGCGCGAAAATGACCCGGTGGATTGGCCAATCCGGGATCGCGTGTTTATCGCGAATCTCGAAAGCCGGTTTTCTGCGGGACCTATTCGGAAATCAGCGGGCGATGACGAACTCGCCGTCGGAGAAGCCGTCGGAGGAGAACGGGAGGGGATCGACGGAGGCGACGCGCGCGCCGGGCGGTCCTTCCGCCAAGTGCGCCTGCAGTTGGCGGAGCTGGTCGTCGGCGCCGCGCGCGTGCACCGCCACGGATCCGTCGGGGAGGTTGCGGACGGTGCCCGTGACTCCCAGACGAACGGCGAGGGAGCGGGCCCACCATCGGTAGCCCACTCCCTGCACCCGGCCGGTCACACGATATCCGGCCTCCGCCACGCCGTCAGTATTCCTGGTGGCTGGGCGGACGCGACGCGGCGCCCGACCGCCCCGCGCTACCGGCCGTGGAGCCGCCGCGGTTGGTGCGCGACGCCGATCCACCGGTAGAACCGTACGTACCGCCACCCGAGAGCGCCCCGCCACCCGTCGACCCGCCGGTGTTGCCGCCGCCGGTCTGGCCCAGGAAGGCATCCATCAGCGTGTTGACGAAGCCGGTGCTTTCCGAGCCGGCCTGGTTCAGGAAGCCGCGGGCACCCTGCGCCAGGCCTGCCGTCACGCCGGCCATCAGCGCGTCGCGCAGCTCGCTGCGCGCACGGCCGCGGTTGGACTCGCCGAACTCGTCGTCGTCATCGCGCGCGGCGAGAAGGAAGCCGATGGCGAAGGCCACGCCCAGCACCGGGAGCGGGTTCTCGCGCAGGCGGCTCAGCATGCCGCCCTTTTCCAGCGCGGTGGTCGCCCGTTCACGCACGCCGCTGGTGCGGTCGCGCACGGCCTCCGCCGCGTCGCTCACGCGCGGGCCCAGGTTGCCGGCCAGGTTGCGCACCGGCCCGCCCACGCGGTCGGCCACGTCGCGCAGCCGCCCGCCCACGCCGCCCTGCGACTCGCGACCCGCAAACTGCAGCCCCGAGTACTCGTCGTTCCCGCCGCTGTGCAGGCCGGTGTGCACTTCGGCGCTGCCCAGTCCCCGGTCGCCCATGGACGACGAGCCCGAAGTACCCGCGCGCATCGTCGCCCCGCTGTCGCGGCCGGTGCCGCTCAGGCCAGGTCCCGACGTACCTGCTTGATCTCGCTCTGCAGCCATTGCTTGTCCTCCTTGAGAGTCTCCAGGGTGCGGGTCGGCGCTACCTCTTCGTGCTTGAGCTTCTTGAGGCTGCTCATCGCGAGCAGTCCGCCCACCAGCAGAAACAGTACGCCGACCACCAGCGCGCCCAGCCAGTAGTTGTCCAGCGCGTCGCCCACGGCCACCACCAGGAACGCGATCAGCACCACCACGCCCACCAGGGCCAGGATGCCGCCGACCGCCACCATGGCCGCGTCGCGCGCCACGCTCTTTACGTTGGACTTGAGCTCCGCCTTGGCGAGGTTCATCTCCTGGCGGACAAGCGTGGCGCTGTCCTGCGCCAGCTGCCGGAACAGGTCGCCCAGCGCGGGTTCGGTGCCGCCCGCGGCGCGGCCGCCAGCGGGGTCGGGCGGTGTTACGTGCAGTTCCGCCATGAGATCGTCCTCCGTTCGGTTAGCGCAGTGCCTTGCCGGCCACGAATCCCGCGCCCACCGCGAGAAGCAGCATGCTCAACGGCCGGGTGGACACCAGCCCGCCCAGCTCGCGCTGCAGCGTGTTCACGTCGTTGTCGCGCAGGAACCGCGCGACGCTCTCCAGCGTGTCGGCCGCCGTGTGGCCGTACGTGTTGGCGCGCTCGCCCAGCCCCTTCTTGGGGATAAGGCCCGCGACCGAATCTACCTTCTCGGCGACGGTCTCCAGCTGGTCGGCCGCCTGGTCCATCAGGTTGTCGGCGCGCTCCTGCAGTTCCTCCAGCCCACCCACGCGGTTGGCGCCGGCCAGTGTATCGGTTCCGCCCGTGCCCGTGGAACCGGAAAGGCCGCTGCCGGTGGAGCCCAGCCCGCTCCCGGTGCCGCCGGTGGATCCGCCACCCGCGGTCCCCAAGTTCCGCTCATCCTGCATCTACCCCTCCCTGTTGCTGGTTCCCGATGTTGGGAGCACCCCCGGGTGCAACACGTATGCCAAGGGTCGGTCAGCGACGGACGTACGGGTGAGGGTACGAAGGTACGAAGGTACGAAGGTACGAGAGTACGAGAGTACGAGAGTACGAGAGTACGAGAGTACGAGAGTACGAACGCTGCCACGCATGATCTCTGTTCCCTTCCCTGCGAGTGTTCCACGTGGAACACTCCCCCACCCCTGATGTACAGGACCGCACCCGCGGGAGCGCGCACTTTCGCACTTTCGCACTCTCGCACTTTCGCACTTTCGCACTGCAGTTCCTTGGAAACACGCTACGATGTAATCGTGATCGGCGGCGGGCACGCCGGTGTGGAGGCCGCGGCGGCTTCCGCGCGCATCGGCGCGCGCACGCTGCTGGTCACACCCAACCTGGAGGGGATCGGGCAGATGAGCTGCAACCCCGCCGTCGGCGGCGTGGCCAAGGGCACGGTCGTGCGCGAAGTCGATGCGCTGGGTGGGGTGATGGGGATAGCGACGGACCGCGCCCGCATCCAGTTCCGCATGCTCAACCGCTCCAAGGGGCCCGCCGTCTGGGCCCCGCGCGCGCAGTGCGATCGCGGATTGTATCCCCGCGCCGCGCGGATGCTGCTGGAGCGTCACCCCAATCTTCACTTCTTCCAGGGGATGGTCGGCGCGCTGGTGATGGACGGCGGCCGTGTCGCGGGTGTATCGACCGAGGCCGGATACACGTTCCACGCGCCCTCGATCGTCCTTACCGCCGGCACCTTTCTGCGCGGCCGCATCCACGTCGGCCTTACTCCTTCCGTGCCGGCCGGGCGCGCGGGGGACCCTCCCTCCATCCGCCTCGCTGAGCAGATGGAGGCGCTGGGGCTGGAGGTCGCGCGCTTCAAGACGGGCACGCCGCCGCGCATCGACGGGCGGTCGGTCGATTATGCAAAGACCGAGGTGCAGCCGGGGGAGAGCCCGGACTACCGCCTTTCCGTATGGGGGCGGGCGCCTCTGCTGCCCCAGCTCCCCTGCTGGATCACCTGGACCGGTGAGCCGCTGCGCGACATCGTGCACGGCCACCTGCACGATTCCGCGCTGTACGGGGGTGAGATCTCTGGCCGGGGGCCACGCTACTGCCCGTCCATCGAGGACAAGATCGTCAAGTTTCCGGACGCGCCGCGCCACCAGGTTTTCCTGGAGCCGGAGGGGCTTGAGACCACTGAGCTGTACGTGAACGGCCTCTCCACCTCCCTTCCCGGCGACGTGCAGCTGCGGATGCTGCGCAGCATTCCGGGGCTGGAGAACGTACGGATGACCAAGGTGGGATACGCGATCGAGTACGACTATTACCCGCCCCACCAGCTGCGGCCGACGCTCGAGTCCAAGGCCATGGACGGCCTGTACCTGGCCGGGCAGGTAAACGGGACCACCGGATACGAAGAGGCCGCCGGGCAGGGGCTGCTGGCCGGCGCCAACGCCGCGCTCGCCGCGCTGGGGCGCGAGCCGCTGGTGCTGGAGCGCGACCAGGCGTTCGTCGGCGTGCTGGTGGACGACCTGGTGACCAAGGGGACGGACGAGCCGTACCGTCTTTTCACCTCGCGCGCGGAGTTTCGCCTTACCCTGCGTCAGGACAACGCGCTGGCGCGGCTGGGGCCGCTGGCGGCGGATCGTGGCCTGTTGACGGAGGAGCAGAAGGCTACGCTGGAGGAGCGGATGCGGCTGGCGGAGGATGTAGACCGCTGGCTGTCCACCACCAACGTTTCGCCCGCGCAGGCCGATCCGGTGCTGCAGGCCGCCAGCTCGCCCGCGATCCGCGAACCCACGCGGCTGTCGCTGCTCGTCCGGCGCCCCAACGTGGCGATCCGGGATCTGATCGGCGCCGTCGGCGGCGGGCCACAGGCAGAGGAGCACCTGCTGGACGCGGTGCTGACGACGGCGGAGATGGAGCTGCGGTACGAAGGTTACCTGCAGAAGGAGCGGGTGCGGGCGGAGACGCTGCGGCGGCAGGCGGACTTTCCCCTTCCTGAGCTGCTTCCCTACCCCGAACTGGAGTCGCTCTCGTACGAGGCGCGGCAGAAGCTGAACCGCATACGTCCCGCGACGCTGGCGCAGGCGGCGCGCATCCCCGGCGTGAGCCCCAGCGACCTGCAGAACCTGGTGATGGAGGTCCGCAAGCGCCGGGACCGCGCCGCCGCCGCTGCGACGGCGGACGAGGTGTGATCCCGCCGCGCGGACGCCGATTTCCGAAGCGATCCCGAACAAGGGCGGCTTGCGAGATTCGCGATAAACGCGCGATCTCCGCATGGCCAATCCACCGCGTCGTCCTGAAGGTCAAAGTGCCCTAAACGCGATTTTCGCGCGAAATCCTTTTGCCGGATCGCGACCAGCGATTGTGGACCCCTGCCTTTCTGTGGCAGACCGTAGACGTGGTTGCCGAACTGTAGCGCGGGTATGTTCCACGTGGAACACTGCTGCGTCGCGCACGCGGGTCCGCGCGCACGCGTACCTTTCCACGCGCGCACGCGCGCGCGTATATTTCCAGCGCACCCCCCACCCCCATCCATACGCGTGAGGACGAGCGTGTCGCGCATCATCGCCATCGCAAACCAGAAGGGCGGCGTCGGCAAGACCACCACGGCCATCAACCTGGGCGCCTGCCTGGCGGTGGCCGAGAAAAAGACGCTCGTGATCGACATGGACCCGCAGGGCAACGCCACCAGCGGGCTGGGCGTGGACAAGGACGAGGTGGAGCGCTCCATCTACGACGTGCTCATCGATGGCATGCCGGCGGTGGAAAGCGTCATCAACGAAGTCCACTTCCCCTACCTGGACGTGCTCCCCGCCACCCGCGACCTGGTGGGTGCCGAGGTGGAACTGGTCAACCGCAAGAGCCGCGAGAACATTCTGCGCGATGCGCTGGCCGGCGTGCGCGACGAGTACGAGTACGTCCTTATCGACTGCCCGCCGTCGCTGGGCCTGCTGACGCTGAACACGCTGGCCGCGGCCGACTCGGTGCTTATCCCCATCCAGTGCGAGTTCTACGCGCTCGAGGGGCTGTCGCAGCTGCTGAACACCGTGACCATCGTGCAAAAGAACCTCAACCCGCGGCTGCAGATCGAGGGCGTGCTGCTGACGATGTACGACGGGCGGCTCAACCTGTCGCGGCAGGTGGCGGAAGAGGCCAAGGAGTACTTTGGGCCCAAGGTCTACCGCACCACCATCCCCCGCAACGTGCGCATCGCCGAGGCCCCCAGCTTTGGCAAGCCGATCGTGCTGTACGACGTGATGTCCATTGGCGCCAAGAGCTACCTTTCGCTCGCCAAGGAGGTCATCGCGCGCAAGGGACGCAAGGCGTCCGGGTCGGGCGGCGGCGCGGCGGAGCCCACGGCGCTCGCGGCGGGAGAGTAACCCATGGCGATGGCAAAAAAGCCCCGCCTGGGCAAAGGGCTGAGCGCACTGCTGGGCGAGTACAACGCGCAGCCGTCCGCGGCGCCGGGCGAGGCGGTGACCTCCGTCCCCAGCTCGCGCATCACACCCAACCCGTTTCAGCCGCGGCGGGAGTTCACCCCTGAGCAGTTGGCGGAACTGGAAGATTCCATCCGCCAGAACGGGCTGCTGCAGCCGCTGGTGGTGCGCCGCGCGCGCGACGGTGCCGCCGAGGGCGCGGAGTGGGAGCTGGTGGCGGGCGAGCGGCGTTGGCGCGCGGTGCGGCGGCTGGGCTGGTCAGAGGTGCCGGTCGTGGTCCGCGAGATCGACGACCGCGCCATGCTGGTGCTGGCCATCGTCGAGAACGTGCAGCGCGCCGACCTGTCGCCGCTTGAAGAGGCCACCGCGTACAAGCGGCTGATGGACGACTTCAACTTCACGCAGGCCGAGGTGGCCGAGAGCGTGGGGCGCGAGCGGTCCACGGTGGCCAACCTGCTGCGCCTGCTTTCCCTGCCCCCCTCCGTGCACAAGCTGCTGGACGAGGGCAAGCTGCTGATGGGCCACGCCCGTGCGCTGTTGGGGCTGGAGAACGAGCGCGACATTGCCGACCTTGCGCGGACGGCCGCCGACACCGGGATGACGGTACGCGCCGTCGAGGACCGCGTCCGCGACCGCCGTCCCGCGGCTCGGGCGAAAGATGCGCCCGCCGCGCCCGCCCGGGGCGACGCGCACCTGCGGCACCTGGAGGCGGAGCTGCAGCGCGCATACGGCACGCAGGTGCGCATCCGCGTGCAGGGGGAGAGCGCCGGCCGCATCGAGATCCCGTTCCTGAGCGCGGACGACTTTGACCGCGTGCTGGAGCTGCTGCTGGGTTCGGAAGCAAAGAGATAGTGCGTGAGTGCGCAGGTGCGTCCGTGCGGTAGTGACCCGCCGCGCGACCACTTCCGCATGCACGCATTCACGCACTCACGCACCACTCTGTTCACGATGGCCCGCGACGACCGCGAGATGACGTTCATCTGGATCCCGCACGGCCGGGACGCCGGGAGCACACGCTCGTACGAGTTGAGCTACCGGCGAGCCAGGGCGTTGGCGATCGGGGCCGGGGTGCTGGCGTTCGTGGTGCTGCTGATGGCGGGGTCGTGGTTCTGGCTGGCGGCGCAGGCGGCGCGCGTGCCGGGGCTCACGGCGGAGGTGCGCGAGCTGCGGCGCGACCGGGTGCGGGTGCGGGAGCTGGCGCAAACGGTGGAGCGGCTGTCCGCCGAGTACGCCAAGGTACGCGCCATGCTGGGGGCGGACTCCGCCTCGCTCCCCGCGGTGGAACGCGTGGCGCCGGCGGCGGACAGCGCCTCCGCCGATTCCGCGGCCGACGCGGAGGGCGAGTCAGCCGCGCGGCCGCGCTCTTCCCTTCCCCGCGGCTGGCCGCTGGCGGCGCGGGGATATGTGACCCGCGGGCACCTGGCCCGCACCCGCGGCAGCCATCCGGGCATGGACATCGCGGTTGCCAGTGGATCGCGGATCCTGGCCGCCGGCGGCGGCACCGTGGCCGAGGTGGGCGAGGACAGCGTGTACGGCCGCTTTGTGCGCATCGCCCACCCGGGCGGGTACGAGTCGCTGTACGCGCACGCGTCGTCGCTGCTGGTGCGGGCGCGCGAGCGGGTGCCCCAGGGGCAGGTGATCGCCCTGAGCGGCAACACGGGCGTTTCTACCGCGCCGCACCTGCACTTCGAGATACGCAAGGACGGGCGGCCGGTGGATCCCGGCGCGCTGATCCACAACCCGAACTGAAGACGTGATGCTGGGGGGAAAGAAGAGCACCGACCGCGCCGCGCTGCCCCGCGGGTCCGGCAACGAGGGCACGATGTCGATCATCGGGTCGGGGATGAACATCGTGGGTGACCTGAGCACGGACGGCAGCGTCCGCGTGGAGGGGCGCATTGAAGGGACGGTGCGCGCCGGCAAAACGGTCATCATCACCAACGGCGGCGAGGTGGTAGGCGACGTGCTTACCCAGGACGCCGTGATCGGGGGGATGGTGCGGGGCACGGTGGTCGCCGAAAGCCGCCTGGAGATGCAGGCCACCTGTGACATCGAGGGAAGCATCCGCGCCCGCTCGAAGCACCTCAAGCTGGAGGAAGGGTGCCGCTTCAGCGGGCAGATCCAGATGCTGGACGGCGGCGAGGCGCTGGCCCTTCCCGCGCCCGCGCGCGTGGAGAACTCCACACAAATGCAGGGTTTATCCACACCTTGAACAGGTGCGGCCAAGTCGTTGTATGTCAGCGATTTGGCCGTTTTCCACAGAAGGGGTGTCCGTTTTTCCACCTGAGTTCTCCACAATTTGTGGATACGACTCGCAACCCGTTAAAGCCGTGGACTTTCGCGCCCTGATCGAGTACCTGGACGGCTACCTGCGCGTCCGCGAGGTGCCCGATTACCCCAACGCGGTCAACGGCCTGCAGGTGGATTGCGGCCGCTCCCAGGTGCGGCGGATCGCCGTGGCGGTGGACGCGGTACAGCACACGGTGGATGCCGCGGTACGCGAGGGCGCGGACCTGCTGCTGGTTCACCACGGCCTGTTCTGGGACGGCAATCAGCCGGTCACCGCGCGCCGCTACCGCCGCCTCAAAGCGCTGCTGGACGCGGACGTGGGGCTCTACTCCGCGCACCTGCCGCTGGACGTGCACCCCGAGGTGGGCAACAACGCGCTGCTGGCACGCGAGCTGGGGGTGGAGATCCGCGGGACGTTCGGCGACTACAAGGGCGCGCCGGTGGGCGTGTGGGGTGAGATCGACATCCGCCGCGAGGCGCTGTGCGCGCGGCTGGACGCGCTGCTGGGCGGACGGGTAACGATGGTGCCCGGTGGGCCGGAGCACGTTCGCAGTGTGGGTGTGATCACGGGCGGCGCGGGGGGTGAGACGGAGGCCGCGGCGCGCATGGGGCTGGACGCGTTCGTCAGCGGCGAGGGCGCGCACCACAACTTCTTCGATGCGGAGGAGGGGGGCGTGAACCTGCTGCTGGGCGGGCACTACGCCACGGAAACCTTTGGCGTGCGTGCCCTGGCGCGGCACCTGGAAGAGAGGTTCGGCCTGGAGTGGACCTTTATCGACCACCCCACGGGACTGTAAGCCGAGGGTGAACCGGTGTTCGTAACCGACGGTTCAGATATTATTCTTTCGTCTCGGTGCCGGCTTTCTGCTGCTCCTCCGTGCCTTCGGTGATCCCGTCCGCCGCGCAGCGCTCCGCGAACAGGTCGCGCTCTACCACCTGCTGCCACGCGCTGCGTACGGGCTCCGCCTCCGCCAGCTCCACCAGCGCGGGGTCAAACTGGCTGCCTGAGCCTTCGCGCAGGGCCTGCAGCGCCTCGTCCAGGGGCATGGCGTCGCGGTACTTGCGCGGCTGCGTCATGGCGTCGAACGCGTCGGCCACGGCGATGATGCGCGCCTCCAGCGGGATGTCCAGGTCGGCCAGGCCGTGCGGATAGCCGCTGCCGTCCCAGCACTCGTGGTGCGTGGAAACGATCTCGGTGATCCCGGGGTGCTCCGGCTCCAGCGGCGTAAGGATGTGCGCGCTCTCGTGCGGATGGTTCTTGATCTCCGCCCGCTGCTCCTTCGTAAGCGGCGTGCGTGAGTGGACGATGTGAAAGAAGCGGTCGTCGATCTTGCCCATGTCGTGCAGCAGCGCGGCGATGCGCAGCGTGTGCAGCGCCGCCCCGCGCATCCCCACCGCCTGCGCCAGTGCGTAGCTCAGGTCCGCCACGCGCCGGCTGTGGCGCGCGGTGACGGGGTCGCCGGCGTACAGCGCGTTCAGCAGCAGATCCACCATCCCCCGGTGCAGCCGTCCGGTGTCGCGCCGGCGCCGCGCCACGTCCATCATCCATCCCAGGCCCACCAGCCCGGCAGAAGCCACCGCGACTCCCGCCAGGCGCCACCGCGCCACATCATCACTTCTCGACATCCGGCGTGACATTCCAGGGTTTCGGCGTACCTGACGTTCCCGGCGGTTCTGCACGGAGCAAGCCACAGGTCCCGCGCCGCGCGGTGCTCGTCTTTGTCCGCGCGCCGCAGCCCGGCCGCGTAAAGACCCGCCTTGCCGCCGCCATCGGCGACGGGGCGGCACTCCGCGTCTACATGCGCCTCGCGGAGCACACACTGGCCCAGGTGCGCGCGGTCGCGGCGGACGGCGTCGCGGTGCGCGTACACTACGCCCCGCCGGACGCGGGGGATGCCGTGCGTGTATGGCTGGGCGAGGGTCCACGGTATCTGCCGCAGGCGGAGGGCGACCTGGGGGTGCGGATGAAGGACGCGTTCGCGCGCGCCTTTGCGGAGGGCGCGGAGCGGGTGGTGATCGTGGGGTCGGATCTGCCGGAGGTGAGCGCTTCCCTGCTCCGCCGCGCGTTCGAGCTGCTGGATGCGCATCCCGCGGTCGTGGGCCCGGCGCGGGACGGTGGCTACTACCTGCTGGGGCTGCGCGGGATGATCGAGGGGATCTTCCAGGAGATCGAGTGGAGCACGGCGTCGGTTCTCGGCACGACAGTGGAGCGGATGCGCGCCGCGGCGACCGAGCCGGCGCTGCTGGAGGTGCTGGCGGACGTGGATACGGTGGATGACCTGCCGCCTGGCTGGCTGGACCAGGCGTCGAGCGATCCGGCGGATCAGCCTGGTGCCTGACCCGGCTCCACCGCCTTCGCCTCGTCATGATCCTCCCGACGCAGGAAGCGAACGGCGAGGCTCAGCACGCCGATGGGCACCACGACGGCCGCCGTGGCGGCCAGCGAGGCGACGTGCGGCCGGTCCAGCGCGCGCAGGGCGAACTTCATCCGCCGGGTGAGCTCGGCGGCCCGCTCAAGCGCGTCCGGCGGCGCGTGCGTGGGGACGCCCCAGTCAAAGTCCACCAGGCGCTCCAGGTAGCCCTGCTCCACGCAGCCTTCCAGGCTGAACACGTGGATGTCACGCGTGTGGCGCCGCGTAAGCCGCAGGTCGCGCGTGAACTCGTCCCACGTGAGCGGCGGCGGTGGATCCAGCCCCTCCTCGACCCCGCCGCCGGTGACCCCCACGGCCACCGCGGGAAAGTGCCGCGCGTAGAAGTCCAGGAACCCGTGCCCGTGCGGCCGCACAAAGCTGGTGTACAGCATGGCGATCTCACGGTCCACGTGCAGGTCGATCATCCCCGTGATGCGCTGCAGCACCTCCGTGCCCGCCTCGCGCTCCGTGTGGATGAACGGGAACACGTACGCGTCCACGGGATAACCGTCCGCGTGGATGCGATTGACCAGCCCCTGGTACATCTCCCGGTTCTCGCGGATGCAGCGAAAGATGCGCGGAATGGCGCGCAGCACCGCCAGCGGCCGCTGCCGCACCATGCGCACCTCGTCGATGTTGGGCTCGATGTCGATGCCCACCCGCTCCCAGCGCAGCCCTTCCCCGCGCGTCCAGGCGATGAAGTCGCCGTAGCGCTCCCACGCCTCGTTGACGTTGTGCGCGTTGAACCAGTAGCCGCTCTCTTCCGGCAGCAGCAGCCACGCGTTCACTGGGATCCCCTCGCGGTTCAGCCGGCGCACCACCTCTGCCCGCTCGCGGCCCAGGTCCACCAGCCCGATGGTGACCGTGGCCTGCAGCCGCTTGAGCAACGGGACCAGGGTACGGTCTTCGAACAGCTTCACCAACTGCGGCCCGGGGAGCTCGCAGAAGAACGAGAGTGTGGGCCAGCCGCCGTCGTCGCGCCTGGCCTTGCGGCGATCAGCGCCGCGCGTTGCCGCTCGGCGATCAAGGTGGGGCCAGTGGAGAGCGGGCACGGGTTTTCGTGAGCCGGGGACGCGTGATTCGGGCGAAAGCGGCAGGGGCAACGCGCGTGCCGTAGCCGCCAGCCGTCGAGCGCCGGCGAGATCCGGTCGATGTCGTCCATTGACGACAATCGCGACGTTGTTGGCGTTGGGCGACATCTTTGGGGTTGACGGTCGTGACCGACAAAAGCA
>NZ_JBMDXM010000113.1:0-1606 GCF_048594345.1 Longimicrobium sp.
GCGTGCTCGCGCTGGCGGCCGGCCAGCACCAGGTTGGCCGCGGCGCGCTCCTGCAGCAGCGCCATCCGCCGCAGCGTTCCCGCGGCCACCTCGACCTCGCGGGCCAGCGCGGCGCGGCGCACGGCCAGCCGCGCGTCCGCCTGCTGCAGCGCGGCGCCGGTGCGCTGGCGCGCGGCCATGCGGGCGCCCGGCTGCTCGAACAGGTTCCAGCTGAAGTTCAGCCCGTACACGCCCAGCTCGTTGCGCGGCTGCAAGGTGAGCGCCTGGCGCGTGTCGCCGAACTCGGAGCGCTCCCACTGCGCAAAAAAGCTCACCGTGGGGATCAGCCGCATCCGCTCGGCGCTGCGAGCCAGCGCGGCGGCGTGGCGCCCGGAGCGCAGCGCGGCCAGCTCGCTGCTCTCGTCCACCACGCGGCGGCGCAGCTCCGCTTCCGACGGCAGCGACCCGGCGTCCGGCAGCACCGGCTCCGCCAGCGTGGCGGGGATGTCGGCGCCCGCGCCCAGGTGCTCGCGCAGCGCCAGGCGCGCGGCGTCGGCCGTGGTCTGCGCCTCCATCAGGGCCAGCTCGGCGTCGCCCACGGCCAGCCGCGCCTGCAGCACGTCCAGCTCGGGCACGCCGCCCACGGCAAAGCGTCCTTCGGCGATGCGCAGCAGCTCGGCGGCGCGGTCCTTTTCCGCGCGGCGCAGCTCCAGCAGCGCCTGGCCCTCCAGCGCGTCAAGGTACGCCAGCGTGACCTCGGCGGCTACACGGGCGCGGGCGCCGGCCAGCGTCTGGTCCGCGGCCGAGGCTTCGGCGTTGGCGGAGCGGATCTGCAGCATGGTCGCGGGATTCACCAGTTCCCAGCTTGCCGTGAGCGCGGCGGAGGTCCCGTAGCTGTTGCGCAGCGCGATCAGCGAGTCCGGCAGCGACACGATGCCGCCGGTGATGGGGTCGCCCACGGTGCGCTGCAGCACGCCCGTGGTCACCACGCCCGCGTCCAGCGAGACGGACGGAAGCAGCCGCCCCCATCCTTCCCAGCGTCCGGCGCCGGCGGTGCGGTGCTGCGCCCGGGCCTCCTGGATCGCCGGGCTGGCCGCCACACCCTGCCGCACGGCCTCCTGCAGCGTGAGCACGGGCGCGTCCTGCGCCGCCGCGCGGGTCGCGGCCAGGAGAATAGTGAGCGCGGCGAGGCAGCCGCAATTGCGTCGGACGTGCGTGTTCATCGATCGTTTACCGTTTGCGCGACTTCGACTTGCCGTGTCGCATGGGAAGGCTCTACTGAAGGGGCCTCACACAGAGTTAACAGAGTCAACAGAGTTTGTTTCTCGGCGCTTCTTCATGCCTCTCACAAGGAACAAAGGAAGCGGGGTGAGAGGCATCGCTCGTCATCCCACCCTCCCTTTGCGATTCCCGCGGCAGGCTGTCGGGAACGGCACTAGAAAACTCTGTTGACTATGTTAACTCTGTGTGAGGCCAATCTTTTTGTCTCGGGCTACGCCGACGCGAAACCGTGCCGCACCAGCTCGGCCGCCGCCTCGCCGCGCTCGTCGCGCACGATCTGGCCGTCGAACAGGTGAACCGTGCGCTCGGCGTGCTCGGCGTAGCGGGGATCGTGCGTCACCATGCA
>NZ_JBMDXM010000114.1:0-25890 GCF_048594345.1 Longimicrobium sp.
GCAGGGTTCGCGGCGCTTCGGATGGAGATCCTTCGGTCGGCGAACGGGCTGCTGGGTGTTTCCGACCGTTCACGGAGGCGCCTCCTCTCAGGATGACAGGTGGGGCAGAGCCGGGGGGCTCTGACGAGCCTGGGGTAGTGCAGGGCTCGTGGCGCTTCGGATGGAGATCCTTCGGTCGGCGAGCGGGCTGCTGGGTGTGTCCGACCGTTCGCGGTGGCGCCTCCTCTCAGGATGACAGGTGGGGCAGACCGGTTGGCTCTGACGAGCCTGAGGTAGTGCAGGGTTCGCGGCGCTTCGGATGGAGATCCTTCGGTCGGCGAACGGGCTGCTGGGTGTTTCCGACCGTTCACGGAGGCGCCTCCTCTCAGGATGACAGTTGGGGCAGAGCCGGGGCTCTGACGAGCCTGAGGTAGTGCAGGGCTCGTGGCGCTTCGGATGGAGATCGGATGGAGATCCTTCGGCCGGGCTCAGCCCGCCCGGCGTCCGTCAAGCACCACGGCCCGGTCCGCTACGCGCCGAACTGCTGGATGAAGCGGCGCTCGGCGTCGGTGGTGCCGATGAGGATGAGTTCGGCGCCGGCGGGAATGAGCGTTTCGGGAGGCGGGTTGATGGAGACGGCGCCCGCCACCTCCAGCGCCACCACGCTGCACCCCGACGACTCGCGGATGCCGGTGGCGGACAGCGGTCGACCCACCAGCGAGCGCGGCACGGGGTGGCGAAACACGTCCAGCCCTTCGGCCAGCATCACCACGTCGTCCTTCTTGAGCACGTTGAACACCCCGTTGGCGCCCATGCTGGCGTACGACATCACAAAGTCGGCGCCGGCGCGGTGCAGGGTGGCCACGTTGCGCTCCAGCGTGGCGCGGCTGACGATCTGGATGGACGGGCGCAGCCGCCGCACGTACAGCGTAAGGTAGATGTTGGCGGCGTCGTCGTTGGTGGTGACCACCGCCGCCGCCGCCTCGTTGATCCCGGCTTTTTCCAGGACGGCGCGGTCCGCCGCGGAGCCGGTGACGTAGCGCTCGGGGTCGCGCACCATGGCCGGGTTCTGCTCGACGATGCGCCAGGGCACCTCGCGCTCGTCCAGCGCAGCCGCCACCGCGCGCCCCACCCGGCCGCCGCCGATGATGAGCACGGGCGCCTCGGGGACGCTGTAGATGACCATCAGCTCCGAAAAGCGCTCCAGCTGCTCCTCCGTTCCCGCCAGCACCAGGGCCGTGGAGGAGCCCAGCACGCTCTCGGGCGTGGGCGGCTCAAAGCGGCCGCGCTCCCACACGCCCACCACGGTAAGGCCCGTGGCCTCGCGCAGGCGGCTGTCGGCCAGGCGCTTGCCGGTGAGCGGGGTGCCGGTGACGGGCGCCTCGGCGATCAGCAGGTCGCCAAAGCGGCCGATGACGCTGGCCCGCACGTCGCCGCCCAGGGTGCGGCGGGCCAGGGCGCGGCCCAGCATCTCCGGCACGTGCAGCACGTGCGAGCTTCCGGCCAGCTCCAGGATGTCGACCGAATCCGCCGAGCGTACGATGGAGACCAGCGGGACCTCCGCGGCCACCTCCCGCGCCGTAAAGACGATGTTGGTGTTCTCGTAGTCGTTGCCCGTGGCCACGATCAGCGCGGCGTGCTCCGCCCGCAGGGCCCGGTACGTTTCCACCTTGTCGCGCTCGCCCACCACCACGCGCACCCCCGCGTCGTGCAGGTCCATCGCCGTCTTTACGTCCGGCTCGATCACCCAGTACGGGCGCCCGTGGTACGCCAGCCGCTGCGTGAGCGAGATGGCGATCGGGTCGTAGTGGGTCACGATCACGTGCCCCGCGGCGTCGTGCGGCACGCGGCGCGGGGTGCGGGCGGCCTGCCGGGCCTCCAGCCACGGGGCAAAGAAGAGCTGGATAAAGGCGAAGGGAAGCACGATGAGCAGAAACACCACCCCCGACACCATCACCAGCATGCTGAAGGCACGCCCCACGTCGCTCTGAAAGGTGATGTCGCCAAAGCCCAGCGTGCTCATCACCGTGAGCGTCCAGTAGAACCCGGTGATCCACGAGTGCCGCTGCCCCTCGGCCGCCATCAGCCAGTGAAAGGCGACGCTGTACGCGGTGATCATCGCCAGCATCACCAGCAGGTAGCCGCGCAGCGCCCGCAGGTTGCGGCGGGCGGTGCCCATCTGCAGGTACGCGGCAAGCTGGGCGGGGATGAACTTCATGCGTCTCGAAAAGCGCGTGGACGTTGGATACCGACGGCTCACGGTACGCGCGACGGCGTCCGGAGGCAACGTCCGGCCCCGCATCCGGCCGCGGCGCAAGGCGGGTGATTTCCCGGCGTCTCCATCCGTCCCGCGTCCGCCCGCCGACCGCGCAGCCGCAGAATCCGGCGGATGGGGCGGGGTCGACTGGGCGGGTGCGGGCGGATATCTTTGCGGCGTCTCGAACCCCGCATCTGATGATCGCCCTGTTGATGGCCGGCGCCCTGGCCTGCGCGCCGGCCTGCCCGCTTTCCGCCGACACCGTTCCCGCCGCCGCCGTCTACGATGGCTCGGCCGGCCAGCTGGACGCCCGCATCCCGCGCGTGGAAGATCCAGGCGTGCGCGTGGACGGGCGGCTGGACGAGGACGTGTGGCAATCCGCCGCCGTGCTTACCGGCTTTACGCAGTCCACTCCCGCCGAGGGCATTCCGGGCCGCGAGCGGACGGAGGTGCGCGTCTTCTACACGCCTCGCGAGCTGTTCATCGGCGTGCGCGCGTACGCGTCGGACCCATCCAGCATCCGCAGCACCCTGGCCGAGCGCGACCAGATCACGGCCGACGACCACGTCCGCATCCTGCTGGACACCTTTCACGACCGGCGCCGCGCATTCGCGATCTTCGTCAACCCGCTCGGCATCCAGCAGGACGGAACGTTCACCGACGCCTCGTTCAACCCCTTCACCTTCAGCCCCGACTTCGTATTCGATTCGCGCGGCCGCCTTACGGGCGACGGGTACGAGGTGGAGGTGCGCATCCCCCTGCGCTCGCTGAAGTTTCCCGCCGGCGCCGCGCAGACGTGGGGATTGAACGTGATCCGCGTGATCCCCGCCCTGGGCGCGGAGGAAAGCTGGGCGCCGCGCACCCGCAACCAGCCGTCGGAGCTGGCGCAGAGCGGCACGCTGGCCGGCATCCGCGACCTGCGCCCCGGGCGGCTGGTAGAGGTGAACCCCGCGCTCACCGCGCGCCGCGAGGGGACGACGGGGGACGACGGGTTCCGTCGCGGGGACACGGAGCCGGACGTGGGCGTGGACCTGAAGTACGGCATCACCAGCGAGCTTACGCTTGACGCCACGGTCAACCCGGACTTCAGCACGGTCGAGGCGGACGCGGACCAGATCACGGTCAACGAGCGCTTTGCCCTGTCGCTCACCGAAAAGCGGCCGTTCTTTCTGGAAGGTGCGGACCTGTTCAGCACGCCGGAGTCGCTCGTCTACACGCGGTCCATCGTGGCGCCCGCGGCCGGCGCGCGCGTGACGGGCAAGGTGGGCGCGCTGAACCTGGCCTGGCTGGGCGCCGTGGACGATGCACCGCGCGACAACCCCGCCCGCTACGCGCCGGAGCGTTCGCGCGCGCTGGTGCAGATCGCGCGGCTGCGGCGCGACGTGGGACAGGGCTCCACGCTGGGGCTGCTGGCCACCAGCCGCGAGACGGGGGGCGCCTTCAACCGCGTGGCGGCGGCGGACGCGCGCATCCGCTTTCGCCAGCTGTACGTGTTTGGCGCGCAGCTGGGCGGCAGCTGGACGCGCGCGTGGGCGCCGGACGCGGCGGGTACGGACTCGGCCGGCGCGCCCGGGGCCCGCGTGCCCGTGGCGCTGGACGAGCGCGCGGCGCACATCGGCCAGCTTTTTCTGGACCGCACGGCGCGCCGCTGGGGCTACATTTACACCCTGCGCGACGTGCCGTCGGGCTTCGTGACGGAAACCGGCTTCGTGCGCCGGACGGGGATCACCAACCTTACCGGCCGCAACCGCTTTTCGTGGTACGGCGCGCCCGGTGCCCTGGTGGAGCAGGTGGATTTCGTCCAGAGCGGCGGCCTGCTGTACACGGACCGGAGCTTCTGGCGCGGAGGCGGGGCGGTGGAGGGCGAAGCCGCGCTGGAGGTGCAGGCCAACCTGCGCGGCAACCTGGACGTGGAAGTCGGCATCGGCCGCCGCTTCTATACGCTGGACGCGGCGGACTACGCCGGCTACTCGCTTCCGGACGGCGGTGGCGGTCTGCTGACGGGTGACGCGCTCATCGGCCCGGATACGCGCGTCGGTGGGCTGAACGGCGTGTCGGTCGGCGTGGAGTCGTCGTACTTCAAGTGGATGGACGTGGAGATCGAAGCGTCGTTTGGCGGCGTACCCATCTTCGCGGAGGGAACGCGCGGGCGCGAGGCGTCGCTGGAGGCCGGGGTGGCGCTGCGGCCCACGGCGGCGCTGCGGGTGGATGCCAGCCTGCGCCGCGTGCTGCTGTTCCGCGCGGAGGACGAATCACGCTACTCCCGCGCGCTGGTGCCGCGGCTGCGCGCGGAGTACCAGATCACCCGCGCCGTAGCCGTGCGCGCGCTGGCGCAGTACGCGGTGGAAGAGGTGGACGTTCTCCGCGCCCCCGACGGCCGCCCGTACCTGGCCGACGGCGGGCCCTTTCGCGTGCGCCGCGGCAACCAGCCGTCGTGGGACGCGCCGCAGCTGAACCCGCTGCGCCTGGACCTGCTGCTGAGCTGGCGCCCCTCGCCCGGCACCGTCGCGTTCCTCGGCTACGGCCGCGAGGTGACGGACGACGAGGCGTTCCGCTTTGACGGCCTGGCCCCGCGCACGGACGGCCTGTTCCTCAAGCTCAGCTACCTGTTCCGCAACTGACGGCCAGTAACCCGCTGGCGGGCTGATCCAGGCCGATGTTCCGGCGTGGATCAGCCCAGCGCCTTCCGCAGCCGGTCCAGGAAGCTCGATTTCTTCGCGTGTGCGTTTCGCAGACCCTGGAGGCGCGCCGCGAAAGCGGGCTCACGCCGGTCGCGGATGGCGAGGTCGCGCAGGTCCTTCAGCAGCGACACGGCCTGGTCGTAGGATTGCGGCTGCTTTGTGGGGACGAGGCAGTCTACCTGATCCCACAGCTCCTCGTCGCGCCCGGACAGCCCATCCAGGTGCAGCGCCCGCGCCGCCGCGGCCTCCCGCTCGCGTCGCTTCCGTTCGCGCGCCTTTTGCTCCGCCTCGATGCGGCTGCGTTCCTCCGCGATCCGGTCCGCCGCCTCCAGCAGCTCGCCCACGGTGCGCACGCCCTCCGCCGCCGCGTGGTCGGTGCGGTGCGCCATGCGAAAGCGGTGCAGGAGCTCGCTGCGCACGGCCATCGGCGCAGCACCGGCCACGCGCACCAGCAGCTCCGTCTTTTCCGCCTCCGGCAGCGCGGCGATCCAGCCGGGGAGGGCCGTCTCGTCCGGCCCCGCGGTCATGGGCGCGCTGTTCTGCGCGGCCACCTGCACCAGGGCCGAATCCAGCCGCAGAAAGTCGGCGAACGCCTTCAAGGCGCCCGAAAGGGTTTTCAGCCCCGGCGGAACCGGCGGCTCCGGCTCGTCATCATCCAGCTCGCCGTCCTGCGCGGCGAGCAGCCACCCCAGGTACAGCGCGCGCAGGTCGCCGCAGGCCAGCTCTCCGCGCAAGGGCAGGATGGACGCAAGCCAGCCGTTGCCACCCTCCTCCCACCAGTCGTGGTCCTCGTCGTCCGAGGAGAACGACAGGATCACAACGTCGCCGTGCACTCGCGCGGATGCCCGGTCTCCTCCCCGGTACCGCCGCAGGGTGGCGGCGTCCAGCGTGTCGGCCGGAACACGCAGCATCAGCTCGTGTGAGCCCCAGTTCGCCAGGTAGAGGAACGCGTCGTACCACCGCTCCATCCACTCCGCCGGCTGTCCCTTGAAGTCGCCCCAGTTGTACTCGTTGACGAAGCTCGTGGGCGTAATGCGGGCGCGGGTGGAATACGCGCGCACCTCCCGCAGCTCAGTCTCGGTGAGCGGACGGTCGACCGCCTGGAACTCGTAGTACTGGTACTCGCTCATTCCGCCTCCCGCCGCGCGCGCTTCTCCGCCTTTTTGGCCGCCTTTTTTGCCGCCGCCTCCCGGGCACGCTCTTCCAGCGGCCGCACGTCGAGCGGCGCGTCGCGGCCGAACCGTTCCTGGTACAGGTGCTGGATGAACTCCGGCAGCGGTGCCTTCCACGGCTCCTGCCGGTGATTGTCGATCCCGCCCAGCTTCTTGGGGTTCATCCCCAGCTCGCGCGCCATCTGCACGTGCGCGTGGGAAAGGCGGTGGCGCTTGCGGGCGTCCACCCAGGCTTGCAGGTCCGGGGGCAGTCGGGTCGATGGCATCGGTGCGATCGGAAGTCAGATCCGGCGTGCGACGGGGGCTTGCAAAGTGGCGCGCGGCGGGCAAAATTAGGCCGCATGTACACAAAGTCAACACCCGAAGCGGCCGCGTATCCGCCGCCGCTGGACCGGCTGCTGGGGCTGGGCTCCCTGTTTACCCGCCAGAAGTGGCGCGACTACCTGCAGATGGGCTTGGGCCCCGCGCACGTGCCGGGGCTCATCCGCATGGCCTGCGATCAGGAGTTGAACCAGGCGGACCAGGATGACCCGCGGGTCTACGCACCGCTACACGCGTGGCGCGCCCTGGGCCAGCTGGCCGCGCCGGAAGCCGCCGCACCCTTGGCCGAGCTCCTGGTGCAGCTGCCGGACGACGACTTTGCCCACGAGGAACTGCCGCAGGTACTGGGGATGATCGGCGCCGCGGCGGTGGAGCCCGTGGCGGCGGTCCTGGCGAATCCCGAGAACGATGAGCGTCCGCGCACCAGTGCCGCCCGCGCGCTGGAGGAGATCGGCAAGCGGCATCCTGCGCTGCGCGACCGGTGCGTGGCCGTGCTGATGCGCCAGCTGGAAGCGTGGCCGGAGCAGTCGGAGGGCTTGAACGGCTTTCTGATCGACTACCTTGTCGAGCTGGGCGCCGTGGAAGCCGCGCCGCTGATGCAGGCGGCGTTCGACGCCGGCCGCGCCGACGAGATGATTCGCGGCGACTGGGAAGACGTGCAGGTGGACCTGGGACTGCTGGAGGAGCGCCTGACACCCCGGCGCCCGTCCCCCTGGATAGCCCGGCTGCAGGCGCGCCGCGCGCCCCCGCGGGAGCTCTCCGCTGGTGAAAAGGCGAGAAAGCAGCGCAAGGGGCAGAAGCAGGCGGGCAAGCGGCATCGGCGGAAATGATGCCACCTTTCCGGCGGCGCGCGCTCCGCGAGGTCACCCGCGGAGAGTATCGTCCCTGGAACCTGGACAACGATGAACCGAACGATGAGCCGAAATTTTGATGGTCCATGACGCCGCCTATCCGCCGCCGCTGGACCGCCTGCTGACGCTGGGTGATACGGGCTTGCATCAGAAAGCCTGGCAGGACTACGCCGGGATGGGCATCACCGCGGCGCACGTTTCCGAACTGCTGCGGATGGCTGCGGATCCGCAGCTGAACGACGCCCCTTCCGGCGATCCCCGAGTGTACGCCCCGCTGCACGCGTGGCGCGCGCTAGGGCTGCTGCGTGCTCCCGAGGCGGCGGTTCCCCTGGTGGAACTGCTCGTACGTTATGACGACGATACCGCACGCGAGGACCTGCCGCTCGTGCTGGGGATGATCGGCGAGACGGCGGTGGAGCCGTTGCGTGCCCTGCTGACCGATGAATCTGCGGAACTCTTTGCGCGCGTGGCCGCCGCGCACGCACTCGAACAGATCGGACAGCGGCACTCCGCGCTCCGCGATCGTGCCGTGGGTCTGCTGATCGACCAGCTCATCGATTGGTCCGAGCAGGACGCGACCCTGAACGCCTTCCTGATCGACTACCTCGTCGAATTGGGCGCATCGGAAGCGGCGCCGCTGATGGCGGCGGCGTTCGCCGCGCGCGCGGTCGACGAGTTCGTCCGCGGTGATTGGGAGGACGTCATGGTGGACCTGGGCCTCGCGCCGGAACGGCTGACTCCGCCACCCCCGTCCTGGATCGACCGGATGTCCATGCGCGATGCTCCCGCGCCGGGTGCATCGCCCCATAGCGGAAAGGCCGCGGCAAAGGCGAAGAACCGGCGCAAGGCGCAGAAGCAGGCCCGCAAGCGCAACCGGCGAAAGTAGCGCCCGCCAGGAGCGCACGTCTTTCGCGGCGCAGGGGTTTACGTCATTTCGACAATCGCTCCAGAACTCCCACCAGGTGCTGGATGTCGGCGAAGGCAGGGCCGTCGTCCATGGCCGGGCCGTCGCCCATCAGCAACGGGTACGCCTGGGGGCCGGCCACCTCCCATCGCTGCGACGCGATCTGGCGCCTAAGCGCGCGCGGGAGCGCGGACACGGGCTCGAAGCGGATGCCGAGTACGATGTGCCGCGGTGACCAGCCCTGCGGGTCGTAATAGTCACGTGCGCTGGTGAAAAGCGTGACCACGTGCCCGTGCCCCTTGGGATGCGAGAGCACCACGACGGACTTGCGGGTGCGCCAGCGGAACCGGAGCGCTGTCTCGTCGGGCACCCGCTCCCACGGTCGGGCCCTCCAGAAACGAGCAGCGGCAGGAAAGAGAACAGCGGCGAACGCGGGGTCCAACTGCTCGTCGAAGCCGTAGAGCGGGCAAAGGTCCCAGGCCACGTCCGGCTCGTCGATCAGCCGCGCGAGTTTTCGGACCGCATTCTGCACCTCGTGCAGCGAGGCGGGAACACGTATCCCGGTACCGTGTCGCGCCATTCGCGGCGCCAGGTGCTCCGCAACGGCGGGGTCGTGGACGAGGAGCGTCCGCGGATAGCACCCGGCCTGCGCCGCGATGGAGTCCACCGCCCACTTGACTGCCGCGGCCACGTCGGCGGGTGTCTGCACGTCCGCCGCGGCAACCACCTCGTCGTGGAGCACGTCGCCTTCCGCCATCACCACGACCATTGCGCGCGGCGGAGCGTCACCGCGCCAGGGCTCGTCCAGCGCCTCGATGCCGGCTTTCCACACCGGCGCATGCCGCAGCCACGTCAGCGAGTGTTCCTGCGCACCCTCTCCTGAACCAAACCCAGGTCCGAACATCGTCACCTCCGCTGGCGTATATGGATCGCCTCACTCAAAAGAAAGCCGGGGAGACCACTCTGGTCTCCCCGGCTTCGCGAGGCGTGTATCGGACGTTGATTTACCGTTCATACCCGGAGGCGCGGCCGCGATGTGCTGGATGCATGTGCATCCCACAACAGTGTCTTCTCAGTTCTTTTTCCGCAAGCTTTCATGTCGCTGAGGTGCATCTCGCGTCGGCCTCGCGGGCATGTGCTCCCGCGGCGGCCTTATGTGTGTTCAAGCGTGCAGCGATGCTCGGCGGCATCCCTCGCCGTTGCTCGTTCAGCTCCCGCATGCAGGGTCGCAGTCCGCGACATGGTCGCTGGCACCCCCTCGATCCCGGCGTTTCGTCCCGACTGAGTGAAGCACGCTACATCGCGGAGTACAGGACGGAGTGGCCGCCAGGTGGCTCGTTCTGGCGCGGAGGTGCAATGCCCTCCAGAACAAAGCGATTCAAGTCGCGCTTCAGCAGATCAATCAGGCTTTCCTGATCGGCAGCGTGGCCGCGCGAACTCATCTCATGAACGAGTCCGGGAAAGTACCGGCTCATACGCTGCAATCCCGCCGGATCCAGCTTCTTTTCTTCGGCTTGCACCGCAGTGACATAGTCGTCCGCCGTCATGCGCCATGGACTCACGTCTTCCGGAAACCGGGTCAGGAGACTGGCCGCAATCTCGAGTCCTCGCACGTCAAAATCGCCGCAGTAGTACACATGCGCGCCGCTGGACACCAATGCTTCCAGCAGTGTCCAGTCTGCCAGGTTCAGATTCCCGTTGGTGCACACCAGCGTGGGGTGGTTCTCCTCGCGGTGCTTTTCGCGCAGGTGCCGGAAGAGCGGCGTGAACACGGTGGGATTTTCTGCGACGAAGACGCAGCCGTTCCAGCACCGTACTTCACTGCCGATCTGTCCCAGGTCGTCCAGGTTCAACGAACGCGTCAGCGCGGCGCGACGCAACTCGCGCAGGTACGGTGTGTCGCCCATCAACCCGAAGGTGTCTACCCGGACGGAAACAGGATCACGCGCGATTCGCGCTTCCGACAGCAGGTTCGTTCTCCAGGCGGAGCTGCCGCGACGCTCACGGCTGGCGGTTTCGGGGTACAGAAACTCGAGGGCGCGGAGCAGCAGCGTTCCCGCGGGCCGCTTGGCGTCCAGGCCGTGTGCCCCCGCTCCTGTTACCCGGTTTGCCAGTTCGGCGAGGTAGACGGGCGGCTCGTTCCGTCCAGGCGCGTGGTGAAGGGCGAGCGCGACCGCGCGCACCGCCGCCAGCAGTTCGGCTTCGCGCCATCGACCCGCGTCTCGCCGCAGGCTGTCACGCCCCGCATGCATCCAGCTGACCACACGCGCGTAGCTTTCGGAAGACAGGCCCAGCTGAGGAAGCAGGTCGAAGCAGCGCGCAACCACACGCTCACGAGCGGCACGTTCCCGCTCCCGCTCTACCTTGGGGCGGATGATCGGCTTGCCTGAGGCGAGCTTCACCGCGTCCGCAAGCGAGCAGTGAAAAGCGGACTTCTCACGGAGCAGAAGATCCACCTCCGCCAGTTTGATCGTGCTGCCTTCCTTGACCTGCTTGCCAATGATGTCGGCGAGCGCGTCGCTCTCCATCCGCGTCTCGATCGCCACTCGGCCCCTTGGCTCGCCGTGACGTACCAATCTCTCGTGGAACACATCCAGGAGCCGCGCCAGGTGCTTGTTGCGCAGCATTGTCAGCAGGTCCCGCTCATGGTCAGGGTGCATGATCGGCTCCCATTGGATCGCCCGATGAAGTCTCCATCCCGATCAGCTCGTCGCCGATGAACTCGTAGCGGCGCGCGCCGTCCCACAGGCTTAGCGTGGGAGCGACGGTCACGCCGTCGGTCAGCATCTCGTACGTGGCGGAGCCGCGCACTTCGGCGCCCAGCGCGGTGGTTTTTTCCGTCGCCATGATCCAGCAGAAATCCAGCTCCGTGAGCAGCGCGTAGATCTCCGCGGCGTTGCGGTCGTCGACGCCGGCGAACGCCTCGTCGAAACCGACGATGCGCGGCGCCGCACGGTCCGCGGAGGCCAGCCGCGCGCTGACGGCGGCGATCAGCGGCAGCAGCAGGTCCAGCGTGCGCCGGCCGCCGCTCCCCTGGCCGTACAGGCGCTTGGTGAGCTGGACCCAACGCCCCGACTCGTCCTTGCGCTGCACGGTGAGCGTGTACCACTGCGTGTAATCCACCATCCGCAGCAGCGCCGTGCGGTAGTCCTCCAGCAGCTCGTGCTCGCGGTTCCGGCGGCGGATGTCGCTCACCATCGTGCGAAAGATCTCCAGCAACTCCTCGCGCCGTGCCTCGTCCAGGGCGATGCCGCGCTGGGAGAGCAGGTCGTCCAGGCGGCGCGGATCGAACGCGTCAGTAGACTCCCGGGTGCGCACGTCCCAGTGCAGGCGCATGATGCCGCCCTTGAAGAGCTTCATCTTGCCAAGGATGCCGTTGATGTCGCTCACCCAATGGCGCGTATTGCGGATGGCGTCGCGGATGGCATCTACCACGTCGCGCAGCATCAGCTGCTCGATCAGCCGGCGGTCCTCCTCCTCCAGCAGCGTCTCGTTTCGCGCCTGCTGCTTCTCCAGCGTGCGATACAGCTCGTCCAACCGCATCGCGCCCAGCTCGTGGGTAAAGCGGAGGATGTCGCCGTCCAGCGCGGGACTCAGCTCCTCGAACGTGCTGCTGGTGCGCGTAAAGGCGGCCTGCAACGCCTGCTGCGCCCGCTTTAGCTCGTCGTCGATGGATGCGGGATCGACGTCGTGGAGGATGCGCTGCATCGCTCTGGGCAGCCCGGACGCGCGCGCGTCGAGCACGTACTCCTCCAGCGTGGGATACGCTTCGATGCGCTCGCGGAACTCGTGTTCGGCGGATTGGAGGTGGATGAACGCGTTCCGCAGCTGATCCGCATAGTCCGGTTCCTGGGCGGAGTCGGATTCGATCTGCCCCGTCTTCTTGTCGATTACACTCCTCGCCTGCTGGTCCTGCTTTTCGATCGCGTCCAGCCGCCGCTCCAGTTCGCGAATCTCCTCCGCCAGCGCCTCGCGCCCGACGCTGGCGCGCGACAGCTGTTCTTCGAGGGCGGCGATCTGCGCGTCCAGCGTCTGCACGCGCACGCTCGCTTGTGCGATGCGGGGCGCCAGCTCCTCGATCTGCAGCCGCAGCGCGTCGTGGGCGCGCGTTCGGGCGGCGTAGGCGCGGCGCAGCTCGTCCAGCCCCTCCACGCTTTCGCCGACGGCGCGGACGATGGACAGCACCTCCGCCAGCGCGGCCGCGGCGGCGTCCACGTCCGCGCGGGGGCGGCCGCGCAGCCAGGGCGCGTCGTCGGTGGCTCGCTCCAGTGCCGCGTTCTGCTGCTGCAGCTCGCGCGTGGCGGCCTCCACGGCTTCCGCGGCCAACTCGGCGGCGGCGCGGCGGCGCTCGCGCTCGTGCTCTTCGCGGCGGACGGCGAGCAGCATGTCGTGCAGCTTCTGCGGCGCGGGCAGGTCGTGCGCGGTGCGCCAGTCGCGCCCCAGCGCACGCTCGCGCCCCTGCACGGCATCCAGCGCCTCACCCAGACGGCCGATCTCCTCGCGCAGTTCCGCGAGCTGGCGGCGCGCTTCATCGATGCGGCGGCGGCGCTCTTCCCGGCGTGCGGTTTCGCCTAGAAAGCGGACGCGCGCCTCCGCCGGGGCAGCGGCAAGGCCGTGCAGCGGGCCCAGCCGCCATCCCCCGTCCGCGTCCACCACGCCCGCGCCGCCGCCGCTCAGCCCCAGCGCACGCAGCGTGGCCGCGACGTCGTCCGCCGACACCTCCGCAGACGCGACCGGCACCAGCCAGCCTGTCGCACCGTCCCATCCGCCGCCGTCCAAGTGCGCATCCGTCGGCGCGATCCAGCGGTCGCCCAGACCGTGCGCCTCCAGCAGCGCGCGCACCCGGCCCGCCTGCGCGCGCGGTACGATCAGCGCGTCGAGAAGCCCCGCATCCAGCAGCGCCGCTTCCACGCGTGCGGCCAGCGCCGCATCCGTCGCCAGCGGCCCGGCGAGATCCACCGCGGCAAAGAGCGGCGTGTGGGCGATGCCGTGTTCGCGCAGCAGGCGGCGCGCGGAGGTCTGCGCGGGCGTGCGGTCCGGCTCCACGTCCGGCTCCTGCGAAAGGCGCCGCAGCCGCGCATCCACCTCTTCCGCCTCGCCCTGGTGACGGCGGCGGAGGATGCCCAGCTCCTGCGCCTCCGCCCGCAGCGCCTCCTGCGCGGCGTCGTGCGCGGGCTGCAGGGGCGCGAGCATCGCCGCCGGCCGGCCCGCGGGCTGATAGGTTTCCACCGCCGCCAGCACGGCATCGAACGCCTCGTCCGGCACGCGCAACTCCGCGCACCCCGCCCGCCACGCCGCCAGCGCGTCCGCCGCGGACAGGCGCGCGGACTCCGCCTCGCGGCCGGCCGTGCGGAAGCGGTCGTCCGCGTGGCGCAGCTCGCGGCCGGCCACCTCGCTCGCCTTGCGGGCCGCATCCAGCCGCCCGCCCGCCGCGGCGACCGCGTCCAGCGCGGCGCGTACGCCGTCGAGCACGGCGCGCCGCTGCTGCGCCTCGCTGTCGATGGACGAGCGGGCCAGGTCCCCGGCGATGGCGCCGCTCCCGTCGACGTTCGCCATGCCCAGCGCGTCGCCCGCCAGCGCGGCGCGCTGCTCCAGCGACGGCCAGTGCGCGCGCCGCGCCGCGTCCCGCGCATCGGCCAGCTTTTCGCCCAGTCGCCCGCGCTGGCGGGTCCACGACCTCTCGTCCTCGCCCAGGGCGATCTGCTCGCGCTCCGCGGCTTCCTGCGTGCGCTTGCGGTCCCCGCGCAGCGCATCGTACGCATCCGTGGCGATCCGCTGGTCCGCCCGCACCTCGCGCAGGCGGTCCTCGATGTCGAACGCCTCGCTGGCGCGGAACCGCTCCTTGAGGATGGAGAGCGTGCCGCCCTTCTCCGCGCGCTCGGACGCCAGCTCCGTCCGCACCTCCGCCTGCCGCGCGACCTCGGCGCGCGCCGTGTCGAGCCGGGCGAGCAGGTCGTCGTGCTTGCGCTTGCGGTCCGTGTGCTCGCGCGACGCGTGGCGGTACGCGGCGCCCGCCTGCCGCGCACGGGCCAGGACGGCGGCCTCCTGCGGCCCTTCCAGCTCCCGCGCGACCGCCAGCTGGTCGTTCAGGTGCTTCAGCTCCTCCTCGATCGTGTCCAGCCTGGAAAAGACGTCCGACGCCGCGTCGATCTTGTCGGACTGGATAGGCGGCAGCGACTCCTTGAGCAGCGCCTCCACCTTCCGCGGGTTCAGCCCTTCGCCCAGCTTGGGCGTGCGGACCACGTGCAGCATCTCCAGAAAACGCTCGTAGTCCTCCACCGTCTGAAAGCCGAAAAGCGCGTCGTTGACGGCGGATTTGTACGTGCGCTGGTCGTCCGTCACCTGTCCGTGGCTTCCCAGCCGGTCGCGCAGCTCCCCGGGCCGCAGCGGCCGTCCCTTCTCGTGCAGGTGAAATCCGCCCTCTTCCACGCGGAAGGTGGAATCCATCACGAATCCCCAGCGCTCTACCTTCTGGTTGGTCCAGTCGCGCGACGAGCGCAGGCCGATGCCGATGGTCTGGTGGACGCCCGACGCCCCGCGCTCAAACTCCAGGGCGATGTACGCCGTGCGCTCGCGGTGCCAGTTGGGGCTGCCCTCCTGCGCGTCGTCCTTGCCGATGAGGTAGTAGCGGATGCTGCGGTCGTTGCTGCCCATGGTGTCCACCCGGTCGGGGGTGAGCATCATGTCCAGCACCAGGGTTATGGCGGTGACGAGCACGGTGGATTTGCCGGACTCGTTCTGCCCCGTGAGCATCAGGTTGCCGCGGCCGAAGTGAAAGACCTCCGGCTCCTCGAACAGCCAGTAGTTCTGCAGGATGAGCCGTCGCGGCAGCCAGCGGTCCGGATCGCCCGCGTGCATGGCATCCAGCAGCGCCTGCATGCGCGGCGGCACGCCCGTGAGGCGAAAGAAATCGGCTTGTATCCGTTGCTCCGTCGAACTCATCGTCACCTACTCAAGGTCGGGCAAATGCTCGCGGGGCACGCGCAGGCGGATGGAGCGGCCCTCGCCCGGCGTTCGGCTGATCCACCCATCCGCGTGCAGGATCTTGATCATCTGGTGGACAGAAGGCGCGCTCACGTTGAAGTAGCGGACGAAATCCGCTTCCGCGGGCGCGACCCGATTCAGCTTGGTGTACCAGTAGATGAAGGCCAGGTACTGCCCCTGCTTTGACGTGAACGAGGCCGCCGCGCTGGTATCGCCGCCCATCAATCCTCCGAATCAGCGTCGCGCTCGATCTCGTCGCCGTAGTGGGCGGCCAGGCGCGCGGCGGTGGGGAGGACCAGGTACTGGCCGGGCACGTCCGTGTCGCGCATCAGCCCCCACTCCTTCATCTTATCGACGATCTCCTCCGCCAGCGTGCCTACCTTCCTCTGCTGCATCGTCTTGCCCCACTTGGTACCGAAGCGCTTCTGCAGCTCGTCCACATCCTGCCAGACGCGGCTCTCGTCGATCAGAAACGATTCGCCGCCGGCGGGGACCAGACGATCCGACGCCTGACGGTCGCGCAGCAGCCCGCAGAAGCAGAGGACGGCGTGGTCCAGCCCGGAGGTGACGGGGATGGGCGTCTGCACGGCGTCGTCGGAGCGCGCGGGGCGCAGGACGCGCGCGTACTCCGGCGTGACCTCCAGCTCCCAGTGGGTGAGGTAGCGCAGGTTGACCAGGATGCGGGCGCGGACCTCCTGCGAATCCAGGAGCCGGAACGCCGCCGGATCGTCGCGGCGAAAGAGGGCGGGGTTCAGGAGGAGCGTGCGATACAGGCGGATCTCGTCCGTGCCGTCGGCCGGCGGGGCGGGGGAGGCGGGGCGCCCCTCCGCCAGCCGCTCCAGCTCCGCGGCGGGGATGCCGACGTGAATGCGCCACGCGGCGTCGCCCCAGGCGTACAACGCGTCGCGTTTGCCGTTCTCGTCGGCCCATTCGTCCACGCTGCCGTCCTGCAGGCGCAGGATGCCCATCTCCTCCAGGCCGCGAAAAACGCGCTTGGCCGCCAGCCGCTGCGCGTGCGAGGTCCAGTCCACCCCCGCGCCGTCCGGGCCCGCGCTGCGCAGCTTGATCTCTTCCGCGATCTGGCTGACGGTAAACTTGCGCCCGTGCGTGTGCTCCCCATACCACAGCACCCACGCCAGCAGCGCGTAGTCCAGCCTCCCCTTCGCCCATGCCAGCCTGTGCGACGCCTCCGCCCGCGCCGGCGTCTTGACCAGCCGCGCGAACTCCGGGTGCGTCTGCACACGCCACCCTGTCAGCCGGCCGAACGTGGACTGGAGAGCCGGTTGATGACGACGGATTTTTTCCAGCAGCGCCCGGTCGCTCGCCGCCGTGATGATGGCGCGGTCGATGAGCGCCTCTGCGCAGAGGCGAAAGTCGGCGGCGCGCGCAACGTCGCTCGTGATCATCGCATCCCTTCCGTGCGGCGCAGGCGAAAGGCGCGGACGTACAGATAGCCATCCGGGGCGGCGATCTCGGCGATCGACTGCGCATCGTCCGGGGGCAGGATCTGCACGCGCGAGCCGTCCGGCAGGCGCACGTGGCGGTCCGGCGCGCGCAGGCAGTCGCGTACCAGCCGCACCACGCGCGAGCGGTCGCCCGCGGAGCGCAAGGCAAGGCCGTCCAGCACCAGCTCGCCGTCGCGGAACACGGAATCCCAGAACCGCGTCTCCGCCCGCTTCTGCTCCAGCACGCGCGCCCGCAGCTCCGCCTTCTGAAGGCTGCGGTCCTCCATCGGCGTTACGGCGCGAAAGTTGGGGTTGCCGCGAACGCGCGCCCGCAGCTCCACGTCCCACGGCGGCTGCAGCCAGACGGAGGCGCCGGGGTCCAGCTCCGCCGCCGCATCGGCGTTGTAGGCGCGCATGTGGCGCGGCGTCCCCCAGCCGAACGCCACCGACGCCAGCCGGTGCGCGTCATCGTCCGTCTGCGCACGGCGAAACGCCTGGGCCAGCAGGCGCAGGTCCCGGGAGCGGTTGAGCGTGTTGCGCCGCTCCGTCACCACGCGCTCGATCTGCTCCACCAGGCCGCGAACGCGCGCCGTGGTCTTGGCGTGCAGGATCTCCGCGTCACCGCCGCGGGCGCTGAACACACGCAGGGCGCGGATCTGCCCCTCGAAGACGGCGCGGACCTCGTCCTCCGCCCGCAGGTCGCCCTTGCGCTCGCGCTCGTTGCGGGCGAGGGCGAGCGCCAGCCGGACGTCCAGCCCCGACACGGCCCAGTCCTCGAACAGGTCGCGCGTGCGCTCCACGAAGTCCTTCAGGCCCAGCGCGAACTCGTCCAGGTAGTCGCGCAGCATCCGCTTGTACTGCAGAAAAACGACGAGGTCCGACGCCGTGGGCATGCGGTCGTGCTCCAGCTCGCGCATGTAGCGCAGCGCCTGCTCGCGCATCTCGCGGCGCGCATCGTCCGCCGCGTTCCACAGCCCCTCCACCTGCCGCAGGGTGTCGTGCGAGGCGCGGGCGAGGTCCAGTTCCGCCAGGACCCGGCCCAGGTCGAAGAGCGCGTCGCGCAGGCGGGTCAGGCGCGTGGTGTCCAGCGACCCGCGCGAGCCGTCCTGACCGGCCAGGCGGACGAGCATCTCCTCGATGATCCGCGCCGTCTCGCTGATCTGATACCGCCGTGCCGCCCGGACAAACTCCTCGATGGTACGCGCCTGGTTCACGTCGTGCTCCGACGTCAGCACCCCCCACGCCTCAAGCTGCTTGAGGTGCGCCTCGCACTCGTCGTCCGTGTAGCCGGGGTGATGCGGATGATGCGCACGGATGAACGCCGCCACCTCAGCCGGCCAAAGCCACCCCGTTTCGCCGGATTCGTAGCGCTGGTGAAACAGCCGGACGATGGGCCGGTACAGGGCGACATTGGTGGCGACGAGGTAGTTCACCTCGTCCACCTTGCGCATCAGCAGGTCGTCGACGATCAGCCGTTCGTGGGAGTCCATCCTTTGTACGTCGAAAGGGGCGGATACGCGGCTCCCAATCGTATGGCGGCCCGTTCGCGTCTGCAAGAAAGTCGTATCCGGAGCGCACGAATGTCCGTGGGGCTGGCTGACCGTGAGACGTTTCCCAAACCTGACCTGCTTCCCCTTGGACGCACACTGTCATCCTGAGAGAGCGCACGCCCGGCAAGCTTAGTAGCCACACAAGCTTGCGCGTGACCGAAGGATCTTTGTCGGGTCGCACGAGGCCCAGCCCCCGGGAGCCGTTCAAGCCCCCTCGAACGAGCGCAGGTAGGGCAGGGTTTGGAGGCGCTTCGGATGGAGATCCTTCGGTCGGCGCACGGGCTCCCGCGCGTCACCGACGATTCCGGGGGGCGCCTCGCTCAGGATGACAGGTAGGGCGACGGGGGGCCTGAGCGGGCGTCGCCGAAGCTGACCTGCTTCCCCTTGGACGCACACTGTCATCCTGAGGGAGCGCACGCCTGGAACTCTCATTACCACATAATCTTGCGCGCGACCGAAGGATCTCCGTCGGGTCGCGGCGGACCCAGCCCCCGGGAACTGTTCAAGTCCCTGGAACGAGCCCAGGTAGGGCAGGCTTTGATGCGCTCCGGATGGAGATCCTTCGGTCGGCGCACGGGCTCTCGCGTGTCACCGACGATTCCGGGGGGCGCCTCGCTCAGGATGACAGGTAGGGCGGACGGGGGGGGGGGGGCGCGGAGAGGGCGTCGCTGAACCTGACCTGCTTCCCCTTGGACGCACACTGTCATCCTGAGGGAGCGCACGCAAATAACATTCGTAACCACATGAGCTTGCGCGCGACCGAAGGATCTTTGTCGGGTCGCGCCGGACCCAGCCCTGGGAGCTGTTCAAGCCCCGCGAAGGGGCCGCAGGTGGGGCAGGGTTTGATGCGCTTCGGACAGAGATCCTTCGGTCGGCGCACGGGCTCCCGCGCTTCACCGACGGTTCCGGGGGGCGCCTCTCCAGACTGTGTCAGAACTTGCGTGGATCGTGTAAGTTGTCAGCGAGCACAGGCCAGTCTCGGGGAGCGCGCGTGGCATACAAAGCGGGTGTAGACCGGAAGCAGCAGATGCTGTTTCCGGAAACGGTGGACGAGTACGTGTCTGGGGACAACCCGGTGCGCTTCATCGACGCATTCGTGGCGAAGCTGGACATGTCGAAGCTGGGGTTCGAGCGAGCCGTGCCCGCCCGTGAGGGCACGCCCGGCTATGATCCGCGGGACCTGCTGAAGCTGTTCATCTACGGTTACCTGAACCGGATGCGGTCGAGCCGCAGGCTGGAGCGTGAGACGCACCGGAACGTGGAGGTGATCTGGCTGGTGGGGCGTTTGCGGCCGGATCACAAGACGATCGCGGAGTTCCGGCGCAAGCACGTGAAGGCGCTGAAGCAGGTGAGCAAGGAGTTCGTGCTGCTCTGCAGGAAGCTGGATCTGTTCAGCGCGCAGATGGTGTTCGTCGACGGGTCGAAGCTGCGCGCGGTCAACAGCAAGGATCGCAACTTCACCGTGCCGAAGCTGCGGGTCCTGCTGGCGCGAATCGAAGCGAACATCGAGCAGTACCTTGCCGCGGTGGAGGCGCAGGATGCACAGGAGAAGGAGCAGCCTGGCGCGACGGATCCCGGGCTGCAGGAGAAGCTGAAGGCCTTCCAGGAGCGCAAGCAGGAGTATGAGGGCTATCTGAAGCACCTCCAGGAAAGCGGTGAGAGCCAGGTGTCGCTGACCGATGCGGACAGCCGGCTGATGAAGTCGCAGGGGGACATGAAGGTGTGCTTCAACGCGCAGATCGCCGTGGACGCGAAGCACCACCTGATCGTGGCGGACGACGTGACGAACGAGGTGAACGACGAGCGGCAGCTGGCGCCGATGGCGATGGCCGCCAAGGAGGCGCTGGGGGTCGAGGCGCTGGAAGTGGCGGCCGACGCGGGGTACCACGTGGGAACGCAGGTGGTGGAGTGCGAGGCGAACGGGATCACGCCGTACGCGCCGAAGCCGAAGAGCTCGTCGAAGAACCAGGCCGCCGGGCTGTACACGAAAGAGGCGTTCACCTACTCGGCGGAGCGGGATGAGTACCTGTGCCCGGCGGGACAGAAGCTGGGTCTGAGCACGCAGACGGTAGTGAAGGGGCGCAAGCTGAGCTACTACGCCAACTGGCCGGCGTGCGCGGGATGCCCGCTGCGGGCGCAGTGCACGACAAGCGAGCAGGGGCGCCGGATCATGCGGACGCCCGAGGAGGCGCGGCTGGAGGCAATGGCCGACCGGTTGAAGGAGCGGCCCGAGCTGATGCTGCAGCGCAAGAGCAGCGTGGAGCATCCGTTCGGGACGATGAAGTGGACGTGGGACGGGTATTACTTCCTGATGAGGGGGCTGAACAAGGTGCGGGGCGAGTTCAGCCTGATGACGCTGGCGTACAACCTGAGGCGGGTTTTGAGCCTGCTTGGGGTGGAGTGTCTCCTGGAAGCACTCAGGACGGGCAAGATGCCCGTCCCGCAGCCCATTTGAGCCCTATCGGCGCGTTTTTCCGGACTTTGAGGAGCCCCCTACGGCCTCCGAGGTGACTCTCAGAGGCCCATCGGCTGAAAATCGCGCCTTCCTCGCGCGCGCGAGGCGCGGCGGCCGTCGTTAGAGACTCAGAATGGAGTTTTGAAACGGCCTCTCTCTCAGGATGACAGGTAGGGCGGACGGGGGGCGCTAAGAGGGCGAAGCCGAAACCTGACCTGCTTCCCCTTGGACGCACACTGTCATCCTGAGGGAGCGCACGCCCGGCAACCTTCGTAACCACATAAGCTTGCGCGCGACCGAAGGATCTCCGTCGGGTCGCGTCGGACCCAGCTCCCGGGAACTGTTCAAGTCCCTGGAACGAGCCCAGGTAGGGCAGGGTTTGAGGCGCTTCGGATGGAGATCCTTCGGTCGGCGCACGGGCTCCCGCGCCTCACCGATGGTTCGGGGTGGCGCCTCGCTCAGGATGACAGGTAGGGCGGACAGGAGGTCTGGCGTCATGCGACAGAACGGCCCCGGCGCGAGGGGCGCCGGGGCCGTTCCGCGGTCGGATGCCCGGAGGCAGCCGTCTATCGCTTCGTGCGCGGCCCGTCGGCGTTGCGGGCGGTGACGTAGAAGTTATCGTCGACGCGAAAGTTCGCCGCGGTGACGCCGTGGACGTTCGCCGTCTGCCACGTGGTGGTGGGGGCGATCTGCCCGTATTCGCCCGGCGCCAGCGTCACCCGCACCGGCATGTCGAAGCCCGGCACCACGTTGGCCCACCGGTACGAGAGCTGGTTCCCCTGGATGCGGTACTCCAGCTCCGGGATGCGGGGTGTGGTCAGGTACTGCTGAAAGACGCGGCTCAGGTCGATCCCCGCCTCGCGCGAGATGTACTCCGTTACCTGCGCGCCCGTCACCGTCTGCCGGCCAAAGGTGGAGTTCAGCCCGCGCAGGATGCCCCGCCACTTCGCATCGTCATTCACCACCTGGCGAATGGTGTGCAGCAGGTTGGCGCCCTTGAAGTACATGTCGCCCGAACCCTCGGCGTTCACACCGTAGGTGCCGACGATCGGCGCGTCGTTCTGAATGTTGCGGCGCTGGCCGATGATGTATTCCGCGCCGGCGTCCGCGCCCTGCTGGCACTCCACGAACAGCCCCTCGCTGTAGGTGGTGAAGCCCTCGTGCACCCACATGTCGGCGATGTCCTTCGTCGTGATGTGGTTGCCGAACCACTCGTGCCCCGCCTCGTGGATGATGATGTAGTCCCACGACATCCCGCGTCCCGTGCCGGAAAGGTCCTGGCCCAGGTAGCCGTTGCGGTAGCCGTTGCCGTATGCCACCGCGCTCTGGTGCTCCATCCCCAGATGCGGCGTTTCCACCAGCTTGAAGCCGTCTTCGTACCAGGGAAACGGGCCGAACCAGTTCTCGAAGCACTGCAGCATGGGCTTTACGTCGCGCCCCCACTGGCGCCGCGCGGCCTGTTCGTGCATGGCCAGCGGCCAGTAGTCCAGCGTAAGCGGCCCCTTCTCCCCCTCGTACACGTCGGAGAAGTGCGCGTAGCTGCCCGCGTTCACCGCCACGCCGTAGTTGTTGATGGGGCTGCGGACGAACCACTCCCAGGTGGTGGTGCCGTCGGCGTTGTGCACGCTGTCACGCAGGCGGCCGTTGCTCACGTTCGTGATGCCCCGCGGCACGGTGACGGCGATGCGCATGCTGTCGGGCTCGTCGGCCTGCGTGTCCTTGTTGGGCCACCACGCGCTGGCGCCCAGCCCCTGCACTGCGGTGGCGATCCACGGCTGGCCGCCGGGGTCACGCGCCCACACGAATCCGCCGTCCCACGGCGCGCGCCGGGCGACGATGGGGCGGCCATGGTAGTGCACGGTGACCGTCTTTACGGCGCCGGCGGCCTGCGGTGCCGCCAGGGTGACGAACAGCGCGTTGCCGTCGCGGCGGTAGCGCAGGCTCTGTCCGTCCTGGACAATGCTGTCCACCTCCAGCCGCTGCAGGTCGATCTGCATCTCGGTGGCGGGCTGCAGCACGCGGTAGGTGATGCCGCTTGATCCGCGCACGCTGCTGTCGGCCGGGCTCACGGCCAGGTTCAGGTCGTAGTAGGCCACGTCCCACCACGCCCGCGCGGGGCCGATGGACCCGCGCAGCGAATCCGCGCGGGTCGGGCCCTGCGCGTGCGCGGCGGGGCAGACGATCAGCGCGGCAAGCAGCGCCGCCGGCACGATTCGGGTTCGCGTCATGAACATCGGTGGGTGGATGGGGACAGGAGCGGCGGGTGTTGTCACGCTCCCGGAATCTCCGCACACGGCGCGCGTCGCGCCAGTGCCGCGGGGGGTTCGCGTACACTCCGCGGTGCGGAAAGGCTCCGGCCGCGCACGATCGGCGCCGGATCTACCCCGACTGTGGTGGTGGCGGAGGGGTCACAAGATCGCGCATCAGGAAGTGCGATCTACGGGTTCCCGCGCGCCGCCGATAGCATCTGCCGATCCACATTCCCTTTTCGTAAAAGTGCGGATGGCTCCCTGCCGTATTCCATCTGCATCTCGTTTCCGATACTCCACCCGGATCGTGCCTCGTCGACTGAGTGCCGGCGCGAGAAAACTCCGTTGACTCCGTTGACTCCGTTGACTCCGTGTGAGGCCAACTCGTTTGCGGGATTCGGCATAGAAGCGGGGACGGGCGCCCCTGGTGAGGCGCCCGTCCGTTTCTCATCCTGCCCGTTATGCGGCGGCGGGCCGCTTGAACACGGCCACCAGGTCGCAGGTGCGGCCTTCGCCGGCGTTTACGTCGATCATGCTGACCAGTTCCCACCCGTCTCCGCCAAACTGGTTCAGATGGTGGCTCACCTGGCTGGGCTCGATCCGGGGACCGAGCACGAAGCGGTCGACGTCCAGCTTGAGCGTGATGTATTCCCAGCGTGTGGCCTGCAGCGTGTGCATGGTTCGCGATCGTACAAAGCCACCGATCCGCCTCCGGCTTTCATCGCCGGACATGCGCGGTCGGCGCTAAAGTATCCAACGGAAGCGGCGCGCCAGAAGTTTCAGATTTTTCCTCGCGCGGTCTCCGTATCGAGCCGATCGGCCGTCCGCCAAAGCGGGACGCCGATTGCGGCACGCGGGCGCGGGCGACAGCTTGTCGCAGCCGGACGCCGGCAGTCCGATCCATCCACCTCGATCCGGATCCAGCGTGACCTACCTTCCTCCCGTGGACCGCCTGCTGAAGCTGGGCGCGGAGCCGGCGCGGCGCCGCACCTGGCCGGACTACCGCACGCTGGGGCTGGAGGACCGGCACGTGCCCGCGCTCATCCGCATGGCCACCGATCCCGCGCTGCAGGCGGCGGAGGAGCGCGATCCGGCCGGGTGGGCGCCGGTGCACGCCTGGCGCGCGCTGGGGCAGCTGCGCGCCGCCGCGGCCGCGGAGCCGCTGCTGGATCTGCTGCAGCGGGAGATGGAGAGCGACTGGGTGTTCCGCGAAGTGCCCGCGGTGCTGGGGATGATCGGCCCCGCCGCGCTTCCCGGCGCCACCATCCTGCTCTTTGACGAGATGGCGGACGAGGAGCTGCGGATCGCCGCGTCGCAGGTGATCGTCTACGCGGGGATCGAGTATCCCGAGCGGCGGGAAGAGGCGGCGGCGCTGCTGGTGACGCAGCTGGAGGACTGGAAGGACCAGGGACGTGCGCTGAACGCGTTCCTCATCAGCGGCCTGGTGGACCTGCAGGAGACGGAGGCGGCGCCGCTGATGCAGGCGGCGTTCGCCGTCAACGCGGTGGATCTGAACGTGAACGGGGACTGGGAAGACGTGCAGGTGGACCTGGGGCTGCTCGAGGAGCGCATCACCCCGTCCCGCGCGTTCGACGCACCGGGCGCCCGCGCCACCTCTCCCCGTGCGTCGCAGAAGACGGAGCAGCGCCGCAAGGCGCAGAAGCAGGCCCGCAAACGCAACCGCAAGAAGAAGTAGCCGGGCTTTTCGATTCGAAATCCAGGGATGATTTCCTGAGCCTGCTTCTGAGGACGACGCTCGCGCAAGGCTCCCTGTCCGCCGTACCTGTCATCCTGAGGCTGAGTGGGTGTTGAGAAACCTCGGATCGTGCCAGTCATCCTGAGGGAGGCGCCGCTCCATAACCTGTTCATACACAATACCCTGGCGCCGACCGAATGACCTTGTCGGAAGAAGCGTGAGGCTGGCTTCATGCCCCGCATCTGGCCTCACGGTGGCGGAGAGAAGGTCCTTCGGTCGCGCGTAAGCTCTTGTGGTCTTGAAGGTTCCGTGTGGCGCTCCCCCAGGATGACAGGGTGCGCCCAAGGGGAAGCAGGTCAGGTTTGGCGACGCCCTCTCAGGGCCCCCCCGTCCGCCCTACCTGTCATCCTGAGAGAGGCGCCGCCCCGAACCATCGGTCATGCGCGGGAGCCGTGCGCCGACCGAAGGATCTCCATCCGAAGCGCCTCCAAACCCTGCCCTACCTGGGCTCGTTCGAGGGACTTGACCAGCTAGCGGGGGCTGGGCCTCGCGCGACGCGACAAAGATCCTTCGGTCGCGCGCAAGCTTATATGGTTACGAAGGTTGCCGTCGTGCGCTCCCTCAGGATGACAGTGTGCCGCAATCGTGGAGCAGGTCAGGTTTGGCGACGCCCTCTCAGGGCCCCCCGTCCGCCCTACCTGTCATCCTGAGAGAGGCGCCGCCCCGAACCATCGGTAATGCGCGGGAGCCGTGCGCCGCCCGAAGGATCTCTATCCGAAGCGCCTCGAACCCTGCCTTACCGAGGCTCCTCTGTGGACTTGAACGGCTCCCCGGGGCTGGGCCTGGCGCGACCCGACAAAGATCCTTCGGTCGCGCGCAAGCTTATGTGGTTACGAAGGTTGCCGGCGTGCGCTCCCTCAGGATGACAGTGTGCGTCCAAGGAAAGCAGGTCAGGTTTGGCGACGCCCTCTCAGGGCCCCCCCGTCCGCCCTACCTGTCATCCTGAGAGAGGCGCCGCCCCGAACCATCGGTCATGCGCGGGAGCCGTGCGCCGACCGAAGGATCTCTATCCGAAGCGCCTCCAAACCCTGCCCTACCTGGGCTCGTTCGAGGGACTTGACCAGCTAGCGGGGGCTGGGCCTCGCGCAACCCGACAAAGATCCTTCGGTCGCGCGCAAGCTTATGTGGTTACGGAGGTTGCCGGGCGTGCGCTCCCCAGACTGTGTCAGAACTCGCGTGGATCGTGTAAGTTGTCAGCGAGCACAGGCCAGTCTCGGGGAGCGCGCGTGGCATACAAAGCGGGTGTAGACCGGAAGCAGCAGATGCTGTTTCCGGAAACGGTGGAC
>NZ_JBMDXM010000115.1:0-8957 GCF_048594345.1 Longimicrobium sp.
CATCACACCATCACACCATCACACCATCACACCATCACACCATCACACCATCACACCATCACACCATCACACCATCACACCATCACACCATCACACCATCACACCATCACACCATCACACAATCACACCATCACACACGACGGGCCGGCCCCCACGCAGAGAGCCGGCCCGTCGCCATCATCCATCCTCCCCGCGGACTACTCGCGCGGCGGGTCGCCGGGCTGGTAGGGAAGCTGGTTCATCAGGTAGCGCACCACGCCGTCGATCTTGGACGTGCGCAGGCGGTCGGTGCGAAAGGAGACCACCGCGTACGGGCCGTGGCGGTGCACCTCGACCACGACGGTGCCTTCGCCGCCCGTGTAGGTGCGGGAATGATGGTCTTCACGGGTCAGCGACACCTCGCCGCGCGTGGAAAGGACCAGCTCCACGCGCTCCCAGATCTCGCGCGCCGAAAGGGCAGTCATCCGCTCGTAGTCCGACATCAGCTCTCCACCTTCGCGATTGCGTATTCCCCGCGGGACGCCAGCGCCCCGGATCAATCCTCGCCCAGCACCGCCGCGCGCAGTTCCGCGAACGGCCGCGCGCCCACCAGCCAGCGCGCCTCGTCTCCCGTGCCCATCACCAGCGTCGGCACCCCTTCCACGCCGGCCCGCAGCGCCGCGTCCCGCTCCCCCGCCACCCGGCCGGCAAACGTGTCCACGTCCAGCACCACCTTGAGCTCCGACGCGTCCAGCCCCAGCCCCGCGCCGATCTCCACCAGCACGTCGATGCGGCCGATGTCGCGTCCCTCCGCAAAGTGCGCGGCGAACAGCGCTTCCCGCATCGCCGGCCCCACGCCCTTGAGGGCCGCGAACGCCGCCGCCTCGTGCGCCTTGCGCGTCCGCACCGGCGCCGGGGCGCGCAACGCGATCCCCAGCTCGACGGCGAGCGGACGCAGTGTGGGAATCCAGTCGCCCGTGTCCCACAAAGGAAGAGGAGCGGGTGCGGGATACAGCTCCCACGCCAGGTGCGTCGTCTCCACCTCGCCGGCGGCCTGCATGCGCCGCAGCGCCGCCTCCGTCACGTACGAGAACGGGCAGGCAAAGTCCGAGAACACCACCACCGGAACCGCCACCATGCCTGTGCCCGCCGGTTGAACGCCGCCTCGTGGAAAGCGCGCGCAAAATGCCCCCCGCGCCCGGCCTTCGCAAGGCTTCCGCCCGGGGACCCCGGCCGAAGAAAACCAGACGGACCGGCGGGAGGCTTGGGGAAGCGCACCTATCCAGTCCAAAGCGCCCGCGCACCGTTTTCCCGAAGACCGACCAGCCGGAAAAATGTCACATCTGTACCAGAAACCCGAAAGAGTTGACAAACGGGACGAAGGGGATCACCCTATTACTGGCATAAAGAGAATGCCAATCGGTGACACCGGTGTCGCAAAGTGTGGCGTGGAAAGGACAAATCTCGCGTCGTAGCTACCGGGCTCGGATCGCATAAATCATTGTACGAATGCATGGTGGCGTAAAATGAATGAATCGGCGCATTATTTGCAAAAAGTCGCTTCAGGCCGGCCGCCGCGGCTGGCACGCTGGCGCCCCGGCGCACGCAGCTCCCGCTCGTGGCCCACGTAGCCGGGCATCCTCGTCTTTCCGCTTTCCCTACTCCCATGCCTCCGCACGCACACCGCTTACGCGGAAGTCCCCGTCACATCCGGGAGATCCTCCCGTGACCGCCGGCACGGTCAAGGCGACGGCGGCGGACGGGCGCAGGCTGTGGTGGACGCAGCCGGTGGTGTCGTTCTATCCGCTGTGGCTGGCGCTGTTCGCCGCGCTGGGCGCGGCCACGTGGCTGGGGCTGGGAGAGCGCCGCGGTCCGCCGTCGCCCGCCGTCCCCGCGCCCACCGACCTGGCCGCGTTCCTTGCCTGGGGCGTGCCGGTGGAAATGGAAGAGAACGACGACGTCATCAACGTGACGCCGCGCGTAAGCGTCGATCCCCGCGGCGGCTTTCTGGTCGCCGATGAGCGCGAGGGCCAGGTTCGGCTGTACCGCCCCGACGGCGCGCTTGCGCGGGTGATCGGACGCAAGGGAAGCGGGCCCGGTGAGTTCCGCAGCCTGTCCGCCGCCCACCGGCTGCCCGACGGCCGCATCGCCGCGGTCGAGATGGGCGGCAGGGTATCGGTCTTCGACAGCGCGGGCGCAAAGCTTCTGCACGTAAAGCAGGCGCCGGTGGCGCCCCTGTATTCCGCCGAGGTGCTGGACGCCCGCCACCTGCTTTTCACCGGCCGGCGCATTGGCACGGGGGGGACGGCGCTGGTGCACGTGTACAACGTGGAGACGGGCGCCGTTACCCGCAGCTTCATGGGGATCCCCCGCCACCCGCCGGAAATGGCCGGCGGCTACGCCTTTGCCGGCACCGCCTCCGCCGTGGCGCGGGGCGACACGGTGGCGGCGGTCTTCGCCCTCTCCGACAGCATCTACCTGTTCGATTCCACGGGAAGGGACCTGGGCCGCATCGCCATTCCCTTTGAGCGGTTCCGGCGCCTCGACCAGCCCATGCCCACCTCCGGCGGCACGCTGGAGGCGTTCCGTGGGTGGAGCGAGACGTTCTCGGCCATCTCGCAGCTGTACTGGCTGCACGACGGGTCCATGGTGGTGCAGTACTACGACATGAAGGGCGTGGAGCCCCAGTGGCGGCTGCTGCACATGGACCGCGCGGGCCAGCGCCGGTTCGAGGGGATCGACACGCCCCGGCTGCTCGCGGCGGGCGGCGCCGGGGACGAGCTGGTGTTCGTCCATCCGGCCGCGGACGCGCCCAACGTGTGGGTGCCGGCCCGGCTCAAGCCATGATCCGGGCGGCCGCGGTCGCGCTGGGGGTGGCCTGCGCCGCCTGCGGAACGCCGTGGAGTGCGGCCGCGGAGCCGCTGGCGGTGGGCGACGCCGCCCCAGCCGGCTGGTCGGCGGATGCGGGCACGGCGGACGACGCGCTGCTGGTGGTGTGGGCGCTGCGCAGCGCCGACGTGGTGACCTGCGCCACCGCCGCACGGGAGATCCGCCACGTGCAGCGCGCGTACGCGGGCCGGGTGCGGGCGATGGCGCTCACCAGCGGGCGCGACTCGGCGCTGGTGGGCTCGTTCTTTCGCGCGGAGCGGCTGGCCAGGCTTTCGCGCCGGCACCTGGACGAGCACGCGTTTCAGGCGGAGACAGGCGGGGAAACCGCCCCGACGGTATACGTGGTGCGCGACGGTGTGGTGGTGGCCCGGCTGCGGGCAGACCGCCAGACGCTGCTTGCCGGCCGGGGCGCGGACCGGCTGGAGTTCGTTCTTGCCGCGCTGCTGGCGCAGGCCTGAGGGCTGGCCCCGGCGTATCATCTCATCCCCTTCATGGAAAGGAAACCTCCGATGATCCGACTTCCCTCCTTCTCGCGCCGGCAGGTCGTGGTGGCGGCGCTGGTGGCGCTTCCCGTGGCGGTGGCGGGCGCCGCCCGGGCCGGACACACCCAGGAGAACTACGATGGCGGCCTGTGGCGCAGCAACACCGGGAGCGTGTGGTGCGGCGGCGCGTGCAACCGGTCCATCAACCAGGTCTGCTGCGTCATCACGGTCCAGCCGCAGTAAGCGGCGGCCAGCGCCCGGCCCTTCGCGGGGCCGGGCGCGCCAGTCCCCTCAACGAAAGGACATCGATGCGCACCCTTTCCTTACGCCGGGCGGTGATGGTGGCAGCGCTGGCACCGCTGGCCGCCTGCGGCGCCGATGAGCCGCGGAGCGCATCCGCGCCAACCGCCGCACAGGAGCAGGCCTCGGCGCCGCCGACGGTGACCGCGGTGGTGCAGCCGCAGCAGCTCACCCTTACGCCCATGGGGGCCGGCGACCGGCCGGTGGGCCCCGTGCAGGAGGTCACGGTCCAGCCGGTGGTCGCGGGCGAGCGCCTGGACCTGCAGCCGGTCACGCGGTAGCCGCGCACCGGGGCGGCCGCCCCGCCCCACCGGACGCCCGCCGGATTCGCGCGTACCCTGCAGGTGCGCGCGGAACCGGCGCTTCCTTTTCCCTACCGTCGTCCCGATCCATGTCCGAACCCACGCCTCCTTCCCCCGCTCCCGCTCCGCCCGCCGGGCCGGACCCTTCGTGCCCGCTGTGCGGTCAATCCGCTCCCTCGGAATCCCTGCACGAACGCGCGGCACGGCTCATCGCGCGCCAGGAAGAGGTGCTGCAGAAGCTGGAGAACCCGCGGCCCAGGCGCTGGTGGGAGCTTATGCCGGTGGTGGTGGGGGCGCTGGGGCTGGTGTTCACCATCCTCTACCAGACCAACGAGGTGCTGGATCGGCGGGCGGAGCGGGAGCGCACGGAGGAGGCGCGGCGCCTGGAGCTGATGTCGAAGTTCTTTCCCCACCTGGTGGGCACCGACTCGGCGGCGCAGCGGGGCGCGGTGCTGGCGCTGGACCTGCTGGCCGATTCCACCCTGGCCGCCGCGGCGGTGCTGGTGGCACCCAGCCGCGCGGCCGCGACCGCCCTTCACGAGGTGCGGATGAACCCCATCTCGGTGGATGACGCGGGCTACGTCAGCAGCGTAATGCGGCGCCTGCCGCCGCTGACCCCCGTCGTCTACCCGGGCACGGTGGGCCCCGCCGATACGGCCGCGGCGCCCTGACGCGGCGGCGCGTCAGTCCGGCGGCGCGTTCCCTGGCGCGAACACCAGCACGTGGCCGTCCCACGTCATGTACAGCCGCCCGGCCAGCCGCTCCACGGTCCGCGTGCGCGTCGTCTCCACCCGCGGCACCAGGGTGAGCACGTGCGTGCGGGTGGCGTCCGTTTCCCGCGCGGTGTAGCCGCCTTCTTCGTGGTGCGGGGGCGGCGGCCCGCCGGCGGTGCCCGGGCCGTTGCGAAAGTTCAGGTCCAGCGTGTACCTCCCCAGCCCGGCGCTGTCTTCCGTGGCCTGCAGCCGAAGCACGCCGTGCACCACCATCCGCGCGGGAGCGGCCGATTCCAGCGCCACCGGCAGCGCGGCGCCGTCCATCCGCACCAGCGTCCACACACCGGCCGGCGCGGGCGGCGTAATGCCGGCCTCACGGTCCTCGTCCCTGTCCAGCTGCAGCTGCCAGCCCAGGGAGAGGAACGGCCCGCTCAGGTCCAGCGACCGCGGCCACGACGAGGGGAGCGCGTCCGCGTCGTCCGTGGGCGTCCACTTGACGCTGTGAAAGTTGCGGAAGCGGTATCCTCCCTCCACGAACAGCCCTTCCGCGAACGTCTCCTCCAGGTACACCCCGCCGGAGAGCACCACTTCGAACGCGTTCCCCTGCACGTCCCACGGCTGGCCGGAGGGGCCGTACGCCTGCGCGTTCCACAGTTCCACCAGCCCAAAGCCCAGGCCCAGGTAGCGGCTCAGCGGCTCGCGTTCCCAGGTGGTGTACAGCGACACGGTTGGCAGGGCGCGCAGCGACGCGCGCAGGTCCAGGCTGGGCTCCGTCGCCTGGTAGCCGCGCAGGTAGCTGGCGCCCAGCCCCAGCTCGTAGCTCACGTCCTCGCCGGACCTGAGGTTGATGAGCACCTCCGTGCCGCCGCCGTGCAGCATCCCCCCGTGGGTCGTCACCTCGTCCGAAAAGGGGACCAGCCCGCCCTGATAGAAGATGGTGACGGCGCTCACCTCGTCGAACAATCCCTCCACCAGCCCCAGCCCGCCCTGGGCGCGTGCGGGGGCGGACACCAGCGCCAGCGCCCCCGCGGCAAGGCAGGCGGTGCGGATGTGGTTCGATCGCATGGGATCAGGATCGTTGGATGGGGACGATACGGATCAGCGGAAGCAGCGCAGCGGAACGTCCAGCGGCGGATAGGTGCCGGAGAAGGAGAAGTGCCACCACTCTTTCTCGTAGTTCGAGAAGCCTTCCGCACGCATGGCGTCTACCAGGATGCGGCGGTTCTCGGCGATGCGGCCGGTGGCGTTGGCCGTGTGCGCCGCCTCGCTGAAGGTGTCGTACGCCGTCCCCATCTCCACCTCGCGCCCGTCCGACAGGCGCACCAGGGTCAGGTCCACCGTGCCGCCGCGGTTGTGGCCGCTCTGGCGGGCCACGTACCCCTGCTCCAGCACCCACTCGTTGTCCGTGCGCTCCGCCCAGTCCACCATCCCCAGCGTCGCGCGAACCGGGCGGTAGCCGTCGAACACCTTCAATCCGTACCCCCGTTCGCGCAGCGCCTGGTGCACGCGCACCAGCGCCCGCGCCGCCTCCGGCCGCAGCATGGCCAGCGGCCGCTCGTACCCCGGCAGCACCGCGCCGGTAAAGTTGTTCACCGTCGCGTAGCGCACGTCCGTCCGGACCGTCCGGTCCAGCGACTGCACGTTCACCAGCGTCCCGGGCGCGACGCTGCACTCGCCACCTGCCGGTGTGGCATCCACGGGCGCGGCGGTGGGCGCGCCGGCCGTCCGTGCGGGCGCGGCGGACGCGCACGCGCCCAGCAGCAGCGCCAGCGTGGCGGCGAGCGCCCGCGGGCGCGGGGAGCTAAAAGTCATAGCGGGCTCCGTCCTCTCCCAGCCGCATGTCCGCGTAGATCGTCCGCGCTTCGGTGAGATCTTCGTCCGTCACGAAGGGGGGCAGGTGGACGAGCACCATCCGCCCCGCGCCCGCGTCCCGCGCCACCTCCGCCGCCTGCACGTACGTGGTGTGGCCGCCCAGTTCCACCCCGGTCGCCTCGTGCACCAGCAGGTCCGCGCCGCGCGCCATCTCCGTGATCTCCGGCGACTTGGCCGTGTCGCACGAGTACGCGCACACGCCGGACCCCCGCGCGTCCTCCACGCGGATGCCGATCACGGGAACGCCGTGGACCCCCGGCGCCGCGGTAATGCGCCAGCGCTCGTTGCTCAGCACCGGCGCGCCCGGCTCCAGGCGCACTTCGTTCCACTGGATCTCGGGGACGCCTTCCCAGCCGCTGGTGTTGAAGGCTTCCCACACCTTGCGGGCCTGGTCCAGCGCGGGGCGGATTCCGTAGACGGGGATGGGATGGCGGCGGCCGATCAGCCAGATCTTCTCCATGAACAGCGCAAAGCCGCTCACGTGGTCCGGGTGCTCGTGCGTCACGATGAACGCCTCGATCCCCGACGGATCCACCCCGGACGCCATCAGCCGCTGGATCACGTCGCCCCCGCAGTCCACGACCACGCTGTGCCCGCCGCTTTCAAACGCCAGCATGGTGGTGGTGCGTTCCGGGCCGCTGACCCCCGCGCCCGTGCCCAACAGGTGTACGACGGGCATGTGCCTGGCCCCCTCCGTTGCGCGTTCATCTGCCACAGGACTTCGCTACGCAGACAGAATGCGCGGACGGCGGTGGATGCGGCAAGGCGGGGGGCGTAGCGGGAGCGGCTGAAGCCGCCGCAACAAAAGCGGAAAGCCCCGCAAACTACGCGGGGCTTCCACTGCAAAAGGAGAACGGCGTTGCGATCCGCGGGGCCCCCTCACCCGGTCCCTTTGCCGCAACCGCCCGGCGAGAGAAAATCCGCTCCCGCTTCGATTTTGTTCGGAGCACACTGCACCCCCGGCGCACAACCCCCTCCCCCGAAGTTGGCGGAGGGGTCGACCGCCGTTGCGAGGAACGAGCAAAAGGCCGGTCGGGGGAGAGGGCCCGCGGCAACGCGCCCGTGTCCGCGCAGGCGGACTTCGTGATGTTCCAGCCGCGGTTTCAACCGCCAAAGACGAAGCCAGCCGACGACGACCCGGCTGCGCGCAGGTGCCTGGACGTTGCCGAGACGCCCTCAGCTTTCTCCCTTCTTCTCCGCCTCGTCCACCAGCTGGTTGCAGCCGTGGTCGGGGTTGCGGCGCGAGCTGGCAAAGTCGCGCAGGTAGTCGCGGATCACGTTCTCCTCCAGGCTTTCCGGCGAAGGACGGTTCACGCGAAAGCTGGCCGCCATCCCTTCGTAGCGGGTGGAGTCTTCCTTGCTTGAGGCATTGTACGCGCTGTCGCGGTACGCCGTCTCGTGCGCGTGCAGGTCGGCAAAGGTGGCGTACACCTGCGCGAACTTGTGCGGCGCGCTTACCAGCGCCGGCACGGAGCCGCTGGCCTGGCTTTGCGACAGCAGGCTGTCGAGCGTGGCCAGGCGCGTGCGTGCGTGAATGCTCAGCGCCTCGGCGATGCAGGCGTCCAGGCCGGCCTGGCGGCGGGCCTGCTGCTGCTCCGGCGTGAGCCCGCGGTCGCCGCAGGCGGCAAGCAGCACGGCGAGCGTGGCGGCAAGACCGAGAATTCTGTACATGGGGCGGATGACGGTTGGCGTTGCGGACATTGAACGGTTCAGGCGGGAAGCGCGTCGGGAAACAGCGTGCGCTCCACCAGCTCGCAGATCAGGTGGATGAGGGTGATGTGCCCTTCCTGGATGCGCTCGGTAGCCTGCGCGGGCACCACCAGGCGCTCCGCGCAGATCTCCCCCAGCCGGCCGCCGTCGCGGCCGGTGAGCGCCACCGTAAGGGCGCCGCGCGCGTTGGCGGCCTCGGCGGCCAGCAGCACGTTGGGCGAGTTGCCGCTGGTGCTGATGGACACCAGCACGTCGCCCGGGCGCACCATCGACTCCACCTGCCGGCTGAACGCCGTGGCAAAGTCGTAGTCGTTGGCCCAGCAGGTGAGCGTGGGCCCGTCCATCAGGTGGTGCGCCGGCAGGCCGGGGCGCTCGCGCTTGTACCGCGCCACCAGCTCCTCCACCAGGTGCATGGCGTCGCACGCCGAGCCGCCGTTGCCGCACGCGTACAGCCGCTTTCCCTCGCGGAACGCGCCGGCGATCCGCGTCGCCACGCGCAGCACGTCGGGCGCCAGGTCGCGCAGCGCCAGCTTCACGCGCGCCGACTCGTCCAGCGCGCCGTGGATCAGGGCGATCGGGTCGGCGAGGGTCATGCGTTCCAGGCTTCGGGCGATACCGTCGGATGCCGAGGCGGGGAATCTAGCGCGAAACCGCGAAAGTGCGAGAGTGCGGAGGATGGGTACGAAGTACGGGGTACGGAGAGCGGGATT
>NZ_JBMDXM010000116.1:0-46538 GCF_048594345.1 Longimicrobium sp.
AACGCCCGCAGCCGGTCCAGCGCCGCTTCCACCTGCCGGCCCAGCCGCGCCAGGACGCCCGCCTTCTCCTGGGCAATCTCGTACTGCAGCGCGTCCAGCCCGCCGCCTGCGGCCGCCCCCACGAACTTCCGCGGAAACTTCAACGCCATTCCACTCCTTCTCCCTCTCGCCCCGAACCCGCGGACCGGCACGAGAAAACTCCGTTGACCCTGTTGACTCTGTGTGAGGCCCATCCCTGAAGCCCTCCGGACCGCGAAGCTCGCGAAAACGGATCAGGGCGTCGTGCTACGCCTCCACCGCCACCGCGAGCTCCGGCAGGCGCGGCGTATCCGGATCCTCCGGAAATCCCTTCTCCGAAGCCCGCATGAACGCCTCCACCACGGCGGGGTCGAACTGGCGGCCGGCGTTGCGCTGGATCTCCTGCAGCGCGTGCTCGCAGGTGCTTCCGTTGCGGTAGGGGCGCGAGCTGATGATGGCGTCGTACGTATCCACCACCGCCACGATGCGCCCCTGCAGGCTGATCTGCTCGCCGCGCAGGCCGTACGGATAGCCGGAGCCGTCGTAGCGCTCCTGGTGGTGCAGCACCGCCGGAAGGCCGGGGCGCAGGAACGAGCTGCGCTCCATGATGGTGGCGCCGATCTCCGGATGGCGCTTCATCTCGTCGTACTCATCCGTCGTCAGCGCGCCGGGCTTCTTGAGCACCTCGTCGCGCACGCCGATCTTGCCCACGTCGTGCAGCAGCGCGCCCACCCACAGCGACCGCAGCTCGTCGCCCCGCAGCCCCAGCTCGCGCCCGGTGGCGGCGGCGTAGCGGGCCACGCGCTCCACGTGGCCGCCCGTGTAGTCGTCGCGCGTCTCGATGGCGGCGGCCAGGGAACGGAGCGCATCCATCAGCAGCGCCTCGATCTGCCCCGCCTGCTCGGCCACGCGCTCCTCCAGGTGCGCCTGGTAGCTGCGGTTTTCGCGCAGCAGGCGGCGGTAGCTGAGCGCGCGCTCGGCCGCCAGCAGCACCTCGGCCACGTTGAACGGCTTGACCAGGTAATCGTCCGCCTGCAGCCGCAGCGCCTCGACCGCGTTCTCCACCGTCCCCGCGCCGGTGAGGATGATGAACCCCACCGTGTCGTCCATCGCCCGCACACGGCGCAGCAGCTCCAGCCCGCCAAAGCCGGGCATCTGCAGGTCGCTCAGGATGAGGTCCGCGCCCCGCGCCTCGAACGACCGCAGCGCCTCTTCGCCCGACTCCGCCTCGGCGACCGTGTAGCGGTCCGTGGGGAGGATGGAGCGCAGGACCGCGCGGATCGCCGCGTCGTCGTCGGCCACCAGCACGCGCAGCGGCTGCGTCACGGCGCCACCGTGCCCGGCTCGGCCGCAAAGCCCTGCGTCTCCACCACCACGTCGTGCGCCACGCGCAGCCCCGCGCGCCCGCTGACCAGCAGGTCCGACGCGGGCACCGTGGCCACCGGCCCGCCGTTGACCAGGAACGTCACCGAATCCGCCTCCACCCGCACCTCCAGGTCGTTGTGGCGCCCCTGTCCGTTCGCGTCGCGCGCGATGTCGGGGTGCCGCGTCCAGTCACGGACGACGGGGGTCTGCGCCCCGTCGCGCCGCTTGATCAGGTAGCTGCCGTCGCCGCGCACCAGAAAGTAGCTGTACCGCTGCCCGGCCTCGTCCCCCTCCAGCCCCGACGCGCCAAAGATCAGCCCGTACCCTTCGTGCAGCCGCCCCGCGCGCTTGCGCAGGCTGGCGCGCACGCTGTACGGCGGTGCCAGCTCCGCCGCGCCCTGGGGCCAGAGCAGCGCGTGGGGGCCCGTCTCGATGACCGTCACCTCGCCGGGGGTAAGGGTGACGCCGGATGCCGGGTTGGTGGCCCACGTCGTCCCCACGGCGGCGGGCGAGGGCGGCTGGGCCACGGGCGGCCGCGCCGGCGCGGCGGAGTCGGCGGCCTCGGTCTCGGCCGCGCGGGAGTCGCCGCCGCAGGCCGCGGCCAGCAGCAGGGCGAGGGGAACGATGTGCTTCATCGGGCTCATGGCTCGAGCGACTTCTGAAGTGCGTCCAGGGGCAGGTCTCGGATGGGAATTTCCAGCGGGACCACGATCTCGGCCTCCGTACGGGTGCGGAGGCGAAAGGTGTCGCGCAGGTGAATGGGCAGGTTGGTGCGGATGGGGATGTTGGCCTTGACCGGCACCCGCACGTTGCGGTTTCCGAACGGCGTGTTGACCGGCAGGTTGAAGTCCGTGTCGATGGGGAACGTGGTGTTCACCCGCACGTTGTACCGCTGGTCGATGGGAATGTCGAAGTGCACCGGCGTTCCCGCGGGGATGCGCACCGTGTAGTTGAGGGTGGCGTCCTGCGTTTTGAGCCGCTCCACCACGCGCCCCAGCGCCGGCGCCAGCAGCCGCTCCGGGTTGCGCAGCGTCCACAGCAGCACGCCGTTGAGCGCCAGTGAAAGCAGGGCGACCGCGAGTGCCGCGGGCGCAAGCCAGCGGGCGCGTGTTTGGGGCGCGGTTCCGTTCACGTTTCCGTTGATTGGCTGCATGGTGCGATGGCCGGGAAACATAAAGCCCGCCGCCCCCGGTCGGAAAGGAGCGCCATTCGCGGATATCACGCCGCCGGCTCCTCGACGGATCGACTGGCCCGAATGTGCCAATCAGCCTCCTGAACAGATGGGAGGTACAGAGGGACAGAGAAAAGCCTGAGGAACAGAGACAAAATCAAGTTCTCTGTTCCTCAGGCTTTTCTCTGTCCCTCTGTACCCGTTCAGTTCCGGACCAGGCCCACTGCTCCGAAAACGACGGCTTACGCCATCATCTTGCGCACTTCCTCGGTCATGCGCGGCAGGATCTGGAACAGGTCGCCCACGATGCCGTAGTCGGCCGTCTTGAAGATGGGCGCCTCGGGGTCCTTGTTGATGGCGACGATGTAGCGCGAGGTGCGCATGCCGGCCAGGTGCTGAATGGCGCCGGAGATGCCGACCGCGATGTACAGCGTGGGCGACACCGTCTTGCCCGTCTGCCCCACCTGCTCGCTGTGCGGGCGCCACCCGGCGTCCACCACCGCGCGCGACGCGCCCACCGCCGCCTTGCCGCCAAACGCCTCAACCAGCTCCTCGAGCAGCTTGAAGTTGTCGGGGCTCTGCAGCCCGCGGCCACCGGAGATCACGATGGGCGCCTCGCCCACGTCCATCTTTTCCGCCGCGCCCGCCTTGATCTCGCGGACGATGGCGCCGAAGTCCGCTTCGTTCACCGACACGTCCAGCGTCTGCACCTCGCCCGCCTTGCCGCTCTCGCCCGTGGGGAGAAAGACGTTGGCGCGCAGCGTGAGCACGGCCGGCTTGCCCGTGGCCGCCACCTGCGTGATCAGCTTGCCGGAGTACTCGGGGCGCGTGGCGACGATCTGGCCGCCCTGCACCTCGAGCGCCGTGCAGTCGTTGGCGTAGCCCACGCCCAGCCGGGCGGCCACGCGGGGCGCCAGGTCGCGGCCCAGCGAGCTGGCCGGAAAGAGCGCGGCGTCGCAGCCATGCTCCTGGATAAAGGCGCTGATGACGGTGGTGTAGCCCTCGGCCGAGTAGCGCGCAAAGGCGTCGCTCTCGCCCACGAACACCTTGTCGGCGCCGTAGCGGCCCAGCTCGGCGGCCGCGGCGGCGGTGCCGGCGCCGCCCAGCAGCACGGCGTGCACCTCGGTGCCCAGCGCGTCGGCCAGGGTGCGGGCGGCGGTCACCACCTCGTGGGCCACCTTGCGGATCTCACCGTCGCGCGTCTCCGCGAACGCGAAAATGCCTGGCATGTTTGGGGTCCTCTCAAAAGACAGGGGAGAGGGAATAGGGAATAGGGAATAGGGAATAGCAAGACAACTGCAACGGCGCGCCAGATCCGGCGCCTCGCGCGGTTTCGCAGGCTGTTCCCTAGTCCCTGTTCCCTATTCCCTAGATCACTTTCGCCTCTTCGCGCAGCAGCTTCAGCAGCGCGGGCACGGCGTCGGGGCCCTCGCCCACGATGCGGCCGGCCTGGCGCTCCGCCGGAAGCTTGCGGCCGCGCACCTCCACGCCGGCGTCGCCGGCGGCGGCGGGCTTTTCCTCCAGCGGCTTTTTCTTGGCCGCCATGATCCCCTTGAGCGACGCGTAGCGCGGCTCGTAGGCGCCCTTGGTGAGCGTGATCACGCACGGCGTCTTGAGCTCCACCACTTCGTGGCCGCCCTCGATCTCACGCTGCGCGGTGATCTTGCCGCCCTCGGCCGAGAACTCGGTAACCGCGGTGGCGGCGGGAATGCCCAGCAGCTCGGCGACCATGGGCCCCACAGCCTGCAGGTCGTCGTCGATGGCCTTCATGCCGAACAGCGCCACGTCGTACTCGCGCCCCTTGAGCTCCTCGGCCAGGATGCGCGCCACGGCCAGCCCCTCGGGCTTGCCGTCCGTCTTGAGCAGCACGGCCGAATCGGCGCCCATGGCCAGTGCGGTGCGCAGGGTCTCGGCGCTCCCGCTGTCGCCCACGCTCACCACCGTCACGTCGCCGGCGCCGGCGGCTTCCTTGTGCTTGAGCGCCGCCTCGACGGCAAACTCGTCATAGGGGTTCAGGATGAACTTGGCCCCGGCCGCGTCCACGGACTTCCCGTCACCTGCAATGCGCACGCGCGCCTCGGTGTCCGGGACGCGCTTCACGCACACGATGCTCTTCACGCGCATCTCCCTTGGCTCGGATGAACATCGGAGCCGCCCGGCGGCTCCGAAGCCGGGGAGTATAGCGTGTCCCATCCACTCTCGGCAAGCCGTTCAGGCGCGGATTTGCTGGGGAATTTCGCGTTCGGATGTTCGTTCGACATCATCGCGGCCACGTGTCCGACTGCCCGCGCGTCCAGAAAAGCCCTCACGTGAGACAGGATCTCCAAACGAATGGGTCTCACACGGAGTTAACGGAGTCAACGGAGTTTTCTCGTGCCGCTCCTTCGGGCTCCGGGTTCGGAAAAAAGAATGGGCCTCACACGGAGTCAACAGGGTCAACAGAGTTTACTCGTGTCGTTCCCCTGCTCTCGCGTCTCATTAGAAAAGTGAGCGGAGGCACAAGGTGGCGGGGATGTCGGAAACGGCAGAGGGATGGAAGCGCGGCAGGAGGCCATCCGCGTTTTTTTGAGGAGGGATGTGGGATCGGTCGAGGGACGTCCGGAGCGCACCGGAGCACGTCGAGCGCACCACCTGATGCGCAATCGTGCAAACCATCCGCTCGGGATCAGGACCGGCGGCGGCGCGGCGGCTCACAGGCACGGCCGTCCTTGTCGCGGTCAAAGCCGTGCGGATCGGCGCCGCGCACGTCGTGCCGCACGCGGAACGGCTTGGGGCCGGTGATGTCAGGGCAGTCCAGGTCCGGCGGCGGCGGCGCGATGCAGTAGTCGGGATACGACGGATGGCAACGCTGCGGATCGGCCAGAGCCGCGGGGACGGAGGCCGGGGCAACGGCGGTAAACGCGAACGCCGCGAGCGAGACATAGAGCAGGATGCGCATGATTCCGCGAAGTTTGCCGCAGGGGTGCGTCGAGGAGGAAATCCTCCCGCGAGGAGATAGAGCGTCGATTGCGCCACTTGGGTAGCATAGTGGTCAGCCCACCGCCAGACAATGATCCCGTCGAGAGCCCCGAAGGGACCCCAACCGATCAAAACACACCCCACCCGGAGTCCGGGTGGGGGCCGCTGCGCGAGCAGAGGAAACGGCACGATAAACTCTGTTGACCCTGTCGACTCTGTGTGAGGCCAATCCTTCTGTGGACGGGCAGAAATCCCATTCTCTGCGCAATCCCCCAAAAGCCGCGCCCCCACCCGAACCACCGGTGGGGGCGTTTTCACCGCGCCGTGCCGCCGGCTACGCACAGTTGTAGGTCTCGCAGCCGTTGCTGCATCCACAGGTGCCGTAGCAGGTGTTGTTCGGCGTCTGGCAGTCGGGGCGCCTGGAGATGTTGCACCCCGGATGCCCGTAGCCGGTGCACCATTCCGTCTCGACCGTGTCGTGGCCGTGCACGGTGCCGCTCCTGCCGTGCTCGTTTCCGGTGTCGAACGACTCCACTTTCAGGTTGTCGATCGTGAGCGTGAGCTTGGCCATGAGACTGCTCCGGCTGAGAGTGACGTTGATGCCCGTCGCGGCGCGGGACTTCGACACACGCACGTACGGATTGCGCCTTCATGGTTGCATGGGCGGCTGGATAAAAGCAATCAAACACGTGATTACGCGGGCGCGCCCCCCGTCCGAAACTCGGGCGGGGGGCGCATTGGTTGATCCGGCCGGATCGGGCTCAGCAGTACGGCGCCAGGGTCTGGCACCCCTGCGTGCACCCGCAACTGCCGTTGCAGGTGTTGTACGGCGTCTGGCAGTTCTTCTTGGACACGTAGCAGCCCGGGTAGCCGTACCCGGTGCACCACTCCGTCTCGATGGTGTCGTGGCCGTGCACGGTGCCGATCCGGCGGTGCTCGTCGCCGGTGGCAAACGAGTCCACCTTCAGATTGTCGATCTCGAGCGTGAGCTTGCGCATGGTGTTGCTCCGGCTGAGAGGTGACGGTCCAGGTCCGTGTGCCGCGGGTTTCCCCGTCGCCCCGATCCAGATCGCCCACGCACACGGAACGTGCCTGCATTCTCGCCAGTCCGGATCCGGAAGGCAACCAAACACATGGCGCACAAGGAGATCGATCGTACCCGAGGCGTACCGTCGTGGCAGGCCCGTCCCGTCGCGGAGCGGCCCGGACGCAAACGGAAAGGGCGCGGAGCCGTGCTCCGCGCCCTTTCCGTGATCACTCGTCCTCGTCCAGATCTTCCAGGTCCGCGTCGTCCTCGTCATCCAGATCGTCGTCGAGGTCGTCGTCAAGGTCCTCGTCGTCGTCGAAGCCCTCGTCGTCCTCGTCGTCATCGTCCGGAATGTCGAACAGGCGCTCTTCCCAGCCCTCGTCCTCATCGTGCAGCCCGCGCCGCGCGACGATCACTCCTTCGCTGCCCTCCATCGACTCCTCCCCGTGCAAGTGTTCGTTCCCCATCCAACCAGGTTCCATGGCATAGCACGGACCACGGCCAACGCAACGGTACACGTTCGTGCGCAGTAACGACACCGGCTTTATCGCGATCGTTGTGCCGGGCCCACAAGCGAACAAAGGCCGCGCGACCAAACTGTTGCGCCGCCCCGAATTTCGCCAGTGGCAGCGAGCGCCCGGATCGCGGGCCCCACGTCCGCCGCGTCCAGGATGCATCGCGGAGCGGCCGGCATTCCGCGTGGCGGTCGCCCGGGTGCGCTGACGATGATGGCGCACGGAAAACAGCGACCATGGCCAACCGTCGCGGGCGGATAGCGCCAACACGTTGGACGTGCGCTCGTCCTGCGCAAGCGGGGTGCCGAGCGAGGGCTCGTTGCGACAGGAATGCACGACGCCGTGCCAGACCAGGCGGTACGCGCCGCAACGTCGGCAACGCTGAACCTGCGATACATGTCCGCCGCGGCACGCAGGCGAACCGTGTCCACGTACTCTCCATCCGGTGGCACGACCACCGGGCGGCTCATGCAAGCAGGTGTCGGCCCGATCATCGTGTCTCCATCCGTCGGGCAGGGGTGTTCGTATCGGTCGTTCGGCTGGCGGCGCGTTCAGCGGGTGCGCTGCCGGCGCCACGCAGCCAAGTACGGCAGCGCGAACAGGTACAGGCCGCTAAGCAGGAGCAGCAAGAGCGGGGGCAGCGGCGCGTAGGTCACCCAGGCCGGCGGCGCTCCTCCTCCCTGCGCCAGCGCGGCGAAGTTGGCGATCACGGTTACCGTAAAGACGATGGACAGCCAGCGGTGGATCTGCCGGATCCGGCTGTTCCCGCTCGCCGGGGCCCTTCCCCGGCGACCAGCCGCATGTGGATCGGACACGCCGGCCGTAGCCGGCGCCGTGGGAAAGCTCGCGTGAATGTTGATGTCCATGGCAGCCTCACTGAGTGAAAAAGGATCATGGCATCGAAGCTAATCACGCCCTGCGGCACTTGCTTCTCGAAAACTGCTCTGTTTCATACGATGATCAGCACCCCCGCCGCGCACGTGGCTCGCGACGCTGTCGCCCCGGGCCGCCACGTGCTGCGTGCCGTCGGCGCCCGACCGGATGTGCGCGACACCGACAACCGGATGCCGCACATCATCGATGTCGTAAAGGCGACGGTAACGCTGGGCGGCAGCGCGGATGGCTTCCAGCCGCGCGCACCTCGGAACCGTCCCGCTCCGCCTTGATGCGCGCCAGGCCCCCACGCCCTCCACCAGGCTCCCGGATCGTCCCCGGGCTCCCCACGACAACACACCAGGGACCGGCGCGCCGCGCCAGCAATGCTCGACTGATCCAATCCCTGCGCATGCCTGGGGTTGTCACAAACGCACCAGGCGCCGCAGCGAAAGGCGCTGCGGCGCTTTGCCTTGCAGCAGAGCTGGCAATCGCGCCAGACCGACGAAAGGGTCAGACCGCGAGCCCCGGGCGGATCAACTTACACCGAAACGTGAGGGAACTTTCCGTGATCCCAAACCATTGATTACAGGACATAATAGTTACTTGGCGCGCGGATGTTCACCGTGTGAATACGAATCACCTCATGAAGGTTGTCCGAACAACCCCAAACAGCGCCTCTGAGGGTAATCCTGACCTTACCTCACTTGCCTGCGCAAACCCATGTATACTCGTATCTAAAAGCTGTACAATGGTTTGCTATTCCTGCTCCACTGGGACGCTTGTGCGTCATGCATTCAACCGCTATAGTGTGCGACAACCCCAAAGGAGCGTCCCTCTGCGGGCCATCTCGTAGATTGAAACTTTCTTCGGTGTTGATCAACACACTTTTCGGTTTTTGGCTCGTGTCTGCATCAATCATTTCAATCCATTTTTTAGAAAATATTTGAGTTGAAGTCGCTGAAGGTGCTTCGCCGTGACATGGACCAGCACGGGTAGCTGGCCGAACCAACCACGTAACTGGAGGAATGGGATGACCGATGTCGTTGAGCCGCCGCAGGCGGCTCTTTCCCCGGCCAAGCGCGCTCTCCTGGAGGCGAGACTCAAGGGGATGAGCCGCACGGCGGCAACCGTGCGCCGGACCCACCGCGCCGAGGCGCCCGCCTCATTCGCGCAGGAGCGGTTGTGGGTCATCGATCGATTGGATCCGGGGAGCACCACATACAATGTCTTCACGGGGCTGCGCATAAGCGGTGACGTGGATGAGTGGGCGCTGGAACGGGCGTTGGGCGAGTTGGTCAGGCGGCAGGAGGCGCTCCGGACCACGTTCTGCTCGGTGGATGGGGTCGCCGTACAGGTGGTCGCGCCCTTTGCCGGCTTCACGCTGCCGGTGGATGACCTTTCTGGCCTTGGTGAAGAGGAGGCCGAAGTCGAGGTGCGGCGCGCCGCCGGCAAGGAGGCCGCATACCGATTCGACCTGGCGGCCGAACCCCTCTTCCGCACCCGGCTGCTGCGGCTGGGCAGGAATGATCACGCGTTGTTTATTTGCACGCACCACATCGTCACCGACGGGTGGAGCCAGCGTGTGCTGTTCCGCGAATTGTGGACGCTCTATGCCGCGTACGCCCACGGGCGCACGTCACCGCTGGCCGAGTTGCCGGCGCAGTACGTGGACTTTGCGCTGTGGCAGCGGGAGCAGGCAACGAGCGAAGCACACACGGCGCACCTGGCGTACTGGAAGTCGCAGCTCGCGGGCGTTCCCGGGCTGTTGAACCTGCCCACCGACTTTCCGCGGCCGTCGGTGCCCTCGTTCGGTGGCGGCCGGGTTCGCGTGGAGGTATCCCGGGAGCGGATGGAACAGCTGCGTGAGCTGGGCCGACGCGAGGGTGCCACGCTGTTCATGGTGATCCTGGCGGCGTTCAAGGTATTGCTTGCCCGGTACGGCGCGACTGACGACGTGGTTGTGGGTAGCCCTATGGCCGGCAGGAGATACAAGGAGTTGGAGGACGTGATCGGGCTGTTCGTAAACACGCTGGTGCTGCGGACCGATCTGTCCGGAGACCCCCGACTGCGCGACGTGGTGGATCGGGTGCGGGACGTGGTGCTGGGCGCCTACGAGCACCAGGACGTCCCGCTGGACCGAATCGTCGCCGAGGTGCGGCCGGAACGGAGCCTCAGCCACGCAACGCTCTTTCAGGTGGCGTTCCAGCTCGTCGACTTCGGTGAGGATCCTCCGGCCTCCGACGACGGGACGGGGCTCCGGATTCGGGACATGGGCGCGCTGCGAGACGAATCTAAGCTCGACCTCACGCTCAGCATCAACACCCACGCTGAAGGGCTCTCGGGTGTGCTGAATTACAGTACGGATCTGTTTGAGCATGACACCGCTGCGCGGATGGTGCGGCACCTGGACCTGGTGCTGGAACAGCTGGCCGGCGATCCCGACCGGCGCCTCTCCGGGCTGGATCTGCTGGACGACGACGAGCGCCACCTTGTACTGGAGGAGTGGAACCGCACGGCCCGTGATCACGTGGACGCCTCCGGCGCCTGCCTTCACGTCCTCTTCCAGGCACAAGCCGCGCGCGCACCGGAAGCGGAGGCGCTCCGCCTCGACGGCCGGGCGGTCACGTACCGCGAACTGGACGAGGCGAGCAGCCGCCTTGCCCACCACCTGGCCGCGCGTGGAGTGCGGCCCGAGTCGCGGGTGGGCATTTTCGCCGAGCGCGCACCGGAGACCATGGTCGCCATCCTGGCGATTCTCAAGGCAGGGGGCGCGTACGTCCCGCTGGACCCCGCCTCGCCCGTGGAGCGCCTGAGGTACCTTCTGGCCGACTCCGGCATACGGACCGTGATCGCCCCGGAGGGAGTTCGCCCGGAGCTCCCCGGGCTCATCCCCGACCTGCTGGACCTGCTGGACCTGCGCGCCGAGAGCCGGGCCATCGCCGCCCGCCCGGCCACCGCCCCCGACGTCCTTGTGCACCCCGACGGCATGGCATACGTCATCTCCACCTCCGGCTCCACCGGCCGGCCCAAGGGAGTGATGGTGGAGCACGGCGCCGTGGTGAACGTGATCACGGCCTCTCTGGAGAGCTTTGAAATGCGGCCAGGGACGCGGATCCTGCAGGGGTCGTCGCTCACCTTCGACGCCTCGGTGCTGGAGATCTTCATCGCCCTTCTGGGCGGGGGAACCCTGGTGCTGGTGAGCCGGGACACCCTCCTGGACGCGGAGGCGTTTGGCGAGCTTCTGAGACGGGAGCGGGTGGAGATGTGGGTCCCCACCCCGGCGCTCCTGAAGAACCTTGACGGGAGCAGCTTTCCCGAATTGCGGACGCTGGCGGTGTGCGGGGACCGCTGCCCCGCCGAGGCGGTGGCGCAGTGGGCGCCGGGACGACGCATGCTGAATATCTACGGGCCCACCGAGAGCACCATCTACGCCACCTCGCACCATTGCAGCGCGGCAAGGGCGGAGCCGCCGCCCGTCGGTCGCCCCGTGACCAACGTGCGCGCCTACGTCCTTGACGGCGGCCTGCGCCCCGTGCCGGCCGGCCTGCCGGGGGAAGTGTGCCTGGGCGGCGTGGGGGTTTCGCGTGGCTACCTGGGGCGGCCGACGCTGACCGCCGAGCGGTTTGTCCCCGATCCGTACGGCGCCCCAGGCGCGCGGCTGTACCGCACCGGCGACAAGGCCCGGTGGCGACCGGACGGGACGCTGGACTTTATCGGCCGCCTGGACGAGCAGGTAAAGTTGCGCGGAATGCGCGTGGAGCCGGGCGAAGTGGAGGCCGTGCTGCGGCGGCATGAGGGCGTGGCCGACTGCGCCGTGATCGCGCGCGAGGACGGGGCGGGCGACAAGCGGCTGGTGGCGTACGTCGTCCCCGTCCGAGAAGACGCGTGGGGAGCGCTCCTGGTCAACCTGCGGGAGCATCTGCGCGAGCACCTGCCCGAGTACATGGTACCAAGCGCGTTCGTGCGGCTGGAATCCTTTCCCCTGACACCCCACGGCAAGCTGGACCGCCGGGCACTGCCCGCGCCCGTCGCGGAGCCGAATGCCGTCGAGGCTGACGCGGCTCCGCGTACACCCATGGAGGAGACGCTTGCCGCCGTATGGGCCGACGTGCTGGGGATCGACGCCGTCGGCGTGCACGACCACTTCTTCAACCTGGGTGGCGACTCGATCCTGGCAATCCAGGTTGTCTCGCGCGCGGCGCGGGCCGGCGTGCGCATCACCGCGCGCCAGATCTTCCAACACCAGAGCGTGGCCGAACTCGCGCTCCACGCACAAGCCCTCACCACTCCGCTGGTCGCCGAGGCGCAGGCTCCCGTGGTGGGTCCGGCGCCGCTCGTGCCGATCCAGCGCGCATTCTTCGCGCGTGGTTTCGCGGAACCGTGGCATTGGAACATGGCGCAGTTCCGATTGGCTTCCGCGCCGCTCGATCCACGCGTCTTGGAGCGCGCAGTGGCCGCCGTGCTGGAACACCACGACGCGCTGCGCCTGCGGTTCTCGCCCGGCCCGGCCGGGGAGTGGAGGCAGTCGTTCGCCGCGCCGGGCGGGGCTGCGCCGGTGGAAACGGTCGACTTCACGGCGCTGGAGGGCAACGCGCTGTCCGCCGCCATCCACGAGCACGCCTCACGCGTACAGGCGAGCCTCGACCTGGCACGCGGACCCGTCACCCGCGTCGTCCTGTACCGCGGGGGGACCCGGGAACGCGACCGGGTCCTCTGGATCGCCCACCATCTGGTGATCGATTCCGTTTCCTGGCGCATTCTGCTGGAAGATCTGGAGACGGCGTACGGTCACGTCACGGCCGGCGAGGCCGTCCGTCTCCCGCCAAGGACGACCTCGTATCGCCGCTGGGCCGAGCGGCTGATCAGCCACGCGCGCACACCGGCAATGCGTTCCGAGGCTGACTGGTGGCTCGCGCGACCGTGGGAGACGGCCGCGCCGCTTCCCACCGGCACGTCGGAAGGGAAAGACATCCACGCGGACGCGCGGCAGGTGGTGATGGAACTGGACGATGAGACCACGCGGGCACTCCTCCAGGAGGTGCCGCCCGTCTATGGCACGCAGATCAACGACGTACTTCTGGTGGCGCTGGCACGCGCGCTGGGCCGCTGGACAGGTGGCCGGACGGTGGCCGTCGAGCTGGAGGGACACGGCCGCGAAGAGCTGTTCGCCGATGTAGACCTGACGCGCACCGTCGGCTGGTTCACCAGCACGTTCCCCGTACTGCTGGAGGCCGAGGGCGACGACCCCGGCGCGCTCCTGCGCGGGATGAAGGAGCGCTTGCGGGAGATCCCCGCGCGCGGCGTCGGCTTCGGCATCCTGCGCTGGCTCTCCGATGACGAGGGCGTGCGCGAGCGGCTGGCGTCGATCCCATGGCCGGAAGTCTCGTTCAACTACCTTAGCCAGTTCGGCGGCGGAACGTCGGCAGGCGGTGAGGAGTGGCTGAGCCGCGCGGACGGCGCGTCTGGCTCCGTCTTCTCCCCGAACGAGCGGCGGACAAGCGCGGTGGAAGTTCTGGCATCCGTGCGGAGCGGCCGGTTGCGCGTTGCGTTCGTCTACCCCGGACGCCGCTACGGCGCGGCCGAACTGAAGGCTGTCACAGCTGATTACGAGGCGGCGTTGCGCGAGATCGTGGAGCACTGCCGCGCCGCGTCGAGCGGCTACGCTGTGTCAGGCTTCCCCGTGGGACCGGTTGATCACGGCTCGCCAACCCTGCGAGACGAGGTCGGCGCCGAGGCTCGCGGCGTCGACCACCCGAAACTGCACCTGCCCCTCCGTGGTGAGCGGGACGAAGAGGCAGTGAGGCATGCTGCGGGCGCCATTCCCGAGCAGGCATGCTCCACACCAACGCCAGCTTCACCGGTGGTGCCGCTCCAGCCCAAGGGCTCGCTCCCACCGTTGTTCCTCGTCCATCCCTCCGCCCGAGGCGTGGTGAACTACGTCAACCTGGTGCGGCATCTGGGAACGGATCAGGCCGTATACGCCATGCAGGACCTGGGCGAGGACCCTGGTCGGCCAATGGAACGATTCGCGGCCGAGTACGTGGAGGCAATCCGCTCCATCCAGCCGAACGGACCGTACTACCTGTGCGGCTGGTCTTTCGGCGCGTACGTCGTGTTCGAGATGGCGCGCCTGCTGGAGCGGGAGGGCGAGTGGGTAGCCTTCGTGGGCCTGCTGGACACCATTACGCCCGACATGTCGCGACGTTGGACGCGGACCCGGGACATGACCACGCCGATCAGAATCGCTCGGGTGGTCGCGGCGCGGATGCGGCGCCCGTTCTCGGTGGACGAAGAGAAGCTGGAAGGAATGGGCGCGGACGAGCAGATCCGGTGGCTGCTGGAGGCCCTCCACGCCCAGGGGGTCGCACCCGAGGAGTTTGCCGAGGCGGACCTGCGTGACATATACGAGGTGACGAAGGCACGCCACAGGAGCATCGACGGGTACGCTCCGGGCCGGTTCGCCGGCAGGCTCACCCTCTTCAGGGCTTACATCGCCCCAAGCGAGCACGAGTGGCTGGCCCTTGCACCCACGGAGGAGGAGAAGCGTACTCTGGGCTGGTCTCTGCTGACCGAGCACCGTGTGGAGGTGTGTCGAGTCCCCGGCAGCCACACCACCATGATGACCGAGCCGCACGTCGGCGTCCTCGCGCAGCACGTGCGCGAAGCGCTGGCCGCCGCCCGGGAACGGGCCGGATTCATGGGGGTGGCGCAAGGGCAGGCATCCGCCCCATCGAGCGCCTGAGCCATCAGGATTGCGCGTGCAGCCCCGGATGCGGTCGCGCCACGGCCGCATCCGCCGGCGACATGACGTTGGAGAACGGGTCGCGAAGGCGGGTTCGAGGGGGACTGGGCTACGCTGTACAAAGCGGCCTGATCGCGGGAAAGGAAGGTGTTCCGCATACGTCGTGGTAAAAACCTGCAGCACGTGTTCACGCCTGCGTGGAGCAGACGGTTCACCCGGACGAAGCCGGTTGCGCACGCACCCGGCTTCTTGACGCAACTCCTTGTGCGCGATAGCGTTTTCGTACCTGCCACCTCGCGTCCCGATGGCGGCCTCCACGTTCCCGTGGGGCCGTAGGGCGCGCCGCGGCATGGCGAGCGCCCACGTCCGCGGTCCGCACCCGCGCTTGGGGAATCGTCATGACGCATCCTGTCTCCGCGCCCGGCGGCGCCGTCTCGTCGTTCATCCGCCACCACTTTCGCCACTTCAACGCGGCCGCCCTGGTCGACGCCGCGGAGGGTTACCGCGCCCACCTGGACCAGGGCGGCAGAATGCTCGTCACGTTGGCGGGCGCCATGAGCACGGCCGAGCTGGGCCTTTCGCTGGCGGAGCTCATCCGGCGCGGAAAGGTGCACGCCATCTCGTGCACCGGCGCCAACCTGGAGGAGGACGTCTTCAACCTGGTCGCGCACGACTTCTACGAGCGCGTGCCCAACTACCGCGACCTGACCCCCGCCGACGAGCAGGCGCTGCTGGAGCGCCACATGAACCGCGTGACCGACACCTGCATCCCCGAGATGGAGGCCATGCGGCGCATCGAGAGCGCCGTCCTGGAGGAGTGGGCGGCGGCCGACCGGGCCGGCGAGCGGCTTTTTCCGCACCAGTTCATGTACCGCATCCTGCGCAGCGGCGTGCTGCGTGACAGCTACCAGATCGACCCCAGGAACTCGTGGATGGTGGCCGCGGCCGAGGCCGACCTGCCGATGTTCGTGCCCGGCTGGGAGGACTCGACGCTGGGGAACATGTACACGGGGCACGTCATCTCCGGCGACGTGAAGAACGTCCATACCGTGCGCACGGGGATCGAGTACATGATGGAGCTGGCCGCATGGTACACCTCTACGGCGGAGGAGTCGTCCATCGGCTTCTTCCAGATCGGCGGCGGGATCGCGGGCGACTTTCCCATCTGCGTGGTGCCCATGCTGCACCAGGACCTGCGCCGCGACGACGTTCCGCTCTGGGGATACTTCTGCCAGATCAGCGACAGCACCACCAGCTACGGCTCCTACTCCGGCGCCGTGCCCAACGAGAAGATCACCTGGGGCAAGCTGGGACAGCACACGCCCAAGTTCGTCATCGAGTCCGACGCGACGATCGTGGCGCCCCTGATCTTCGCCCTTCTGCTGGACTGGTGAGCCAGGGATCGACTTCCTGCGAGGTCGCGAGGTGGAGGCCGGGGGCCGGACTCCCGGGATGCCTCGTGCAGTAGACCGGCAGCCCTGGGAGGGGGCACCGACGTGATGTCCGACGCATGCGCAGGGATCAGTGCGCGTGGCGGTGTACCGACCCGTGGAAGTGCGGCGGCGCGTTTTCGGCCCACCATAAGAGCAGGGTGCAGAGCACGACGAAGACGGCGAGGAACAGAAGCAGCTCGTAGGGCGCCGGAACGGCCTCACGCCGGGCGCGGCGTACCTTCCGGGCGAACCTGCTCACGATGGGGTTCCTGGAAGGGGTGATGGGACGTGGGAGACGGGCCGGACGGCCCGCCTCCCCCCGCGCGCGTGTGGCGTCCGCGCGCGTCGTCCGCTCGGTTACTCCGCGGCGGCCAGTTGCGCCGCGGGCGCGGCGAGCTGCGTGAGCTGCGCCTGGTTCAGGGGCAGGTGCGCCACGATGGCGCCGTCGCATCCGACGACCTGCAGCGCGCTGCGGGCCGTGTTCACCTCCACGATCTCGCCGCCCTGCTCCATCAGCACGGCCACCTGCGCCATGTCACCCGACTTGACCGCCTCGGTGAGCGAGTTCAGGTTGAACGCGGTCTGTCGCGGGCGCACGCAGCGCTGGTGGTTCACGTCCGGGTCCTGCGGGTTGCTGCACGGGCCGGGGCCGCACTCGGTGGGCTCGGGGATGGTGAGCCCGACCGTGGTGCCGTTGGCGGGCACGCGCACGTTCAGCACGCGGTGCCCGGGCTGGCCGTTAATCGTGCACGAAATGCAGTAGTAGCAGTCGTTGGTGACGATCTGCGCCTCCGCGCGATCGGCGCCGAACACGCTCGCGAACAGCGCGGCCGCGGCCGACAGGGCCAGCTTGGTCATCTTCCGCATGGTCATCTCTCCTCGGTGATGTAGTGCCCGGCGCGCCACTCGCCGGGCGGGTTCGGAGCGCGCGCCGTTGTGCCGCGCCCCGCGATGCTCGAACTCGGTTTTCACTTCCGGCTACTGGGACAGCGGGCGCTCACCTCCGACGGCGCAGGCCGGCGCGCCGTCGAAGGCGGCGTCCACGCGCCAGACGGTGAGGCGCGGGTGGGCGCCGGGGCGGTCGCTCCACGAAACCATTCGCCCGTCGTCCAGAAATCCGGCGATCAGCCCCGGAAAGCGACGCGACAGCAGCACGCGCCCGCAGGCCGGGTCGATCACCTCCACCATTGTGTCGTAGAGTTCCTCCGGGTCGTACTGGGCGGCGGGGTTGCGCCGGGCCAGCAGCGTGTCGGCGATCAGGGGACGCGCGTCGCGCCACCGTTCGTCGGCCACGCGAACCACCGACCACAGGCGGCCGGCCGCATCCTGGCGCAGGGCCATGAGGATGGGGTGCGGCGCCTGGTCCGGGCGCCAGCGCATGTCGGTGTAGGGCGCAAACCACGGGACGTCACGGACGAGCGCCGCCTGCCGCTCGCCGTCCAGCGTCCACCGCTCGATTCCGAAGCGGGTGAGGTGGCCGGCCCAGACGGCGTCCGGCCCGGCCAGCGCCAGCTTGCGCAGGTCCATGGATTGTCCCGGGACGTCCTCGGCCACGTCGGCGCCGAAGGAGCGCAGCACGGCGCCGTCCGGACCGAGCAGGTGCAGCGGGTAGCCCACGTTGTCGCGCGTGGCGACCGTTCCCGTGCCCACGGCGCGGCCGCCGGGGAGCAGCAGCCGCATGCTGGCGGGACGCAGCGGCGTGGGCGTGTGCGTCCGCACGAGGTTGCCGTCGGCATGGAGCACCAGGTGCAGGCCGCGCAGGTCATCCACGAGGTTCACCGTGTCGCCGGCCGTCACGGCGACCAGGCCGATGCTCAGCGGCAGCGTGTCCCCCGGCAGCGTGGGTTGGATCGTCCCGGCGAAGCGGCCGTCCGCCCCGAAGACGCGCACGGGCACCTGCCAGCCGCTTGCGAGCAGGATGCGCCCGCGAGAATCCGCCGCCCACGACGCCAGCGTCTGGTCCAGCCGCCCCGGCCCCTGCGCGTCGCCCAACTCCACGACGCGGTGCAGTTCCAGGCGGCATCCGGGGCAGTTCACCTCCTCCAGCCGGACCTCCTGCGGCGCCAGCGGGGCGGGCGCGGCGGCAAGCGCCGCCACCACCATCCACCGGGCCAGCACCCCCGGTCCGCGCTGCCCGCGCATAGGAGCCTCAGCGTTCATAAGCTGATACAGATTTATCCTTATCATCTGTGTACCCGTTGAAGTTCGTCGTCATCCGGTTCTTGGGGGGAGTGCAGGATTCCGCATTGTCCCCTTGAGACTTCGCTTACGGCATCCCCGCCGGTTCCGTCTCCCGCCCCGGCGCAGGCGGACAGTCGATCCGCATCGGCTCGTCCCCGGCGCGCTCCACGTCCTGGATCCACCCCGCATCCATCAGCGCCCACTGGTCCTCCGAGAGCACCGTGCGCATGCAGCGGAGGTAATCGACCCTCAGTGCTTCTCCCGCCTGGTGCACGGGGCGGACGCGGCGCGTGATGCGGGCGGACGGCTCGCGGCCGATGGCTCCGGCCAGGTACTTCACGTCGTCCGCGGTCAGCGAGTCCACCGCCGCCTCGAACGCGTCCGACATCGCCTCCAGCGCCATGGATTGCTCGCCGGTGAGGAGCAGCCGGTCCGCGTTGTACTGCAGCGTGTTGCGCATGGGGTTCGCGGGACGGACGGACCCGGCCAGGACCGCCAGCGTGTCTTCCGCCGTACCCGCCTCCCGCCGCAGCGCGTGCGCCAGCTGGCCGGTGGCCACGTGCGGCCAGCTCTTGGCCAGCGTGAACGACGCGGACACCTCCAGCACGAACGGCCGGCGGTACAGCTCCCGCGCGGCGGCGGCGGAGCCGAAGCGCGGGTTCACGTCGTACAGGAACCGGTTGGCCCCGGGATCGAAGCCGCGCACGGAAAGGAGGGTTCGATCCACCGGCGCCGCATCTCCCCAGCCCCGCCGGCCCGCCGGGCCGTGCAGCAGCCGGTCGACGCCGCCGAGGATGTTGTCCGCGCGGACCGCGATGGTCATCCCCCGCCCTACCGGCAGCGGAATGCCCGCCAGCAGCTCGGCGCGCAGGTCCGCCGTCCAGGGCCCGGTGCAGCTCCCCGCCCCGGCGATGCGCCCCAGCTGCCGCGAAAGGCACTCCGCCGCCGAAGACGATTCCAGCAGCGCGCGCATCCCCTCCGCGAGGGCGGGATCGGCGGCCGACGCCGGATCGGGGATGAACGCGGCATCATTCGCCAGCGCGTCGCCGTTCACGTCCCCCGCCACCTCGGGCGTGAAGGGCAGCCCGGACTGCACCCGCGCGGTCAGGTGCAGGGTCGCGCCGCCGCCTTCGCGCTCCCACAACGGGAGCGAGGCATACGCCTGCAGCACGTGCGCGGCCTGGTACGGGTTCGGCTGCCACGCCAGTCCGCGGGGGTCGCCGCCCGTGGGCGCGCCTTCGAAGGCGCGGACGAAGGCGCGGCTGAACGAGCGTGTGTAGGCCAGCTCGTAGCGGAACCGGCCGTAGTTGGATTGATGCGGCGCCAGGCGCACCGTCACCTGGCGCGTATCCACCGCCCCGTCCGACCGCCGCTCGCTCACCAGGCCGAACCCGGCGTCCCGCCGCGACGCATCCACCGGCACCGCGCCGGTTTCCGGGATGATGGAGGATACGCGGACGAAGACGGGCCGCCCGCCCTCCTCCACCAGCGTGAAGCGCGGCGCGTCCGCCAGGTTCACGTCCACGGTGCTGGGCTGGCGGATGCCGCGTGTGTACTGCCCCTCCACCGTAAGCCGCAGGTCGCCGCGCGTCAGCGAAGGCACGGGGATGCGCCCCGACCAGCGGAGCGCGCCCTTCCACGCGGCCGGCGCGCGGTAGCCCCGCGCGAAGTACGAGACCCACGGCGTCCCGCCCTCCGCCACCGGCCCGCCGCCGTCCAGGCAAGCTGCGGGGGCGGCGGATGGATCGCGCAGGTACGCGGCCCAGTCCGGCGCGGGAACGGCGCCGCCCACGCAGGAGACGACGAGCGACCCCTCGCCCGTCCCGTCCTCGCCGCCGTAGAGGGCGGCTTCGGTGGATGCGGGGCGGTCGCGGAAGAGGCCGACGCTGCCGGAGAGCGTGCCGTACGGCGCCCGTCCCCGCCCACCCAGCCCGCCCGGCTGGCTCCATGCGAACCCGAAGCGCGGCGTCAGCGCGATTTCCCCCGGCAGCCGCCCCGTCCGCCCACGGAAGCGCTCCGCCACGGCGTCGTTCGCCGCGCCCACGCGCGCGCCGGCCAATCCTTCCGCGCGCAACCCAAAGCGCACCTCCACCTGTTCGCTCGGGCGATACAGATCCTCCGCGTACAGCGCACCCGTACGCAGCCGCGCGCTCCGCTCCCGCGCGCCCAGGATGCGGGTGAACGCGGACGGACGCCCCGCCTCCAGGTCCGCGAGCGAGGCGAAGGTAAAGCTGCCGCCGCCATCCACGGGCGCGTGCTCCCGGTAGCCCTCCGAGCGCGCCTCCGCGCCGACGGACCGCTGGTGGCGCTCGTCCAGCGAGTTCCACCGCATCGACCAGCTTCCCTCCCAGAACGACGCCCGCGTCTCCGCCCGCGCGCCGCCGCCGCCAAAGCGCAGGCTGCCCACGGTTCGCTCCGCCTCCAGGTCCGACGCCACGCGCACGCTGGCGCCGGGGAGCGCCAGGTATGGCGCCGACCGCGACCGCCGCCCGTCCCACACGAACCCCGCCTCGTGCAGAAAGCCGTTGCCGATGGTCCGCCGCAGCGATCCGCCCACGTTCATCCCCTCGTCGCGCGCCTCGCTGCCGGCGGCGAGCAGGGTGGACGGGCCGGTGCCGAGCGGGCCGCTGGTCGTGCGGTCCGCCTGCACGTGCACGCCGCCGTCCATCCCGCCGAACAGCTGGTGCAGCCCCACGTTGGCGAGGACGTTCACCGCGTCACGCTCGCTCCGGTCCGAAACGCCGTCAGGCGCGGCGGGGATGCCCAGACGCTGGAGGATGCCCGTCAGCCGCGCGGCGGAGTCCGGCGACACGCCCAGGGCGCGCAGGGCCGACGGATCATCCACCCGCAGGGTGCGGAGCGGTGCCGTGCGGCTGCGCAGGTCGCCGGAGACGGCGATGCTGGCGCGCTGGTCCAGGATGCCGGCCTGGTAGGCGAACGCCATCTCCCGGTCGCGGTAGCCACTGCCGACGCCGCCCACCTGCGCCCCCCCCGCCTGCAGCGCCGGGTCCGATCCGCGGAGCGAAAACGCCAGCTCGGGGGACTGGAAGTGCCCCTCCACCAGCGACGCCGTCACCTCGCCGCCACTGAAGCCGCCACGCGCCGCATCCGCCGCCTGCGAGGTGCCGTAGCCGAACGACGTTCCAAGCCTCGGCAGATTGCGCCCGCCGAAGCTCAGCCCGCCGATGCGGAAGGCGTTCTGCCCCGGCGACAGCCCGCCGACGGAGACGGTGCCGTCCTCCTGCACCGTAGCCCCGCTGCCCAGCGCCGCCACCGCGTCCAGCTCGCCGCGGTCAAAGCGCGTGTGGTCGCCGCCGTCCCAGCTCTGCACGGCGGAGCGCTCGTGCGGCAGCCGGTCGCCGCCGGGCATGGTGGTCACCACGGGCGGCCGCCGCCCCACCGTCGCCGTCACCGCATCCAGCACCAGCGCCTCGGCTTCCAGCACGACGGCAGCAAGGGGAATCGATCCGCCCCGCCGCTCCACCCGCACCCGCGCCGGCCCGTTGCCGATGCGCCGCACCGCCACCTCGTACGCGTGGCTGGTGTCGGGAAAGACCACCCGCCAGCGCCCCGCCGCGTCCGAGAGCACACGGCGCGTCTCCAGCGTCCGCGCCGAGCGCACCGTCACCTCCGCGCCCGGCACCGGCAGCGAGTCCGCGCCGTTCACGACGCCGCGCACGATATCGCCCGCCATGCTCTGCGCGGCGGCGGGACGGCCAGCCAGCGCGAGGAGGGCGGCGAGCGCCATCAGCGGGAGGAGGGCGCGGAAGCGCATCATCAGAACGTCACCCGCACGCCGGCCAGGGTGCGGCGGCCGCGCGCCACGCCCGTGTTCACCACGTCGTTGCGGTAGTAGTCCAGCGCGTTGAACACGCGGACGAAGAGGTCCGCGTCCGCCATCAGCCGCCACCCCGCGTCCAGGTCCACCAGCCGGTACGACGGCGCGGTGTAGCTGCCCACCCCAAGGTCAAAGTTGAACGGGTCCCACGTGCGCGGGCTCAGCCGCGGCGAGCGGGCGCGGGTGGCCCCTTCCTGCAGCAGGTCGTTGCGCAGCAGGCGAACCGAACCTACGTGCAGCACGCGGATGCCGCCGCGCAGCCGCCGCCCCGTGTACGACACGTCCAGCGAGCCCTGCTCCTGTGCGGGGCCGATCAGCGCGCGGCCAATGGCGTAGCGCTGGTCCTCCGGGTTGTTGAGCCGCAGCACGCGGCTCTTCGACGTCCCGAAGGCGCCGCGCATGGTGAAGGCGCCGAGCACCGCGCGCCCCTGCGCCTCCCACCCCGTGTTGCGCACGCGGCCCAGGTTCACCGTCTGCACCTGGGGGTAGACGAGCGGATTACCGAGGTCGTCCAGGAAGGTGCTGTCGACCACGATCAGCAGGACGTCGTCGATCAGGTCGTCCGCCGTCTGCCGGTAGCCGGTGAGGGAAAGGGAGACGAGCGTCCGTGCATCGAACGACATCTCCACGCCCCACTCCGTGCCCTGCTGCGTCTCCGGGCCGATCTCCGGATTCCCCAGCCGGCTGCGGATGCGCTGCCCGGAGAGGTCGGTGGAGAACACATCCAGCCGCGCCTCCGCGTCCGGCGGGTTGGTGGCGCGGCCCCAGGCGCCGCGCACCTTGAGCGTCAGCGCGCCCAGGTCGCGGACGATGCTGGCGCCCACGCGCGGCGACACGCTGGTGCCGTACTCCGGGCCGTAGTTGGCGTCGTCCTCCGCGCGCACACCGGCGGTCAGGAAGACGGCGTCCCACAGCGACACCTGCGACTGCGCGAAAAAGCCCGTCGTGGAGTTTTCCACCCGCCCGAACGACGACGCCTCGAACGGGCCCGTCTCCAGCGTCCCCAAGCCGGAGCTGGAGACGTTCGTCACCCCGTTGTACTCGATGCCGGCCGTCAGCGTGGGCCGGATGGCGCCGCGCAGGGGCACGTCCATCGTGCTGGCGTAGCGCAGCGTGGTCGCGCTTCCGTCCGACTCGCTGATGGTGTAGAGCGAATCGGAAAAGAACGAGAAGCCCGGCGGCGTACGCCCTTCCGCGCGGCGCGAGTCGTAGCCGGCCGTCACCTGGTGGCGCCACCAGGGCGTGGCCGCGTAGTTCAGGTTCAGCGAGAACGCGCGCTGCGTCCACCGGTCGTCCAGCCCCGTGCCGAACAGCAGCAGCGGGTTGTCCAGCCGGCGCCGCCCCTCGCGCACCTCGCCCGCCTCGAAAGGGCGCGAGCTGCCGTCGAACGACAGGCGGCCGTAGCGCACGGCGGCATCCGCCGTGAAGCGGCCGAGCTCCATCCGCATCCCGCCGTTGAATCCGAGGCGCTCCTCGTCGCGGCGCGGGATCCACGGGCCCTCGCTCTGCCACGACACGCCCAGCGTGTAGGTGGTGCTGGCCCGCGCGCCGGAGACTTCGAGATGGTGGTTCTGCGCGGCGACAATCCGGTCATCGAACGAGTTCTGCACCGTGCCGGCGGATGCCTCCACCGTCACCCGCGGCCGCGGCGCGCCGAAGCTCCCCTTCTTCAGGAAGATCTGCATTACCCCGTTGATGGCGCCGGAGCCGTACAGCGTGGACGCCTGCGGGCCGGGGACGAACTCCACGCGCTCGATGGAGCGGGGATCGATCACGTTCAACTGGCTCGGGTCGGTCAGCAGCACGCCGTCCACGTACACCTTGGGGGGCGATGCCTCGCCGCGCAGGTTGCTGCCGCCGCGGGAGTACAGGCGCACGCGGCTGCCGCGGTCCGTGGCCGCGCCGCCCGCCGCCTCCGCGCTGAAGAGGCCGGGCACGTCGCCGCGGAACAGGTCCTGGACCTGCGTCACCCCGCGCCGCTCGATCTGCTCGGCGGTGAGCACGGTGATGGTGTTGGGGATGGCGCGCACCTCCGTAGGCCCGGTCGTCCCCGTCACCACCAACTCGTCCAGGGGCATGGCCGCCACCGCCAGGCCAAAGTCGCGGCGCGCCTCCCCGCCCGCGGGCACGTCCACCTCCGCCACCAGCCGCCCGTATCCCAGCGCCCGCACGCCGATGCTCCGCCGGCCGGACGGCACGCCGGCGAGGCGGTAGGTGCCGTCCGCCCCCGTTACCGTGCGCGCGGCGCCGTCTTCCACCGTCACCCGCGCGCCCGGCACCGGCTCGTTGGTCCCGGCGTCGATCACCCGCCCCGTCACCGTGCCCGCCGTGGTCTGCGCGGAGAGCAGGGGCGCGCAGAGGATGCACATCATCAGCACCACCCCCAACCACAGCCCCCGGCCCGTCGCCCGCCGCGCGTGCCGGACGCCCGGCCGCGCGAACACCCTCGATTCGATCGCGATCAGCATCGTCAGAAGTCCCGGTCCGCGAGGACCACGATCCGGTGGTTGTCGGGGGATGGGGACGCGGTGGCCCCACTGCTCGCCAGGACCAGCGTGCGCGCATGGCCGGCGCCCAGCTCGATCGTCTGCCGCGCCACCACGGCGCCGTTCAGCCGCGCCAGGGTGACGGTGTAGCGCCCGGCGGGCAGTTCCAGCGGCGTGGACGCGTTCCGGTAGCCGATGGTGAGCGACGGCGCGACCCCGCCGATGCTCGCCGGCGCGTCGCCTTCCGTGATGTACGCCTGCACCAGCGCGCCCGTCCCCGTGGTGCCCGCGAACGGGGCCGCGTTCACCACCTGGATCCGTGCGTGATACGCGGTGCCGCCCGGCACGCGCGATGGGGGAAAGGGATCGTCCGCAACCAGCAGGGGCCGCACGTCCGGCGTGCCGAACGCCGGCACCGTCCCCACCGCCAGCAGCGTGTAGCCAAACCCGCCCACCATCACCGCCCGCGCGCTCCCGCCGAACAGGTCGCGCGTGGCGCCCGCCAGCCGAGCCTCAAAGCGGTGCGTGCCCGCGCCAATCTCCGCGAACGCGGTGGATTCCGACTGCGGCACGGCGGCGCCGAGGACGGCGGACGAATCCGCCCGCACCTCGATGGGGTCCGCGCCGGGGCTGACGACGGCGTTGAAGACGCGCAGCCGGGCCGGCCCGGCGCCCGGGTCTACCGGGCCGTCGCCGTCGCAGGCGGCGAGGAGCAGCGCCGCGATCAGCGCGGCGTGGCGAAGGAGTCGGCAGCTCATGGCAGGACGAGGGCGAGGACGGCGGTCACCTTCTCGGCCGCCAGGGGTTCGTCGTACGCCTCGCTGGAGGCGGGTTCGGCGGGGAGTGTGACGCGCCCCTGCACGCGGTTGTCTTCCCCGGCGGATGTGGCCGGCGCGGTGCCCGTCTGGTCATCCGCCCCGTAGACCATGGCGGCGACGTCCAGCTGCGACGCCGCGCCCTCCTCCGAGGGGGGAAAGAGCGAGAAGTCGAAGCCCGGCTGGGCGCCCGTAATCCACGGCTTTGCGTCCGTGAGCTCCGCCCGCTGCCGGTTCAGCCGCACCTGCGCAGTGTGGCGCGCCGCCGCGGCGTGCATCCGCAGCACGGCCTGGTACGCGGCGGGATCGACGGCGAGCGCCTCCAACTGCCCCAAAAAGGCGCGGACTGCCAAGTCGTGCAGCAGCTGCATCACCCGCGACAGCTCCCATCCATCGAAGAAGACGAGCTGAAAGGGCCCGGCGAAGCTCCCGCCCCCGCCCGTCCAGTCGATCGCCTCTGCCGCGGGCGCCGGCGCCGTGGCGCCGAGAGCGCGCAGGCGGGCGGCGTGGCCCCGCAGATGCTGGCGGATGCGCTCCGAGGCAGCGCGCTCCGGCGAGCCCTCCGGCAGGAGCATGGGGTCCTGCTGGCCAAACGCGTGCAGCGCGTCCAGCACGTCCGTCACCCGCAGCAGCAGGTTCAGCGCGTTCACGTCTGCCACGGTCAGCTCCGCACGTCCAGCGTGGTGAGAAAGAGGGGGCGCGCCGCCTCCAGCGCGTCGCCCAGCGGCCGCTGCGCCGCCAGCCCCGTCGCGCCGTCGATCCCGGCCGCGAAGCCCTCCGGCCCCTGCGCCAGCGTACCCAGGACGGCGGCGTGGCGGGCGTGCACGGAGGCGCCCTTGGCCAGCACCTGCCGCGTGCCGCCGTCCGTCAGGCGCGGCAGCATCCACGTGTGCGCGGCGGACACCTCCTCGCAGAGCGCGTGGGCGCGGCCCAGCGCGGCATTCCGCCCGGACAGGTCCATGGCGGAGAAGTCGAATAGGAGCAGGTCGTAGATGCGCCGCGTCCCCAGCCGGTCGGAGAGGATGCGGATGTGGGCCGCCGTGTGGTCGCGCACGTCCAGGAACACGTCGCGCTCGGCGCGGGTCATCCCCACGAACGGCGTGGTGTAGACGCGGTGGAACAGCTCGCCCTTGAGCTGCAGCAGGGCGTAGGCGCCGTTCAGCATCCCGTCTTCCGTGCGCAGGTCGATGACGGCCTGCGCGGCGGGGTCGAACGGGTCGTCGTTGCAGGCGGCCGCAAAGGGCAGCAGCGCCGCCGTTCCGCCGGCGAGCGCCAGGCGCAGAAAGTCGCGCCGGGTGCACGCGGGCACGGCGAACGGCACCGACGCGACGGGGCGTACGGGCATGGATCTCCGGAGGATGAGACGTGTTGGGGCGCGCGCCGTCTTCCGCGCGGGCGCGGCGGGCGGCACACCCATCCCCACGCACCGCGCTAAATCACACGGCTGCGGCGGGATGGACCGATGATGTGTCTGGAGAGATCAGGCGCGCGGGGGTGCGCGCGAAGGCGGGAGCGAGACGGACGGCTCGGGCACGCGCACGGGGGACGTGCGCGGCGCGTCGAGAACTTCGATCAGCCGGGTGCGGAACTCGAGCGCCGGGACCTCCGGCAGCGCGAGGCTGCCGTGGCCGCCGTGGCAGATGACGCACTGCTCATGGTCGTGCGGCTGCGGAGCCGGCGCGTCGTCGCGCCCGTCCTGCTGCGCCGCATCCGCCGTGGCCCACCCGGCTGAGCCCACGTCGGCCGCGTGCAGCGCCGGCACGCACACCCCCGCCATCAGGCAGAGGAGCGCGTACAACGACACGAGCGCGCGGGCGGTGCGGTTCACGGTAGCCGAGGTTCGGATGCAGTTGTTGATAACGACAAATCAGTATAGGATACGGAGCGTGGGCCCGCAAGGGGGGAGCTCACTCTCCACCGACCGAATTGCTTCTTCGAGGAAGTCTTCCCGAAATCGGCCTGCTTGGAGTCTGGCCTTTCTTTACACCCTAGCATTTAGGGAAAATTCGGTTTATGTTTGGTTTGCCAAGGTGCCATTATCGCCTATGCGCAGAAAACCCAAAATCCGACTTCACTCCGCACGACGCGTGCTTTCGACAGGCGCTACACCCGGACATCGTCTCTCGCATGGCTGAGCCAGCGCGTGAGTTTCTGGATTCGGCATATCGCACTCTCGGCTACGAAGACGGTGTGCTGCTAGATGCTGCGGCCCACCCTGGTAGTGGTCCTGAGGCAAAATCTCGTTGGGTCGAGATTGGAGACTGGCTAACCTTGGCCCACCGAATGGGGGCCGACAAAGTTTTCTTTGTTGGCACCGAGCCGGTGCTGGTGTTTAGGGAAGTGTCGGAGCCGGTTACCGAGATGCGGATCCGGGAGGTCTATCGGCAGGCATGGTGTATGTCAGGACCCCAGTGCCTCTTTTTGGCGCTGCCGGGCGAACTTCGTGTGTACGCCCTGACCGAACCTCCGGTCCGTTGGCCAGTTGAGACGCGGGTTGTCGAACCCATTCAGATTGTGCAGCGAGTAGCGGATGTTGCCGAAGCGTTGCGAGATTTCTCTCGGGAGGAAGTCGAGTCTGGCCGTCTATTCGGAGATTCCCGCTTCGGTGATTCTGTTACTCGGGCTGACCGGCGCCTAGTACAGGATCTAAGGATTATCCGCCGTTCGCTGCTCGCGAGGAACGTGCGTCTGGAGCACGCGCATGCGCTGATTGGTCGGTCAATCTTCATCCGTTATCTTGAGGACCGCCAAGTCCTCACCCCTGCCTACTTTGAGAAAATAGCGCAACAAAATCCAGATTGGATGGATTTACTCTCGCAAGCTCCCGAACGGCCGGAGGTCGCGCCCACTCTGCGGATGCGTCTCTACGACCGGGTCCTGCGTAGTCATGAATTTACCTACGCCCTATTTGATCAACTCGCACGAGATTTCAACGGGGATATGTTCCCCAGAGATGACAGCGAACGGGAGGGCATCACCGCTGATGATCTCGAACATCTCCGTCGTTTTCTTTTAGGGGATATTGATACTCAGCAACCATCCCTTTTCTTCTGGGCTTACGACTTCGGCATTATTCCGATCTCACTAATCAGCAGTATCTACGAGGAGTTTTATCGTACCACTGACGATGCGGATGATAACACCCATTATACCCCCAGCACCTTAGTCGATGATGTGTTATCTCGGGTGCTGACTCCTGAACGGCTGGCGAGTTGTCCGCGCGTGCTGGATCCGGCTTGCGGATCAGGAATCTTCCTTGTCGAGGCGTTCCGACGTATTGTCCGCTATGAGACCCAGCGGAGAGGCGCCCTTGCCCCTGACGATCTACGTGCGATTCTGCGCGCTCAGATTGCCGGGATTGAGCTCAATCCAGAAGCCGCCCGAGTCGCGGCGTTCAGTCTCTATCTTGCGCTCCTCAATTACCAAGAGCCTCCCGAGATTCTCAAAAGTGCACCGCTTCCGCATTTGGTGTACAGCGGAATCCGAGATGAACAGCATTACGCGATTCTATTCGCATCAAACGCCTTCGCGCTCACGCCTAGTGAACGGGACGTGCTCCAAGCGAAATTGTTGGCAAGGAAGCGTTTCTCTGGTCGCGTAATCTCAGAGCGATTGGTAGGATCCTCCGGTGCCCCTCTTCCTCTTGAATGTGGGGAGTTCGACGTAGTCGTGGGAAATCCCCCCTGGCTAGAAGCAGGAAATAATTCCAAGGAGGGTTCCGACACCATCGCGATTGCTAATGAGCATGCGGTCATGTGGGCGCAGGCGTTTGCATTCCCAATTGGAGACCGCAGCTACTCACAATTGTTTATTCATCGAGCACTCTCGTTCCTAAAGTCGAATGGTACTGCCGGCTTGCTTGTCAGCGCAAAGGTGATCTGGAACCAGCGCGAGACGAGTGTGGCATTTCGACGATACTGGCTTGAGCATGCGCATGTGCGAGAAGTAGTCAACTTTACTCACGCACGACGTGTGTTCTTCGACCACGCGATCGCCCCGTTTATTTTCGTGCGCTTTGAGCCACGTGCAGAGGGTGAGGCTGGTGCCTTTGTTGTTTACTGGAGTGCGCGACTCACTCGCGCCGCACAGCAGCTTCGATCAGTCGTATTCACGCGATCTGATCGTCGAATCGTCCATCAAGACGATCTTTACAGTGATGATACACTCTGGAAGACGTACTGGTGGGGCAGCCACTTGGACGCTGCGCTGATTGCTCGACTCAAGATGGAGACGCCGCTGCGAGCGGTATTGCATTCGGCAGACCCTGAACCAGCTTATGGTTTTCAGCGCAGTAGTGAGCCACCTCGCGAAGATGGGAAGAATGTTCCGAGAGGTACACTGAAGGATTTACCCGAGCTGATCAGCGAGCGAGTCACTTGGCATGGGCCTCTGCGGAAAAGTTGGTTTGAAGGGCCTCCGCTAGCCGTTAAGCGGCAACCTGATATTCGTTTGTACGAGGGTCAGAGACTACTCTTGACCACTGGGATCAAAGCGTCCTTCGGCCCCTGTGTACGCCTTGAGACTGCCCCATTTTCGTTCCGCCATACAATGTATTGCGTTCCTCTGCATTCATTGAATGAGCGTGCGGCTAAACTTGTGTTAGGGACCTTGTGGTCGTCGCTTGGTCGGTATCGCCTTTTTATGACCTCTGGTAGTTGGGGTGGATGGTACGACAAGGTCACGGCCGAGGATATCCTCGGAACACCGATCCGCCTACCAAGCACCGTAACAACGGAACCGGACTCGCGAATTGCTTCCGCAGATCGCGTGATTGCTGCGGTTGACGCGATCCGTTCTTGGGTCCCGCGAGGGATGTCCTTGCTGGAAGATGAAGGCGACGGAGATGAAGGTGATCCTCTTCTTGCGTCGCTTCAGGCGCAGTTAGACCAAGCTGTGTTCGACCTTTTTGATCTCTCGGGTCTGGATCGAGGTCTCATTACGGACTTTTTCAATCATGCGTTTGATCTGCTTAATCGGGGCCCTGAATCGGCGGCACTTGATCCGCTAGCCGGGCTCATGCCGTTTGCTCAGGGAACGCTAGCGGATCTTGACAGAACCGAAGCCCTGACGCCGAACATCACAAGCTATCTCCGCGCGTTTTTGGAGCTGTGGAATCCAGAGATTGAACCGGAAGGTGAGTTCCGGTGGCAGGTGATCGCTCCGAGAAACCGTTCGGTTCTCGCAGTAATGTTCGAAACGCAAGCACAGGGCGAGGCGATTGAGGAGAGAGACCTTGGTCACGATTCCGAAATGCTGTGGGTTAAGGCGCTTGAGCGATGCGCGGCGGCGCTTCGGCATCCGCTTTCTGAGCATGTCTACATAGATCAGATCGTCAGAGTTGTGACCGAGACGTCCATCACGATTTTAAAACGAAACGAGCGGCGACTCTGGAATGCGAGTGCTGCCCGCGAGGATGCTCACGCCACGCTCGTCCAAGCCATGCAACTGCCGCAGACTGCCGAGCTCTTATAGATGCCGCAACCCAAGCTGAATGGTGCCCGCCTATGGCGCCGCCAAGTCCAGAAGACGTCTGCTATTTTGGTCCGCGCACTTGAACTGCTCGAGCCAAGAGATGCAAATGAGCAGGAGGATGATCTTAATCGCAAGCTCTATTTCTGCTTGCTCCAAGCCAATCGCGAGGCGACGCACTGGCCTTTGGGCGCGTTCGACTGCGCTCCTGTGTACGAGGGCCGTAACCTGCCGAGCGCAAATGATTTTGTCCGGACCGCCCGGGAAGGTAAGAGACCGGATTTTCAATGGACGTTTATCGACCACCAATCCCCGGATCCAAAACGCAGTGTCCGGACGATCGTAATCGAATGCAAACGGCTGGGTGCGCCAACACGGCACGGCTGGCCCCTCAATGAAAACTATGTGCGCAACGGTATCATGCGGTTCGTCCGTGAAGAGCATGGATACGCCTGCGATGATGTAGAGGCCGTGATGGTTGGTTATATTCAATCGATGGATTTCCCCCAAATCGCCGCAGAGGTTAATGCGACCACTGTGCAGGAAGCGATCCCGAGCGTTCCCCCCCCGGTTCAGGGCTGGAACCTGCGTGGAGTCTCGCACCTCGCGCATACAATGGAACGCACGTTTGGCGTGACACCATTCGGCCTACTCCATTTTTGGGTTGATCTCCGGAATTGATAGGAACAACTCGGCGACCTGGCGCACACCACGTACCTCAGCAGGTTATCTCTCCCGCGACCGTGAGAGGGGGGGCCAACAGGCTAGTTAATCTTCAGTTACGGGGGCGAATGCTCCAGCGCGTCCGCAAACTTGACGGCTCACACATCTGCCGAAGGTTGCAATCTTCCGTTATGATTCGAGACGTGTAGGAAAACGTTCACTCCCCCGCGAGACGCTCTAACTCTTTCTGTAGTTGCAGCAGCCGCGCGGCTTGCTCGCCTGCCAGACGCGCCGCTCCGCGCTCCCACCCAGCCGGCGGCGGCCGGTACCCGCGCGTTGCAGGATCCAGCCGGGCCCGGGCGATGGTGTTCTGCGACACGCCGAGTTCCGCGGCCAGATCCTCCGCGGTAATCCGCTCGAACAGCCGATCCGTGGCTCGCTTATAATCCACGATCTTCTGCCTCTGGTTAATTTTACTCTTGACAGCAACGCTGCGGTTAACTATATTATTAACCGCAGGGCAAAAAGCAAGGCTGGCCGAATCTCCCGCGAAGAAGTGCCGGCCAGCCTCACACGCGAATCGACCCGAAGGCCGCCCGCTCGCCAAAGCTAGCCCTGCCGGGCGCTGGGGGTCAAGCCAGCCAGGAGGTGCACGATGGCCAACGCACAGCAGGGCGCCACCCGCGCCGCGGAACCCGCCGGCTACACCATCCGCAAGCGGAAGAACTCGCGCTGGTGGGAGGTGCTGGACCCCAGCGGAGAGCTGGTCTGCCTCACCGTCTACCGCCGCGGCGCGAAGGAGGTGGTGCGGCGCCTGGCGGCCTGACCGTCCGCACGACAGAAGAGCGGCCCCGGCGAGAACGTCGCCGGGGCCGCTTGCGTTACGAACGCCGCACGATCGCGCTGCGTTACGGCGTGACCGTGATGGGGATGCCCGGCGCGGTGTAGTCGGGGTGGTTGCCGTGCATCAGCCTGAACTCCACGGTCGTGGCCCCCACCGCCACGCCCTCGAGATCCATGTGGTCGTCGTGCGAGTGGATCTCGGCGATCGCCTCGTTGGCTACCGTCCACTCCAGCGTGTGCTCGTCGCCGTCCGGCTGAAAGCGGTCGCCGTCCTCGTCCACAAAGAAGACCTCCACGTGCGCTCCCTGCCCCGCGCGCACCGTCAGGCTTCCCGTCACCTGGCGGGCGGCGTTGATGGTGACGAGCGTGGCGTTGTTTGCGCCCACGATCACCATCCCGGCGGGCTCGTGGTGATCGTCCGGGCCGGTGCCATCGCTCTCGCACGCACCCAGCATTGCCGTCGCGGCGAGCACCAGCGCGGCGCGGCTCATCAGATTCCTGGTCCCAGCGAACATCGTCCGTCTCCTTGCACTTCAGGTTTCTCCGCCTCCGCGGTGGAGGTCGGGTGGATCAGGCCGGCCGCGCGCCGCGGCCACGGCCGGCCAGCGGCGCGTCTAGAAGTCGACGCGGTACAGCAGCCTCAGGTTCAGCCCCGGCTGCGGGGCCACCTCGCGGATGCGCGACAGGTGGTCGCGCCACACCTGGTCCGTCAGGTTGTCGGCGGAGAGGGTGATGGTGTGCAGTGCGCCCCGCGCGTCCCAGCGCAGGCCGGCGGATGCGTTCAGCAGCGCGTAGCCGGCGGTCGGCGTCTCCAGCGGAGTGCCGTCCGCCGACACCCCCGGGTAGACGCGGTCCTGCCGCGCGCCGCTCTCCACCCCCAGCTCGGCGAACCAGCGAGGCACGTCGCGGCGAATGCGCAGGGCGCCGCGCGCGGGCGGGATGGCGGGGAGCGGGTCGGTTCCGTCCTCGCCGCGCAGGTCGCCGCGCACGTAGCTCCCCGTGGCCTCCACCACCCACGCGCGCAACGGCTCGATCTGGATGCGCCCCTCTGCGCCGGTGAAGCGCGCGTCGTCGCCGCGGGCCTGGTAGACGGGGTAGCGGCCAAAGCGCGGGTCCAGCTCCCCCGTCGGCGCGTAGTAGATGAATGCGTCGATTCTGTTGCGGTACGCCGTCAGCTCGGCGTCCAGCCCCGGCCGGGAGACGCGGACGAAGAGGTCCGCTCCCAGCCCCGTCTCCGGCTCGATCTGCGGGTTGCCGATCTCGTACGAGTAGGCGGCCAGGTGCGGCCCGCGGGAGAACAGTTCCTCGATGCTGGGCGTGCGGAACGAGCGCGCCACCCGCGCCCCCGCCTGCCATCCCCCGCCCAGCCGGTAGACCGCCGCCGCGCTTCCGCTGAACGCGCCGAAGTCCCGCGTCTCCACCGCGATCCCGGCCACGGGGCGATCATCCTCCGGCACCACGCGCGTCCAGTCGTAGCGGGCGCCCAGCTCCAGCCCCCAGCGCCCGCGCGAAAGCTCCTCGTAGATGAAGCCGGCCAGCGACCACTGCCGTGCGGAGCGGCTCCCCGTCGCCAATCCGCCCACGTCCAGGTCCTTGCCGAAGCCCCAGAGGCCGATCGCGCCCTCGTTGCGAAAGGTGCCCTCGTGCCGGTGGCGGCCGACCAGGTTCATCGTCCCCGTGTACTGCAGGAACGAGGTGCCCACGAACTCGCTGCCGTCCGTCCCCCGCTCCATCTCGTGGTGGCGAAAGCGGACCAGGTTCAGGTCGGCTTCCACCGAGCCGAACGGCCCCACCCGGTGCAGGTACGCCGCCTGGCCGCGCAGCGCCGTGCGGCGGACGTCCAGGTCCACCCCGCCCTCGTGCGCGCCGGGGATGTCCTGCCCCTGGAAGGTGCCGGGGACGCCGTATGCCATCGCGTAGTCGCGCACCGCCAGCCCCGCGAAGCCGTCCGAGCCTACCCGGCTGGCCCCCGCGCCCAGGCTGTATCCGCCCAGGTCCGTCGACGGCAGGTCGCCGAGCGGCGTGCGCGTGTCTCCCGCGCGGCGGCCACTGGCCTCACCCCGCAGCGCCCATCCGCCAATCCCGCCCAGCAGTGACGCGCCGCCCGCGAAGCCCTGGCTGGCGGACTCGCCCTGCAGGCTCACGGCGCCGGAGAGGCGGTCGGGGCGCGTGCGGGGCACCTCTTCGCGGATGACGTTGATCACCCCGCCCAGCGCGTTGCTGCCGTAGAGCAGGCCGGCCGGGCCGCGCACCACCTCGATGCGCTCCGCCGTCAGCGGCTCCACCATCACCCCGTGGTCCGCCGCGCTCCCGGCGATGTCGCCCGTGCGCTGGCCGTCCTCCAGCACCAGCACGCGGTCCCCGCCCAGCCCGCGGATGATCGGCTGGCTCGCCGCGGGGCCGTTGTAGCGCATGGCGATCCCCGGCTCCCCCGCCACCGTGGCCGTCACCGTGGCGCCCAGCTGGCGCCGCAGCTCCGCCCCGCCCACCACCGTCGTCGGGCGATACGTCTCGTCCCCGCCCCGCTCGCGCCCCGTCCCCGTCGCCACGACGGCGGAGAGCTGCAGCGCGGAGGGCGAGAGGGAGAGCGTCGCGTTCGCCGTCTGGCCGTCCACCACGCGGACGGCCAACTCGCCCGGCGCGTAGCCGATGCGCTCGGCGGCCACCGTGTAGCTTCCAGCCGGCAGCCCGTCGAAATGGAACGAGCCGTCCTGGTGCGACACCTCGCGGCGCCCCACCTCGCGGATGCGCACCGTTGCCCCCGCCACGGGTTGCCCGGTGGAGGCGTCGGCCACGGTGCCGTGCAGCGCGCCGGCTTCCGCGGGCCGCCCGGCGGAGACGCCGATCGGCGCGCGTTGCAGGCTCGCCTGCGCCCTCGCGGAGGCGGGTAGCACGATGATCGACAGAGCGGCGGCGAGCAGAAGACTGCGCATGAGATGTATGTCCTTCAGGTTGATTCAGGTTGTGCGTAGCGCCGCGGGCATCCTCGTCGCCGGACGGCGAATCCGTCCGCGAGGCGCCCCGTGCAGCGCCGGTTCGGCGGCGGCCAGCGTGACACCCACCGCGTTGTAGAGGAGCACGCGGGCGAGGTTGAGGTGGATGATCCGGACGGCACGACGCGCCAGGCGCACCGCCGCCGGAAGCAGGCGCCAGTCGTCGCGCAGCGGCACGGCGCCGGCGGATTCCGCGGCGAGCGCGCTGGCCCGCGTGCCCATCGCCATGCCCACGTGGGTGCAGGCGAGCGCGGGAGCGTCGTTCACACCGTCGCCCACCATCGCGACGGTGTATGCCTGCACTTGGAGCGGACGAGCTCCAGCTTCTCTTCCGGCAGCAACCGGGACTGGATATCCGACCCAGTGAATCCGCCGGCGCGGACCAACGGTGAGGCGATGTGACGGGACCGCGACGGCGCTTCCGGAGACGGAAGGACCGCCGGCCGCGGCACCGGTGTCGAACGGTTCATTTGGATGTACGGCTGTTCGGCTACAGCGCCGCGCGGAGTGCGCGCACGCGATCAGATCCCGCCGCGGGACCAGAGGGCGCGCGGCAGTGTGCCAGATTCAGCTCCGGGACGGAGCTGTCAGCCGAGAGGTGGGGCTCGAGAGCTGGGTGGGGCGTGCGAACGGAGCGCCGGCGCGACTTCGTCGCTGGCGACCGTCGTCCGGGTGGTGATCCAGACGCTGGCGAACTCGGCGTGGCTGGACCCGGTGGCGATGAAGCGAAGCCCGGTCAGCTTGCATGCCGGGCAGTGGTTCTCGTCGTGTGGGGGAGGCGGACAGTCGTCGTTGCTGTCGCCGGGTGCGTGAAGGTGCGCCTCCGCGGATACATTCGCCGGATGGCTCCCGCCGTGCTGCAGCGCCTCCCCACCTGCCGCCAGCAGCAGGTAGAGAAGCGCGAAAAGCGCGGAAAGGGGACGGCGGATTGTGAGCACGCGTTCGGGCGGAGTAGGTCGTTACGCATCCATTACCGAGACTGACTTCTCAATATTGATTCATAAAGACGGGGCGCGCAACCCCTGGCGCGCATGGACGCGGGCTCAGGCGCAGTTGCGGCACGCCGTAGCAGGTCAGTTGGCGGCTCTCGACGATGAATCCCTGGTCCACCTTGCGGCTCTCCGGCACGCGGACCGATACACCCTCAGCGCGCGGAACTCCTGCTTCTGAAAGTGCAGCGACTGGGATAACGCGATGGGCTCGCCTTGACGACCGCATCGGGCGCAGTCAAGTAAAACTCCACGCGCGCGGGATTCGTTACGGTCCAGGGCTTGGCGCCCGGTCGTTGTGATTATGATATGACTGTCTTGGGCGCTGCGCGCATAAAGCGAACAAAGGCCACGCAACGAACCCGTTGCGTGGCCTTGTCTCTTTCCAGTAGCAGGGGGGGGGCTCGAACCCCCGACCTTACGATTATGAGTCGTACGCTCTAACCAGCTGAGCTACCCTGCCGACCTCCGATGAAACCGGGCCGGCCCTTGCGAGCCGGCCCGGGACATAGCGGGGGCGGGATTCGAACCCGCGACCTTCGGGTTATGAGCCCGACGAGCTACCAGGCTGCTCCACCCCGCGACGTTGAGCCATCAATTTACCATGACTGAGCCATACCGTCAACCCTTGGCCGGGCATTCCGCGCCAACGACCGAAGCGGCTGAAACCGCCGCGCCGCCGCAACGAAAGCGGAAAGCCCCGCCAACCCACGCGGGGCTTCGCCATGCCGGGCATGGGGATCAATCCGCGGACCCTACTCCTGCACCGCCCCGCCGGAATCCACGGGTACAAAGCGGTACAGCAGCTCGCCGTCGCGGATCATCCCGAAGCGCTCGCGGGCGATGCGCTCTACCTCGGCATCGTCGCGCTCCAGCTTGCCGGCCAGCGTCTTGAGCGAGTCCACCTGCGCGCGCGTATCGGCCAGGCGCGCGTCGGCCTCGCGGCGCTCCTTCTTCAGGCGCAGCAGGTGAAAGGCGGAGTACTCCCCGCCCCACAGGACCATGTAGCCGGCAAACGCCAGCACTCCGCCCGCCAGCAGGCGGCGCCCGATGCCGGGCTTTAGCGCCACAGCGACCGCCCGGGGTAGCGGGCGCCGTCGCCCAGGTGCTCCTCGATGCGCAGGAGCTGGTTGTACTTGGCCACGCGGTCCGTGCGGCTGGCGCTGCCGGTCTTGATCTGCCCCACCCCGGTGGCTACGGCCAGGTCGGCGATGAAGGTGTCCTCCGTTTCGCCCGACCGGTGCGACATCACCGCGTTGAAGCCCGCGCGGCGCGCCATGTCGATGGCCTCCAGCGTCTCGGTGAGCGTGCCGATCTGGTTGACCTTGATGAGGATGGCGTTGCCGATCCCCTCGGCGATGCCGCGCGACAGCCGCTCGGTGTTGGTGACGAACAGGTCGTCGCCCACCAGCTGCACCGTGCCGCCGATCTCCTGCGTGAGCTGCTTCCAGCCGTCCCAGTCGTTCTCCGCCATCCCGTCCTCGATGGAGCGGATCGGGTACTTCTTCGACCACTCGGCGTAGAACTGCACCATCTCGGCGGGGGTCTTCTTTTCCTGCGTGCTCTTGTAAAATACGTAGCCCTTGTCCTTCCACATCTCCGACGAGGCCACGTCCAGCGCCAGCACCAGGTCCTCGCCCGCGCGGTAGCCGGCCTGCTCGATGGCCTGCAGGATCACCGCAAGCGCCTCTTCGTTGTCCTTGAGGTCGGGCGCAAAGCCGCCCTCGTCGCCCACCGCCGTGTTCTTGCCGGCCTTGCTGAGCACCTTCTTGAGCGAGTGGAACACCTCGGTGCCCATCCGCAGCCCCTCGCTGAACGTCTCCGCGCCCACCGGCATCACCATGAACTCCTGAAAGTCCACGTTGTTGCTGGCGTGCGCGCCGCCGTTCAGGATGTTCATCATGGGCACCGGCAGCACGTTGGCCATGGCGCCGCCCAGGTAGCGGTACAGCGGCAAGCCGGCGTCCTCGGCCGCGGCGCGGGCGGTGGCCAGCGACACGGCCAGGATGGCGTTGGCCCCCAGCCGCGCCTTGTTGGGCGTGCCGTCGATCTCGATCATCGCCCGGTCCACCGCGCCCTGGTCGTACGGGTCGTAGCCGATCAGCTCGCCGGCGATCTCGACCTCCACGTTCTCCACGGCCTTGCGAACGCCCTTGCCCAGGTAGCGCTTCTTCTCGCCGTCGCGCAGCTCCGCGGCCTCGTGCTCGCCGGTGGATGCGCCGCTGGGCACCGCCGCGCGGCCCACGGCGCCGCTGGAAAGCAGCACGTCGGCTTCCACGGTGGGGTTGCCGCGCGAATCGAGAATCTCGCGAGCCCGGATCTCCTGGATGATCGCCATGTAGTCGGTTGTTTGTGGATCGCGTGGAAAAATCGTGCGGTGACGCCGCGGAACGTAGGTTCGGCGCGGCGGTGTGTCAACGATTTACGGACGACCAGAGCCGATCCTACGGGACGAGAGCGCCAAACTTGGAAAAGGTGGCGGCCGGCGGAACTCCCGCGGCGGTACAGACCCACCCCACGCACTGCAGCGTGGCGGGTGCCGGCGTGAGCACCATGTCTCCCACCGAATGATAGCCGTTCAGCGCCGTCGGCGCCGCGTTGGCGGACATCATCCTGGGCGGTACCGTCGCTTCTCCGCACAGTTGAGCGTCCATGTACACGCTCACGCACTCCAGCCCGGTCCCGGTCCCGCCGCCATGGATGTTGCTCAGCACCAGCGCCGTCATCCCGGACGCCATCGTGCTCTGTTCCTTGAGCATGACGGAGACCATGTACTTCTGGAAGGTTCCCGAGCCGACGCCGTACGTCTCCAGCGGGCAGGTCGCGGTAAGGAACGGATCGCCCGAAAAGCGGCTTAGGGTGCCGCCGGCCGTGTGGATGGTGTTCACCTCCGGGACGGTGGCGCCGTTGTCGTCGTCTACCACCAGCGACACGTAGACCACCTGCACCCCTTTCAGCGGGCGCGGAAAAAGCAAGGCCACCGTTCCCGTGGTGCTCGCGTCCCAGTACAGGCGGGCGTTCCCCACCAGCACGTTGGACGTGGTCCAGCCGTAGGTGCCGGTTCCGCCAACCGTGTTGCGGTTGTCGTTGCCCTGATCCATCTGAGGCCGGCCGTGGTACTGCCCAAAGCCGTACGGAACCACGTCGGCCAGGGGATCGCGATTCGTCCGCCCGTTTTTCACCCAGCCGTTCACCACCGCCGGGCTGTTCGCCGACATCTCCACCCGGCAGGCGCGGGTAAAGGCGTTCGTCGCGGGCGCGGCAAGGGTGACGATCGGCTTCTGGTGCGTGGCGGCGACGAGTGTGGCCCGCGGAAAGGCCGAGTTCCGGATGGAGATGGCGTCGAAGTACCCGTCGCACTGGATGAGCTCGGACGTAGGGCTGGTCTCGTAGTTCAGCTCGTCGAAAGTAAGGACGGAGAGTCCTTTGTCGTCCACGTGCACCGGGATCTGATAGCTGCTGGTCTCATCGGCCACGTACGCATGGTGCTCCAGGGTGTAACGGCGAAAGTGGATCTGGCTGTTCGCGCAGTTCCTGATCACGATGCGCCGCTCGGCGGCCACGATTCCCTGCTTGTGGATGTTCTCGCCTCCGTTGATCCAGACGGAGCGGGGATTGTCGAGAACCAGGTTCACCCGGTTGTTGAGGGTCACCAGGTTCTCGAACCAGATCTGCATGTCCCACTCCACTTCGCTGGGCGGAACGGTGGGGGTGCGCTTGATCTCCACGCCGGTAACGCAGTTCTGCACGAAGGTGATCCCCGTGTTGAAGATCTCGCTTCCGTCCAGGTAGCGGATTCCGGTGCTGAACCCCTCCACGTGAATGTTCTGCAGCCGCGCGACGAAGAGGCCGTTCAGATCCAGCCCCACGTCCGAGAGCGGCGAGTACCCCGGCCCCATCAGACCCTTGAGGTACAGGTTGGAGAGGGTGACGAAGTTGTACCAGTAGTCCGACGTGGTCTGTCCGCTGGCGAGCGGGTGCGTCTTGAGCGCGGTCCAGGTGTTCCCGTTCGATCCGGCGAGGATGACCGTTCCCCTGGGAGGCCTGCCGGTGTTGGCCGTGTGCATCCAGGTGCCCCGGATCTCGAAGTTCATGGAGGTGTTGCTGCCGGCATACTCGATGGGCCAGATCTCCAGGCTGGCGCCGATGTAGTACGTGCGGGGACCCAGCAGCATCACGCCCCCTGTGCGGGCTGCCTCCGTCATGGCGGCCTGCAGGGCGGGACAGTCATCCGATGTTCCATTGCCCGCCGCGCCCCACCACTCGGGAAAAAGCTCCGCGGACTTGTTGATGAGCACCGCGCTGCCGACCGCGGAACTGTCGATGAAGCGCTGAAGCCGTACATCCAGCGCACCGTTCAACGTCACCACCACGCCAGCGTCCGGCTTAAGCACCGCGCCCTGCTCGAACCGGATGTCCGAAGCCAGGGTCAGGGAGGTGCCGATCCTGTACGCCCCGCGTGGTACGTAGATCGTCCCGCCGGCACCGTCCGCATTGACGAACGCGGCGTAATCATCGGCGGCTCCATTGCCCACCGCGGGGGGAGTCGCTGCGTTGACGTTGGCGAACATGACCGCTCCTGGTCAGAGGGGAACGTGGGCAGGCAGGTGTGGAGCACGGGATCGTGGCCTGGGACCGGGTTTCTCCAAGGCTGCTCCGTGGCGGGCAGATGGACGATGCCAGCGCGCTGGCCGAAGCCCGGAGCGTGCGGCAGATGTGGGGCGCGTGCCGGTTGAGACCCAGGAAAACTGGATGGATGGGAGAACGGCTCCGCGACAGTCGTCGCAGAGCCGCCCCTCACCGTCCAGACATGCAGTTCGCGAACCGGATCACATCGTATCGATACAGTCCGGCGAGTTGCAGGTGGGACCGTCGCAGGTCTGCCACTGGCTGGGCCCACTGCAGTACCTGGAGCATTGGTACGCGTTGGAGGGGATGGTCTCGCACCCCGGATCGTCCGTGGGAGCGAGGCTTTCATACCCGCCAACCGTTCCACCTGCCGTTCGCCTGCTGTCGACCGCTTCGAACGAGTCGACCACCAGTTCCTCCACCTGCAGCTTCAGCTTACGCATACAGCCTCCTGGCCAGCGGAGCGGACGCCTTTACGGCCAAGCGGCCTGGGAGAGGGCCGCGCCGGGCATCCAGAAGAACGGACACGCGAGCCCGCTCCGCACCCCTATGAGGCCGCGGAAAATACCGGAATGCCGGCAAGTTCCCGGGGCCCCACGAACCGAACGTAGATCACCGCGCCGGCGGCAGGTCCAGGACGATGCCGGGCAGCCCCAGCGCACTCTCCCGCGCCGGCTCCTCCAGCAGCGCGGCCGGGAGCGCGTCCGCCACGTCGGTAGGAAGCAGGCCCCTCCCCCGCCCCGCCAGCTCCGCCGCGCGTCCCGCGAACCAGAGCGCCGCGCCGGTGGCGTCCCACGGCTCCATACCGCGCGCCAGAAAGGCGCCGATCACGCCGGAAAGCACGTCGCCGTTCCCGCCGGTGGCCAGGCCGGAGTGGCCGGCCACGCTCACCAGCGTCTCCCGCCCGCGCGTGGCCACCAGGGAGGGCGTGCCCTTCAGCAGCACGGTGCAGGCGAAGTCCTCCGCCGCCTTTGTCGCCGCGGCGAACGGATCGGCGGTGACCTGGTCGATCGGAATCCTCAGCAGCCGGCTCATCTCGCCGGGGTGCGGCGTCAGCACCAGCGCGCGGTCGCCGATTGCGTCGCGGAGATCTGGATGGGCCGCGAGAAGCGTGACCGCGTCCGCATCCAGCACCAGCGGGATGTCACTCTCCTTCGCGATGACGCGCAGCACCTCCAGCGCCTCGGCGTCCGTCCCCATTCCCGGCCCGGCGACGGCGGCCTTGGACCCGGCGAGAAAGTCCGCTTCCAGGACGTCGCGATCGATGAAGAGCGCCTCGGGGAGCGACGTCTGCAGGATCTCGCGGTTGGCGGCGGGCGACACCAGCGCCGCCATCCCGGCGCCCGCCCGCAGCGCGCCCAGCCCCGCCAGCACCGCCGCGCCCGCCATCCCCCGCCGCCCGGCGACGATGGAGACCTTTCCCATCGTCCCCTTGTGCGCGTTCGGCGGGACGGGGGGCAGGACGGCGTGCGCCCACGCCGGCGTGATCAGCCGCGCGGACGCGCCGTCCTCCGCCAGCCGCGGGAATCCGATCTCCACCGCGACGATCCGCCCCGCCCGCCCACGTCCGGGAAAGAGCAGCAGCCCCCGCTTGGGCGCGCCGAAGGTGACCGTCACGTCCGCCCGGACCGCATCCCCCGGCATCGCCCCGGTCGTCAGCTCCACGCCGGAAGGCCCGTCCAGCGCCACGATCGGGCAGCCGGAGGCGTTCATGGCGGCGATGGCGTCCGCGTAGGCGCCGGTGGGTGCGCCGGACGCGCCGGTGCCCAGCAGTCCGTCCAGGATCACCGCCGCGCCGGAGAGCGCCGTCGACGCCTGCGCCGTGTACAGCTCCCACCCGTGCAGCAGCGTTGCGTCGATGGGGCTCTTGCCCACGTGCACCACGTCCACGTCGCGCCCCCACATCCACAGCGTGCGCGCGGCGATCACCGCGTCCCCGCCGTTGTTGCCGCTCCCCGTGACCGCGACCACGCGCCCGCTGGGATACAGCCGCTGCACGGTCGCCGCCACCGCGCGCCCGGCTGACTCCATCAGCACCCGCTCGGGGACGCCATACGCGTTGATCGCCTGCTCGTCCCACGCGCGCATCTCGGCCGCGGTGAGCACGGGCACGCGCGCGGGGGCAAAGAAGGCGGGATCGGACGAGGTCATGGGGATGGACGGAAGGCGGATGATCGAATGCCCACGGCGCGCGGGGCGCCGTGGGCATTCATCCCGGGGAACCGGCGGTCACTTGAAGCTCTGGCCGATGGTGCGGCCAAAGCTGATCTCGCCGTTGTCGATGCGGATGTTGAAGCCGCAGTCGGGGTTGGTGCACACCCACGCCTTGTAGGTGATGGGCGCCCCCTCGCGGCCGTAGTCCGAGAGCGGAACCAGAATGCCCTCGTTGCACTTCTTGCACTGCGGAAACTCACGCTCGTCCGGCATGACTCCCTCCCCACCCTGAAGTTTCCTTCACCGGGCGCGCACGCACCCCCCAACACGCGGACGATGGAAAATCGCCGCAAGGCCTGTTCCAAGTACGCGCCACAACGGCGCAAAGTCAACGGGATCGCGGGAAAGATCGGGCCGGCCGGGGGGTTGGGTCAGCTGGGCTGGCGGGCGCTGCACCAGGGGTAGTTGGCCTCGAACACCTGCTCAAAGCAGAACACGCCTTCAAAGTCGTTCATGCAGTCGCCGTCCTGCTTGACCAGCACCCCGCACTCCACCAGCGCGAATACGATCTGCCCCAGGTCGCGGGTGCTGCGGATCCCCCAGTACTCCAGGACGGAGCGAGCCATCAGCCCAAATCGCTCGATCGCCAGGTCGCGGCACCCCTCGGCCAGCTCGGGGCCGGTGATGTGGCGCGACTCGCCCACGCGTTCGATGGTAAAGTGCAGTGCGGCAAGGATGAAGAGGTACGCGGTCTCGCTGTACGCCGGGTGGCGTTTTCTCAGCGTTTCCATGATGGGATCGGCGAGCACGGCTCCATCCATCCGTGTGTCTCCTTCAGGACTTCCGGCGGTGCGGACCGGCCGCGGGAGAACGGCCGGGGGGATTGGTGGTCGGCACGCGGACGGGGGCCCGCGGCGTGGCTGCGTAGGAATACGCCGATCAGGAATCCGCGTTCCGATAGAGTACGCGATCGCCGGTCCGCTCCGGCGCCACCGCTCCCGCCGTCCCTTCCCGCAGCTCGTCCGCCAGCGCGTCCACCATCCCCGCCGGCACGCTGAATTCCACGATCCCCGCGTCGCCCGACGGCGCATACCCGTGCTCCATCTCCTCCGCCCCGGCCCGCTCCATGGCCCGCATCACCGCGGCCGTGTGGGCGTAGGGATACTGGATGGAGATCCGCGCCGCCTCCACGCCGGTGCGCCGCGGCGCCGCCTCCAGCGCCCGCGCCGCCGCGTCGCCGTACGCCCGCACCAGGCCGCCCACGCCCAGCTTGGTTCCCCCGTACCAGCGGGTGACGATGACGATGCAGTCCGTGATCCCCGCCCCCTCGATGGCCGCCAGGATCGGCGCACCGGCGCTCCCGGACGGCTCCCCCGCGTCGTTGGCGCGCCGCACGCCGCCGCGGATGACCCACGCCGAGCAGTTGTGGGTCGCGTCCCAGTGCAGCCGCTCGCGCTCTGCCAGCACCGCGCGCGCCTCCGCCTCCGACGTCACGGGCGCCGCGTACGCCAGGAAGACGGACGCCTTTTCGCGGATCTGCGCTTCGGCCGGGGCGGAAAGGGTGGTGAAGGACAAAGTGCGTGAGTGCGTGAGTGCGTGAGCGTCACGAATCGTTCAGAAAGTCTGCGCCTGCTCCAGATCGCGGTGCTGGAAGGCGGACTCCATTCCATCGATTTCGGTGGCGGGCAAACCAAGATGCTCCGCAGCCTTCCGCCAGCCAGCAACGACGTCCGCGACCTCGTGCACGATCTGTCGCGCCTCCGCTGCCTTGAGACCAAAGTCCGGGGCTACTTCAAGGGCTAGGTCGAGCGATGCGGACCGATCGTCATCCATGCCGATCGCGGTAGAGAGCAGTCGGTCATTCACATGCCCCGGCACAGGGTTCAGGTCGTACGCGGGGGAGAGCGCCCAGCCCTGCTCACCAAGGTAAAGGAAGCCGTGGTTCCGCAGGTGATCATCCGTGTTCGAGATCAGCACCGTGAAGATGATGCGGCGCCAGAGATGACACAGATCGGTCCGGGTACGCGCTCCATGCTGCTGCAGCGCCTCGGCGATTTCCAGATAGCTGCGCGTCTCGCGATCCGACGCCGAGAGCATGCTCATCGCCGAAAGGAAGGGAACGCGGACCTCTCCCTGCCGATCGAACCGGCGCACCAGAAGCACGGTGCGATCCAGCACCACCTCCAGACGCCACTCCGGAACTTCAATCCCGGCGCGGGATGCCAGGCCAAGAGCAACCGCCTCCCAGCGCACTACGTCGTGCGCATCGCTCCTGGCCGGGAACTTTGCGATAAGTAGTGTTCCGTCGCGATCCAGTACCGACGCCTTGGGCCGTGCGCCACCGAGCGACGATCCCGGGGCCAGCAGAAGACGCAGGTCGGCAGCCGTTTCGGAATCGTCCAGCACGTGATCGGTTGCGGAGAGCAGGCGCGGCAACTCCACCAGCGGTGGAACGCCGTGCCGCCCGCCCTCGGCCAGAAAGGGACCGTCCGGTTCCGCCGTGAAGCGCAGCGCGCCTACCCGCCCAAAATCACTTACGCCCAGCAGGAAATCGATCTCCCGCAACGTGCGCCGCTGCCGGCCCTCTTCCAATGCGCGCATGCGCTCCGCACGCGCGAGGAGCGTTCGCCCCCACCGGTCCGGCGCCGAGTCACCCATGGGACCGAACAGCGATTGCCCTGCCGCGGTATGGAACGGTCCGGGACCTACGGGCATGGTGGCGGGCTGCAGAGAATACCGGCTCGGCGCCGCCAGCCACTCCGGATCGTACTCGAACGTCGCGGTCTCGCGCCCCTTCGACGCACGCACCCACAGACGCCCAACCCGGTGTGGGACGCCATCGAGGTCCACATGCACGTACGCGGCAGGCGCGCTCACGTCGAGTTCTTTCCGCGTGCGCGTGGCAGTCTCACTCGCTGCGGAAGATGCTCCTCCTCGAGCGCAAGACCGACCGCATCGGCCTCCACGGCAGCCAGGTCGCCAAGGCGGCTGGCGAACCCCAGCACAAACAGAACAGTCGCGTAGATCCCCAGCGATACGCTTGGATCGCCCCTCTCTACCTTGGTGAGGGTAGGACGGGAGATCAGTGCCCGCTCGGCGAGTACCGCCACGGGGATTCGTCTCCGTCGACGGGCATCGCGCATGTCCGCACCGAGTTTGCGGAGCACCCGCCGCACCGCCAATGGAAGAGTTGGATCCTGTCGGCTCATCACTCTAACGTTAAATATCGCTTACGCTAAGTCTCTTAAGGGCAATGATAATTTCCTCTAAATAGCGGAGCAAGGTTCACGTGCATAAAGACGCCCGTCCTTGCGCGCGCAAGGACGGGCGGCTCTCGAGTGGACTCGTAAGTCGAGTCTTACACCCCCGCGAG
>NZ_JBMDXM010000117.1:0-77605 GCF_048594345.1 Longimicrobium sp.
CGGAGATCGTCGCCTACGTGATGCTTGCGCCGCAGTAAGCACGGCTTTACGGATGGGACCACCTGCTGGGTGAGGGGGGAGAGGCGGAACTGCGGGTAGATACCGCGCGCGCCGCCGAGCGCCTGCGCTTGGCGCAGGCGCTCGGCAACGCGCTGGTGCGGCGGGGCGGTGACGCGACGCTCGCCGCAGCGGCCCACGCGATCCTCGCTCGCACGGGTGACCCGGCGGCGACCGGCAAACTCGCCCAAGCCCACGTGGAGTACGCGGCGGGGCAGGCGGCCTACTACGGCGTGGACTACGCGGCCGCAGGCGAGCACTTCGCCCGGACGCTGGAGATCCACGCGCCTTCGCCGTCCCTCGAGAGTTGGGCGCGGCTATTTCACGCATCGATGCTCATCGCAACCGGCAAGGCGGCCGCAGCCGAACCAATGCTCCGCGCTCTTGCCTCCCAGACCGACACGCTTCGGGGTCCGGCCCTGGCCGGACGATCACGCTGGGCGCTGGCGACGGCCCTGCTGCGCAGCGGCCGGTACGAGGCGGCGCTGGGCTCCGCGCGCGACGGGGCTCGCCTGCTCGGCCGAGCCGGCGAGCACGAGTTGCAGTACGCAGCGCAGTATGTCGCCGCCGACGCAGAGTTCTACCTCGGCGCCATGCCGGCGGCGCACGAGACTGCCCAGCGGGGGCTCGTCGCACTTCGCCGCAACCATGGCTCCATCTGGCTTCTCAATACTCTCTCAGTTGCGGCGAAGACCGCCGAGGCAGACGGGCTCCCGCTTGCGGCAATACGCATCCAAGGGGAGCGAGTGATGCGGGCAGAGCGTCTCAAGATCCCCGTCCGCGTCGCCGAAGCTCGCCTGGGACGTGCGCGCCTGCTCGCCGACGCGGGCATGCTCGAGCAGGCACGCACCGACGTTGACGCAAGCGAGCCGCTCGTGAACGGGCTGCCTGCCGGGCCCAGCCGGACGTGGCTTGGAGCCGACCTGCGGCTCGCGCGCGCTGCGATCCTCCGTTCAAACAGTCCCGCGCGCGCGTCGGCGGCCCTCGACAGCGTTCTCGCCATCTCGGCCGGCTCGCTCACTGCACCCCGGCTGCTCCGGGCATGGGTCGGGCGCGCCGACGCGCGTCTTGCCATGGGAAACGTGCAGGGCGCAGAGGAGGACCTGAACGCCGCCTCCGTTCTCCTGGCCAGAGAGCGCGACGCGATTGCGGTGACGGAGTTTCGGGCGTCGCTGCTGAACGCGGCACGAGGCGTATTCGACCGCCTCACCATGATCAGGCTCGCGGCGCGCGACACCGCGGGCGCGCTCAGGTACTTGGAGCGTGGGCGAACCTCGTTCGGTCCGACCGGGCGCGACAGCGTCGGACAGGAAGAGGGAAGGTGGAGGATGCGGCCCGGGGAAGTAGCGGCCGCGTACGCCATGGTCGGCGACACCCTGCTGGTGTGGACCGTCGCCGGTACCGACCTCCGCCTCTTCCGGCGGACGGTGAATCGCGAGGAACTGGTCGGCGCGATTGACGAGCTGCGCTCGTCGCTCGAGCGTGGAATGGACGGAGAGTCCGTGCGCCACGCACTCGAAGCGCTGTACGAGCGGCTGGTGCGGCCCATCGAGTCGAGGCTCGGGGACGTGAACACCACCCTGGTGCTGATTGCCGACGGAGAGCTGGCGCCGGTTCCGTTTTCGGCGCTCTACGACGCCAGGCACCGGCGCCACCTGATGGAGACTCATCCGGTTCGGTACGCCGGCAGCCTCCGTGACGCGGTCCGCACCCGCGCGCACGCACCGCCGGACGACCTCACCGCCCTGCTCGTGGCCGACCCCGCGTTCGACGCGCGGATGCAGCCGGACCTCCTGCGGCTCGCCGGGGCGCGGGCGGAGGTGGACTCGATCGCGGCAGCGTATCCGCGCCACTACGTGCTGAGCGACTCGGGGGCCGCGCGCGGCGCATTGACCGCGGCACTCCCCGGCGCCCGGGTGGTCCACTTCGCGGGACACGCCGTGTTCGACGACCAGCGGCCGGAGCGCTCGTTCCTGGTGCTCGCCTCGGAGCGCGGCGGCACGGGCCCCGCCCGGCTGACGGCAGCGGAGATGGAGGAGATGCCGCTGCAGCACGTCGACCTGGTCGTCCTGTCGGCGTGCGAGACGCTCCGCGCGCGCAACGGGCGGAGCGACGGCTTCGCGGGGTTCGCGGGGGCGCTGCTGGACGCGGGGACCGGCGGCGTGGTCGGCAGCCTGTGGCGGGTGGACGACCGCCTCACCACGCCGCTGATGATCGAGTTCCACCGCGCGTACCGCCGCTCCGGCGACGGTCCGCAGGCACTTCGCGACGCACAGCTGCAGATGCTGCGCTCGCCGGATCCGGCGCTCCGCTCCCCGGCCGCCTGGGCCGGCTTCCGCTACGCCGGCAATTAGGAACCCTTCCATTCGAGAGGAGAAATGCGATGCCCACTGTAACTGTCACGTTTGCCGGCATGTGTCTGCTGGTGCCCGAAGCCGGCACGCTGCACGTGCTGATGCCGCACACGGACGGACATCCCCATCACCCCCGGCTGGTCCTGCTTGACAATTCCGGCAAACTCAGAAAGAAGAGAATTTCGGGCCTGGATCTCGACCTGACAAACGTGACCGGCGCGTTCATCTCGGGCGTGCAGTCCGAGATCTTCAACTTCGGCACGTCGCCGCTCGGAGTCCGGAAGGTTCCGAAAGCGCTCCTGAGCCTGGGTTCCAAGCTCCCCGACGACGTGCGTACACGCGTCCGCCTCAAAGCGGGGAAGGCCGGGGGCATCCCCCGACTGGGCGGCGCCTGGAACTTCCCCTCCATCAGCGGCCCCATCCGCCTTCCGACCGCGGTGAACTGGGAGATCCAAGGCGTCACCGGCTCGCACCTCAAGGTCGTCGACCGGCTGAGCGGTGAGACGTTCGAGGCATTTCCGAACCGCTCCGGCGTCATCAAGGTGCTGATCGTAAATGTCACTGCTAACGAGCGGGATCGGATTTCCAGCACGAACGTTCCCGCGCACACCCAATGCCGGCCGAACGGCGAGAAGGCTGTGCATTTCAAGCACTACGCCGACCTTCTCGACCCTCGGAGCCCGCCGCTGACGCTGCCGGAGTTCGACCTTGTGAAGTCGCGGGCCCTCGGCCTGTGCCCGCCCCGGGCAGCCAGGCAGCCCCGGGTGCGCCTCGCTCCGGCCGCGGCCGCGGCCGGAGGAAGCGAACTCACCTGCATGGTCACCACGGCGCCGCCCCGCTGAGCACCGTACCATGGGGAGCGCATCGGCATCCGCGGAGTCCCGTCCGCACCTTCCCGGACGGGACCGGGATTCAGGAACGGTCGCGCCCGGATTTTCACCACCTCCGCAACCGGATCCGCCCATGAGCTCGACACCTTCCATCACGGCCGTCTTCGACCTCGCCAGCACGCTGGCGTTCGTGCAGACCTCGGCGGACGGCCAGCACATCGCGACGCTCGAGGTCTATCCCAGCGTGGCGGACGTGCTGCGGGAACTGATGGAGAACGGCGTCGACCGCTTCATCGTCTGCAGTTCCGCCGTGCCGAAGGAGGAGGTGCGAGCTACCCTGGCGGAGCGGCTTCCGGAGTTGGCCGACGCTTTGGTGCTGGGCCGGGATGGGCTGGGCGACCTACTCGCCCAGGCGGCAGAACGCAGGGTCGACGGCGTGAAGCTCCTGTTCGTCGGCGCCGAGGCGGCTGATCGCGAGATCGTCCGGAACGCGGGAATCCTCACGGCACCCCACCCGAGACTGGCCTTGCCGGTCCTGCGGGGAGACGGGCCGCTCCGATACCTGCGGATTCGTGTTCCGCTGCTGGAGCAGACGATCGACTGGGTGTATGCGCTGCGTGCCGAGCGCGTGGTTCCACTTCACCTCACGACCGAGCCGGGTGCGTGCGCGCCGACGATTTACGCGATCGCCGACACTCGCACCACCGCGGCGCTGGACGACCTGGGGTTCTGGGTGGACCGGCTGGGCGCGCCCGATGAGCCCCAGACCACGGCAATCTTCCTGATCCGCGACGCTCTCCACGAACAGCACGGGTTCCTGGAGCCCATCGGTAATGCATCCAGCATGTTCGCGAGCGAACCCGCCGCGTCGCGGGTGCTCGCCTCGACGCATGAGGGGTTCCTGGTCGCGCTACCCGGCAATGCGCGGGTCGACAAGCTCCGTTTCGCCGACTCATTCGATGGGCACACGCACAGGCGTACGCCGTCGCTGACCCTCCTTCAGCGCGGGTGCACAGTCGCGCCGCGCGCCACCGAGCTGACTCGGGCCGCGGCCGCGGAGCCGCTCTCCACCGACGAGCAGGACGTGCTTCGTCGCCACTTCAGGCCTGATTTCATGGAAACGACCGTGGCCAGGTATGCGGGAACGGCCCCCGGGGCCGGCTTCGACAGCCGGAATGTGTACCACGAAGGGAACCAACTCGCGGTCGATGCGCTCATCGCCGAGCTCGAAAGGGTCGATCCCGGACGGTTGAAGGTGGAGCGCCACGGGTTCGCGCAGGACACGCTCACCAACGTGGTGGCGACGTTGCCTGCGGCGGCTGGAAGGGAGAAAGAAGGCATCGTCTTCATTAGCGCTCACCTCGATTCTACCGCCGACTGCGAGATCGATTACGATCCGGAGACGTGGCCGGCGCCCGGGGCGGATGACGACGGAAGCGGCATGGCCGCGGTTCTGGCCGCCGCGCACGCATTCGTGGAGCTTTCCAAGCTGCGGCCTCACCGCGAAGTCCGCTTCGCGTTCTTCAACTCCGAGGAGATCGACAAGGCCGGGAGCGAGACCTACACCAATTCGCAGGCGGCGCTTTGCAAGCAGGTGACCGCGGCATTTCACCTCGACATGATCGGGTATGACCAGAAGCCTCCCGCCGTGTTCGAGGTGCATGCGGGATACGCCGCCACCAAGCCCAAGGACGCGAAGGCCGCGGCGGCCCGGTCGGCGGAACAGGCCGATCTCATTGAGTATCTGCGTCCGATCGTCACCACACTCCCCAAGACCGAAATCACCACGTCGCCTGACGAAAGTGGAGCGGGCCGTAGTGATCACTGCATGTTCCACGCGGCCGGCTACCCCGCATGCTGGGTGACGGAGGACTTCTTCCCCGAAAGCGGAAAGCGGAGCGACAAAAATCCGGCTTACCACACGAGGAAGGACCTGACGATCAAGGCGGACTATGCCGCGCAGATCGCGCGGCTAGTGGGTGCAGCCGCGTGGATCGCCGCAACGCGCTAGCGATCCCTGCACCCGATGCTGGTACGTTCTCGACTAGCACGCGGGGCACACGGCCGTGCTGCGTGCCTCGAGCAATCCAGCGCGCACTTCGGCGGGGGTACCGGCCCACACAGCACGTCTCTCGCACGCTGCCAGGGCAGCGACTGAAGCTGCCAGTCTCCTTCGGCAAGAAACGAGAGTTCCACCGCAAGTGGAAGGCTGCGGTCCGACCCGCGAATAAACGCGGCCAGCCTAGAGCCGATGGGAAAATGCCCTGTCTAGTATCCGTCTTTGATGGTCGAGAGGCGGCGCCTTCTTTTCTGTTTCTCATATTTGCCGAGCGCGGAGGGCGACGCGTGCACATAGTATATGCCGCCTCCCGTTCCACCACAATTGCAGATCACGCGCGCGCTAAGTGCGCCGATACATTCGAAACCCCCGCGTCGGTGCCCGAGGAAATCAGCTGGTCGGCCTCCCAAGCCGGGGGCGTCCAGGCCGACACCCTCGCCACCGCTGATGGACAATAGCGGCACCCACGTCGCACCTCCTGGCGCTCGGCCAACCGGACGCCACTATAGCACGGCGCAGCAGTGCTCTCCGCCACGCCTGCGGCGTCTCCCAATGCTCCTCGCCAACTCCTTTGTCAATCTCGTTGCGCGACTCGACGGAACGGCGTCAACCACAGTGCACACAGCGACTTCCCGCAGTTTCATGATCCCTGCTGGATCAGTAGCTACGCATGCTGCGTGGACACGCCGAGCGCATCGGGTGCTATCCTTTCAACCCCAAATCACCCAAGCCGCGGAAAGGCAGCGTGAACTCTCCGATCCGTGCGTGCATGAGCACCGCGCCATCGTCACGGAAGCGCCCGCGCTGACGGGAGCGCTCGAATCCCATGCGGCGGTAATAGTCGGCCAGCCGGCGGATCGCTGCCGCGCTGCAATCCGGCTCTCCGTCGCGAAACTCACTCTGGACTGGCGTTGCAAGGAGCACCGCGACATCACCTGTGCTCCGTGACAGACTCCAGAGCGAATGTGCGACCAGTCGCGCGCCAATCTGCTGGCCAGCGAATGCGGGATGGACGTCCACCGCACGGAGATAGAGCAGACTTCCACTGATCAGCGCCACCGAGTGTTCGAGTTCCATCAGTTCGTCCGCTAGTTCCCCGACGAATGCCAGATCACCGTCCATCGAATCGAGCCAGTTGAACCACGAGGTCCTGAGATCCCAGCAGAACCGGGCAGGGAACTCGTCGATTTGGACGGTCGCGATCCTGACCCATTCCTCGCCATCGGATTTCTCGGGTCGAAATGTCGCCGTCAGCTTCGCCCACCATGCTCCGCTCCCGATCTCCAGGTCGTCTTGACTGAGGGTAACGTCAATCACATGCGAGATCGGAGGATGACCATAGAGCCCGTCCAGATCGGCGAATCCACCATATCGTGCGATGCACTTGTGGCGGATGGTGGGCTGCACGGCGGGCCCGTTCTCCGGGAGGTGGATGGAGGTGTTGGCGACACGGATTGGAGTTGATTTCGGCATCGGAGATTTCTTTCCAGAGTGGACCAGAGTGTTCACACCGGCCCGCCACTAGGTCGTTGAGCTTTGAGGATACGTTCAGGCCCGTCACCCAGAACGGCTTCGGCTTCGGGCTACAGCCGCGGGTCCCGTACGAGCCGCTACGGGTGCAAGACGAGCCGGCGGAAGGGTCATACATCCGCTCGATCTCATCGCGTAGATCAGCGGCGTAGGCGTGTGACAGCGGCGCCCCCACAGAGGCTGCCTCGTTCCGGACCACGCGAGCGGAGAAACATGCACAGCATTCTGGATCATGAATCCCCCCGCTCATCGAGATCCGCGGTTTCGAGCTCTGTCTGGCAGAGGGCGTAGAAGGGACAGTAAGGACAGTTGTGGCGCCGCTCTGGATCAGGCAGAGGAAAGTCGGTGATCGGACGGGGTTCGTTCCTATCCGGAACGGCGAGCAGCATCTGCATTGTCTGCACGCTCTCGCGAATTCTCTTCGCGGTTTGGATGACATCGTAGCGCGAGATCTCGAACGTGCTGTCCGTGCCGGCGGCAAGATTCACCACGCGACCAAACCACGCTTTATCGCGGAACGGAAGGCCGAGCACCGTCCGGCAGTAAAGCGTGTAAAGCAGAATCTGCAGTTCGGCGTCGGTGTCGTCGCCCGTCTTCCAGTCGACGATGACCACGCGCCGCTCATCGGGTCGGTAGACAAGATCCGGCTCGGCGTAGATCGGCCAACCTTCGTGGATAAACGCCTCTGGACCATTCGGCACGGTGATCCACTCGGGACGGCATCGCTCTACATCCTCCCAGACCGGGGAGGCTTCCAGGTTCCGGAGACAGATGCGTGCTTTGGCGACCGCAGTGACGAGATCTGCACCGCTGCCCGACCTGGAGTACCAGGCGTCGTGCAGCATCACCACCCGCTTCGGATCGCGCTGAAACAACCCGCGATGATGCGAGCCGATAACCGCGCGGTTGAGAGCGTCGGACACACGCGCAAGCATCGCCTCGAACGGCGGCCGGCGCTTCCCGCGGCGTACGGCATTCGCGCAGTCACGTGCGCAGGCATGCACAGCGCCGCCCACCAGCATCGGGAACGACGTGAGCTGCTTGAGGGCGTATGCGAGCCGCACCTCGTTCTCGGCGTCCGGTTGCCAGCCTCGGTGACTCCCGTAGTAACGCCAGTAATAGGCGCGCGTGCACTCTGCCAGAGTCCGATCTCGCGAGTGCGACCAACTGAATTCCGGGAACTGCCCTTCAATACGCATGAACTCTCCTCGGTCAGGAAAACTCAAGGTTGCCGAGGGCGAACCCCCAGCAGCCACCAACACACCCACTCTTTTTCTCCAAAGGGTTAATCGCAGGCGCACAAACCGCGGGGGGCGCCGAATCGATCGGCGCCCCTCCCACATTTTCCTGAACGACAATGGCCAGTATCAGGCAGAACGTGCGGCCACCCAGTCTTCGCCCGCGATCTTCTCCCACAAGAATCCGCAACCAACCCGGCGGCACTCAACGCCGTATGCGAGTCATCATCACCTCGGTCCCGAGCCTCGTGGACAAGTTCGGGCAGCGGCATCAGTTCCCGGCGCAACTTGGCGAAGAGCATTACGGTGGAGTGAGGCTGCGGGCTTTTCGGGAGGAGTAGCAGTACAGGTCGAATTGCATGGACAGGGTAGCTCGACGGGGAGCCACTCCGACTTGGCGGCACGGAGCCTGGGGGGAGATCGCGGGTTCCCTTCTCCACCGGCGCGGCTGGGGCGCCCCCCCCGCCCGCGGGGGGGGCGTGTCCGGCGCAGGGCGGAGGCGTCCGCTGGGAAGACGAAGTCGGGCCCGCGTTGCCGGGGCCTGTTCGGGACTACAAGTGCAGGGGGGAGATGCTGGCGGGTCTCGGCCGGGGCGGTGAGCGCCACGCGCGCGGCCACGTAGGTCTGCACGCGCAGCGCGCGAAGCTCGGCAATCCCGTTCTCTGGCCGGCGGCTTGGCTCGGGGCGCGCCGCAGTCCCGCCCGCGGGCGGGGAAACGCATGGAGGAGGAGGCGCAACACGAAGACGGGCCCGCGTTGCTGCGGGCCCGGCCTTATTATATTAGGTGCAACAGGAGAGGAGCGTCGGCATACCTATCCGGCGGGCGCTCCGAGGCGATCACCGCGTTCCCGGGGAGAGCGCCGCCCTCTCCCCCTATTGGTATGGGGGGCGCTGCGTGCCGACCTCGCGCCGGGCCCGCCGCAGCGTATAGCGTATGTGTGGGGAACTCGAAGGGCGAGCCCGTGGCGATCGCCGGCAGTTCACCGACCGGGTCGTGGGTTACTGCTCCGATTGCTACCCGGCTCGGCTGCCGCGGGTCAGAGCGGTTTCTTGAGTCCGAAGGCTGCAAACATGCCAGCCAACATACCGACAAAGGCGATGGCAGCGAGCCGAATGTCAGATACGTCGCGCTGTGTGAGGTTCGCTGCAGTCTGAACAGCCATGATCGATGGCACCGAAAGGAGCAGGCCTGCCAAGAGTCCGGTGAACGCCACCCGCAGCTTTGCGCCGCGAACCACGAGGTTCAGGTCGAAGGACAGGCGGCGCTGTGGCTTGACTTCGGCATCCACTGCATCGGGACGCGCGTCGCCACGACCGTCCGCGGCATCCGGCTTCCGATCATCTCGGGAACGACGCTCTGCCGACGGTGAAGACATGAGAGTTTGGGTAATGGTGATTCGCGCGTACTCGGTCCGGTGGGACAGAGGTGTCCGGAACCGGAAACGTTTCACGTCATACGGTGAATCGATAGGCTGAGAGGCCGCGCTCAGGATGTCCAGCAGTGGATCCTGGGTCTCAAACAGAAGGTCCCCGCGGCGGGAGGGCTGGGGCGCCCGCGATCCAGGCGGCGTGAAGTGGTAGACGCGGACTTCGTGGAAACGCCCCGGACTCATACGGTAGCGGCCGTGCTCATCGGGTTCGAGAATGCGTGGAGCGCCCGGCGTGGCGCGCATCGGCCACGGGAAGCTCCAGTCACCGCCCTCATCCGCGATTTCGGCGACCAGGCAGTAGGCAAGTATGTCCGTGAACTCGGGCTTGCCAGAGAGCTGCGTCGCGATTTGCTCCCACTCGGTTTTGTCGGTGGTACGCCGTACGTGATCAAGGGAAGGAATCTGATGCACGAGTTGGATGTCCTCTGAGTTGAATCCTTGCGTCTCCGGGAGGTTGGCAGATGCTCGAAGAGCCGCGGTGAATGCGTCGAGGTTCTCCGCGTATGCGAACTCTCGCAACGTGAGCTGAAGCACCACGTGGCTGCCGTACCAGCAATAGTCCGCGATCTGTCCGAACCGGACAGGCACGACGCAGACAGGTTCCGTATCGGCAAGGTAGCCGAGGAGCACCGGTGCTCCTCGGATCGCCTCACCTCGCTTGGCCGCGGCGGGGAACAGAGTCCCTCTTCCCGGGAAGTCGTCGGAAGCATCGGTGGACATTACCAGGTCCCTGCTGTATCGATACTGAACGTGCGTCCCGGGAGGCAGGGCGAGGACGGCAAGCAGATTGTCCCGATAACGATCTTCCTTGCAGGTCGAAACAATGAGGAATGTCGACGACTTGACCATCAGCACATCTTTCTGGAGAGCGTTTCGTAATGGGCTGCATCACGCGGACCGTCGCCGCGAAGAACATCGTTGATGCGCGGAGCTGATACTGCAAGCAAAATCTTGTTTTAACCCAGATCCAGCGGTGAACAAAGCGAACACCGCCTGGATGTAGTAGAATGGAAAGGACTTCGGCCAAGAAGTATCCTCACCATCTACAACACCCAGGCGGTGCGAAATGGAACGTATCCAGGCGCGGCCTCACGTGCAAGGCGATCGGTCGGGAGTGGAGTTGAGGGAGGGAGCGACCCAGCTGACGGATGGCGCCGGATTGTTGCAGTTGCGGGGGTTGTTCGACGCACTGGAGCTGGGGCGTTGGCTGGACGCGAGGGAGGTGGGTGGGCAGGAGGAGTATCGGATGTCGCTGATGGTGGAGATGTGGAGTGCGCTGCTGATGTACGGCGGCAGCCACATGGATCACCTGGCGTGGCTGAAGGCGCGGGGAGTCGGCGAGTTGTTCGGGTGGGAGGAGATCCCGCACCCGACGACGTTCGGGCGGTGGCTGCGGCGCAACGCGAAGCTGAAGCGCGAGAGCGTGGAGGAGGCATTGCGGAAGGTGGTGCTGGCGCGTTGGGGGAAGGCGGTTCCGAAGGCGGTGATGCTGATCCTGGACGCGACGGTGGTGCTGCGGTACGGGACGAAGCAGGCGGGAGCGGAGGTGGGCTACAACCCGAAGAAACGGGGTCGGCCCTCGCATCATCCGCTGGTGGCGTTCCTCTCGACGGGCGACTGCCTGGGGGTACGGTGGAGAGCCGGGGACTCGCATTGTGCGGCCGGGGCGACGGAGTGGATCCGGGAGTTGGTGGAGTGGCTTCGCGCGGCGGGGGTGGAAGAGATCACGGTCCGCCTGGACAAGGGCTTCTATGCGCAGGCGACGGCGCGGGTGCTGGACGGGCTGGGGGTGAAGTTCGTGCTGAAGGTGCCGGAGTCGAAGGCGGTGCGGGCGCGCAAGGGAGAGTTCGTGCAATCGGCGGAGGAAGATTGCAAGCATCTCTGGAGCTCGGAGGGGCAGAGCTGGGGATATCGGCTCCTGAGCGTGGAGGAGCGCGAGGAGATCGGCGCGGGCAAAGGGGAGTTGGACCTGGGCGCCTACGAAGTGGTCAAGCGCGCCACCATGCTGACGAACGTGGAGGGGATCGACGCGTACGAGGCGTGGGCGCTGTACAACGCGGGGGCGGTGGTGGAGCACCGGATCGAGGAGCTGACGCAGCTGTCGGTGGGTCGCACGGCGGTGGACGACCTGGGCGGCAACGCCCTGCTGTGGGCGCTGGGCGCACTCGCGTACGAGCTGACGCACGTGCTGCGGACCTCCGCCCTTCCGTCCGCGTGGACGAGTGCCCAGCCGAAGCGGCTGCGGGCGTGGCTCTTTCGGATGCCGGCGAAGCTGGTGAGGCACGCGCGGCGCTGGTCGGTCCAGCTCACGCGGGGCGAGCCGCTCGCGGACGTGCTGCGTGGGGCGATGCGAAGTCTGCAGGGGAACCGCGTGCTCGCCCCGGTGATGTAAGCGCAGACCGGCCTCGCGCCTCCACGGCGCCGGCTTCGTAGTCGGCGCGGGCGGAGCCTTCCTCAAATCGAGGAGAAGCCGGAGTCTGCCGCTCGCTTTGCGTCAGCAATGCCTGCGAAAGCAGCAGAGCGGGGGATAGGGTGCCGCCAATCTGCGGATGGAGGTCTCGCAAGTGCCGTCGCGACTCCCCCATGCAGGATTTGGGTTTAAATGGTGCGCATGGCGTGCGCCAGCCGCCGTCTCGTTACAATTATCCCGAAAGCTGCATCTATAGGGTTGCGCGCTTCACAACGAGGCGACAGTCACCCAGGGCGGCCTATGCGCCGCCAATGACTCCGTCGGGGTATGTCTAGCAGAGACAGGGTGACCGCGTATAACTTCAGATTCCCGAGGTCCGCCGTTTCAAAGTCGTTCAGATTTTGCCTGAATGCGACAGTTCGAGGGACATGAGGCTACGTCTCCAGTGATCGTCTTCGACGCGGACGATACGCTGTGGAGGACACAGGAACTGTACGATGAGGCGAAGGCGCGGTTCTTCGCGTGGCTGGCGGAACTGGGTCACGACCCGGGTGCCGCTGTGTCCGCCTACACGGAGATCGACCTCGCGAATGTGGCGCGGCTCGGATTCTCGCGCGAACGGTTTCCCTCGTCCATGGAGGCGACGTACAGAGCCTTGTGCTCGAGCCGGAGCCGTGAGCCCGATCCTGCCGGTGTGGTGCAAGCGCGTACCTTCGCGACGTGGGTCTTCGATTCCACTCCCGAACTCCGCCCGGACGCCGAAGCGGCGCTGGAGCGGTTGGAGGGAAGCTTCCGCCTCATTCTTTTCACCGCAGGTGATCCGGATGTGCAGTGGGCGCGGATACAGGGTTCCGGTCTCTCCGGCCGTTTTGACCACGTTCACGTAGTGGCGCAGAAGACGGTCGGTACTTGGCGTGCGCTGCTGGAAGAGGTGAGCGCGGTTCCTGAGCGCACGTGGTCGGTGGGGAACAGCGTACGCTCGGACATCAATCCGGCGCTCGAACTCGGATTGCGCTGTGTCTTGATCGCGGCGCGGAGTTGGGCGTATGAGCAGGCGTCGCTCCCACCAGAAGGCTCCTATTCGCCTTCCGCCGGGGTGTGGCGCGCGGAGACGCTGACCGACGCTGCCGATATAATTTTGAGCCTGACGCATGGACCGGCGCGGGCTGATGGAATCAGATTGGAGGATCCTTCACGGAGGTGACAGATGGGCTCGGCCAGTCAAGAGATTCTCTATCTTTTCAATTCGGCATCCCGACCGCTCTACGAAATCAACGTGCTGAACGTCCTGGCTGCACCGCAGGGCGCGACGACCGTGCACCGTTACCAGCAGGAGCACGTAGAGAGCGGCATTTGGACCGGGGGTAAGAAGCCGCAACTGCGTCCGCAGCGTCTGTCGCTCTGGAACGTGGTGGGGCGCCTGCAGCGAGTGACGGAGGTCGTTTTCGTGTTCGTCGACCGCGGTCCCCCCCTGCGGTACCATCCTCTGCGCAAGGGGTCACTCTACCACACGTGGAAGCGCGACGGGCGGCTTTATCTCCGCGTGCAGTGGCACGACTTCTTCGCGGCTGTGCCGGAGAGTGTCGATGATGTCTCGGCGCGAATTGCCACGGCGGTGGGAAACGCTGGTCCGCGACTCGACGGCGAGAAGGTGGTCGGAACTTTCGTATTGAAAGGAATCAGGCTTTGTGAGAAGAAGAAAGGGTTGGTGGAACGTGACCAAGCTTGGAAAGACGCGACCGCGACGTTAGCACAAACCACCCAGTTCAAGAACCGGAGTGACCGCAGGGTAGTGTTCTTTCGGACCGAGCTTCAACAGGAGGCGGGTCCCCAGGCGAGCGTTTCGATCCGTCGCGGGCTGGAGCGCCAGGTTGTACAGAAAAACGTTGCATATCAACTGCGCATCAGCTACTACGACGAAGCGCACCCCGCAACTCCTAATCTCCCCGGCTCGCCGGCTCCTGATAGCGCGGATATGGTCCTACCCTCCCGGGTGGAGGTTCACACAGAAATCGGAGAGAACCTCTACAACCTTCGTATCAACTACTACGACAAGGCGAGCGCCGAGTCTGAGTCAAGCGGTCTCCCCGAATCGCCAGCGCATGGTGCGGTTTCAGCCCTCCCTTCCCGGGTGGAAATCCACACGGAAGTAGGAGACAACCTGCAACTGCTCACCAGCGGCCCCGTGCCTGTGGAGGCGAGGGCCGACGATTTCGTGGTTCCTCTCGCGGTCAAGCGCTATGCAGACGACAGCTACAGCTTCGTAAGAGTGGATGTGCGGCCGGCGGAGAGCGCGACGGTGAAGGACGTGCAGAGCGCTCGCCTGAATTTCGTGCTCGCTGTAAGGGAACAAAAGTGGTTCTGGCCGGTTGTCCTGTTCCTCGTGCTGGTGTTTGCCGCCGCAGCGTTCGTGCTCGGGGTGCCTGCCCCGGTTGCGCCGACCGCCGGATCGCCGGGAACGCCGGGCCTGTGGCCACTCGAGTGGCATCTGCCGTTAAAGGCTGCGGCCGCCCTTGTCCAGGCATTGGCGCTGCTTGCCCTCCTCCGAATTATTGGGAAGAAACCCGTATGACAACCCATGATGACGCTACCGAGCTGCTTCAACGACTGACAGAGTTCCGCAGGACGCTGGAGCCGGCGTTCGGGCCCGACACAGCGGTTTCGGGAAGCGCTCCGTCTCCGCCGAGCACCGGACACTGTGCCGTAGTCGCCGCGCTGACCTACCTCAGAGAAGGAGGCGAACTCGTAAGCACGCGTGTCGAAGGGGAGTCCCATTGGTTCAACCGCTTCCCTGGTGGAGTGCGGGCCGGTGGCGACCTTGACGTCGATCTTACCGCGGACCAGTTCGGCGGTCCGCCAGTCCGGAGCGGTCCGAGTGGAACCCTCTATGCACAGACAAGGACGCGAGGGTGGGCCGAGCTCAACGCGGAAACCTTGCAGCGAGCCGAGAGGCTTGCCGCACGCGCGGGCCTCGACGATCTCAGCACCAAGCTCCGCTCTGGTCTCTTTGACAGGCCGGAATCCTGAAGCACGCCGGAGGAATTCCCGACGTGACCCGCCGTGGCAGGGATCTGATCTCGTTCAGAAACGTCCACGGCACGCCGGCCGCGGCGTATGTCCTGGAGCGAAGCTCGGTGAGGGCAGAATCGGCGAACGGCCTCCGCCCGTCGATCAACCGCGCCTCCAGCAGGCGGATGAGGGCGTCGTAGCGGGCGAGGAGATTGTGTTCCGTGGCCTAGCGCGCGGAGAGGCTCGACTCTAGGCGGCGGAGCCGGGCCGGCGGACCGCGCTCAGCGGGGCGGAGCGGCCCGTCTTTGTTGGGGTGAAAAGCGACGCGGGGCAGACCCGGAATGGGGGGACCCCGCGCTGGCGGCGCCATCCAACGCGGGGTAGTCGGCCGCGGTTTCGGCGCTGTTCACGTACCACCCGAACCGGCCGTGCCGGGTACCCCGTAGCCCCGCCGTCGCTGATGACCCGGAGTACGTGCCCAGCGCGGTCTACGGCGCCGCGGCTTCCGCGAACAGGTCCTCGTCCTCTTCCCCCGGTACGTGGACCTGCGCACCATGTCGTACCGGATAACTCAGAATGTGCCGCCCCACCTCGTTTCGCACCTGCTCCTGGAGGACTCGCGAGGACAGCCATCGGCAGCGCCAGAACTCCGCAATCCGAGGGGCGACCTCCGCCGACTGCGGCAGCAGGTAGCGCGGCTCTCGGTCGCGCCCCACTAGTACCTCACGGAAATTCTCGGCGAGCGGGACCATGTAGACGAGCCGGGACTGCCCGTGCTGGACCAGCAGGTCTGCCGGGAAGCCGGCAACGGTAAGCGCCGCGCGCACCTTCCGGAGCTTCGGGTTGACGCCCTCCCCAAAGATGCTGTTCACCTCCCGCCCCTTGCTGGTCTTCGCCAGCAGGAGATCCATCACTTCGACGGTCTCCTGGGAGAAGTGGTAGGACCCGAATCCTGCCGTCCGGCCCACTCGGTGGTAGCGCAGTTCAGTCCCCTGCCGGCCCCCGGCAACGGTTGCCGGCATCCGGATGCGGTTGTACTGGCTCGACGCCACTCCGTACAGGCTCGTGGTGCCCAGCAACACCAAGTTCGGCTCGCGCACCACCGGCCGCCCGGCGATCGAGGAGGCGATGACGCTCTCGCTGGCGCGATACGCCCGGCGGTAGGCCGCGACGACCTCCGAACTCGCCATCATGAGGGCGACGAGCTTGCCACCGAGAATCGCATTATACGGGGCGATCGCGCCACAGACGGTCAGGTCCATCATCCCCACACCGACCTGACGCGCCTTCATGCGCCGGAGCACTCCTTTGATCGCCCTCCGTCCCTGGCCGGAGGCGAGAGTCGCGCGCAGGGCCTCGGCCGACGGCTCGGCGAAGCCCAGGTCATGGAGGTCCGCCCGGATCTCCAGGAGGTCGGCGAGCGCCAGCGCCCGTTTCGACCGGAACAGGCGGGTCCGCGCCCGGGCTTCCCAGTCGACGGATTCCCCCACCGCCTGGCGCTTGTGACGGTCGCGCTGCGGGAAGAGCCGGTGCACGCGCCGCGCCTCTACACCCGCTTCTCTCAGGGCTTCGATCGTCTCGTGCCGGGGGTGCACCAGGTCTTCCAGCGCCAGGAGACCCTCGTCAACGAAGTCTTCGATCAGGATTTCGCCGATCAGCGCCCGGAGAGACTCGTCGAGCCACGCAGCCCAGGAGTCATCCAGTTCCTCGGAGATGCGGCGCAGAAACGCGTCCGGGGCCCAACCGATCCACTCGTCCCGCACGCCCAGTTGCACGATCGAACTGCCGAGCGCCGCGATGCCGATCACGGGGTGATGCGGTGCGGCGGCGTCCCGGACCAGGAACGCCAGATGCCGACCGGGCGTGCTCTGGTACGTGGTGGTCCAGGTGTGCCGGAAATAACGCCATATGTGGCTGAGATCCAGCCCCGTGTGGACACACGGTTCTCCACGCCGCACCACCTGAACGTAGGGCTGGATGAGTGCGGCCAATGCCGAGTCGCGCTGCGTGCCGGCAGGGCAGGCACTCGCGCACGCGATGGCCCGTTCGAGTGCGGCACCGTCGCGCATCAGGGAGAAAATCGACACCCAGTCGCCGCGGGGGCCCCGGCGCTTCCGCTCCATGCTCTGGAGGAAGCTGGCGGTCGCCCGCTGCGCGAGTTGTACGTCGCGCTCGATCCGGTGACCCTCTCGCACCCGGGCCTTCTGTGCGTCGGCCGGGCCAGACTCGACGGGTGGAGGAGCGGCGGCGATGTGGCCATCCTGCAACTGGAAGGTCCAGCCCTGGGCTTTGAGGTCGCAAAGCACCCCGATCGCGATCCGGGTGTGCAGGCCGAGGCTCGGATCGTCGGTTTCCAGTTCGGAGGTCAGTCGTTCCCGTACGGCCGCGACCGCCGCAGCCGTGGATGCACTTTCCAGCGCCTGGACGCACGCGCAGACCGCGCGGCGGCCAAGGGTATCCTCGAGCGCCCTGGGCCGCAGCATCAGCCAGGACATCGTCTTCTGGGGATCGGTCATCAGGTGAGAAAGGCAGCAAGCGCGTCGCTCCACGAGGTCCGGTACCCGTCGGCGACAGCGCCGGCTCTCGCGGGCTCGAGGTCGAGCAACGCCCGGGCTGCGGCCAGCAACGTGGCCTCCAGGCCGAAGCGGTGGGTAGCGTCGGGAGACGCGCAACTGGGCGCGTACACCCGCTCGAAGAAGGGGTGATCGGTGTTGATGGTTACCGCCAAAACGTCGCCGCTCCGCTCGGGCCGAAAGAACTCGTCGGTGCCGAGTGCGCGCGCCGCGATCCGGTAGCCGAAACCATGGTCCGGGGAATCCCCGGTCCGGGGGTGCGGCAGGAACGGGTCCCGCGCCGTCGCACGCCGCGCCGCGAGCGTCGGCGGTGGGGTCTTCGCCGCGGCGAACCGCTTCCTGACCCGGGCGTTCAGCGTCCGGGCTATGGGTTCAAGGTCGGGAGACAAGATAGCCCGAAGCAGTGGAGTTGGGGAGACGCCCTGCTTGCTGTGAGTGACTCCGAAGAGTTCATCCAGGTCGGGCTCGAAGCGTACCTCGCAGCGCCACCAGTCGTCATAGTTCTCGCGGCGTTTGCCGCCCATCAGGTACCAGCCGGCGTCAATCTCGCGGCCGGCGCGTACGACGGAAACCGTCGGGCCGCCGATGATCCCCGCTGCCCGTTTCTCCTCTACACTCCTCTCGGCCCACGCCTCCACCGGGATCTCGACGAAGCGGATGCGTACCGTTGAGGTTCGCTCGGTCCCGGGGACGTGGATCGGGTACTCCAGGGTGCGGCCGTAGGCCTGCGAATGCGGGTACGGGCAGGAGGGGTGGCTGTAGAGGGGGTCCCGGGCGTGCACCGTCTCCCCGTTCACCAAGAGTTCCACACCGGACCAGATCGCATACCGGTACCAGCGTGCGAAGGCCTCCCTGAGCCGGCTGGCGACCGTGGACGCCCGCCGGAACACGACCCGGTCACACCGGGTCCACACCACGAGGGTGCCGCTCCGGGACCGGACCTTCACCGAGGGCGGGAGTGCGGCGTCGCGGGGCAGGGGTAGGCCCGTGCCCGTGGTGGCGATTTCATCAACGTCCAGGTAGGCGTGGCGGACCGCGCCGCGGCGCTGCCATGAGAACACGTCGACGCGCCGGGCCTGGCTGACCGAGCTGTTGGGCAGGCCCATTCCGAAGCGTCCCAGGCTCGTTCGGCTGTCGAATCGCTCGCTTCCGCCGAAGCGAAGCGCGTGGGCGAGACGCTCCACGTCCATCCCACAGCCGTCATCAAGCACTTGCAGCCGAAGTCCGCTCCGGTCCTCCTCGCGCTCGACCGCAACCGCGATGCGTCGTGCCCCCGCCTCGAGCGCATTGTCGACGAGTTCGGCGACAGCGGCCTCCGTGCTACGGTATCCGGTATCCCGCGTGGCGTGGATAAATTGTCGCTCTTCGATGAGAGGACACCGGCGTTCTCGGGATAGCTGCGGCCTGGGTGAACGGACGGCGCCCTCGGCACGGCCGCCCCTCCGAAGCGAATTCGTAGTGGTCATTTGTTGATCGGCTGAATCGACCATGCATCCCGCTTCGCGGCGCCGAAAGTAGCGGCGCGTGATCGATATGGAAGGGAAAAGGCCACTGGGCAAAGAAGCGCGAGAGTTCAGCCCTCCGGGCGGAACGGAGACATTCCAACAATCTCACTTCCCGTAGGGGTGCGGGGGAGCGGCTTTTTTGCTACTATTGTTTCCTTACGTGCGCAGTCCCCTTCTTCGGGGTCCCCGGCCCGCCGGCCGGGACCTTCCCGTCATGATTGATTCCACCGCCGGACCAACCGTCCCATGCAACTGATCCCGAGCCAGACGTTCGAGCAGGTCAAGGAAGCCATGGATCGGGGAAGACCGAGGCGTTCCTTCTCCCCATTCTGACAGACATCCTGTTGGAAGCCGCCCGGTGGGCTCCGGTGACAGGCGCACCGCGCTCGGGCGAGTATGAAGCAGACGCCGGGTCTCAAGCGGGGACCTCGGATCGCTAAACCCTTACCGAGCGGTGCGCGCTCGCGCCCGCACGTAAATGGCACGATGTCGCAAGACCAGAGAATGCGGCTGGAGGGTTGGCAACACCGTCTCGAGAATCATTTCAGCAAGCTCGCCGCAACCCGGCGAGAGGCGGGCTGGCCCGTATTCGCCCTCGAGCATGGTCTCGGGGCGGACGATCGCGCGGCTCTGATCGGAGACGTCCGAGTTTGTGCTGCTGAAGGTCCGGCGAGGCACACACCTCTACCGTGGATCGTCTATGCTGCGGAGTTCGGATACGAGTACTCCGGCTATGAGTACTGGCAGACGTTCGCGGCAAGAACGCCCGGGTGGCAAGAGACGTGGCGCCGCCTGGTCCGTTCGCGGTTCGAAGCCTTTGCCGAAGCATACCATGGTGCCGCGCCCGAGGGAGATTGGGCACGCCAATTCAAGAATATCGCGTGGCCGATCACGCATGGCATCCTGCCCAAGGATCTACAGCGGCAGTTAGCGGCGCTTTTGTACGACGCTCGCGTGTCGTTTCGAGCCGAGACGTTCGCATCGGCAGAATCTCTTGGTCGCCACCTGCAGGGCCGGTGCGATCGCTGTTCCTCCCGCTTCAGGCAATTCGCGGAAAATACGACCCTTCTCGGACAGATCGCTCTCGCCCTCCTGCTTCAACATGAAGTTAGCGAATCACCGTACGCGTCCGGCTCGACGTCGGTAATTCATGCGCCAACGCTCGCCCGCATCATCGAGGATCTTGGTCGCGAGCGTGATGCTCGCGATTGGCTGGCCGAAGCGCGCACGTCGGCCTCACGGTTCCGTGTTCGCGGGCTCGGCAGAATCCCTCTGCGGACGAGGGACCATGCGCCTGACCTGCGCGTCAGCGCGGCTGGTCAGCTGACGGTAGCACGCCCGCGATTCGTCCTTCGGGAGGTCGCGCCAGATCGTTGGCAGGTGCGGGTGCACTTTCCGAACTTGGCCCACCTGATCGCTCGATTCCCGCGTGCCAGGGATGTGCTCGCTCGCGGACAGGGCCGAGTGGCGGGTCAGGGTGGACCGCTGCTCGCTCGAAGTCGAATCATCTCCGAGTCGTGGCCTGCGGTCGTGCTGTCGGCATGGCCCTCGCCCGAGGCTCCGCTGCTGGCATTCGATGGCGCTCCTCCCGAACTGGACGCAGTGCTGCAGTCGAGCTTTCGCTTGCCACCTGGCGATCGCTGGTTGTTCCTGATCGGCGTTGACGGCCAAGCACGCGAACTGTCTAACCGGGTTCTGCGTCCAGGTGAGTCATACCTCCTTCTGCAGCGAAAAGAGAAACGGAACACCGCAGTGGGTATCCGCACCACAGATATTGCGGCCGAGGGCGTGTATGCCCTGAGGATTGACGTGCCTCAGAGTGTTCCTGACACGCTCGTATCAGTCCTAAGCATGCTCGGTCTCGAAGTGGCTCAGACGCTGGAGGTCTGGCCAGCGGGCCTGCCGGCCGCTGAATGGACGGGTGACGGACGAGGAGAGTGGGTTGCGGGTCAGCCCGTGATGCTTGGCGTGCGCGCAGATCGGCGCATGACGCACTTGAACATCGCCCTGGATGGGCTGCCGCTGGTCGATGTGGTGCTGTCGCCGGATCTTCCGCTGGGAGAACCGCTGTTCGTGAGGCTACCGGTTCTCCAGCCGGGTCACCACCGGCTCGTCTTTGCCGCACGGACGGTGGGTGGCTGCGAAGAGCCACCAGAAGAGGACCAGCGGGCGTTCGGCCTCCGTGGAGAGCTCGAGTGCGTGATTCGTGAGCCGCGGTCAGCAGCCAGGGGGGCGGGCGCCCTTCTACTGGCGCTTCATCCTGAAACGCCATCCCTGGAAGATGTGTGGGAAGACCGGTGCGAGGTTCACGTCGCAGCACCAGGCGCAGCGAACATCCGTTGCCGCGTCTCACTCCGCAGCAAGGGCGGTCAGTTGCAGTTTGGTCCTCGGATGGTGTCGCTACCTTCCCTCACGGACTCTGACGCGTGGCGACGTTTGTTTGCACCCGTTCGAGAGGCGGCCGAGGCGCAGTACGACGAGGCGCACCTCTGTGTGCTCGAATTCGATGCAGGTGCCCTCGGGCGAGCGCGGGTGACGGCGGAGCGGGACTTTACGCCGCTCCGTTGGGTGGTCCGTGAACATGGCCGCTATGCGGTGCTGATCGATTCGCAAGGATGTCACGATCTGTCGGTTTGGAGCTACAGTAGCGCTGCGCCTGAGCTGGCCCAACCTATCGACCCAGCGACTACCGCCGCGGGAATCGAGATCGGCGACGAGGGAGCGCTGCTGGTGGCCCGCTGTGACGACGTGGAGGCAGCGACCGTGGTCGTGCCGCGCCAGCGGGTCCAAACTCTCGCCGCGCTTGGCCGGCGTCCCCAGGTCGGTGCCTGTCGCCGCGAGGCTGCCTCGATCGCGGACCTCGCAAGCCTGGCTGCCATCTGGGAACGAGCTCGTTTAACGGGAAGCTCGCTCGCCGAGAGTCGTCGAACCGAGGCCGTCAAAGCCCTGGTGGCCCGGGTGATCAGCACGATAGCTGGGGAACGCTGGGAGCCAGCGGAGGCACAACTTCGCGACCGTGGACCAGGTGGGGCTGCGGATGTCATGCGCGGCCTGGTGACCAACAGGCCGGATGAGCGGGGAGTGGCAGCCGTGCTCGCGCGCGACACGGCCGCTCTAGCAGGCGCCCCCCAGGCCGAGGCGGATCAGGCGCTTGTCAAGGCCATTCAGGCGTTCGTGAAGGTGCCGAACGTAGAGGAACTCGCACCGTTCGCGCTGCGGCTCGCAGCCAGCCCGGAATCCGCTATCGGCTTGGTCCGCGATCCAACGGGAACAGTGGACCCCGCCGAGGGGCGGATGCGGGACCTCGTTGAGGAGTTGCTCACTCATCCCATCGTTGTGCGTGCCGCGCGGTACTTTCTGGTCGCCACCCGCGCCACTCTGCCAATCGATCACAGAGAGGTCCGCGGGCTACCGTGGAGCAGTTGACGATGCCACCGAACATGAATGCCGTAACCGGTCCCGAAACCACCGGCTGCCAGGTGCTCTCAGGCACCGAGGTGCACGCAGTCGCTGTAGGAGAGCTGGGGCTCGATCCCGCCCTGCTCGATCTGGAGGTGCCCGAAGCACTCGCTGCACTCGTGAGACGTGCTGCATCCTTGGCGGCACCCTGCTCCCCGAGAGTCTTACGTGAAGCGGTTATCAGGAGCTTGACTGGCCTGGTCGACGCCGAACGAGAAAAGTGGCGAACTATCTTGGATTCCACCATCGAATCACTGGTGGCCTATGGAGATTTGCTGGAGTTGCCAGCCGAGGAGGGGACGACGCTACGAACGCTCTACCTGTCGCCACCGACTTTCGTCGCGCTTGAAGGCGTTCTGTTCCTGATTGGTGGTGAACTCGACGGGGCCGACGCGCTTCCGTCGGATCTGCGCGAACAGGTCGAGTATCGAAGCCACACCCGGAGACTCCGCCTAACGGACGAGGCGGACACGAGCACGCGGCTCAGCGCGATCGGGTGGGTAGATCTACCCCGGGATCTTTGGCTCGCTCCGCCACGCCGAGAATCACCCGAGGAAACCCTCGCACGCGCGAATGGCGCTCTTCGCAGCGCGGCCACGCACGGGGACGTGCCCGGACTCATCGTGCTCGACCCGGCAACGCCGCCGACCTACTATCGGGGGCGTTGGGCGAGTCCCGACCATCGGTCGGGAAAATTTGTCGCCCGTCGTGAGCAGCGCTATGGGGCAGACCTGTGGTCGTACGTGGAACTCACCGACGGCGCTGTAACCCGGCTGACAGACTTGCCGCTCGAATCCCGGCAGTCGACCGTTAGAGCGTGCGATGACGCATGGCGCCTGCAGATGGCGATCGATGCACTGGCGGGAAATCCACAGCGGTTTCGCGTACGTGCCGCATCACCACGGGGCAGTGTCATCATCGACTTCTTCTCGCCGATCCCATTGTGGGCGAGGCGCCGTTGGGACGTGCTGGGCGAAGAGGTGGCGCCCAGCGGCAGCCTCTTCGCGTACCGCTTCCCCGAGGCGGAGTTCTTGAACGAGCGCCAGTCCTTCGAGACAGAGCTCTGGTTGACCGAGCGCTGAGAGCCGTGACACAATCCAATTCAGGGGCTGGACGGCGCGCCGAGCCGCACGCACCTGCAGGCCCGAAACCGTTGTCTAACTCGTCCCCTGTGCGATCCACAGGCTGCTCCTGCTGAGGTGCCCCTTTGACTGCATCGATCAACTCCGGGCCGGTGTCCGACACATCCGCACTCACGGCAACCGCGCATTCGGGTGGCATGAACACCGGGCAGGGTGCCCCGGCGCCGACAGTGGGAGAGACTGTCCGCGAGTTGCACCGCGCCCTTCGCGACTACATCGAGGCGACTTACCACGTCAGTCACCCTGCGCTGGTGGCTGAGCGGCACGTCCTCTTGGAGCAAGCAGGTGTCATCTCACAGCGACCGTTCTTCGAGAGCACACCGCGTTACCGGAAGCTGCGACATTTCCGGGACATCCCCGGACTTCCACAGCCCGTGCTGGATCTCTTCACCGAGATCAGCAAGCCCCCGGAGAGCGACGACGCGCCCAAGCGGCTGATCTTCGATCCACCCTACGACCACCAGTCCCGGGCTGTGGAAACGGCACTGGTGGGCGCGCCAATCGGGGATGCGGAGCGCCGTCATGACCTTGTAGTCATGACTGGTACCGGATCCGGGAAAACCGAATCGTTCCTCCTGCCGATCCTTGGCAAGCTGGTTCAGGAGGCTGCGGAGCGGGGGGAAAGATACGGCGCGCAGCCAGCCGTCCGCGCGCTTGTGCTGTACCCGATGAACGCCCTCGTGAACGACCAACTCGGGCGGATGCGGCTGCTGTTCGCGGACCCGCGGGTGGTCGGTACTTTCAAACGACTGTCGGGGCGTCCCGCGCGATTCGCGCGGTACACCAGCCGCACCCTGTACCCCGGCGTGCGGGACGCTGACCGTGACCAGACGAGGCTCCGCCCAATCGGGGATTACTACGTTGCAAAGCTTGAGCAGGGTGCTCCCGCCGAGCCGCTGGTTCGAGAACTCCAGGAGCGTGGCAAGTGGCCAGCCAAGGCTGACCTGCGGGCATGGTACGGCACTCCGGGGACGCACTGGAGGGCCCGGGATGGCCGCTTCCTGCGTTGCAACACGCTGCCGGATGACGCAGAACTGCTCACACGTCACGAGGTACACGCCAACCCGCCGGACGTGCTCATCACCAACTACTCGATGCTTGAGTACATGCTGATGCGCCCGCTTGAGCGGCCCGTATTCGACCGCACACGTGAATGGCTCCAGGAAAATCCCGACGAGCGATTCCTCCTCGTGCTGGACGAGGCGCACCTCTACCGGGGGGCTGGTGGCACTGAGGTGGCGCTCCTGATTCGGCGGCTGCGTGCGCGGCTCGGCATCGGTGCGGATCGGCTCCAGATTATCTGCACTTCTGCAAGCTTCTCAAACAAAGACAGGGCGGCAGCATTCGCTGCTCAACTCACCGGGAAGCCGGCTGCTGGCTTCGAGGTGGTGACGGGTAAGTTGGATCTCCGGTCCCCGGAAGCTCAGGGTACAAGCGCCGACGCCGAAATCCTTGCTGATATCGATATCAAAGCGTACCACGACGCTGACTCGGCAGTTGAACGGGTGCTGCCGCTGCACGCGTTCCTCACCGACCGCGGGATTCCAGCTGAGCGGTACGAAGCGGGGGCTATAGAGTCGCTCGCGCAACTCGAAACTCTGCTCTTCGAGGCGTTGGCGGCCTATCCGCCGATGAATCGGCTGATCAACGTAACTATGAAGCGCGCCTGGTCGCTGCCGGCTCTGGAGGCGGAACTGTTTCCGTCTGTAGCCCCCGAGGCTGCCGCGAAGGCGACAACCGCGCTTATGACACTTGGGAGCGCCGCACGCCCGTCCCGGACCGAGCCCGGGCTCCTACCGTGCCGGGCGCATGCATTCTTTCGCGGTCTCCCGGGCCTCTGGGTATGTATGGATCCCGACTGCATCACGTTGCCGAACCAAGAGCGTGGCCCCGACAACCGCCCCTGCGGGCGGCTGTATGCGCAGCCACGCGAGCGCTGTGAATGCGGTGCGCAGGTGCTCGAACTCTACACGTGTCGCCACTGCGGGAGCGCCTATGCCCGCGGCTACACCGACAACCTTGAGCAACCCACGTTCCTCTGGGCTGAGGGCGGGGAGTCATTCCGCGACGAGACGGGCGCCGTGTTGCAATTACATCCGATCGACCTGCTCCTCGAGACTCCGCGCGAGGAGGTTGAGTTGGCTGATTACGACGTGCTGACCGGCCGGATCAACGCTCCCGCGGGCGAACGAACGCGGACTGTGTACCTCCGGAAGGACCGGTCGATTGAGGCCCGACGCGACGACGAGGAGGATAACGAGGGAACAAATGTCGGCAACTTGGGCGAGTTCAAGCCATGTGGCGTCTGTGGCCGGCGAGCTGGATTCGGGCGCAGTTCGGTCCAGGACCACCAGACCAAGGGCGATCAACCGTTCCAAGCCCTGATCGCTCGGCAACTGCAGGTTCAACCGCCGGCGCCGAAACCGGCAACGCCGCTTGCACCTCACCGCGGCCGGAAAGTCCTGATCTTCTCCGACTCCCGGCAGACCGCAGCGAGACTCGCGCCGAACATCCAGACGTACTCGATGCAGGATGTCCTGCGGCCGCTGGCGATCGCAGGATTTGCACGCCTTCAGGAGATCGTACCTATTCGGCAGCGGCTCTCTCTTGACGATTTGTACTTGGCCGTACTGATCGCAACCAATGAACTGGGGGTTCGACTTCGGCCCGAACTTCGGTTCGGTGAGAGTTTCAACGCAGAGAGGCAGGTCGAGCACGCGCTTGCAGCTGGTGCACTGAACGACCCGCTGGAAACCATGGCATTGCTCGCGGATATCCGTAGCTCAAGTCCCCCGGAGTCTCTCCTGCGCAGCATCTATCGGGTGCTGACCGACCGCTTTCTCGGGTTGGAGGCGCTCGCGCTCGCGTCGGTGCGGGAACGCGAGAACCTGGAGGCTAAACTCACAACTCTCCCGGACATCGGGCAGATCATCGCAACCCCGGCGGAAAAGCTTGCACTTGCGCGCACGTGGCTCGCACAGTGGCTCGACGAGGGCGTGTGGCTCAGCCGCGCGCCGCACCAGTGGATGCAGACGGTCGTTCGTCCACACAGTGGTGTTTTCCGGGCAGTGGACCGCCTGCTCATGGACGAGCACGGTGCGCGCGCCGCGTTCAAACGCGATTGGTTACCACGGCTGCTGGAGTTCTTCGGGGAGCGTGTAGGAGGGACACCGGCGCGTGGAGTGTACCGCCTGCGCGCCTCCGAACTGACGCTGGATGTAGGAGGGGAGTGGGAATACTGCCAGCTGTGCCGCGGCGTGCAGCGACCTTGGCAGGGGGCTTCCCGCTGCCGCCATTGCGGTAGCACAGATGTGCGCCCGGTCGATCCGGACACGGACACGGTCTTCTCAGCGCGGAAGGGATACTACCGCCGCTCCACGATTGAGGCGCTAAACGGCGTCGCGCCGCTCGCACTCATCGCCGCCGAGCACACCGCGCAAATCGGCGCTGCCCAGACGCATGAGATCTATTCGCGCGCCGAGGAGCACGAGTTGCTGTTCCAGGATGTGGCGCTCGGCCCGGACGAGCGCGGCCGGGAGCAGCCAGCCATCGATGTGCTCTCCTGCACGACGACGATGGAAGTCGGCATCGACATTGGCTCGCTCTCTGGTGTGGCACTTCGCAACATGCCACCCGCACGGGCTAACTATCAGCAACGTGCGGGCCGAGCTGGGCGGCGGGGGGATGCCATCGCTACCGTGGTCGCGCTCGCCAGCGCCGACAGCCACGACGAGCACTACTTCGCAAATCCGGCCGAGTTGGTAGCTGGGAGCGTCCAGGACCCGACGCTGACGCTCGACAATGAGGATATCGCACGGCGGCACGTCACCGCCTTTCTGCTGCAGCGGTACCTCGGAGCCAAGCTGCCCGACATCGCGCCGGAGGCCCAGCCGCAGCTTTTCGAGGTGCTCGGTAGCGTACAGGCGTTCCGCAATCCCGACTCTCCACTAAACCGTTACGACCTCGAGAGATGGCTGAACGACAACGCGGGTACCCTCCGCGATGAGATCGACTCATGGTTGCCGGAGGAGCTCGGCTCCTCAATACGGCATCGACTGCTCGATAATCTCGTGACGAACACGGTTGGGAGTTTGGACGTGGCGCTCGAGGGCGACGCTGCGATCGGAAACGAGCCCTCCCCCGCCGCCGCAGCGGGTGGTGAAGGCGATGCGAATCTCCATAGGGAGGCGAGTCTCAATGGCTAGACCGAATCGTAGACCGGGCACTACAGGCGGTACCCAGAACTTGGGTCCCGCCCCGGTCGGAGTGGCTACGGGTGGCGGGCAACAAGTTGGCCAACCTGCGGACCGGCAAGCCGTGGAGGCTCATGCTGTCGAGGTCCCCGCCGAGCCCGGCGAAGAGCGTCCGGCCGGCGATCCGTTGCAGGAGAACTTGCTCGACCGTCTGCTCTACAAGGGTGTCTTGCCGCGCTATGCCTTCCCGACCGACGTCGCGACGTTCTACGTGTTCGATCCCGCCAATTCGCGGCAGGGCTTCCCCACGTTCCGATTTACTCCCTCACAGGGTTTAGCTGTCGCGCTCTCGCAGTACGCGCCGGGCAAGGAGGTGTGGATCGCGAACAAGCGGTACACTTCGGGGGCTCTCTATTCGCCGATCAAGGGTGAGCGCTCCCGCGCATGGCATCAGAAGCGGCTCTATTATGAATGCCGCAACTGCCGCTACGCGCGCACGCAGCCGCTTGCACAAGGGCATCGTGGCGAGAAGCTTGACTGTCCAGCCTGTGGCGCCAGGGAGGCGTTTGGAGAAGCGCGTTACTGGGTCCGCCCACCAGGCTTTGCACACCCCGTTTCCTGGGACGAGGATACGTCGCCGGACGATCAGCCGGCACGTAGCTATGCGACGCGTGCAAAGCTGGAGGCCCCTGCGCCGCCTGAAAACGCGGCCTGGACGATGGTAACGGGTCGTGTACGTCGGCACTTCATGCGCGAGACCCTGCTTGTGACGAACAGTGGACCGCGCCAGGAAGGCTACACCTATTGCACGACCTGCGGGCGCATTGAGCCGACCGCAGCCCACGGTGGCGAACTGTCTGGACCGCATCGGAAACCCTTCCCTGACGACCGGGATCCGGGGTGCCCCGGCGGGCGGGTTGCGAAGGGTATCTGCCTCGGGATGGACTTCATCACCGATATTCTGCTGCTCTCGTTACGACTCGACTATCCGGTCCGGCTCGCTCCAGGTTTTCTGCCGACGGAGATCGCCCTGCGTACACTCGCCGAGGCATTGGCTAGTGCGGCGTGCGAGGTCCTCGGCCTTGAACCTGGCGAGATCCAGGCTGATTTCCGAGCTGCGCTCACCGAGGGAGGACAGAACGGCTACGAGGCTGAGATCTACCTGTACGACACCCTGCCGGGAGGAGCAGGCTTCTCTCGGCTGGCTGGAGAGCGCGCCGGTGAGGTCGTCGAGCGTGCCCTTGAGATTCTCAGCAGGTGCGACTGCGATGTGTCCTGCTACAAGTGCCTCCGCAGCTTCAAGAACAAGTTTGAGCACGACCGCCTTGATAGGCATATCGGAGCGGATCTCCTGCGATACCTTCTCCACGACACGCGACCAGTCGTGACTCAGGCGCGCGCCGACCACGCGTGTGCCACCCTCGCCGAGGACCTTCGTCGCCAGGGCGGCGCTTCCCTTACAGTCGAGACAGGGGCAACGATCGATGTGCCGACGATTGGCCCGGTTACGGTGCCGATTCTTGTATCCGGCCCCGGCGGCCATCGGCGAGCCGTATGCATCACGCACCCGTTGACCGCGACAACGCCGTCGGATGCTGGTCTGAAAGCGCTCGGTGAGCTTACGCCTATTCCCCTTGATCCGGTACATGAAATCAAGGTGCGGCGAAGCCTCCCTTGGGTGACGCGCGGCGTCCTCACCGCCCTCGGGTTCTAAGGTCGTTCACGCGCCGAACTGTCCTCCGGGGGTTCCCGGTCGGGATGGTCAAGAAGATGACGGCCGTCCGGCAGCGGATACCCGCTTGCGCGAAGTGCCGCGTTTACACGTGCCAAAGCTTATTAATTTAATAGGTCGCGATTGTCCGACGAGCTCTACGGAGGGAGCAAAATGCCACCTCAATCCAGTGTGTGCGTGCTTCAATCCTAAGCAGCTTCGCGAGGGCGATGCGGGACGGATCTCTGCGGTTTAGCCCGCCTGCAGTTCCGCCGGGATTCAGTGGAGAAAACGTATTCCGTAGGTGCGCTGGAACTCGTCGGGATCGTAGTCGGATCGGGATGGTATTTGGGTGGCGCAGCTTCCGTACAGGCGTAACCCGTCTCCAGGCGAGCAGCGGCCGTACGGCCCCGTACCGGTCGGGTTCATGGGCACCCGCCTTCGGGGGATGTCCACAGTTCCAGCTCGTCCGCGACCGCGGCGGCCAACTCGGGACGAAGGTTGGCTCGACGGACGAGAATCCATCGCGGAATCGGATCTTTCCCTGCCCGCGCCGCGCCGATCAGGGTGACCTTCCTCGCTGCGAACTCGACTCGTGATTCCACGGCATCGCGCAGGAACGCGGCAGTCTCGGGAATCGTGTCCAGGTGCTGTTCGATCAGTGAGATATGGCCCATCTCCCTGGCGATCGCGCGCAGGCTAATGCGGACCGGGCGCGTTCGATCTCTGAGCCGGGAAACGGCAGCGCGCGCGAGGACGAGCATCTCCGCGTCGCGCGCACGCCAGTCGACGCGCGGCCGGCGGCGACCCGCGCGAGCACGTGGCGGCTGGTGCTGCTCGAACCAGGTGCGGTCGTATCTGCGAAGGTAGGTGTACGTGGCGGGGGCACGTTCTCGGAGCGTGCTCCGCCCCTCGAGCGGATGAGCGACCCGGAGTTGTTCCCATACCTTGCGGTGACGACCGAGCGCCTTCCGCCGGTCCGCCGGTGATTCGCTGGACGTGTGCCGTGCTCGCCAGGTCGGCCGTTGAACGCCTAGCCGCTGCGCCTGTCGCTTTACGGTGTTGGTATCGACGCCGAGTTGCAGCGCGATCCAGCGCAGAGTCGCCTCTGGCATAGCAACGAGTTCCCCGAGACGGCGTTCCCAAACAGGCCCGTAGCGCAGCACGCGAAGCCTGCGGCCGTCCCGCTCCATGCAGGTGAAGCCGCAACGCCGGCAGGAGACGATCGTTGCGCCGCCCGCTGCGACTCGCGACCCCGCAGATTCCTTTGAACACACCGGATTGCGGCAGGTGACCATCGGCTCCGGCATGGGGATTAGAGCGGCCGGGGCGCGGCTTGGCTTCAGGGCGAAGAACTCCGCGGGCTCAATGCCGAGGAACCGCATCAGCAGCAGATGGCGGAGCGGATGGTGCGCGGTCCGCGGTCGTCGGAGGATTCGCGCGAACCAGTCATCCGCCTCGGCGTCGTGGCTGCGCACTGGGAGAGCGCACCCGAGGAGCGCGAGGAGTCGTCTTCCCGTACCGGAGACGAACGCATCCCGCAACTCGGTCATCCGCAACTGGCATTTCCCACGCACCCAGCCCCGCTCGGCGAGCAGAGCGCGATAGCGGGCATTGAGCGCAGCCAGACCCGGCGGGATGGGGGTCTCGTCCAGCAACCAGCGGGATTGCCTTGCGAGTGTACCCAGCAGTTCCGCAAAATCGACCGCCACCGGAAGCGGCGTACTATGGCCGTGGATCGCTTCAGCCAGGCTGACGAAGGCGTGACGGTGCACACCCGGCGACCGGGACACCGAAGACTCCCAGAGCACGTTCAGGTGCCTCGGGCACAGGAACACCCCCGGGAGCTGGTGCACCCGCCGCCAGCAGGGTGAACCGTGGCACTCGTGATCCTCGGTTGCGCAGGCGGGACAGAACCTCAACCTCGGCGGGTTCGGAACGGTGCTGGCGCGGACCCCGAGGATCTCGCAAACAGAAGCGCCTCCGCGGCTGCGGTGGCGCTCTTCGGCATCAGACCCTCTGTCGGGTGGAAGGAATGGTCGGTAGTACGGCAGCGTCGTGTGGCTCCGGATCACGGCCGTTGCGGTCAGCGGGTGTCCCGGCGGGAGGCGTTCCAGCCAGGTGTCGACATGGCCCGTGAATTCGACCGAGGCTACCATCGTCACCGATCCGAACAGCGACTCCAGCAGCATCTTCTCGTTGGGGAGCCGGAGCATGTCACGGTAGCGGGCGACCGCACTGTAGAGCAGTTCGTCGGGCAGTGGGTTCGGGAAGAAGGCGGTCACGGCAAGGTCTGCCGGCGCTCGGCCAGTTCATCCTCACAGAGCGCGGAGAACGGGCACGTGAGGCAGATCGAATCGCCCGCCGGAGCGACGAGCGGAAATGCCTCGCGGGCGATTTCGAGTCTGGTCTTCATGGATCGGAGGCGGTTTGGGTGTGGTTCCCACCGGCGCATTCCGCTTCGGAGCGAGAGCGCCCTGGGATTGTGGGGAGGGTGGCGGTTGCCAATCTCTCTCCGTTTCGCCCATCCGTTCTCCCGGTGTTCGTGCGAGGCGCGCCCGCCTCGCAGATCAGGAAGTGATAGTCAGGACTTCAGTTCAGGTCTTCAAGACTCATGAAGGTGACTGCGAGGGGCGAGACTTCATCGCGCGATGTGGTGCTCGCGTATGTGCGGGACGTCGATACCGTTGTCCACGCGGTGAACACGCGCCCAAGCCACTACATGGTGCTTGTCTCGACAGATCCGCAGGTGCAGCCGGTGATTGTGCGCGCGGATGATGTCGACGTGTGGGGGGGTGTTGCCAGGTTAGCACGGCTAAACTAGACGTGCGCATTCGCACGACGAGTTGCCCGTCTTTTTGTCTGACCCTGACTGTTAGACGACGCCTGGTCCGACCAGATTATCAACGTTCGTAGCTGCTTCGGCGCGCTATTACGCAAGCCACTCCTCGATCCAGTCCTTCGGCGGTGAGAGCGCACGCGGCGAATGTGGCGTGCTCGCTGGTTCCGGCTGCACGCGCCTCGGCTGCAAGGGCCACAAGCGTGGCTCGGGCAGGCAGACTTTCCGGATCGATCTCGCGCGACGAGCGCAGCTGGCCGCGCCGCCTCCGAGGAGTTTCGAAATCCTCAGCCGGTTGTACGACAGGGCTGGGTTCGGCCGGCTCCAGCGGCGGGGTCTGCGGAAGGCGTCGCACCTCTCCCGGATCCGCTGCGGCGAAGGGGATCGCCACCTGAGCGATATCCCAAGGCAGCCGCACGTCGGGGCGGCCCCGGAGTTCAGCCTCGTCACCGGTGCGCAGCGCGCGCAGGACAGGCCCTGCGACAACGACGCTGTCGGTGAACACCGAGCGGAGGAGCCGTGGCGTGACCCTCTCCAGTCCGGTGGCGATCGCCCGACTCTGCGCGAGCTTCAGCCCCGTCACCAGCCACTGAGTGATGCCTTGCGAAAGATCGTACAGCTCGTCGACGAGCGAGTCGGTCAGCGGGGTTTCCTTCGTGGTGTACTGGTACCGCCATAACGCCTCACAGAGCTCTCGCCACTCGCGTCCTTTCCGTGGCCGGTCGAGGATCATGTCGCCCTCAGTCGCGCCGCGACGTGCCTGCCGGAATTGGGCTTGGAGAATCGGCAGCGCGTCGATGCCGCCCACGAGCACCACCGGCACCCCGATCGTGTTCACGAGTTGTACGAGGAACGACAGGATCGCTCGGCTACCGCGCGGATTGAGATCCTGGAGTTCATCGATCACCAAAACGCCGAGACCGTGCTGGGCTGCGAGGCCTGCGAGCCGGGGGACCAGACGGTCGATCGACGGGTTCCCGCGCGTGTAGTCCCGCAGGTAACTGGGAGGATAGGGGAGGAACGACAGTGCGTTGTCGAGTTCCAGAAGAAAGTTGTGGCAGAGGCTCTTGATGCTTCCCTCCTTCGTGCAGGTGAGCGTCAGCGAGATCACCTGTGTTCGCACGAACGGCTTCCCGCGATACTCCGAGTGGACGATGACGGCGGGGTAGAGCCCAAGCGCCATCTCCACCATCTTCGTCTTGCCGATCCCGGTCACCCCGATCAGCGACAGCCCCGTGGCGGACGGGCCCGGCGCGGCGCGTAGATCGTCGTAGCCGCGCACCACGGCATCCCGCCCCGTCCCTTCCACCCTGAGCGCTCGCTGCGCCGCCTCGACGTCAGGCTGAAAGCGTGCAAGCGCGGGGTTACGGCGGGCATATCCCTGCCGGATCAGCTTCGAGAGACGCGAGTGCAACTCGACGTGCACGGAAAGCGGGTGGCGCGCCGTCCCCAGCTTCGCCGACACGGCATCTTCCCGTTCCTCCGGATTCGCTTCTCGGTCGGCAGGATCGTATTCCGGGTAAAAGGCCATGCGGTCTTTCGCCTCGGCGCGGCTCACGACCGGAGGGAGTGCCTCAATCCACGGATTGCCCCTGTACTCCGCCACACGCTGGTCGTGATAGACCGCGTGAACGACCGGCCCGAGATGCAGCGGGTTGTGCATTTTCACGCTCCGGTTCAGACGCGTGGAATGGGGATGTAATCGTCGTCATCGTCGACGGCCGGCGGGGGGACCGGCGCGGGAGGCGTGGCGGTTACCGCTTCCTCGGCTGCCGTCGCGCGCTTCTGGGCAGCGCGCGCCTCATTGATGTCGATCACCTTCACGCGCTCGCCCGGCCCAATGTCCTCCGCCAGTTGGGCGCGGGCGCGACGTCCGTGTTCCTCCATGCGGGACATGATCTCGACCCGGCTTTGTGCCCGTGTGCCCCGCGACTTCTGCCTCCGGATCTCCTTGACGCTCAGATAATCCCGAACCTCCTCCAGAGTCATGTCCGCATACCGCTGGTTCGCCGCCGTGAGGACCAGCTCGGAGAGTGTGCGGCCCCCGTCCAGCCGGAGGAAACAGCGGCCGATCGCCCGCCTGTCGAACGACACCTCCAGGTTTGGGCGGTGCTTCTCGTCAGTGTTACGGATGAACCAGCCCTGGATGCGTGGGTCGTCCGAGCGGTAGTGGAGCCGTACGTCGTGCACGTAGATGCCGTGATCGGTCACACTGGCCTTGCTGCGCGGAAGGAGGTCGACCCGGATGCGATCGGAGAGTACCTGCCGCATCAGGGTCGCGCGGTGCTCCATGCCCCATTCCCAGAGATCGAGCGGCGTCGGATCGCCCGCCTCGGCGAGGGGCACACCCTCCGGAATCCAGCCCTTGATCGGTCGACACAGGTTATTCCAGAGGATCAGGTCGATCATCAGCCGGGTGAACTGCGGCAGCGTGAGCGCTGCTTCCAGCCGGTAGTCCGGATCTCCTCTGTCGCGCTCCTGGTAGACCGCGCCGGGCTGCCAGTGGATTCCATACTCGTTGTTCACACGGAACTGCGACTCTACGAAGGACTTGAAGTCGGGCCGATACGGCGGGACACTTTCGAGGTCGATCTGGAAAGTCGTGACCAGCTGATCTGACGGCTTGCCCAGGTACTCGCGGCCGCGGTCGAACATCATCCGCAACGGCATTCCCTGGCACGGCCATTCGGCGGAGGTGATCTCCCGTCCGTACCTCGCGCAGAATGCCGTCTTCTCGGAAAAGGTGTTGTGCAGCGCCATCTGCGCGCCGACCCAGCTCGGCCCCTCGAGACCCACGTAGAAGCCCACGATCATCCGGCTGAAGTGATCGATCACGAGGTAGATCACCGGGCGCCCGATGAGCCGGCCGGGGACGAGCGAGCTCACCAGGTGGATGTCGCCTACGGTGGCGTCGATGATGTACAGTTCGCCGGGTGCCTGCGAGAGGTGCTCGCTGGTGCCCAGCACGGGACGATGCTTGAGGTTCCAGCGCCGCTCGCCAGCCCTCGCTTGCGTCTCCGCCGCGAGATTCCGCGCGACGCGCGTCCAGTAGACGAACTGCCGGATGGTCGGCTGGTCGTTCTGCTCCGGGAGGATCGGGATCGCCACTCCGTCACGAACCTCGACACCCACCTTGAAGAGCGTGGCCAGCGTGCGATGGTAGGCCGCGGTCAGGCTGAGCCCCATCTTCACGTAAAAGCGCATCCCTCCGGTAGCGAGTCGTTGCCGTACGTCATCCGAGACATTGATTCCGGCGAAACGCGCGTCGTGTTGCGCGAGCAGCGACGGACGGCCCAGCTTCTTCGCGCCCTTCTTCCGCGGCTTTCCCCTCGCCCCGCAACGGTGATGGCTCGAAAGCAGGGCATTGCGGACCTGCCCTCGTTGACAGTAGATCCGCAGCCAGTCGTAAACTTTGTCGGCCGCGCAACCGGTGCGGTCGCGCACCTGCTGCACGAGTTCCCACCGAAGGGCGGGATCCAGGAACGCCGGGACACTGGCGGGATCGAGCACCGACACGATCGGTTCGACGGCACGCCACCGGCGCTCGCACGAGTTGCGGCTGAACTCAGACAGCTCATGCTCTGGCCGCATGTCGGCGTAGAACGGGTCCTCGTCGCATGCCACGAGGTCATCCGTCTCCAGGGCCGCCACGAGTTCCTCCATCGGTACCCACACGGGCATCGCACGCCGGGCGAGCGGAGTGTCGTGTGGATCCCTGCCCGCGGGCACTATCGCGACGGTGATCACTGCGACGCGGTCGCACACCGCGGGGATGAAGAGGACGCGCCGGAACAGCCGGTCCCCGTCCGCGCTTACACTCCTCAGCAACGTGTCGCGGAAAAGTTGGACAGCACCCATCAGGCCACCTCCTGGCGCTTCGTGGCCGACGCGCGGCGGCCCAGTTGGAGGCCGACGAGCGGGCGATCCGGATTCAACTCCTTCGAGAGATCGACCGACCAGGCGCGAGTCGCGATTGCGTGCCACACGAGCGTGAGGCTGGCTCCACGCGTGAAGCCGTGTCTCTTATCGAACTCACGGCACACTGCGGCGGTTGGGGCTTCACTACGCGTCAATTCACCGAACAGTTCACCCAGGTGCGTGAGAATGTCGCGCGGCTCAAGCGGAAAATGTTCGATGGAGCGGTATTTCAGGATCAGCCGAAGATTGTCCGTCACGACGACTGGCAACTCAGCCTCGGTCACCAGGAACCAAGGGATTCCAAGCCGCTCGGCGTAGGTACGCTCGATCTCGAGTTTCTCCAGCACGCGATCATCCGCCAACGCGCTGGTCGGCTTCACGGCCAGCATGACCTCGCGCGCCCCGAGCCCTGGCGCAAGGCGCACGCGAAAGTCGGTGGTCATCACGATGTCGTGATAGTGGAAGCTCCCGCGCGTCTTTCTCCGCTCTCCCGGATGTTTGTAGCCGAGTGCCGCCGCAATCTCGCGCGTTTCGTCGATTGAATGGAGGGGAAACTGCTCCCGGATGTCGACGACATCGGTGTCCCACTCCAGAAGCAGCAGACAGCGAAGTTCTAGCAAGCTGAGAAGGTGATGAATCCGGCCTGTGAGCCCGCCGAGGTGGCGCGTGATCACGCCGCGTGAACCGGAGCGCGAGGCCGTAATCCATGGCTTGTAACTCTGGCCTTCGCCTTCCCCGTACCCCTGTTTTCGCATGCGTTCGATCGCGATGTAATCAGGTGTGCTCATTGGGTGCTCCGGTGCAGAAAGTGAACACAGCAGGCTTGGTTCAGCACGCCCATTCCGGCGGCAACGGTTCTCCGTCCTCGACAAAAGCTTCCAGGATCCGAACGGCGGTATGCACCTCGTGCCGTAGTTGCGGCAGGCGCAAGAGGCCCGCGCGCCTCCTTAGATTGGTCGGGAACGGAACCGTGCCCTCTTCCGCGTATTGTTGAACTGCCCAGCGCAATCGGCGGCGAGCGGCTGCAACCCGCGACTCGACGGCACCTTCGACGAACTGGCGCGTCCTCGGCATCTGCGCCATGCGCATCGCCAGCATTCGGCCGCTTGTTCCGAGCACTGATGCAATTCCGTGAAGCGTGATTCTAGGCGGACGCGCTGGGCCACCGACTAACCCTGCCACGGCATTACGAGCCGCCCGCAGGACCTCGTCATCTCGTGATGCCCAGCCGACCCGATGCCTACCCGTGGAGCGACGGTCTGGCGGCGCGTTTTCAGCCAGCCATTCGCGATCGTATTTACGAAGAAACTCCGTTGCACTCGGGTTGAGGAGAGCGAGTTGCGACTTGGTGGCGCTGGGGTAGTCACGGCGAAGCACGAGGAACCGGCTCCTGAAATCGTCACGCAGCTTCTGGCGCTTGGCGGCATAGCCCGCGCTCCGCCCGAACCTCTCGCGGCCCAGCCAATCGCTACGCCATAAACCGAGCTTCTTCGCAATGCCTTTGACAGTGTTCGGGGTCGTTCCCAGCTCTTCCGCAATTTTGCGGAGCGAGTTTGCGGAGTCGGTCACGAGAGCACGCAATCGCGACTCAAACAGAGGTCCGGGACTGAGGATTTGGCGAACGAGTGGGTCCAGCGCGCGATGGCCGTAGACGAACCCGCACGCCGGGCATTCAACGCGTACCCGGATTGCACTCCCCACCTTACTGCTTGGAAGCGTTCGCGGGACCGGGGGATCAAATCGGTTACAGAGTGGATTTCCGCAGGGGCCCCTGAGTACGACCCGCCTCGTCATCGGCGGCTGCGGTACCAGCCTGCCCGTGAAGAAATCCGAAATCGAAAACCCGAAGAACTGTAGCAGGATGAGATAGTGCAACGGTGGTGGATTCCCACCCCCCTGTCGGAATGCAAGCCAGACCCAGTCTTTACCATCCCCCCTCGGCATCAACGGGGCCCCGAGTGCCGCGAGGGTTTCCTCTCCGACGCGCTCCACGAGTGCGGCCGCAATAGCGTCTCTCCGCGCCCGCGGCTGCGCGGTGCATTGCGCCCATCCCGCGGCCGCGCCAAAGCCGTGAAGCCGATTCACCAGGACTCTCCGCCTGCGTGAGTTGAGCTTATGGTTGAGCAACCACTCCGAGTCCGCAGCGATTGCATGCACGAGTTCGGCGCAATTCCCGGGATGTTCCACCGGCACCCCACCACGAATCAAAGCTTCGGGAAGCGGGACAAGTTCCATCAGGAGTGAACTACTCCACTGCGGGGTCGAGCCGGCTGTGAGGTTGCAACGGTGCATTGGGCATACAAGGACCCCCGGTAGCTGGTGGACCCGGTGCCAGTAGGGTAATCCGTATGCCGCCTGGTCTGAGATTACGCACTCACCACACCACCGAAGAGTCCCGGGGTGTCTCAGCCGAGTGTTCTTCGTCCCAGTAGCGAGTGCTCCAGGGCTTCGACCGCCATAGCGCATAAGGCGCATGACCTTCTGCACCCGCTCGGATGGAAGGAACGGCCGGTGGTACGGGAACGAGGTATGCTCCTCGACCAAGCCTCGAAAGGTGAACGGGTGCCCGGGTGGGAGGCGGCCGAGGAATGGTTTGAGAGCGGTCGGTAGTGAGGTAACGCGGTATTCGCTGTGCCCGAAGAGATCGAGCCGTACACGTCCGCCCGATAGGCCACTCATCGTGGCGTAGCGCGCCACAATGCTGTAGAACAGCTCGTCGGGGAGCGGCTCTGGAAAGAACGCTGGCACCGGTACACTGGATGCTGAAAGTGGAACGGCTCCGCGCTTCGGAAGCGCGGAGCCATTCTACTAGCTAACTTTGTTTCCTCCTAGCCGGCTTTATTCATCACTAGCGAGCTTTATTTCCCACTAGCCAACTTTATTCGTCACTAGCCAACACTATTTGTTCACCACAGCGAGAAGCGCCCCGGGCCCCGTCCTACTCCACCGTAACGCTCTTCGCCAGGTTGCGCGGCTGGTCCACGTTGGCGCCGCGAAGCACGGCGATGTGGTAGGCCAGCAGCTGCAGCGGCACGCTGGCCAGGATCGGTGTCAGCGCGTCGTGCGTGCGGGGGATGCGGATCACGTGGTCCACCACCTTCTCCAGCTCGTCGTCGTCCTGGCTTACGACGGCGATGATGCAGCCGCCGCGCGCTTTTACCTCGTCGATGTTGCTGCGCACCTTGTCGTACACCGCGTCCTTGGGCGCGATCACCACCACCGGCATGTTCTCGTCGATCAGCGCGATGGGGCCGTGCTTCATCTCGGCCGCGGGGTAGCCCTCGGCGTGGATGTAGCTGATCTCCTTGAGCTTGAGCGCACCTTCCAGCGCCGCCGGAAAGTTGTAGCCGCGGCCCAGGTACAGGAAGTTCTTGCTGTCCTTGTACTGCTCCGCCAGCTTCTTGATCTCGTCGTCCATCTTCAGGATCTCGGCCACCTGCTCCGGCAGCTGCTTGAGCGCGCGCACAATCTCGCGGCCGCGCGACTGCGTAAGCGTGCCCCGCAGCCGGCCCAGGTGCACCGTGATCATCGCCAGCACCACCACCTGGCTGGTGAACGCCTTGGTGCTCGCCACGCCGATCTCCGGCCCCGCGTGCAGGTACACACCGGCGTCCGTCTCGCGCGGAATCGTCGATCCCACCGCGTTCACAATGCCCAGCGTGGTCGCGCCCTGCTGCTTGGCCTCGCGCATGGCCCACAGCGTGTCGGCCGTCTCGCCCGACTGGCTGATGGGGATGGCGATGGTGCCTGGCTCCACTACCGCGCGCCGGTAGCGGAACTCCGACGCGTACTCCACCTCGCAGGGAATGCGGGCCAGGTCCTCCAGCAGGTACTCGCCGATCACGCCGCTGTGCCAGCTGGTGCCGCACCCCAGGATCACCACGCGCTGCGCCTGCCGCAGTTCCTCGTCCATCCCCTGCAGGCCGCCCAGCTTTACCCCGCCCTCTTCCTCCAGCAGACGGCCGCGCATGGTCTCGCGCAGCGTCTCCGGCTGCTCCATGATCTCCTTGAGCATGAAGTGGTCGTACCCGCCGCGCTCCACCTCGCTCAGGTCCCAGTCCACCCGGTTGATCGGCCGGTCCACGGGCCCGTGCTTGGGCCGGTGCACCGTGTAGCCGCCCTTGGTGATGGTGGCCATGTCGCCGTCGTTCAGGTAGATCACGTCGCGGGTGTGGGCGATCACCGCCGCCGCGTCGCTGGCCACGAACGTCTCGCCGTTTTCGCCCACGCCGATCAGCAGCGGGCTTCCCAGCCGCGCCACCACGATCTTGCCCGGGTCGCGCGTGCTGACCACCGCGATGCCGTAGGTCCCCTCAATCTGCGTAAGCGCCGTCTCAACCGCGCGCTCCAGCGACTCCGTGGCGCGTCCCTCGCCGGTGGTGTACACCTCTTCGATCAGGTGCACCAGCACCTCGGTGTCGGTGTCGCTGGTAAAGACGTGTCCGCGCTCCTGCAGCAGCTTGCGCAGCGTGCCGGCGTTTTCGATGATGCCGTTGTGCACCACCGCAAAGTCACCCTTTTCCGACAGGTGCGGGTGGGCGTTGCGCGTGTTGGGCGGGCCGTGCGTGGCCCAGCGCGTGTGGCCGATGCCGTACCAGCCCTCCACCGGCTCCGCCTGGATCAGCTTCTCCAGCTCCGCGATCTTCCCCGCCTCCTTGCGCACCTCCAGGTGCCCGTTTTTGGAGACGACGATCCCCGCCGAGTCGTAGCCGCGGTACTCCAGCCGCTTCAGCCCTTGGATCAGGAGCGGGGCGACCTGCTGCTCACCGATGTATCCAACGATTCCGCACATGGCTCATGGTCCTGCGTGGAGTGTGACTCTCTTGATGCAACCGATGGTGGAACAGGGCAAGTTCCGGGCGTGTCCCTGCGGCGCAGGGTCGAAGCGCTTCGAACAGCTCCGAACTGCGCCCGCCGGTGCGCCCCTCCCCCGGCCCCTCCCCGCTCGTTCCTCGCGGAGAGGGGAGAATTCAATCCCGCTTCGACCAGGTGCGTCGCACCTCCCGCCCCCACGCAGTTTGTGGGGGCGGGCCGGGGAGGGGGGCGCCCACCATCTCGCTCCGATCTCTCCTAGCCGCAGCCTCACCCGTTGCCCGCTATTCCCTATTCCCTGCCGTCCCCTACTCCGGCAGCGCCGCCCGCAGCGTTTCCACCAGCCCCGCCGCCTCGGCGCGCGTCTGCGCCTCGCAGATCACGCGGACGATCGGCTCCGTCCCGGACGGCCGCAGGTGCGCCCACTTCTTTTCCGCGCGCCAGTCCAGCCGCAGCCCGTCCTGCCGGTCCGCGTCCGCCTCGGGAAAGCGCGCCGCCAGCGCGTCGTACACCGCGTCCAGCGGCTGCGACGGGCGCGCCACCTTCTCCTTTACGATCTCGTACCGGCCAATTCCGTCCGCCAGCGCCTGCAGCGGCTGGCCCGTCTCCGCCAGCAGCTGCAGCACCAGCGCCGCCGCCACCGGCGCGTCGCGCGTAAGGTGCACGTCCGGCAGGATCACCCCGCCGTTCCCTTCTCCGCCGATGGTGGCGCCCTCCGCTTGCATCCGCCGCGCCACGTTGATCTCGCCCACCGCCGCGCGCACCAGCTTGGCCCCTGCCTGCTCCGCCACGTCGTCCAGCAGACGGCTGGTGGACAGGTTGGTCACCACCGCGCCCGGCCGGTGCCGAAGGACGAGCGACGACGCCAGCGCCAGCGTGTAGTCCTCGCCGATCGCCCGCCCCTCGCCGCTGACAAGGGAGAGCCGGTCCACGTCCGGGTCCGTCGCCAGGCCGATCACCGCGCCGGTGCGGCGGACCAGTTCCTCCAGCTCCTTCAGGTTCTCCGCCACCGGCTCCGGCTCGCGCGGAAAGCGCCCGTCCGTCTCCATGTTGATGGCGTCGACCGTGCAGCCCAGCGCCTCCAGCAGTTGCGGAAAGATGTTCCCGCCCGCGCCGCGCACGCAGTCCAGCGCCACGTGAAATCGCTTCGCCCGGATCGCCTCCACGTCCAGAAAGGGGATGGCCAGAATGCGCTTCAGGTGGCGCTCCACCGCGCCGCCGTCCTCGCTCCATCCGCCCAGCCCGTCCCAGGTGGCGCGGGGGATCTCGCCGTCCAGGAACGCCCGCATCTCCGCCCCCTCGGCCCCGTCCAGGAACATCCCGCTGGGGCCGATGAACTTGAGCGCGTTCCACTCGATCGGGTTGTGGCTGGCCGTCACCGCCAGCCCGCCGGCCGCGTGCAGGTCCTCCACCGCCAGCTGCACCGTCGGCGTGGGGACGATGCCCACGTCCACCACGTTGCAGCCCACGGACTGCAGCGCCGCCGTCGCCGCGCGGGCAAACATGGCCCCCGACACGCGCGAGTCGCGGCCCAGGACAACCGTGTTGCCCGGCCCGCGACTCCGCGCGTAGGCGCCAAACGCCGCCGCGAAGGTGGCGATCACCTCCGGCGTAAGCCCGTCGCCCACCCGTCCCCGCACCCCGGAGACGCTCACCATCAATTTCGACGTATCGATCACGGCAATCCGCTGCTTGAAAACGGCTTTGTCACGCCGGCGCATCCGGCCGGGGCGGCAATGTCTCTTCCGTGCGGGGGCGCGTCAAGCCGCGCTGCGCCGCCCCTCCGCACCCCGTCCGTCCACGCCTCCCTCATCCTCCACTACCGCCTCCGCCGCCGGCTGCGGACGCTTTCCGAACGTGATCACCGCCACCGCCACCACGATGATCGCCGCCGCCGCCAGCACGCGCCCGCTCAGCGGCTCGTTCAGCAGCGCCCACCCCAACAGAACGGCGACGATCGGGTTGACGTAGGCGTAGGTGCTCACCAGCGCCGGCGTGCTCACCCCCAGCAGCCAGATGTACGCGCTGAAGCCCACCAGCGAGCCGACGACCACCAGGTACAGGTACGCCAGCACCGACGCGGTGGTGAACGCCCCCGGATCCAGCGCGCCCAGCTCGCCGCGCAGCGTTCCCGCCAGCAGCAGCCATACGCCGCCCCACAGCATCTCCATCCCCGTCGCCACCAGCGCGTTCTTCGGCAGCGCCGCGCTTCGCGACCAGATGCTGCCGAACGCCCACGCCAGCGCCCCCACCGTCACGATCCCCGCGCCCAGGGGATCCACCCGCTCCCCGCCCGCCAGGCTCCCCGGCCCCACCAGAAGGACGATGCCGCCAAAGCCGATCACCAGCCCCAGGAGGGTTCGCCCCGTGGGCCGGGTGCCGCCGGGGCGCAGCCACTCCAGCAGCACCATCCACATGGGCACCATCGCCACCAGCAGCGCCACGATCGCGCTGGGCACCGTGCGCTCCGCCATGGTCACGCCGCCGTTGCCCAGCATCAGCAGCAGCAGGCCGATGAGCGCCGTGTTCTTCCAGTGCCGGCGCTCCGGCGCGGGCTCGCCGCGCAAACGCATGACTGCGTACAGCAGCGTGCCCGCAAGCAGGAATCGCGCCCCCGCCATCAGGAGCGGCGGCATGGTGTCGATGGCGATGCGGATGGCCGCGTAGGTGCTTCCCCACGCCAGGTACACCGCCGCGAACGCGGCCAGCAGCAGCGCCTTCGAGGGGTGCGCCGTCTTCGTCTCAGTCATCCTCGTCTCCTCGGGCCGGCCGCGGCAGCACCGCGCTCTCCTTTACCGTGTCCAGCACGATCGTCGACCGCGTGGAGCGGATGGTCTCGATCGCGCCGAACTTCTTCTGCAGCAGCTCGCCCAGTGCCCGGGGGCTCTTCACCCGCACCTTGGCGAGAAAGCAGTCCTCGCCGGCCACGTGGTGCACCTCCTGCACTTCGGGGATTTCCGCCATGCGGTCCGCCGTGGTGGGTGCCCCCGCGCGCTCGTCCGCGCGGACGAAGACGTACGCCGTAAGCCCCACGCCGTACGCTTCGGGGTTGATGCGCGCCGCGTATCCCTGAATCACCCCGCGCTCCTCCAGCTTGCGGATGCGCTCCAGGATCGCCGACGGCGCCATCCCCACCTGCCGCGCGATCTCCGCGTTGGGCGTGCGGGCGTTCTGCTGAAGGATCTCCACGATCCTGATATCCATCTCGTCGATCATTCTTGCTTTCTCCTCCCGCACCGACGATAATTCGTCAGTGAGATCATGTCAACGCCCTTCGTTCGGCCAATCGCCAGATGCGGTGAACATCCGCCGCAAGCTGCAACGCCGAGCCGAAGCAGCGTCGCCCATCGTCGTAATCCGCCGAACCGCACCCGCGGTTCTCCCCTCTCCGTGAGGAACGAACGGGAAGGGGCCGGGGGAGGGGCATCTTGCCGACGCGGCTGGATGCATGGATGCGGGATCGAAGTTCTCCCCTCTCCGTGAGGAACGAACGGGGAGGGGCCGGGGGAGGGGCACCGCCGTTGCTCCGCCGTCCGACCGGGAAGTATCTTGCCCCCCTTCAGCCGCGGGACCGCCGCGGCCCGGGCCGGAAAGCGCACACCATCACACGCGTACGGACTGATGAAAGACGGAAACAACACGGCCGGCCTGGGGATCGGGACCATCGCCATCCACGCCGGCCAGCATCCGGACCCCACCACCGGCGCCATCATGACGCCGGTGTACCAGACGTCCACCTACGTGCAGCCGGAGCTGGGGCGGCACCTGGGATACGAGTACGCCCGCACCCACAACCCCACCCGCGAGGCGTACGAGCGCAACGTGGCCGCGCTGGAAAACGGCGCGCACGCCATCGCCTTTGCCTCGGGGCTGGCGGCCACCGACACCATGATCAAGCTGCTGAGCGCGGGCGACCACGTGGTCTGCGGCGAGGGCGTGTACGGCGGCACTTATCGCCTGTTCAAGCAGGTGATCGAGCGAATGGGCATCGAGTTCAGCTTTGTCGACAGCAGCAGCCTGGACGCCATCCGCGCGGCGGTGAAGCCCAATACGAAGCTGGTCCACGTGGAAACGCCCACGAACCCCATGATGCAGCTGACCGACATCCCCGCCGCCGCCGAGATCGCGCACGCGGCCGGGGCGTGGCTCAGCGTCGACAACACCTTCTCGTCGCCGTACAACCAGCGGCCGCTGGAGCTGGGCGCCGACATCGTGCTGCACTCCGTGACCAAGTACGTCAACGGCCACAGCGACATGGTGGGCGGCATCATCGTCGTCCGCGACGACGAGCTGCACGAGCGGCTGCGCTTTCTGCAGAACGCCGCCGGCGGCGTGCCGGGGCCGTGGGACTGCTGGCTGGCCATGCGCGGCACCAAGACGCTGCACCTGCGGATGAAGGCCCACAACGCCAACGGCCAGCAGATCGCCGAGTGGCTGGACGCGCACCCCAAAGTGCAGGCCGTCTATTACCCCGGCCTGCCCTCGCACCCGCAGCACGAGCTGGCGAAGAAGCAGATGCGCGGCTTTACGGGGATGATCAGCATCGAGATGGGCTCCCTCGAAAAGGCCGCCGCGTTCGTGAACCAGGTGCGCATCTTTGCCCTGGCCGAGTCGCTGGGCGGCGTGGAGAGCCTGATCGGCCACCCGGCCATGATGACGCACGCCTCCATCCCGCGCGAGCGCCGCTACGCCATGGGCCTTACCGACGGGTTGGTGCGCCTTTCCTGCGGCGTTGAGGACGTGGAGGACCTGATCGCCGACCTGGACCAGGCGCTGTCGCACGTCTGATACCAGATCCGACAAAAGTGTCATTCTGAGGGAGGCGCCGCGCAACGCTCTCCGTTCGCGCAGGAGAGTGGCGCCGACCGAAGAATCTCCATGCTGAAACGCGCGGTTCTTTCCGTCACGATGGGGTTCCCGGGCGTTGCCCGGAAAGGGGTTCCGCGCGAGGGGAAGGAGATTCTTCGGTCGCGCCACAGGCTTCGTGGCGTTCCCGAGAGCCCGACGGGGGCGCTCGCTCAGAATGACAGGTGTTTTCCCGGATTCCGTATGACAAGGATCGAGAGGTAGATGTGAAAGCCGCTCCGGAGCCCGTGCTCCGGAGCGGCTCGCTTTCCCCGCTGCGTTCAGTACGCCGGACAGGTTGCGCAGTCCCGTTGCGCTACCCGCACGAACTTCTCGTTGGACGCGGTTTTCCCGGTTGCGTCCCGCACCAGTGCGCGAAGCGTGAAATCCACCCGTTCGTCGATGTGCTCGGTGTGCGATGCGCCGTTCGCACCCGTCGGGTAGCCGTCGCGGTACCACTGGTACGTAAACGGCGGCGTCCCACCCTGCACCGCCGCGGTCCAGGTGGCGCTGCTCATCCCCGGGTTGTTGGTGTAGAGGTACGCCATGCCGGGGCCGTCGATGTGCGTCAGCGCGCCTCCCACGTCCACCGGCATCACCGCCACCCGTTCCGTCATCGTCTGGTCCACCACCGCGGCCCGCAGCCCAAAGTTCTCCGTGCCGGTGTTTCCCGTGTAGAACTCCGACGTGCCTACCAGCGTCCCATCGCGGTACCAGTAGTAGTTGTACGGCGGCGCACCGCCCGTGACCGACGCACGCCACGTGGCGGTGGAGTTGCGCGGCGGGATGGAGGTGCCGTCGATCACGTTGGCGATCGCGGAACGGGTGTAGGTGATCTTGATTTCCCCGTGCGGACCACTCCCCGTGCGGCTAAGATCGTTTGTCGCTTCGAAATAGCCGTAGTCATACGCATTGTCGAGATTCACCGAACCCGCGGTCGCCGCACGGTAGGTGGTCGTCGGTTCCGCCTCGGCCCCGTCATCTCCGCCGTCAATCAACCTGAACAGGTCGAAGTCAAAGCCTACGTTCTGCCCAGCGGAGTTCGTGACGATCGCGACCGCGTACACGAACTCGTCCTTGCCGCGGTCACGAACGTACGCTCCGGCGCGCTTGATTTCACCGGGTGTGCCGATCGGAACCGGGCAGTTGGACGGAATCAGGAGCTCGTATTCCAGTTCGTATACATCCGACCCACCCTTCCCGATGAGAGGACAGTTCCGGGTGTTGGGGGCGTCGCACGCGCCAGCCAGCATGGCGGCCTGAACGAGGATGAACATCGCGGCCCGGCGCCGGACGACCCAGATACGAACTTCGCGTGCATCGCGGGCGGCATGAGCGCCGACAGCCGCCTCAGCTCGACTCAACGGTCACCTCCTCAAACCGGGTCGCTCGACCGGGGGCCACCGGGATGCGCGCCTGCATGGTGCGCGCTCCGCGGCCCCAGGGAGGACCGATCACAAGGTCCCTCACTTCCGCATCCGGCTGCTCGGCACTCGGCACGAAGGAGCGGCCGCCGCCGTCGATGTACAGTGCGTCCGCCATGGCCGGGGCGGATGTTCTGCGCACGCGCACCCGCACCACGCGGTCGAGTGGAATCTTCCACAACGCGGCGGCGGGATGCCAGCGCGGCCGCTGCAGGAGTTCGGGCGGGCCGTTCGCCCGCGCGCCGGTCATCAAGGCAACCCGCTCGACCGCTTGCTCGGCGCCTGGCATGCGGTACCCTTTCGGATCACGAGGAATCGCGGTGCTCACGAACTCGTTCCCGCCGAGTGGCGTTTCGTGCACCTGCCCCCGCTCGTCCAGCCCCACGTCGGTGTTGAAAGCCGAAACGGCGACCAGCAGCACCGGTGCGTTCCCATCCGTCAGCGTAACCAGATAGTACGGTCCGAACTCACGCCGAAACGCCGGGTGATAGGGCCCTTCCGGAAAGGCGCCATAGGGCGATTCCGCGTAATGCACGCGCGGTGAGGCTTGCAGGACCTTGAGATTGATCGGGGCGCCGCGCCGCTCCTCCCAGGATGGCTCAAGGAATTGCCCGTAGCTGTTCACATAGCCCAGCGCGAGTGCTTTGGCCCGCGCGCGAGAGATCATGGGCCGTTCGCGGGGCGCGGGCTCCGCGTCCGGGAACAGGCCGTCAGCCCCGAGTGCCGCCGCCGCAGCACCGGTGACGTACCGTTCGATGTCAGGGGGAGGAGAAAGCGCGTGGGTGGGCGCGGGCGAGTCAGTGGCGCACGCCCCTGCCGCGGCCACGCTGACCGCGAGCATGACAAACGGCCATCGAACGCTCGGTTTCGTCATCGAGAACTCCCGGAAAGGGGTCGATGAGGCATAACGAACCTGCCGGTGGGAGCAATATGACCGGCACCGGCCGTCCAGCATTTTTTCGGCCAATCCGCACGGCCTGAAGTCTGACCCGTACATTGTTGATACGATCGCCCACCTTCGCGGCGAACGGGCATAATGCGACTCCGCGGATGCGCGGCTCCTTTCCCGACCGGCAGGACGCCCGTTGATTGGAGTTCGCTCGCACCGTAGAATCCCCTTTCATCCAAACATACCTGTCGAGACGGGGCGATCTTTGAAGATCCTGGTGGTGGGCAACGGAGGGCGCGAGCACGCGCTGCTGTGGAAGCTGCGGCGCGACGCGCCGGAGGCGGAGTTGTTCGTCACCCACGCCAACGGCGGGATGCACGGGCTGGCCACCTCCGTCCCGCTGGCCTCCGGTGAGATCCAGGCGATCGCCGGCTGGGCGGAGCAGAACGCCATCGACCTCACGATCGTCGGGCCCGAGGCGCCGCTGGCCGAGGGGATCGTGGACCACTTCTCCACCCACGGACTTCCCGTGTTCGGGCCCACGAAAGCGGCCGCGCAGATTGAGGCGTCCAAGGCGTTCGCCAAGACGCTGATGCAGCGGCACGGCATCCCCACCGCCGCCTTCCAGGTGTTCGACGACCGCGCCGCCGCCAAGGCCTACGTGCGCGAGATGGGTGGCCCGCTCGTCGTCAAGGCGTCGGGGCTGGCCGCCGGCAAGGGCGTGATGGTGTGCGACGACACCGCGCAGGCGCTCGCGGCCGTGGCGGAGATCATGGAGCACGCCGCGTTCGGCGTCGCGGGGGCGCAGGTGGTGATCGAGGAGCGGATGACCGGCGAGGAGCTGTCCGTCTTTGCCCTCACCGACGGCGAGAACGTCCTCCCCATGCTTCCGGCGCAGGACCACAAGCGGGTGGGCGAGGGCGAGACGGGGCCCAACACCGGCGGGATGGGCGCGTACGCACCCGTCGCACTGGCCACGCCGGAGCTGATGGCGCGCGTGGAAGCCGAGATCCTGCGCCCCACCATCGCCGCCATGGCCGCCGAGGGGCACACCTTCCGCGGCCTTCTCTACGCCGGCCTCATGCTCACCCCGGACGGGCCGAAAGTGGTGGAGTTCAACGCCCGCTTCGGCGACCCGGAGACGCAGGTGGTGCTTCCGCTCCTCCGCTCCTCGCTGCTGGTCCCCATGCTGGCCATCGCCCGCGGCGAGTCCATCGCCGGCACCACGCTGGAGTGGGCCCCCGGCGCGGCCGCCACCACCGTGCTGGCCTCCGGAGGCTACCCGGGCGACTATTCCACCGGCGTCGCCATCGACCTTCCCGCCGAGGTGGAGCGGATGGAGGACGTCGTGATCTTCCACGCCGGCACCCAGCGGGCGGAAGATGGCGCGCTGGCGACCTCCGGCGGCCGCGTGCTCGCCGTCACCGCGCTGGCGCCGACGGTCGCCCAGGCGGCGGAGCGCAGCCGCGCGGCGGCGGAGCGCATCACGTACGAGGGCCGGCACTTTCGCCGCGACATCGGATGGCGCGAGATCGCGCGGGCAGGCAACCATGCCTGAGCTTCCGGAAGTCGAAACCATCGTCCGCGACCTGGCGCGCCTCCTTCCCGGCTCCACCATCAAAAAGGTCGAGGTGGTGCGCCCCGACCTGATCGAGGACGACACGCCCGAGGGTTTCGCGAAGAAGATCAAGGGAAAGAAGATCCGCGGCGTCACCCGCCGGGCCAAGAACATCGTCATGGACCTGGGCGGCGACCGGCTGCTGGTGAACCTGGGGATGACGGGCCGGCTGCTCGTCGCCCGCGCGGGGGAGGAGGAGCCCACGCACCTGGGTGTGCGGCTTACGCTGGACAAGGGGCGCGAGCTGCGCTACCACGACGTGCGCCGCTTCGGCCGGCTGTGGACCCTGGCCGACGACGCGTGGCGGACGTTCGATGGCGAGCTGGGCGTGGAGCCGCTCTCCGACAACTTTACCGCCGAGTGGCTTCAGCAGGCCGCGCCCCGCTCGCGCGTGGCGGTCAAGACCTGGCTGATGGACCAGGCCCGCGTGGTGGGGGTGGGAAACATCTACGCCAGTGAGGCGCTGTTCCGCGCGAAGGTGGATCCGCGGCGCCCGGCCAACTCGCTCGCGCCGGACGAGCTGGCGCGCATCCGCGACGGCGTGCGGCAGGTGCTGGCCGAGGCTATCGAGTTCCGGGGCACCACCTTTCTGGACTACCGCGACGCCAGCGGCCAGGAGGGCGCGTTTGCGGCACGGCTTAAGGTGTACGACCGCGAGGGACAGACGTGTGGCGTGTGCGGCGGAACGGTCGAGCGGATCGTGCAGGGAGGCCGCTCCACCTTCTTTTGTCCGGCGTGCCAGCACTAGGGGAGCGCCCTAGAGGAGCGGTGCAGCCCAGTTTTGCGCCACCGCGCGCATGAAATGCTTTGTTTTCTTCGCCTGGTGCATTATTATTCTCCCATCCTGCTCCATTCATCCAACCCGCCCTGCGCTCCTCCGAACTTCCCATACCATGCAAGCACGTAAATTCCGCGTCCCCCAGCGCAAGACCCAGCGCCGCTGGCGCGTTCCGCCCGCGCTCAAGCGCGGCGACGAGATCTTCGAGGGCCTTGGCGTGCTGGACGAGTTGTCCGGTGAACGAGGGCTCGTGCTGTGGCAGTCCCTTCGCGACGCGCTTCTGTGGGCGGACGCGCAGGACGACGAGCGCGCCGCGCTCTTCTCGTCCGACGCCGAGCGCACGCGCATGGCCATGATCCTGGCCGCGCAGCCCGCCGCCGAAGTGGAAGAGCCGATGTCGGTGCTGGCGCGGATGCTGGGCGAGCCCACCCGCATTTCGGAAGAGATGGTGGCGCTGGCGTGCCGGCGCATCTCGCAGTGGTCGGATGACGAGGGACTGCTGGCCACGGCGCTGGCATTCGCGCAGGCGGCCGCCACCGTGACCCCGGGTGACCCCACCGCCGCGTTCGCCGTCGGCAAGCTGGCCCGCCGCCGCGCCGAGCACGCGCGCGCCGAAACCTGGTTCCGCCGCACCATCGCGCTGGCCCGGCAGGTCGGCGACTGGGCCACCTACGCGCAGGCCTTCAACGGCCTGGGCAACCTGTACAGGCAGCGCGGCAATTTCGCCGCGGCCCGCCGGTTCCTTGCCCGGGCCGTCCGCGCGGCCCAGCGCAACAGCCTGCATTCCATCGAAGGCTCGGCGCTTCACGACTGGTTCGTGGTGGCCAACCAGGGCGACCGGCCCGAAGAGGCACAGCGCCTGGCCCGCGCCGCGTTCGAGGCGTACGGTCCCCACCACCCGCGCATCCCGGCGCTGGCGCAGGACGTGGGGTACTGGTGGACGCAGCAGGGCTACTACGCCCGTGCGCTCCCGGTGCTGCGCTCCTCGCTCGCGCACTTCACGCAGGCGGATGACCGCTTGAGCGCGTGGAGCAGCATTGCACGGGCGGCGGGGGGACTGGGCGACCGCGCCGCCTTCCGCGAGGCGTGGGACGCATGCTACGACGAGATGCAGAGCACCGCGGCCGACGAGCGTGCGGCCGAGGCGCTGCTGGACATGTCGCTCGGCGCCGCCAACCTGGGGATGTGGGACAAGGCCGAGCAGGCCGCGCGCGAGGCGCTGGAAACCGGGTCGCGCCGCAGCGAGGGGCGCATCCGCCTTGCCGCGGAAGCGGCGCTCGATTCGGTCCGGCACCATCGGGCCGTGGAAACGCACCGGGCCACCGCGCGGCCCGAGGTGGTCGAGGCGGAGGACAGCCTGGCCGCGGAGTTCATCCGGTCGCTGCAGTCCGGACTGGCAACCGTGTAAGCTTCCCGTCCGCTGGACAACGTGAAGGGCGTGGCGTCACCATCGGCGCCGCGCCCTTTCTCGTCTCCAGCTTACCGGCCCATGCAGCAGCCGGATCCCGTCGAACCGGTATCGCCGGGGTCCGGCTCCGGGGGCACGGTCGTCGTCGTCGCCGAACCATTCGTAGTTGCCGGTTCCTGCGGCGTCGTGCCGGACTGGTGCGCAGGGACACGGGCAGATGAGTCGGGACCGGCAACGTCGCCTGAACAGGCAGCGGCGGCAAAGGTAATGGCCACCGCAAGCAGACTACGCTTGATCTTCATGGGAAAATTCTCCATCGGGGGGCGAAATGGGCAGGGAACCACTACCAAGATAATGCGTCACGATCCATTTGACCACGCCTTGGTAGCCTGTTAACGCTCCCTTAGCGACTTCGCACCCTTAACCATTTCCGCCACCGTGCCTACTTTATCTCATCCTTCCCGTGTGTACAATCTTTGTGAAGGATAGATCGATGAACATTTCACGCCTTACAAAGCAATGTTGCCAGAGTTTCGCCCTCCAGAGCGCGGGCTTCCGCCTGTCCACTCCGTGAATCGAAACCGCTTCCCTTTCGCTTGCGGTCACCGCGCAGTACCTTGGGCATTGCTTCGGCTTTTGTTCACCGCCGCGCCTGCTGCCCTTTTGAAGTCCACCATCGCGCATCCGCTTCGCGCGCTCGTCAGAGAAGCCCGCAACATTCCCGGCGTGTACCGCATGCTGGGGCCGGACGGCGAAGTGCTGTACGTGGGCAAGTCCAAGAGCCTGCGCACGCGCCTGCTGTCGTACCTGCGCGCGCGCAAGGGCGACAAGCAGCACCGCATCATCAACGAGTGCCACACGCTCACCTGGGACTACGAGCCCAGCGAGTTCAGCGCGCTGCTGCGTGAGCTGCAGATGATCAAGCGGTTCCGGCCGCGGATGAACGTGCAGCACAAGCGCGACGGCCGGTACTCGTTCCTCAAGCTGGCGCCCGGCAAGGCGCCGCGGCTGTTCGTGGTGGCCGCCGTGTCCGACGACGCGGCGGCGTACTACGGCCCCTTTCGCGGGGGCAGGCGCATCCAGGAAGCGGTGCGCGAGCTGAACGACCTGCTGGGGCTGCGCGACTGCCCCCAGGCCACCCCCATCCGTTTCGCCGACCAGCCGGACCTGTTCTCGTTCGAGCACGTCCCGCGCTGCCACCGCGCGGAGCTGCGCCTGTGCCTGGGGCCCTGCGCCGCGCGGTGCAGCGAGGGCGAGTACAATGCGCGGGTGGAGCTGGCCAAGGCGTTTTTGAACGGACACGCCGACGAGCCCACCCGTTGGCTGGAGCAGCGGATGAACGCCGCGGCCGACCGGTGGGAGTTCGAGTACGCCGGCCTGCTGCGCGACCGCCTGCACCGGCTGGAGCACCTGCGCGACGAGTTTGCCCGGCTGCGCGAGGCGCTGGACAGCCTGACCTTTGCCTACCGCGTCCCCGGCGTGGACGGCGACGACCGCATCTACCTGGTCCGCCGCGGCACGGTGCGCGCGACCATCTCCGTCCCGCGGACGGCGGCGGAAAAGCGGCGCCTGGCGCGGCTGTGCGAGGAGCACTTTGGCCGGCCGGAGCAGGAGGCGGCGCTGGTGCAGCGGCACCAGGTGGACGAGATCCTGCTGCTGGCGCGCTGGTTTCGCGCCCGCCCGCAGGAGATGGAAAACACCACGCCGCCGGCCCGCGTGGAGGCGCTGCCGCTGAGCGCCTGACCCCACGGCACAGCCGTTGCGCCCGGCCAGCGCATCCGGGGCATTCTCCCCCACGCCGCTGACCCACGACGGAGCCGTTGATGCGGACCGCCTTCCGCTTTCTTGTTCTGATCCCGCTCATCGCCGCCTCCCTCGCCGCCTGCGAGCGGGGGCCGGGCGGCGGCCGCGCGAAAGCCGACGAAGCCCAGCGGGTCGACAGCCTGCGCATCATCTACGGCGCAACCGGCGCCGACAACGTGCGGCTGGTGCCGGTGGAGATCGAGGTCGTCGGCCTTCCCGCCGGGTGGGAGGGGATGAAGATCGCCGCCCTTTCCGACTTTCACCTGGGGATGTGGTCGGGCAACGCGGCCACGGCGCGCGCCGCGGTGGAGCGCGCGGCCGCGGAGCAGCCGGACATCTTTGTGCTGCTGGGCGACTACGTGTCGCGGGGAAGCGACTTTGCCGCGCTGGAGCAGGTGCTGGCGCCGCTGCGCGGAAAGCCGGTGTTCGCCGTCCTGGGCGACCGCGACATGCTGGAGCGCTCCGACGACGGCCCTGACAGCACCGCCATACGCACCCGCCAGGCGCTGAGCCGCGCGGGGGTGCAGCTGCTGGAGAACCGCCGCGCCCCCTTCATCCGGCGCAGCGACACCGCGTACATCGCGGGGATCGATCCGTACACGGCGCGGCGGCCGGACTGGCGCCGTGCGGAGATCTTCGGCGGCATCCCCGGCGGCGGAAAAACGCCGATCGTCCTGGCGCACATGCCCGTCGCCGCCGTCACGCTGCCCACGGACAAGTACCCGGCGGTGCTTTCCGGCCACACCTTCTGCGGCCAGGTGGAGGTGCCGGGAACGCCGCGCCTTACCTGGCTGAACACCGAGGTCCTGCCCGGCACGCCCAATCCCGCCTCCACCCGCATCTACCGGGTGCGCGGCAGCACGCTCTTCGTCACCTGTGGACTGGGATTTGGATACGTGCCCGTGCGCTTTGGCGCCGCGCCCGAGGTGGCGATGATCACCCTGCGCGGCGTGGGCGGCGAGGAAGAAGCCGATTCCGTCCAGGCCCCCGCCGGCGTGAACGTGGACTCGCTCATCCAGACGTTCACCCCCGACACCACCGGCCGCGCCGAGCCCGACTCCGCCCCCGAAGGCTGAGTCGATTGGCGGCGAGCAGAAAGCGGGCGGGGATCATCGCGATCCCCGCCCGCTCTCGTTCGTCCTCAGCCCTCCCCAAAGATGTGCCTCATGCAGAGTTACCAGAGTTAGCAGAGTTTGCTCGTGCCGTTATCCTTCAACTCTGGTAACTCTGCTGACTCTGCGTGAGACAATTCTTTTCCTTCTTTCAGCGCGTGCTCTGCGCGGCGCTGCGGAACGGAGCCTGGCACGCGGGCCACGATCCGGGCTGCCCCGTCTGCTGGTTCACGGGGAACTCCGTCCGCCGGTCCCGCGGCATCAGCTCCGGCTCCTGGTCCGCCAGGTAGACGAGCATCGCCACCATCAGCGCGTTCCGCCGCACGTCATCGAACGAGATCTTGTCGTACGTGTCGCGGTTGGTGTGCCAGGTGTAGGTGCCGTAATCCCACGACAGCGACCCCAGCCCGAACGCCGGCGCGCCGTGGCAGACGAACGACGCGTTGTCCGATCCGCCGCCGCTGGGCATGCCCGGATCGTCGATGTTCACGCTGTCCGTCACCATCGGAGGCATGGCGGCCAGCCAGCGGCGGAAGATGGGCGCCGCGCCGGTAAAGCCCTGCATGCTGATGTTGCGGATGCGTCCGGTGCCGTTGTCCTGGTTGAACAGCGCGTGCAGCCCGCGCACGATCTCCGGGTGGTCCTCCGCGAACGCGCGCGAACCCACCAGCCCCTGCTCCTCGCCGCTCCAGTGCCCCACGACGATGGTGCGGTTGGGGCGCGGATACACCTCGCGGAGGATGCGCATCGCCTCCATCATCACGATGGTCCCCGTGGCGTTGTCCGTGGCGCCCGACGAGCCGTCCCACGAGTCAAAGTGGGCGCTGAGCATGATGTACTCGTTCGGCTTCCGCGCCCCCCGCACTTCGGCGATGGTGTTGCTGACGGGCGTCTCCTCGCCCGTGAACTCCGCGCGCGCGTCGATGCGCAGCGTGGGGTTGTCGCCGTTGGTGGCCAGGCGGTAGACCAGGCCGTAGTCCTCGCAGCTCAGGTCGATGGTGGGGACGATGCGCGTGCGGGCGTTGAAGATCTTTTCCACACCCCATCCGGCCGACCACAGGTTGCTCAGGACGCCGGCGGCGCCCGCCTGCTCCAGCGCCACGGGAAGGTCGCGCGCGGCCAGACCCGTGCGCGCCAGGCGCTGCGTCCACGCCTGCGCCGCCTCCGTGCGCGCCTGCCGAAAGCGCTCCCAGTCCGACGCCACCGCCCAGCGCTGCCAGTTCTCGTCCGGCCGGCAGGTGGGCGGGGGAAAGCTGATCATCACGAACTTGCCGCGCACGCTGGGCAGCCACGCGCGGAACGCGGCCGAGTCCGCCACGTCGGGAAGGACGACCACGCCGGCCTCCACGGGCGCGGTGGTGCCCGGGCTCCACGCCAGCGACATCGCCTCCAGCGTGCGGACGCGGGGCGTGAGCAGGTCCACGTGCGTGTAGCCGCGGTTCCACCCGCGCCAGGTGCCGTAGCGCTCGTTGCGGGCCGTGATCCCCCACTGTCCGTAGGTGCGCACCACCCAGTCCTGCGCGGCGAACATCCCCGGCGACGCCGTGAGCCGCGGCCCCAGCGAGTCGATCAGCGCCTGCGCCAGCGGCTCCAGCCGGGAGCGCTGCGTCCCCTCTTCCCAGATCCCGCGCAGCACGGGATCGCTCGACGTCCACTCCGGCTGCGCCTGCAGCGGCGCGGCGGCCAGCGCGGCCGCGCCCATCACCCACAATGCGAGTTTCTTCATCCCAGTCTCCGGGGGTGTGAATGCCGGCCGTATCCGCCGGCGGGGGGGGTGGGTCCGCGCGTAATCTAGGGGTGGTCTCGCGGAAAATGCGAGTTTTTTAGCAGGCGACGATCGGCCGGCGCGCTCCGGCGGAGAGGGATCCGCGCCATCGCAACCTTTTATCCGCCGATCGTCCGGCTCGCCGCCTCGCATCGGGGCCAGCGGCCGGGCTCGCCGGGTGCGGTGGCCGCGGGCAGGTCCGGGCGCATCGTACGCGGCATGCGGCGCGGGTCCTCCGAAGCCTGGTACGCCAGCATGGCCAGCATCACCGCGTTCCGGCGCAGGTCGGAAAAGACCAGCTTGTCGTACGTGTCGCGGTCGGTGTGCCAGGTGTAGGTGCCGTAGTCCCACGACTTCGACAGCAGCCAGAACGCCGGCGCGCCGTGGCAGACGAACGACGAGTGGTCGCTGGATCCCGCGCTGGGCATCCCCGGCGCATCCAGCTCCACACCGTCCGTCAGCTCCGGCGGCAGGCGGCCCATCCACCGGCGCCAGAACGGCTCCGCCTCGCTGAATCCCTGCAGGGAGATTCGTTCGATGCGCCCCGTCCCGGTGTCCTGATTCAGCAGCGCCTGCAGCCCGGCCAGCACCTCCGGATGGTCCTCGGCAAAGGCGCGGGAGCCGTTGAGCCCCTGCTCTTCCCCGCTCCACAGGCCGACAACGATCGTCCGCCGCGGCTGGGGATAGACGCGACGCAGGATGCGCATCGCCTCCATCATCACCACCGTTCCGCTGGCGTTGTCCGTGGCGCCCGACGCCCCGTCCCACGAGTCGAAGTGGGCGGAAAGGACCACGTACTCGTCCGGCAGCCGGCGGCCGCGCACCATGGCGACCGTGTTCATCGCCCGCGCCTCGCCCGTGTACTCCGCGCTCGCGTCCACGCGCAGCCGCGGCCCCTGCCCGCGCTCCGCCAGCCGGGCGAGCAGGCCGTAGTCCTCGCACCCCACGTTCAGCACGGGGACGGCCGGGGTCATCGTCATGTGGATGTACGACGTGCCCCATCCGCCGGTCCACTCCGTCGTCAGCACCCCCGCGGCGCCGGCCTGGCCCAGCGCGTGGGTCAGCTCCCACGACTCCATCCCGCTGCGCGCCCGCCGCCGCGCCCAGGCGCTGTCCGCCTGCGCCACCTCGCGCGCCAGCCGCTGCAGCGTGGCCGGCTGCGCCCACTGCTGCCAGTTCTCCGTGGGCCGGCAGGTGACCGGCGCCGCGTCCAGCAGCACGAAGCGTCCGCGCACCGTACCCATCCACGCCGCGAACGCCGCCGAATCCGCCACCTCCGGCAGCGGCACCACGTCGCCCGTCACCGGTCCGTCCGTGCCGCGCGAGTACGCCAGCAGCCGCGCCTCCAGCGTGCGCGTCCGCGGCTGGACGAGATCGATGTGCGCCGTCCCGCGTCGCCAGCCTATCCAGGTGCCGTACGGCTCGTTGCGCGCCTCCGCGCCCCAGCCCGCCAGCTGCGCCGCCGCCCACACGTGCGCCGCCTGCTGCCCCGGCGCCCCCGTCAGCCGCGGGCCGATCGAATCCGTCAGCGCCTGCGCCAGCGGCTCCAGCTGCGACCGCTGCATCCCCTCATCCCAGATGGCGCGCAGCACGCGGTCGTCCGTCATCCACCCCTGCTGGGCGGCGGCGGGGGCCGCGGAGAGCGCGCAACAAGAAAGCGCCAGCAGCGCGCGTTTCCGTGTAATGAACGCCACCGGAATTTCAGGGAGTGGGGGAAAGGAGGGGGATCAGCCGTGCCTCCACGGTGCCGTTCTCGATTTCCGCGACGGCGACCGTCACCGGGTCCTTGAAGCGGCGCGGCCCCGCGCTGCCGGGATTGACGGCGAGCGTGGGGCCAACCTGCTGGATGAGCGGCCTGTGCGAGTGGCCGAATACGACGAGCCCCGCGTCCGCGTGCGCCGCCGCCACCTTCTGCGGTGTCGGCGAGCCGAACTGCATGCCGTGGACGATGACGATGCGTACGCCGCCCAGCTCCAGCCGCGCCACCTCGGGCACGCGGGCGCGGATCTCCGAGCCGTCCACGTTCCCCCACACCGCCGTCACGGGCGCGATCGCGGCCAGCTCGGTCAGGATGTCGGGATCGCCCACGTCGCCGGCGTGGAGGATGTGGTCCACCCCCTCGAAGGCCTCGAAGACCTGGGCGCGCAGCAGTCCGTGGGTATCTGAGATGATGCCGATGTTCATCCGGCCGGGCTACCGCAGGATCGAAACCATCAGAGCCGGATGCGCAGCCGGCCCTCGTCCACCGTAACGTACCCGCCCTCGATCCGCGCGAACTTCCACCAGTACAGCTCCGCCCTCTGGCTGTCCGGCTGGTGCAGTTCGATGGCCGCATGCGGAATGCGCACCGTCTGCCGTCCGCCGATCTCCGGGCAGTCGGCGGGCGAGGTGCACGGCATCCACGACGCCAGCGCCTGGGGGTTCACGATGCGGTAGTAGACCGGCTGGTCGCCCGTGTTGGTGATGGCGACCGCGGTTCCATCGGCGGGCTCGGCGCGCAGGCCGCCGTGCGTGGAGCCCGCGGGGTCGCCCGCGCATGCCGCCAGCAGCACCGCGGCGACGGTCAGGACCAGGCGCTTGATCATGGGCACCTCATGGATTGATCGATAACGAGGCCAACAGGACCCCTTCCCCTGCTCCGCCCATCGAGAAAACGCCCCACCCCGCCCGATGCTGACACGGGTCGAACACCATCACACCATCACACCATCACACCATCACACCATCACACCATCACACCATCACACCATCACACCCGTTCACCCCTTCACCCTCGCCGCTCTTCCACCGCTTCCCCAGCCGGTGCTCCACGCCAAGATGGTCCAGGATCCGCGCGACGACGAAGTCCACCATGTCGTCGATGGACTGCGGGCGATGGTAGAAGCCGGGCGCCGCGGGCATGATGGTCGCCCCGGCGCGCGTCAGCCGCGTCATGTTCTCCAGGTGGATCAGCGACAGCGGCGTCTCGCGGGGGACAAGGATCAGCGGCCGCCGCTCCTTGAGCGCCACGTCCGCCGCCCGCTCCACCAGGTTGCGCGAGATGCCCGCCGCGATGGAGGCCAGCGTCCCCATGCTGCACGGACAGACCACCATCCCCGCTGACGGCGCGGAGCCGGAAGCGGGCGTGGCGCCGCGGTCCAGCGAGTCGTAGAGCTCCAGCCGCGACCAGTCGCCCGTGGCCGCGCGCAGGGCGTCGGCGCCGTCGATCCCCGTTTCCTCCGCCAGCAGCCGCAGGCCGTAGCCGCTCACGATCAGCCGCACCGGCGTGCCGCTGTCGTTCAGCGCGCGCAGCAGGCGCACCGCGTACGGCGCCCCCGACGCCCCCGTGATGCCGAACGTGACCGGCGCGCCGGGCGAAACCCTCACGCGAACAGCCTTTCCCCCAGCACGATCAGAAAAAAGACGACGGAGATGATGCCGTTGAGCGTAAAGAACGCCGCGTCGATCTTCGACAGGTCGTCCGCCTTGACCAGGCTCTGCTCGTAGACCAGCATCCCCGCCACGATCGCCGCGCCCACAAAGTACGCCGGCCCCAGCTCCGGCAGCAGCGCCCCCAGCGCGATGAACTGCGCCGCGGAAAGAGCGTGCAGCACCCGCGAGAACGCCAGCGCGCCCCGGATGCCGAGCGCCGCGGGGATGGAGTGCAGCCCCTCGCCCCGGTCGAAGTCGATGTCCTGCAGCGAGTACAGGATGTCGAACCCGGCCACCCAGCACAGCACCGCCCCCGCCAGCACCAGCAGCGCCCCCGCCGGCCGGCTCCACTCCCCCGCGATGGCCAGATACGCCCCGACGGGCGCGATCGCCAGCGCGAATCCGAGCACCAGGTGCGCGTAGCGGGTAAAGCGCTTGGTGTACGAGTAGAACAGAATCCACCCCAGCGCGAGCGGCGCCAGGTACAGGCACAGCCGGTTCAGCAGCCCCGCGCAGACGAAAAAGACGAGGGAGGCGATGATGACGGACGCCGTCGCTTCACCCACCGTCAGCTTTCCCGCGGGGATCTCGCGCATCTGCGTGCGCGGGTTCCTGGCGTCGATGCCGCGGTCCACGATGCGGTTGAAGCCCATCGCCGCGAACCGGGCGGCCGTAAACGCCACCAGGATCAGCAGCACGTCCAGCGCCTGCACCCGATAGCGGTACGAGGCCAGCGTAGCCCCCACCATCGCGAACGGCATGGCGAACACCGTGTGCGGCAGCTTTACCAGGTTGGCGTAGTCCGCCAGCCTGCCCCGCCCCCCGATGTGCTGCCCTTCCAGTCTATGCGTCGTCACTGCCTACCTGCTTCGTTTACGATTACGACCGTTCGCGGCATCAAGGCGCCGCGTAAACCACGCGCGCCGATTCCAGGATGGCGCGTTTGCGGATCGGGTTCCGGCTGCCCTCCACTCCGCCGCGCGTCAGCAGATCGACGGGCCGGCCAAACATCTCCACGAGCTCGTCCTGCATCTCCACGTGATCGAACAACGAGGGGGTCGCCTCGTACGAGGGAAAGCTGACGAGCACGTCCACGTCGCTGTCCACTCGGAAATCGTCGCGCAGCACGGAGCCGAAGAGCGCGAACTCGCTCACGTTCCACTTGCGGCAGAACTCCACGATCTGTTCGTACGGAAGGCTCAGCTTCATCGGTCTCGCCCTTTTACCCCGATTGGCGTCGCCTCACCCATCGTGGTGGTGGCCCCCACCCGCTTCGATAATCCGGATGTCCTCAGGCGGAAACAACGGCGCCAGAGCGGCGATCAGCGACGGCAGGGACTCCGTCACGGCAATCCACACGTTCTCAAGGCTGGTTCCGCGATAGTTGTGCACCAGTACGTCTCGCATGCCCGCCATTGCACGCCACGGAATCTGCGGGTGCGCGTCACGGTAGGCCGGTGAAACTTGCTTGGTTGCTTCTCCGATGATCAGCAGTTCACGGATGACCGCCGATTGCGTCTTCCGATCTGCCACAAAGGAGTCCTCATCATAGCCAGCGACAAAGTCACGGGCTGATCTTGCCGCATCCAGGATGTCGAAGAGGTAGCTCGCGTCACGCGGCTGCATACACGACCTCGGCCGAATCCAGAATCGACTTCTTGCGATAGGGATTACGGCTCTCCTCCACGCCGCGGCGCGTCAGCAGGTCCACCCGGCGCCCAAAGATCGCTTCAAGCTCGTCCTGCATCCCTGGAAAATCGAACAGAGATACTCGCGATTCTGGACGAAAGGTCACGAGCACGTCCACGTCGCTGTCCGCGCGGAAGTCGTCGCGCAGCACGGAGCCGAAGAGCGCGAACTCGCTCACGTTCCACTTGCGGCAGAACTGCGCGATCTGCTCGTACGGAAGGCTCAGCTTCATCGTAACCTCCAGAGTCAGCGATCCGGACGACGGATGATCCGGATGATGTCCTTCCGCATCGGCGGCGGATTCTCAGGATCGATGCCGTATTCTTCGCACGTCAGCGCCCAGACGGCCGCAAAGCGCTGCTCCATCGAACCATCCTCGGGCGCGTCGACGCGATTTCCGTTGCGCGGCCAGGTACGCCAATCGTTCGGATCAACTTTGCCGCTCATCACGTTCACATCTACGGGTGGAGCGGGCGCCTCGTCGTCAATCCACCGGCTTGATGCCCAGCAGGGGCCAGATGCGGTCGACGGACGCCTTTACGTCGGGCGTCATCTCGATCATGTCGGGCCAGCGGCGGGCAAAACCCTCGGCCGCCCACTTCTTGGTGCCGTCGATCCCCATCTTGCTGCCGAACGAGGGGATCTGCGACGCGTGGTCCAGGTCGTCCACGGGGCCGCGGGTGAACTCCACGTCACGCTGCGGATCGATGTTGCCCAACGCGTACCACCACGCCTCCTGCACGTTGCGCACGTCGATCCACTCGTCTACCACCACGATCACCTTGGCCAGCGACATCAGCCCCATTCCCCACAGGCCGTGCATCACCTTGTAGGCGTGGCCCGGATACTCCTTTTTGATGCTGACGAACACCAGGTTGTGGAACACGCCCTCGGGGGGCATGTGGTAGTCGTGGATCTCCGGCATCGTCAGGCGGGCGAGCGGAAGAAATATCCGCTCCGTGGCGCCGCCCAGGTACACGTCCTCCACCGGCGGCCGGCCCACCAGCGTGGCCGGATACACCGGGTCCTCGCGCATGGTCACCGTCGTCACGTGAAAGACGGGATACGGGTCTTCCAGCGTGTAGAAGCCGGTGTGGTCGCCGAACGGCCCCTCGATCGCCAGATCCTCGTCCGTATCCACGTACCCCTCCAGCACGATCTCCGCCTGCGCCGGGATGGTCAGGTCGCAGGTGATGGCCTGGCAGGTGTACACCGGCTCGCGGCGAAGGAAGCCGCCGAACAGGTACTCGTCGATCCCCGGCGGCAGCGGCGCGCTGGGCGTGTACATGGTCGCCGGGTCCCCGCCGATGGCGACGACCACCGGCATCCGCCCGCCGGGCCCGCGCTTCCACGCGCGGTAGTGCCCGGCGCCGCCCTTATGCTGCTGCCAGTGCATCCCCGTCGTGGTGGGCCCGAACACCTGCATGCGGTACATGCCGATGTTCTGCCCGCCCGTCTCCGGGTCCGACGTCACCACCATGGGAAGGGTGATGAAGGGCCCGCCGTCGTCCGGCCACGTCTTGAGCACCGGCAGCTTCGTAAGGTCGAACTCGCCTTCACGCAAAACGACCTGCTGGCAGGGCGGCTTGCCCTTGAAGGGGCGCGGCGGAACCTTGGTGAGGTCGAACAGCTTGGGGAGCATGGCCAGCTTGCCCTTGATCCCCTTGGGCACCTCGGGCTTGATGAGCTCGGCGATGCGCTGTGCATGCTCCTGCACGTCTTCCACGCCCAGCGCCGCCGCCATCCGCCGCCAGCTGCCAAAGATGTTGATGGCCACGGGCACGTCGCTCTCCGTGCCGTCCATCAGCACCGGCCGCTCGAAGAAGAGCGCGGGCCCGCCGCCGGGCAGCTTCATGGTGCGGTCGGCGATCTCGGCCATCTCCAGGTCCACCGACACCGGCTCGCGCACGCGCACCAGCTGGCCGGTGCGGTCCAGGTACCGCAGAAACTCGCGCAGGTTCTGAAAGACCATCTCGTCTCGCTTTATCTGTCCACAGCCGGTTCACGGCTGATGGGACCGCCTGGTATGGGCACGTCTACGGGCGCGCTCCGATACTTCGAACTGCGTCCGCAGGGGGCCCCTCCCCCGGCCCCTCCCCGTTCGTTCCTCACCGAGAGGGGCGCAGTCGATCCCGCGTCGGCAAGGTGCGTCGCCCCCCCCTCCCCCACGCCGTTTGGGGGGGCGGGCCGGGGGTGGGGGGCAGCCCACCATCTCGCCCCGCACCCTCCACCGCGCCTCGTCCCGTACTTTCGTACCCCGTACCCTCGTACCCCGTACCTTCGTACCCCCTACCCCGCCACCGTCCCCACCACCCGGCCCAGAATCACGTACGACACGAACATCACCCCGCCGGTGATCAGCAGCCAGCGGGCGAGCTTCATCTGCCGCAGCCCCACCTCGTCGAAGTAGTGCTCCGGCTTCCACACGCCCACCACGGTGGGCCCCTGCCCCGGCCGGACGTGGCGCCAGGCCACCAGCTGCAGCAGCGCCGACGCCACGCAGCAGGCAAAGAACCCCAGCAGCAGCCCCGCAGCCAAGAGCTTGATCGGCGTGCTCATCAGACGCGCGTCCCGTGGTGCAGCGCGGCGATCCCGCCGCTGAGCGTTTCCCACTTCACCCCGCTGAAGCCCGCCGCCTCCATCCGTCGCGCCAGCTCCGGGCCGTCCGGAAAGCTAAGCACCGACTCCGGCAGGTAGGTGTAGGCGGACGAGTGCTTGGACACCATCCGCCCCACCATGGGCAGCACCTTCAGGAAGTAGAAGAAGTACAGCCCGCGAAACGGCTGCCACCCGGGCGTGGTGAACTCCAGGATCACCAGCCGGGCGCCGGGCTTGAGCACGCGCGCCATCTCGCGCAGCCCCGCGTCCAGGTCCGCCAGGTTGCGTACCCCAAAGCCCACGGTGGCGCCGTCGAATGCCGCGTCGGCGAAGGGGAGCGCCAGCGCGTCCGCGCACGCCGGGCCGATGGGGGCGCCGCGGGTCTTGCCCGCGTCCACGCCGTTCTCCAGCATGGCGTAGGTAAAGTCGCTCCCCACCACGCGGCCCCGGAACGCCTTGCGCTTCGCCAGCTCCACCGCCAGGTCCAGGGTGCCGGCGCAGTTGTCCAGGTAGGTGCCCTCCGGCGCACGCTCCCAGCCCAGCCGGTTGACGGCGCGCTTGCGCCACAGCCTGTCGATGTTGAGCGACAGAACGTGGTTCAGCAGGTCGTAGCGCGGCGCGATGGAGCTGAACATCCGCCGTACGTGCGCCGCCTTTTCGGCGGGCGCGGGAAGCGCCGTGGGGGGCGCGTGTGTCTGTGGCATCGCGTAAAACCGTTTCTCTGCTTAGAATACGGGCGCCAAAGTAGCCCCTGGATGCCGGCCGGAGCAAGCCTCGCCGCCGCCCGTGAAACTCGCCGCGCCCGCCTTGCGTAGGGCGCCGGGCGAGTCTGAATCAACAGACCCCCGAACTCAAGCGGTGAACGAAACCCCGGTCTCTGACCATGAGCTCGTCACTCGCGCCCAGCAGGGCAGCGAGAAGGCGTATCGCGAGCTTCTCGGCCGTTTTCAGCGGCCCGTGTTCTCCATTATCTACCGGATGATCCGCGACCGGGAGCAGGCGGAGGACCTGGCGCAGGAGACGTTCGTGCGTGTGTTCAACAACATCGACCGGTACGACCCGCGCTACAAGTTCAGCAGCTGGATCTTCAAGATCGCCACCAACCTGACGATCGACCACATCCGGCGTAAGGAGCTTGACACCGTCTCCATCGACGGCTCGCGCAACGCGGTGACGGCCGAGCAGATCGAGGCCACCAGCATCACCATCGCCTCGCCGGACGAAAATCCCGAGGAGCTGCTGGAGGCCAAGGAGCTGGGCGAGGAGATCGAGGAAGCCATCGGCAAGCTGCGCCCGGAATACCGGGCCGCCATCCTGCTGCGCCACGTGGACGGGCGCGAGTACCAGGAGATCGCCGAGATCCTTGCCCTGCCGCTGGGCACGGTGAAGACGTACATCCACCGTGGGCGCAACGAGCTGCGCGAGCAGCTGCAGCACCTGCGCGAGGCGGCGTAGCGCGACGTACTCTTTGAAACCCGGGGGCTCACCCCCCCGTACGGACCCCAATGGAACCGAACCGAGCCCCGTGAGGCAGCCGTGACGGACGCAACCGGACACCTTCCCTTCTGGACGCTGGAGCAGCTCGCCGAGGGCGATCTGAGCCACGCGGAACGAATGCTGGCCGAGCAGCACCTCAGGACGTGCGCACACTGCGCGTCGGAGCTGCGCTCGGCCCGCGCGCTCATCTCCGCGCTGCAGTCGCTTCCCGCCGTTTCGCCGTCCGCCGGCTTTGCCGACGCGGTGATGGCGCGGGTGGTGATCGCGCCGCGGACGGCCACGGCCGCCGCGGCGGAGCCGGCGCGCCAGGCCCGCAAGGGCTGGCTTCCCGCTTCGTTCCGGGGCTGGGTGTGGCTCACGGCCATGCTCACCGTGATCATGGCCCCGCTGACGGGGCTGGGCGTGTGGCTCTCCACGCACCCCCTGGTGAGCGTGAGCGCGCTGTGGGGCATTGCCCGCGGGTGGGTGAGCGAGGTTGCGTGGGGCGCGGTGGTGCAGGTGGCCGGTGCCTTTGGCCGCAGCGGCCTGTTCGGGTGGGCGGCCGACACGCTGGCCCGCATGCCCGGCCCCGACGCCGCGGGGGTTCCGCTTTCGCTGTTGCTCTTTTTCGCCGCGATCCCGGTCTCGGCCTTCGTGATCGTCCGTCTTTTGAAGACCCCTGCCACGGGGATGACCCATGCGTACTGATCTGATCAAGCGGGGCGCCCTGGCCGCGGCCATGGCGCTCCTGGCCGGACTGCCGGCGCACGCGCAGGACTCGCTGGTGCTGGGGCCCGAAGCCCCCGCCGCGGCCGCCGCTCCGGCGGCACCGGCCGCGCCCGCGCGCCATACCGGCCACGTGCTCAACATCAACGGCGACCGCACCATCGCGGCCGGCGAGGTGGTGGACGGCGACGTGGTGGTGCTGAACGGCGACCTGACCGTGGCCGGCGAGGTGCGCGGCGACGTGACCGTGGCCCGCGGCGACCTGCACCTGGAAAGCGGCGCCGTGGTCGCGGGTGACGCGGTGGTGACCGCCGGCCGCCTGGTGAACCGCGGCGCCCGCGTGTCGGGTGAAATGCGGGTGGTGGACGAGGGGCGGGCCATGGCGACGCAGGAGGGCGTTCCCGTCGCCAGCCGCGTGCGGCTGGGCCGCTCGTGGTTCGCGCCCATCGGCCGCGGGCTGGTGGGGCTGATGGAAACGCTGGCGCTGGGGCTGGTGCTGGCCGGCGTAGGGGTGGGCCTCATCTTCTACGGGATGCCGCAGCTTACCGGCCTGAGCGACACGGTCCGCCGCAACACGGGTCGCGCGGCCGCGGTGGGGGTGGCGGCGCACTTTCTGGTGCTTCCGCTCTTCGTGGTCGGCGTGGTGGGCCTGGCGGTGACCATCATCGGCCTTCCGCTGCTGCTGGTGTACGTTCCGCTCTTCATCGTCGCGGTGCTGGCGGCGGCGGCGGTGGGGCTGGTGACGGTGGCGCACGCCCTGGGCGAGCGCACGGCGGAGCAGCGCGGCAGCTACGACACGCGCCACCGCAACGCCTACAGCTACGTGTTCACCGGCCTGTCGCTGCTGCTGGCGCCGCTGGTGGTGGCCAACCTGCTGGGGATGACGGGCTTTCTGGGCTTCGTGGGCGACCTGGTGGGCGTGTTTGCCGGTGTGCTGCTGTGGGCGGCCACCAGCGTGGGGATAGGCGCGGTGCTCATGGGCGCCAACCGCACCTGGCGCGAGCGCCGCTACCGCCGGATGATGGGGCTGGGCGGGATGGAGCCCGCCGCCGAGCCCGGGGGCGCGAATGCGGCCTGACCGCCGCGCGCTCGCCCCGCTGGTCCTGGCCGCCGCGCTCCTGGGCGCGGCGGCTCCCGCACGGGGGCAGGAGTGGCGGAACGTGACCTCGGCGCGGCAGGCGCAGGGGGAGCGCAGCCTGAGCGTGGCGGTGGAGTACGGCGGCGGCGACCTGCGGGTGCGCCCCGCGGCCAACGGCCTGCTGTACCGCATGCAGATGCGCTACGACGAGCGGCAGATGCGGCCGGTGACCAGCTACGACCGCGGGACCGGCCGGCTGCACCTGGGGGTGGAAAGCGTGCGCCGCAACCAGCGGGCGCAGCGCGGCGGCAACGCCAACGTGGAGCTGGCGCTGGGCATTCCGACGGATCTTGCGGTGGAGTTTGGCGCGGGCGAGGCGGATCTGGAACTCGGAGGGCTTTCCCTGCGTAGTGTGGATCTGTCCACCGGGGCCAGCGAAACCGAAGTCCGCTTCGGCGCACCCAACCGGGTGCAGGCGGGGACGGTGCGGGTGGCCTCGGGCGCGTCGCGGCTGCGGATGCGCGGGCTGGGGAACGCACGGGCGGAGCGGTTCGTGCTGGACGGCGGGGTGGGCGAGGCCATGCTGGAGTTCGACGGGGCATGGGCCCGCAGCGCCAGCCTGAACGTGGACATGGGGCTGGGCTCGCTTACGCTGCGGTTTCCGCGGTCGCTGGGCGTAAAGATCGAGCGGGAGGGCTTTCTGACCCGCTTTTCGCCGGCGGGGATGGTGCGGCGGGACGGTGCCTGGTACTCGCGCAACTGGGATTCGGCGCGATACAAGTTGACGGTGAAGATCGACGCGGCGCTGGGCAGCATCGACGTGCAGTGGATGGACTGACAAGCCGCTGAACCGACGAAGCAGATCGAGGGAGGAAGATACGATGTTGAGCGCGCTGGTTGGGCTGGTGGTGGTGGCGGTGGTGGGCTTTGTGGTGCTCACCGTGCTGCTGGCCATCTTCGGGATGGTGTTCGGGCTGGCGTTCGGGCTGCTGGCGATGGCGGTTACCCTGGCCGTGAAGATCCTGCCGCTGGTGCTGGTGGGGTGGCTGGTGGTAAAGCTCATCCAGCGCGGCGAGCGTGGCTCCAGCCGGGGGCGGATTCCGGCTTCGGACCGGCGCTGGCTGGACTCGTAACCGCAGGGAACAGGGAACAGGGAATAGGGAATAGGGAATAGGGAATAGGGAATAGCCTGCAACGGCTTCCCTGCCCTGCTCCGGGGGACGTGCGAAGGGCCGGCGGTCGTCGTGATCGCCGGCCCTTTCGTGGGTCACGAGAACTCGTCGCGGGTGGATGAATCAGCAGTTCCTCAAGTCGGACTACAGCAAACAGAGGTCAGGGTACAGAGGGACGGAGAACAGCCAGAGGAACAGAGGAAGGAATGCGGATCACCTCTGTTCCTCTGGCTGGGCTCGGTCCCTCTGTACCTTCCGATGGTTTATCCGGATTCGGTATTACGATTACGCCGTCGCCGCGGCCGCCAGCGTCCCGACCCGCGCGATTACGGCCTCCGCGACCTCGCGCAGGGCGAGGGCGGCGGGGGATTCGGGCTGGGAGACGACGATGGGGACGCCGGCGTCGCCGCCTTCGCGCACGGGGATCTCCAGCGGCACCTCGCCCAGAAAGTCGATCCCCGTCTGCTCGGCCAGGCGCCGCCCCCCCGCGCGGCCGAAGATCTCGTACCGCTGTCCGCAGCACGGGCAGATGAAGCCACTCATGTTCTCCACCACGCCCAGCACGCGGGTGTTGGTGCGCTCGAACATCTTGATGCCGCGCAGCACGTCGCCCGTGGACACGTCCTGCGGCGTGGTCACCATCACCACGCCGTCCAGGCGGATGGTCTGCACCAGCGAAAGCTGCGCGTCGCCCGTGCCCGGCGGCATGTCGACGATCAGCACGTCCAGCTCGCCCCACTCCACCTCGCTCAGGAACTGCTTCAGGATCCCGGCGATCATGGGGCCGCGCATGATGGCGGCCTGTCCCTCGTCCAGCAGAAAGCCCAGGCTCATCAGCTGCACGCCGTGCGCCTCCAGCGGCTCCATCTTCTCCTTGCCCCGCGCGCCGATCACCCGCGGCTTGCGGCGCTCGCCGAACATGGTGGGCACGTTGGGGCCGTAGATGTCGGCGTCCAGCAGGCCCACGCGGCGGCCGGTCTGCGCCAGCGCGGCGGCCACGTTCACGGCCACGGTGCTTTTGCCCACGCCGCCCTTGCCGGAGCTTACGGCGATGATGTGCCGCGCGCCGGGAACCAGGCTGGCGTTGGGCGTGGGCGCGGGGACGTTCCCCGCGCGCAGCGGCGACTTGGATTTCGGCATCGGCGCGCCGGCTGCGGGCAGGCTGATGTCGATCTTCACCTTCTGCACGCCGTCCACCTTTTCGGCGGCGGCGCGCGACTGGCGGACCAGGGTGCCGGGATCGTCCGCCTGCAGCGCGAACTTGAAGCGGACGGTGCCGTCTTCCAGCACCTCCATCTCCCGCACCCGCCCCGACGACACGACGTCTTCGCCGGTGGTGGGGTGCAGAACGGAGGTCAGCGCGGCGGCGACGCGGCGCAGAACGGCGTCGCGCTCGGATGGTTGCATATCGAAAACAAAGTGCGTGAGTGCGTCAGTGCGTGAGTGCGGAAGTGATTCCGCCACTCCGGCTGCTGGATGATACACCCAAACGCCCCGCGGTGCGAGGCGGCGGAGGTTGGAGCGGCGGATGATTCGTGTACGGGGGGATAAAGCCGGGCGGAATGCGATTCTCTGGCTGCGGACGCACAGTCGCCTGGAACGCCGCACACCGTCGGACCGCCGAGTCCGCGCAGGCGGACTTTGCGATGTTCCAGCGGCGAATTCATTCGCTCCAGCGAGCAGACGGCACGTGAGCCAGCCGGCGTCGTCAGGGTAGCCGCCTCCGCCGAGCCTGCCCTTAGCGCAAAGGATCGCCCCAGGTGAAGGGGGTGTCGCCGCGGAGGAAGGCGGCTTCGAACTCGGCGGCGGGGAGCGGGAGGGAGATCAGAAAGCCCTGCGCGTAGTCGCACCCCAGGGCGCGCAGGGCGGCCAGCTGCTCGCGCGTCTCCACGCCCTCGGCCACCACGCGCACGCCCAGGCTGCGCGCCATGGCCACGATGGTGCGCACGATCTCGGCGCCGCGGTAGGCGCCGGTGCTGGAGCCGTCCATCTCGCTCACGAACGAGCGGTCGATCTTGAGCGCGTCCAGCGGCAGCCGGTGCAGCGAGCTGAGGCTGCTGTAGCCGGTGCCGAAGTCATCCAGGTACACCTGCACCTCGCGCCGCTTGAGGGCGCGCAGCACGCCGGCCGCGGTGGCGGGATCTTCCACAAGCGAGCTTTCCGTAAGCTCCAGCTTGAGCGCGGCAGGGGGCAGGCCGTGCTCGCCCAGCGTCGTGGCGACGGCCTGCACCAGCCCCGGATCGCGCAGCTGCCGGGGCGACACGTTCACGCTCACCTCCAGTCCGGCGGCGCCGGGAAGCTCCAGCCGCCACTGCGCCAGCTGCCGCGCCGCCTCGCCCATCACCCACGCCCCCAGCGCGCCGATCAGCCCTGTGTCCTCCGCCAGCGAGACGAAGCGCTGCGGCGATACGTGGCCGTGCAGCGGGTGGTCCCAGCGCACCAGCGCCTCGGCCCCGACCACGGCGCCCGTCGCCAGCGCGACGATGGGCTGAAACGCCAGCCGCAGCTCTTCGCGGGCCAGGGCGGCGCGCAGGTCCGTCTCCAGACCCAGCCGCTCCATCACCGCCCGGTGCATGGCGCCGTCGAAGACGGCCAGCACGCTGCCGACGGCCTTGGCGTGGTACATGGCCATGTCGGCGTTGCGCAGCAGGTCGTCGGGCGAGCCGCCGGTGCCGTCGGCCAGGGCAATGCCGATGGTGGCGGTGGTATAGGTCTCGTAGCTCCCCAGCTGCAGCGGGGCATCCAGCGCCTTGCGCACCTGCCCCGCCACCGCCAGCGCCTGCTCCCGTCCGGCGGCGCGGGGAAGAAAGATGATGAACTCGTCGCCGCCAAAGCGGGCCACGGTGTCGGCCGGGCCCGCGCACGCGGCCAGCCGGCCCGCCACTTGGCGCAGCAGCTCGTCGCCCACGCCATGGCCCAGCGAGTCGTTGACGTTCTTGAAGCGGTCCAGGTCCAGAAACAGCACGGCGCAGCGGGCGCCGGGCTCGTGCGCCAGCGAATCCACGGCCGCGCGCATCCGCTCCGCCAGCAGCACGCGGTTGGGAAGCCCCGTCAGCGGATCATGCAACGCCAGGTGGCGAAGCCGCTCCTCCAGCCCGTCGCGCTCGGCCTCGGCACGGGTGCGCTGGGTAAGGTCGTCGAGCATGGCGACGCAGAAGCGCGGCTGGCCGTCTTCATCCCGCACCAGCGAGACGGTGAGCCGCGCGGGAAAGGTGCCGCCGTCGGCGCGCAGGTAGCGCAGCTCCAGCTGGTAGCTGGACAGGCGGCCATCCACCAGCCGGCGAAAGAGCGCGGCGTCGTGCTCGCGGTCGTCCGGATGGCCCAGGGTGACGAAGGGGATGCGGCGAAGCTCGTCCACGGGCACGCTCACCATCCGCTGGAACGCGGCGTTGGCCTCCATCACGTGCCCCTGCAGGTTCACCACCGAGATTCCCAGCGCGGAACCCTCGAACACGGCGCGGAACCACTCCTCGCGCTGCTGCAGCTCGTCGTACGCGGTCGCGTGCAGGCGCGGGTGGGAGATGGACATCAGGGCCGCCGGCATCGAGGGTCATACGCATGGGAGCGGCGGTGCCGCTCCCCCGGAGCCACTTTCGGAAAGTCCGCAGCCCCCGTGCAAACCTTACGCCGTCTGCATCATCCTTCTGTCGCAGAGTGGACGCATCACGACGGATCGCGGAGCCTGGATCCAAACCCCGCGTAGATTCGCTGGATGGCAGGCATCATCCTCGTTCCCGGACGCGGATCCGCGGAAACAACGGTGTCACGCGGAGACGCGGAGGGCGCAGAGGCGCAGAGGATCTGGTTACGTTTCCGCGCCTCCGCGTGAGAGATCATGTCTCTCTGGCGAAACGTTCATCGGGTGAAACGGAACGCGGAGCCGGCGCGTTGCCGAACGGGGCGAACGGCGCCACTTTGCGGCTCCGGGTCCACGCGACCACACCGCCGTTCATCTTCTCCCTCCCACATGGCCGCGAAACCCACGGGCTGGAACCGAATCGTCGCAAAGCTGCAGGGCGAGGTGCCGGCGGCGGAGCTGGAAGCCTTTCGCCGCGCCAGCGGGCCGGTGCTGGAGCTGCTGGACCAGGTGGAGCGGCGGCGGCTGGAGTGCAGGATCGACGGACTGGACCCGTGGACGGTTCCGCCCGCCACGCGCGCCGTGTTCCTGTGCGCGTGGAACGCGTTCGTGCTGCAGACGCTGGGGAACGAGTTTCTGGACGCGGACTACCGTATGGAGCCGCGAACGCCGCACTTTGTTCCGCCGGTGACGGCACTGCAGGTGCTGCGCTTTTACGAGCCGGTGGAAGGGTGGGTGAACCGGGCCTGGCAGGCACAGGCCAACCCCGACTACCGGCTGGACCTGAGCGTTCCCGCCCCGCTGCCTGCGTGGGAGCAGGTGGAGCCGTTTCCGCCCGCGCACCTGGACGGCCTGCTGAACGCCATGCGCTCGGTGCGCGACCACGCCGACGCGGCGGTGGCGTTCCTTCCCGCCACGCCGCCCGAGGATCCGCGGCGGCAGACGCAGCTGAACCGCATCCGCCAGCTCTACGCGTCGGCGCAGGCCCGGGCGCGCTACGCGGAGGAGCTGGCGGGGAACGATCCCGTCGCCGAGGTGCGCGAACGCGCGGGGGAGCATGCGCGGGCAGCCGTCGAGCAGCTGCACCTGCTGGGGCAGCTGGTCTCCGATCCGGAGCTGGCGGATGAATCGGTCGGCCCGCGCGCGGGGGAACGCGAAGGGGCGCGCGGCCAGCTGGCGCCGGCGCCGCCCGCCCCCGCTCCGGGCGCCGAGACTGCCGTTCCACGCCTGCACCTGGTCACGCGGCCCGGCCTGACCGACGGCCAGACGATCATCGAAGCGGAGGAGACGATCGACTTCGCGGCGCGCCTGCCGATCGAAATGCACTTCTCGCTGCGCCTGGTGCAGGTGCGCACCGCGGCCAACCGGATGATCGTGCTCCGCACCACGGCCGTAAGCTACGAGGCGTATCCCATGCTCACCGCCGGGACGCTCACCATCCAGGCCGACGCGCAGACCAACGTCCTCAGGGCGCTCCCCGACCGCAAACGCGCGCGGACCGACCAGGGAGCGAGGATGGCATACGTGGAGACGATGGGGTTCGAGCTGCACGGCGACCTGCTGCCAAGGCTCTGCTCCGCGCGTGCCGCCGCGTTGTGCTTCAAGAACTACCGTGGGCCCGTCGGGCTGGACGCCACGACCATCTCGCGGCTGCAGGCCTACTGCCGCGGCTTCTACGACGCCGTCGCCCGATCAGCCGATCCGCCGGCGTAGCCGGGTCCCGTCGCACGCATCGTTCATCCTCTTCCATCCTATGGCCGAAAAACCCAGCGGCTGGAACCGGCTCATGGGGCTGGTGCACGGCGAAGTGCCGGCGGCGGAGCTGGAGGCGTTCCGCGACCGCACCGGGGACCTGCTCGACCTGCTGGAAGAGGTGGAGCGGCGGCGGCTGGCGCTCCGGGCCGACGGCGTGGACCCCTGGGCGGTGCCGTCCGCCACCCGCGCCGCCTTTGCCTGCGCGTGGAACGCGTTTGTGCTCCACACGTTGGGCAACGAGTTCCTGGATGCGGACTACCGCTGCGAGCCGCGCACGCCGCACTACGTTCCCCCGGCGACGGCGGAGCAGGTGCTGCGCTTTTACCAGTACGCCGAAGGGTGGGCCAACCGCGCGCGGCAGGCGCACGCCGATCCCGGCTACCGGCTGGACAGGAGCATCCCCGCCGCGCTCCCCGCCTGGGTACAGGTGGATCCGCTGCCGCCCGCGCACATGGACGGGCTGCTGCGCGCCATGCGCTCGGTGCGCGACCATGCGGCCGCCGCCATGACGCACCTGCCCGCCGATGCCCCGGCGGACACGGCGAAGCAGGAGCACCTGAACGGCATCCGCCAGCTCCACGCCTCGGCGCTGGCCCGCGCGCGCTACGCCGAAGACCTGTGCGGCGTGAACCCCGCGCCGGAGGTTCGCCAGCACGCCGCGGAGCACGCGCGCTCCGCCATGGAGCACTTTTTCCGGCTCGGCCAGCTGATCGCGGACCCGGTGCTGGTGGACGGCCCCACGCCGGAGCCGAAAGCCCGATCGACCTCAAAGCGTGGCCGTGAGGCGAAAAAGCCGAAAGCTCGCGCCACGGAATCGGTCGCGTTCACGGACGAGATCACGGGGACCGGCTTCGAGCTCCGCCTGGCGCCGCTGAAGGACGAAGAGGCGCAGATGGCGATCCTGCACGTTCTCACCCGCAACCCCGACAACTTCGCGGCGCTTCCCGCCTCGACCGTCACCGTGCGCACCGACCGCGAGATGGTGGTGCTGCGGATGATCTCGGAGCTCAAGTCGAAGGTGTCGACGGCGGACGATGAATCCGTGTACGAGGAGCGGGTGGGCTTCGCGTTTCCCCTCGACCAGGTGGACAACGTCTGCACGTCGAAGCAGGTGGGGATGAGCATCGTCAGCTACGACCGCAACGTGGAGGTGGACGCGGCGGCGGTGGCGGCGTTCAAGGCCCACTGCTGCGCGTTCCGCAAGGCGCGGAAGAAGGCCCGCGCCGCTCCTGCGCGTGACGGGTAGCGCCCCGCACACGCGCATCCTAACTTCCCCGCCTTGTCCACGAGCCGACGAGGAGAAGGGTGATGAATAGTGTTCCGCGGGTACCGGGCCCGATCAACGAGCCGGTCCTTTCCTACGCGCCGGGGTCGCCGGAGCGCGCGCTGCTCAAGGAAACGTACGCGCGCATGCACGGCGAGGAGATCGAGATCCCGCTGATCATCGGCGGGCGCGAGGTGCGCACGGGCAACACCGACGTGCAGGTGTCGCCGCACGAGCACGGGCACGTGCTGGCGCGCTACCACAAGGCCGGCGCCGCCGAAGTGCGGCAGGCGATCGACGCGTCGCTCAAGGCGTGGAAGGACTGGAGCAACTGGCCGTGGGAGGACCGCCTGGCCGTGTTCCAGCGCGCCGCCGACCTGCTGGCTACGCGCTACCGGCCCATCGTGAACGCGGCCACCATGCTTGGCCAGGGCAAGACGGCGCACCAGGCGGAGATCGACAGCGCGTGCGAGCTGATCGACTTTTTCCGCTTCAACACGCACTTTGCGCAGCAGCTGTACAGCGAGCAGCCGTTCAGCGGCCCGGGGATGTGGAACCGGCTGGACCACCGCCCGCTGGAGGGGTTCGTCTACGCCGTTACGCCGTTCAACTTTACGGCCATCGGCGGCAACCTGCCCACGGCGCCCGCCATGCTGGGCAACGTGGCGCTGTGGAAGCCGGCGGCGACGGCGATCTACAGCAACTACTACGTCATGCGGCTGCTGATGGAGGCCGGGCTGCCGCCGGGCGTCATCAACTTCCTTCCGGGCGATCCGGGGCCCATGACGGAGGAAGTGCTGAACGATCCCAACCTGGCCGGCATCCACTTTACGGGATCCACCGGGGTGTTCCAGATGATCTGGAGGCAGGTGGGCGAGCGCATCGACCGCTACAAGACGTACCCGCGGCTGGTGGGTGAGACGGGCGGCAAGGACTTCATCGTGGCCCACGCGTCGGCCGACCCGCTGGCGCTGGCGACGGCCATCGTGCGCGGCGGCTACGAGTACCAGGGGCAAAAGTGCAGCGCCGCGTCGCGCGTGTACGTGCCCCAGTCGCTGTGGCCCACGGTGCGCGAGCACACGCTGGGGATGATGGAAAAGATCCGCGTGGGCGACGTGAGCGACTACCGCAACTTCATGGGCGCGGTGATCGACCGTAAGGCGTTCGACAAGATCACCGGCTACATCAGGCACGCGCACGAAGCGGACGGCGTGGACGTGATCGCCGGCGGCACCTACGACGACTCGACCGGCTACTTTATCCAGCCCACGCTGGTGCAGGTGCAGGACAGCGCGTACCGGCTGATGTGCGAAGAGGTGTTTGGGCCCGTGGTCTCGCTGTACGCGTACCCCGACGCGGAGTGGGAGCAGACGCTGAAGATCGTGGACCAGACCAGCCCGTACGCGCTTACCGGGGCCGTGTTCAGCAACGACCGCGCGGCGCTGCTGCAGGCGGACCGGGCGCTGCGCAACGCGGCCGGCAACTTCTACATCAACGACAAGCCCACGGGCGCGGTGGTCGGCCAGCAGCCGTTCGGCGGCGCGCGCGGCAGCGGCACCAACGACAAGGCGGGGAGCATCCTGAACCTGGTGCGGTGGATCAGCCCGCGCACCATCAAGGAAACCTTTGCCCCCGCGCAGGCGTTCGAGTATCCGTTCATGAGCGAGAAGTAGCGCTCGCTCGACGGGCTGAATCGCGAAGCGCCTCCGGGATTCCCTCCCGAAGGCGCTTTTCATTCCAGTGTGCCAAGCACCGAAGTGACACTTTCCTTTAACGAACTAAAATACTTGATGAGGGAAGGCGAAGGCATTATCCTTCATGCTCCCCGGCACCCCCACTTTCCCAAGGAGGAGTCCCATGCGTCTGGACCTGAATGGACTGCAGGTAGATAGCTTCGAGATCGCCGAGCCCATTGGTGACGAAGAAGTCGCCGAGCCCGTGAAGGACACGATCTACTACCCGTGCCCCCTGCCGGACACGTATTTCGCGCCCTGCACCAAGCAGCTGACCTGCGTCGGCTGCGCCTGAACGGCCACCGCGCGGACGAAGTGTTGTGCGCCTCCGGGCTCCCCGCCCCGGGGCGCGGAGGCGAACCACCACCCCGCGTCAAGAAAGGTCCGGGTGGGTCGCTGGTGGGTAAACCGATGG
>NZ_JBMDXM010000118.1:0-11901 GCF_048594345.1 Longimicrobium sp.
CAAGGAGTACATCGCCCAGAAGGAGTGGCTCTTCCCGCCCGAGCCCCACCTCAAGCTCATCGGCGACCTGATGGAGTACTGCGCGGACAAGATCCCGGCCTACAAGCCGCTCTCGGTCTCGGGCTACCACATCCGCGAGGCGGGATCGACCGCCGCGCAGGAGCTGGCCTACACGCTGGCCGACGGGTTCGGGTACGTCGAGCTCGGGCTGTCGCGCGGCCTGGACGTCGACGTGTTCGCGCCCGGGCTGTCGTTCTTGTTCGACGCCCACGTCGACTTCTTAGAGGAGATCGCCAAGTTCCGCGCCGCCCGCCGCATCTGGGCGCGCCACCTTCGCGAGGACTTCGGGTCGAAGAACCCCGAGAGCTGGCGGCTGCGCACGCACGCGCAGACGGCGGGGGTGACGCTCACGGCGCAGCAGCCGGAGAACAACATCGTGCGCGTGGCCTACCAGGCCATGGCGGCGGTGCTGGGCGGCACGCAGTCGCTGCACACCAACTCCATGGACGAGACGCTGGCGCTCCCCACGGAGCGCGCCGTGCAGATTGCCCTGCGCACGCAGCAGGTGCTGGCCTACGAGACGGGGGTGCCCAACACCATCGACCCGCTGGCCGGCAGCTACTACGTGGAGGCGCTCACGGACCAGATGGAGGCGCAGGCCGAGGCCATCTTTGCCGAGATCGACGCGCTGGGCGGCGTGGTTCCCGGGATCGAAGCGGGGTACTTCCAGCGCGAGATCGCCCGCAGCGCCTTTCGCCAGCAGCTGGAGATCGAGCGCGGCGAGCGGACCATCGTGGGCGTGAACGAGTTCACCGTCGAGGGCGAGGAGCTGCAGATCCCGCTGCTCAAGATCACCGAGGCGGCGGAACTGCGGCAGCGCGAGCGAATGGCCGCCATGCGCCAGCGCCGCGACCAGGCGCAGGTGGACGCCACGCTGGAGCGGCTCAAGCAGTCGGCGCGCACCACGGAGAACGTGATCCCCGCCATGCTGGACGCCGTGCGCGCCTACGCCACGCTGTACGAGATCCGCGCGGCCCTGGAAGAGGTCTTTGGCGCCTACCAGGAGCCCGTGTTCTTCTGATCCGGAGTTTGCGATGAAGCTGCGCGTCGTCGTCCACGAGGCCGAAGAGGGTGGATACTGGGCCGAGGTTCCCGCCATTCCCGGCTGTGCCACGCAAGGGGAAACGTTCGAAGAGCTGCTGAGCAACCTCTACGAAGCAGTGGAGGGCTGCCTGTCGGTCGAGGTCGATGAACCGGAGTCCGGCAGCGGGACCCGGGTGCTGGAGATCGCGGTGTGAGGTTGTTGACGGGCAAGGAACTCGGGCGGATTCTGGAGCAACATGGATGGGAGTTGGCCCGCGTTCATGGAAGCCACCACATCTACCGCCAGGAGGGCCGCCCGGAGCGCATCTCGGTACCGGTGCATGGAAGCAAGCCTTTGAAACGTGGTCTGCAGTCCAGCCTGCTCAAGATCGCCGGGATCGATCCGGAAAGTGTTTGAGCCGTGCCGTACCGGTTCAGATGTTCGGCGCCACCAGGAGCCCGTGTTCTTCTGATCGGCAGATAACGACGCGTGCGGCACCCTGGTTTGGATGAAGGCTTGGCGTGGGGCGCCGGGAACGGAGACTGGGAATGTGGCGAGGCCGGCGGATGCGCATCCTCCGGCCTCGCCGCCGTTCGGGCTCTGGGAAACTGTGCAGGCTCGGCGGCCGGTGGGCTGTCGCCGGGCGAATGGATGGATACGCATGAACCGGAAGATGCGACCCATGAAAAGCGCCGTTTTCGCCCTCCTTTGCGTTGTGGGCGTTGTCGCATGCGGCCCCGCTGCGCCGCCCGCGGCCGTCCCGCCGACCAGCGTCGGGGCGACACTGGACCAGCCGTTCGAGCTGGCGGTGGGCGGCAGCGCCGTCGTGGCTGGCGAGGCGCTGACCATCCGCTTTCAGGAGGTGCCCAGCGATTCGCGCTGCCCCACCGGTGTGCAGTGCGTGTGGGCCGGCAACGCCGTGGTTCGGGCAGTGTTCTCCAAGGACGGCAAAGGCTTCGGCGCCGAGCTGAACACCAATCTGGATCCAAAGTCGGTCGCCTATCTCACCTACCAGGTCGCGCTGGTGTCGCTTGCCCCGTACCCGAGCTCCACGACGCCCATCCCGCAGTCCCAGTACCGCGCTACCTTCGTGGTGACCAGGACCGCGCCGTAAATCCCAGACGCTCGAAGGTCGTGTAGTTGAAGCGGCCGGCGGCCCGGGATCTCTCCCAGGCCGCCGGCTTTTTCGTTTTCATCATCCCCGTCTGCCCATCCTGCCGCCCACCTCCATCCTGGAGTGTGCGGAGGGTTTTCCAGATCGCGCATCAGGTGGTGCGATCGACCTGCTCCGGTGCGCCTCGGACATTAGCCACCGATCTGCATCGTCTCGTAACGGCGAGCAAACCCGAGCGGATCATCCCCCCCGATGCCGCGCTGGCACCGGAGGAAGCCTCAACCTTGATGCGCGCCTTTTCGATGCCGGCAGCGTCGCGGAGATGGCGGGAATGGTGTTCCTCCCAAAAACGCGGATGGCCCCCTGCCGCATTCCATCTACCTCCCGTTCCCGACACCCTCACAAAAGATCCTGCCTCGTCGACTGCCCCACCTGCACCCGACACCTGGCAAATCCCGGCATCGCAAGCGCTGAGCAAACGCCACGTAAAACTCTGCTAACTCTGGTAACTCTGCGTGAGACCCATTTTTTTGTCGCACGCGGCTGCCTCGGCGGAAACGGCACGAGAAAACTCCGTTGACTCCGTTAACTCCGTGTGAGGCCCATTCTTTTGCGGACTCCGATGGGCCCGCGAATCAGCGGGACGCGTGGGTGCTGGGGGTCATCACGTGCGTGTAGATCATCCCGTCGAATACCTGTGCCCAGTTGCCGCGGTAGTAGATGTACCCGAACGGCCGCGCCTGCACGTCGCGCAGCCATTCGCCGTGCGCGGACGGGGCGCGAAAGTCCACGAATGCGTTCTGCAGCCCCGCCTGCGAAAAGTACGCTTCCATGGACTCCGCGAGCGGCGCCTCCAGCGTGGTGGGCGTGAGGTGGTAGGGCGCGTGCGTGCCCGTTCCCGCCGTGAAGCCGATGGTGTACATGTCGTCGCCCAGCACCGTGTGCGCCTGGGCGCCCATGCGCATGTTCCAGGTGTACCGGTATGGCTGCCCGCCGTTCAGTCTGGTCAGCTCGGCCACCCCGCGGGCGATGTGCGCGCTGGCCGCCCAGACGATGATCTTGCGGCCGGGGTAGTGCACGTTGGCCAGCCACACCACGTTGCGCCCCATCTGCGCGTCGCGCGCCTCCGACGCCTCCACGTTCGACTGGTTGGGGGGCGAGGCCCACGTGGCGCGCGCGTGCGCGTCCACGCCGGCCAGCACCTGCCTCCAGAACCGCGCCTCGCGGTCCGTCGGTGGGCGCGCGCCGGCGTCGGCGGCCAGGGCGGCCAGCAGGCGAAGGAGCCGCGCCTGCTCGGCCGCGGTGGGCTTGGTTTCGTAGTGCAGCGACGACGCCAGCTCGTGCAGCGTCTCCTTTGCCGCGGGCCACTCCGGGTCGTCCGGCACCGCCGAGCCGATGCGCCGCGCGAACTGCTCCGTCAGGACGTGCATGGAATCGCGGGCCAGGGTGCCGGAGAACTGGTTGTCGACCCCCGCCATCTCCAGCGGCCGCGCCGTGCCCAGGGTGCTCGTCACGTAGTCGAAGGTGGGGAGCACCTCCTCGCTGCGCATCCACAGGGCATAGATGGACCGCCTGGCGGCCTCGTGCACGTCTTCGCCCGCCTGCACGTGCCGCCACGCCTGCGCCAGGTCCCACATCCCGCTCTCCCACGCCAGCACGTCGAAGCCCATCTCCTGGTGCAGAAACGCCACCAGCCGCGCCTTGGCCAGGAACGTGGTCCCATCTCCGTGGGTCTGCTCGCCCAGCATCACCACCCGCGCGTCGCCAATGGCGGCCTTGAGCGGCTGCAGGTCGCTGAAGTCCCGATCGGCGATCGAGAGGGAGCGGATGGGGTGCGCGTTGGCCTGCAGCCACTCCGCCGGGGTCAGCGTTTCCGGCTCCGGCAACGGGTCCGGCGGCGTCGGAGGCTCGCATGCGCCCAGCATAAGCAGGAGCGCCGGCGCGGCAAGGCGGCGGAGGAGAAGGTCGCTCGGCATGGGCGTTCGATGTGGAGGGAGTGCGGCACAGGGGCAGATTGATTCCCGGCCGGGGCCCGGTTTGTTCCCTGCGCGATTCCGGTCAGGTGAATGGTCGCCCGATACGGAGGCCGTCCCGTACCCTTACGCCTCGGCGAACGTATCAGGCCGCTGAATCCGACGCAGGCCGGGAGCCGAGTGCGCGCGGTGCCGGGGCCGCTTACCTTGTCCGTAGCCGAGACCTCCACCCGCTTCCCCCGGCGCCGCCCATGAATTCGCCCCCCGCCGATCTTCCCCTCATCGCCCACGCCCGCGAGCACGCCGGGCGCACCGCAGTCGTTGCCGCGGAGGGAACGTTCACGTACGCGGATCTGCTGGATACGTCCGCGCGGGTGGCGGCCGCGCTGCTGCAGGGGAGGGAAGACCTGCGCGAGGCGCGGGTGGCGTTCCTGGCGCCGCCCGGGTGGGACTACGTGGCCGTGCAGTGGGGTGTGTGGCGCGCGGGCGGGATCGCGGTGCCGCTCGCCGTCTCGCACCCCCCCGCGGAGCTGGAGTACGTGGTGCAGGATGCGGACGCGGAGATCGTCGTCGCGCACCCCCAGTTCGCGGAGGCGCTGCGGCCGATCGCGGAGCGCAACGGAAGCCGCTTCCTGCTTACGGCGGACGCGCTGAAGGCGGAGCCGGGCCCGCTCCCCTCCATCGATCGGGCGCGGCGGGCGATGATCGTCTACACCAGCGGCACGACGGGTAAGCCCAAGGGGGCCGTCACCACGCATGCGGGCCTGGAGGCCCAGGTGACGGCGCTGGTGGAGGCGTGGGAGTGGACGGCGGACGACCGCATCCTGCTCGTCCTTCCGCTGCACCACGTGCACGGCATCGTCAACGTGCTCACCTGCGCGCTCTGGTCCGGCGCGGTCTGCGAGATCGTGCCGCGCTTCGACGCGGACGAGGTGTGGCGGGTGATCGAGAGCGGGCGGCTGACGCTGTTCATGGCCGTTCCCACCGTCTACGGCCGCCTGATCGCCGCCTACGATGGCGCGGACGAGGCGCGGCGCGAGCGGATGTCGGCGGGGTGCCGGCGGATGCGGCTGATGGTGAGCGGATCGGCCGCGCTCCCCGTGCAGACGCTGGAGCGCTGGCGGCAGATCAGCGGCCACGTGCTGCTGGAGCGGTACGGGATGACGGAGATCGGTATGGCGCTCAGCAACCCGCTGCACGGCGAGCGGCGCCCCGGCTTGGTGGGGATGCCGCTCCCCGGCGTACGCGCGCGGCTGGTGGACGAGGAGGGCGCGGAGGTGGAGCCCGGCACGCCGGGGGAGATCGAGATCGCCGGGCCGGGCGTGTTCCTGGAGTACTGGCGCCGCCCCGACGCCACCGCCCAGGCGTTCCGCGACGGCTGGTTCCGCACCGGCGACGTGGCGGTGGTGGAGGATGGATATCACCGCATCCTGGGCCGCCGCAGCGTCGACATCATCAAGACCGGCGGCTACAAGGTCTCCGCGCTGGAGATCGAAGAGGTGCTGCGCACGCACCCGCTGATCGGCGAGTGCGCCGTGGTGGGGGTGCTGGACGAGCAGTGGGGCGAGCGCGTCTGCGCGGCCGTGGAGGTGCCGGAGGATGCGGGTTTCACGCTACAGGCGCTGCAGGAGTGGGCGCGCGAGCACCTGGCCCCCTACAAGCTCCCCCGTGACCTGCGCCGCGTCGACGCCCTCCCCCGCAACGCCATGGGCAAGGTGATAAAGCCCGAGGTGGCGAAGCTGTTCGTTTGACCACTTTGGGCCACGGGTGGCGTGTTCGGAGTGTCCATTGTGCTCCGAGCGTCGGCTGTACATAGTGGACTCCTTCGATCTTGTTGCCGCCTCCTTTACAAGGGAGGCGGTTTCGCTTACAATAGGACTGAGTCCAATGAATGGTGGGATGGGCGGGGCGGGTTACCTGGGCCTGCTGTCGATCTGGCGCAGTTCCAGGCAGAGGTCCGGCAGGAAAACTTCCATGTCTACATAACGCGTGCGCTCCAGATCATAAAGAAACTTTGGCGGTGTGACAGGCTGGAGGCTCGCGAGTATGCCAAGCGCGCGGTGCTCTCACTCCAGCAGGGAGATTATGCGCACACCCTGAAGACGGAAGGTGGGCAGTTGCACGACGTTTACGGCAAGCTGATCGACGAAGAAGGGTGGTACCTGAAGATCGAGATTCACATACGCGATGGGCAGCCGGGAATCGTCTCTTGCCACCCGGCTGAGTACGATCTCGTAACGAGTTCGGGGGTGGTCCCCCGCTCTACAAGGAAAAGGTTCCAATGATGGACAGCGCGAGCGACGGCCGCGCATGTGGCGGATGCGGGATGGGTATGCTCCGGCCTACCAACGTAGCGGGAATGGTGATGGACCATCGCGACGATCCCAACGTGCGGATTCGTGATGATCTTATCCTTCCAGTGTGCGACGTGTGCGGAGACATGGCCCTTGACCTGGCTCATACGAAAGCATTGGACGCCGCACTGGAGCGGGCTTACCGGCGCAAGCGGCTGCGGCAGCAGCGGGCGCTGATCAACGATCTGCGCCGCACGGGGCTCACGCAGGTGCAGATCGAGCGGTTCGCCAACCTGTCGCCCGGCTACGTTTCGAAGCTGCGCCAGGGGAAGCTCGCTTCCGGCGCCACGTTCCGCCTTCTTTACCTGCTGCACGCATTTCCGGATGAGGCGCTCCGCGCGGTCAGCCGGCTGGATCCACGGTTGAACGATGCACGGGCTCGAGTAAATTCCGCAGTCGCCGCAGACTGAGCAGATCGGATCACAGCTTACAAAATGACGCAGATGCGCGAAGAGAAAATCCTCGCTCATCTGCGTCTTTTGTTGAGTGCGTCCGCTTCGTGCCCGCGAAGCCGGCGCCATCCACCGAAAGAAGCGACATGCGGCCGCGCGCTACTCCAGGTTCTCGCCGTTGCGCTGAAAGGTGTACGCATACCCGGCCGGAACCCGCAGCGTAAGCTGGCCGCCTTCCAGGGTATAGGCCAGGGGGATCGGGTCAGAGCCGTCCTCCATCTGCAGGAACAGCGTGTCACCTTCCACGCGGTACCTCCCCGTCGTCTGCCGGTGCTCAATCTGGGTGGGGTCCGCCATGCTGGTCCGCAGCGCGAACGTGTAGCCGCCGTTTTCCTCGAACAGGATGGTGGCGGCGTGCACGGTGACGTTGTTCTCGTCCGGCGACGGCGCGGGGAGCGCCCGGCCCTCCAGGTGCGTAAGCGTATACACGCCCATCACCTGGGCCGCGGCCGGCACCGACGCCAGCATGGTGGCGACGGCGGCAAGCAGAAGCAGGTTGATCCAGCGCATGGTGATCTCGGGTTGGAGTGTGGAAAGCTGGGCTGGCGCGAACGCGGCGGTGCGTCAGCCCCCGGGGATAAAGCGGGAGCGTGCGATCAGCAGCGCTGCCTCGGCCTCGCCGGGGGAGGGCTGATCCTCCCGCAGCGCCTGCGCCGCGGCTTCCAGGCTTTCGTGCATCTGGTTGCGGATGGGATCGGGGATGCCGGCCAGGTTCAGCGTGCGCCACTCCTGCGACTCCAGCGCCGCGCGCGCGTCGTTGATGCGCCCGTCCCGCAGATCGATCAGCACCCGGTCGATCCACTCCACCAGGTGCGCCGATCCCCGCGAACCGGGGAATATGTCTTCGCCATCCGCCGCTGCGCCGTTCATCCGTCCCCCGATTCAGAAGTACAGTCCGCCAGGACCAAATTCGTAATACCAACCATCAATTCAGGCTGATCGCGGCCCGATCCGGTGATTTCCGGTAGCGGACGCGCAGGCGCCTGGAACGCCGCACACCCCCAGGCCGCCGAGTCCGCGCGGGCGGACTTTGCGAATTTTCAGCGGCGAATTCATTCGCTCCTGGGGCGGACGGCACGTTGCCGGATCAGAATCGCATCAATCATCAGGCGCCCTGACGAGGCCGGTCACGTATCGCCGCTTACGAAAGCTTCGCCAGACGATCGACGGCGGCCAGCAGCGTCTCGTCCTTTTTGCAGAAGCAGAAGCGCACCTGCTGCGCCCCGTCTTCCGGACGGTGGTAGAAGCTGCTTCCGGGCACGCACGACACGCCAACCTCTTTCACCAGGTGCATGGCAAAGTCCACGTCGTTCGCGAAGCCGAAGCCGCTGATGTCCGTCATCACGTAGTACGCCCCCTCCGGCCGCGTAACGCCGAAGCCCGCTTTTTCCACCGCCGGCAGAAACAGGTCCAGCCGCGCCTGGTAGTCCGCGCGCAGCTTGTCGTAGTACTCCGGCGGCAGTGACAGCGCGAAGGCGCCGGCCGCCTGCAGCGGCGCGGCGGCGCCCACCGTAAGAAAGTCGTGCACCTTGCGGATGGCGGCGGTGATGTGCGGCGGCGCGATCGCGTACCCCACCCGCCACCCGGTCACCGAATACGTCTTGGACATGGAGTTGATGACGACGGTGCGCTCGCGCATCCCCTCCAGCTGCGCCATGCAGACGTGCTTTGCCGGCGTGCCGTCGGCGTGCGAGTAGAGGATGTGCTCGTAGATCTCGTCGGTGATGCACAGCGCGTCGTGCTCGCGGCACAGTCCGGCGATGAACTCCATCTCCTCGCGGGTGAACACCTTGCCCACGGGGTTGTTGGGGTTGCAGAGGATGATGGCCTTGGTGCGCTCCGTGAACGCCGCGCGCAACTCGTCCGGATCGAAGCTCCAGGTGGGCGCGTGCAGCTTTACGTACACGGGCTTCGCGCCGGAAAGGATGGCGTCGGGCGCGTAGTTTTCGTAGAACGGCTCAAAGATCACCACCTCTTCGCCGGGATCTACCGTGGCCATCAGCGTGGCGATCATGGCCTCGGTGCTGCCGCAGGTCACGGTGACCTCGCGCTCAGGGTCGATCTCCAGCCCCAGGTGCCACGCCGTCTTTCGGGCCAGCGCTTCGCGAAAGTCGCGTGCGCCCCAGGTGATGGCGTACTGGTTCACGTCGCTGGCGATGGCGTCGATGGCCGCCTGCTTGATGGCCTCGGGCGCGCCAAAGTCGGGGAACCCCTGCGCCAGGTTCACCGCGCCGTACTTCATGGCCTGCCGCGTCATCTCGCGGATCACCGACTCCGTGAACCGGCTCGCCTTTTCGGATACGCTGGACCTGCGGGACACCGTGGTCATGGGGGATATCGGTCGGTCGGATGGAGAATTGCGCGAAACGGAATGGCAATCTACGCGGCGGGCCTGCGGAAATCGAACTCACGACGCGAGGAAGGGGGTAGCCGCTGGTTCGGTGGCTCGGCGACAGGCATCGAACTGGCGTCCGACGGGGGTGCCCCTCCCCCGGCCCCTCCCCGTTCGTTCCTCACGGAGAGGGGAGGCGGCGCCGCTGGGTTCAGTGGCTCGACGAACGGGATCGAACTGCGTCCGCGGGGGGCCCCCCCTCTCCCGGCCTCTCCCCCCCGAACTGCAGGGGGGAGAGGAGAACTTCGATTGCGCTCCGACAGCCGGTCGGGCGCGATCAACCTCCCCCGGCAGTTTCGGGGGAGGTGGGCCGGTGGTGCCGGCCCGGAGGGGGCGCTCCGGACCGTCCGAAGCGGCTCGATCGCCACCCCACAGTCAACCTCCCCCGGCAGTTTCGGGGGTGGGCGAGTGGTGCTCGCCCGGAGGGGGCGTGCTCCCAGACCGTCCGAAGCGCTTCGATCCCCTGACTACTCCGCCTTTTCCTCGAGCAGCTTACGGTAGGCGGCCAGTTCGGCCAGCTTGGCCTGGCTCAGGTCTTCCAGCGCGGCGCGCCAGTCGTCGCGGTAGCCGCGCAGCGTCTCTACCAGCGCCTCGGTGATGGCCAGGTTGCGGAACCACTTGCGGTCGGCGGGGACCACGTACCAGGGCGCGGCCTCGGTGCTGCACCGGCTTAGCGCGTCCTCGTACGCTTCCTGGTAGGCATCCCACTTTTCCCGCTCGCGCCAGTCGCCGGCGGAAAGCTTCCACGCCTTGCCCACCTCTTCCTCGCGCTCGTGCAGCCGCTCCGCCTGCTCCTTTTTGCTGATGTGCAGAAAGAACTTGACGATGATGGTGCCGCTGTCCGCCAGCATCGCCTCAAAGTGGTTGATGTGCTCGTAGCGCGCCTGCCACACCGGTTCCGGCACCAGCCCGTGCACGCGCACCACCAGCACGTCCTCGTAGTGCGAGCGGTTGAAGACGCCGAAGATTCCCTTGCCCGGCGTGACCTTGTGCACGCGCCACAGAAAGTCGTGCGCAAGCTCCTCGTCGGTGGGCACCTTGAACGATTCCACGCGCACACCCTGCGGATTCAGGTTGTGCATCACGCTGCGGATGGCGCCGTCCTTTCCGCTGGTGTCCATCCCCTGCAGCACCATCAGCACGCTGTGGGTGCCGGCCGCGTGCAATTCTTCCTGCAGCGCGTCCAGCTCCGCGTTCAGCTCGGCGAAGCGCTTCTGTCCCGCTTCCTTGTCCAGCCCGCCCGACTCCGCCGGGTCGTGGTCCTTCAGGCGCACGCGGGTGCCGGGCTGGATGCGGGCTGCGTAGGGCATGCGGGCTTTTCTCCTGTGGATGGATGCGCGTCCGCCGCGCGTGGTGTGTTTCGGTGGATGACGATCGATGCCGTGCGAAACGCGTCGTGTTCGCGGGTGCAGCCTATTCCCTATTCCCTATTCCCTATTCCCTATTCCCTGAAGGATGGGCGGACGGGGAAGCGGCCGCAGACGCTGCACGATTCCCGCCGTGGCGAGCGCGCGTTCCTCGCCCTGCGGCGGCGCCACGATCTGCATCCCTACCGGCATGCCGTCGGAATCCAGCCCCGCGGGGACGGAGGCCACCGGCAGCCCCGTCATGCTCAGCACAAAGGTGGGGGCGATCCAGTCCACGTACGTTGCCATCTCGCGCCCGGCCACCGTGCGGGGAAAGTTCTCCTCCACCGGGAACGGGGGGACAGCCATGGTGGGCGTCAGCAACTGGTCGTAGCGGCGGAACAGGTCGCGGAACTGCTCCCAGATGCGCTTGCGCGTGACCTCCGCCTCCGCCAGTTCGACCGGCGTGACCTTGAGCCCCGCGCGGACGTTGTTGGCCACGTTCACGCCGAACTCGTCCACCTTGTCCAGGTGCGGATAGAGCTGTGAGACGAACCAGTGCCCGCGCAGCGCCAGGAACGGCTTGCGCGCGTAGGAAAGGTCCAGCTCGATCTCCTCCACCGTCGCCCCCGCTTCGCGCAGCGCGAACGCCGCCTCGCGGCACACCCGCTCCACGTCCGGGTCGATGCCGATGGCCGCGATGTCGCGGCACCAGGCGAAGCGCCTGCCCCGTACGTCCGCCGTGCGCACCGCCGCCGCGAAGTCGCGCCCCGCGATGGGCTGGGCGAGCGGCGTGTACTCGCCGGGCCCCGCGACGGACTGCAGGCCGAGCGCCACGTCTTCCGCCGTGCGCCCCATCACCCCCGTAACCTGCACCGGGTCCCACGCGTACTCCTGCGGCCACGTCGGAACCAGGCCGACGGACGGGCGCAATCCCACGACCCCGCAGAAGGATGCGGGGATGCGCAGCGAGCCGCCCAGGTCCGTCCCCTGCGCCAGCCCGAACATCCCCGTCGCCAGGCCGGCCGCGCCGCCCCCCGTGCTGCCCCCAGGGCTGCGGTCCGGGTTCCACGGGTTGCGCGTGACACCGAACACCGCGTTGAAGGTGTTGCCCCCCGCCGCGAACTCCGGCGTGTTGGTCTTGCCCAGGATCACGGCGCCCGCCGCGCGCAGCCGCCGCACCACG
>NZ_JBMDXM010000119.1:0-4934 GCF_048594345.1 Longimicrobium sp.
CGCTGCACCGCCGCCTTGCGCCGGCCGCTGGGCGAGCCCTCGCGGAAGTTCTTGCCGGCCGTGAACGAGATGGTGCTGCGCTCCGGGATGTCGATCACGGCACCGGTGCGCGGGTTGCGGCCCTGGCGCGCGGCCCGGGTCTTTTTGGTGAACTTGCCGAAGCCGGGAATGGACAGCTCGCCGATCCCGTGCACCGCCTCGGAGACCGCGCCCGCGGCGGTGTCGAAGATGGCGTCGACCGCGCGCGCCGCCGCGGCCCGGCTCATCTGGGCCTTCTCGGCGACATTGTCGATGAACTCTGACTTGTTCATGGGAGTCTCCACGCGTGGCGGTTCAGGTTCGGGCGCGGCCGGTCGGCTGGCCCGCGGCGGCCCTGATGCAAACCCGGTTCCACGTCAGCGGCGCCATTGCTGGGTTTAAGCCTATTCCGCACACACCGGCCACACCGCCCTCTCCGCCTCAAGCCCAGTCCCCACGCCAAAGTTCACCCTCCGGACGGCGTAACCCGTTGATTTTGCGCAGGATAGTCCCATCTCTCCCTCTCACCAAGCCAGGCGCCGCCAGCGCCGCAAGCCCGGTATCCGCTTGCGAAATCATGAAAAATTTCCCCGCGGCCGAAACGTCCGGCGCACCCCCCGGACGCACCGCGGCCCTCCTCGGCGTGCGAGAAGGGCCGCTGAACGCCATCCCATCCCCTCTTCGAACCCGATCCGACCCGACGGGGCCGCCGGGAAGCCGCGCCTACCGGGCGCCGAAGCCCTGGCGAAACGAGTCCACCACGCGGCGCGCCGCCTGCGACGCGTTGCCAAACGCGTCGCGCGCGCTTTCGCGGTACGAGGCCGCGGCCGCCGCGATGTCCTCGGCGTATCCCGGCTCCGGCTCGCCGCGGCGGCGGTACTCGCCGGCCACGATGCGCTCGTAGGCGCCGCTTTCGAACCAGTTGCGCATCTCCGCCACGCGGATCACCGGCGCGGGGTGCGTAAGGGCCAGCACGTTCAGCACCTTGAACACCTGGTCGGCCAGGTCGCCCGTTTCGCGGTACTCCTCGGCCTGGGCGATGAAGTCGGCCAGGTTGGTTTCGTCCGCGTGGCCCCCGGCAAACTTGAGCATCGTCCGCATGGCCGCCTCGGGCTTCTGCACGGCCAGGATGCCGGCGCGGTCGCAGGAAAGCTCGGCCTTGCGGTGCCACTCCATCAGCGCCATCAGCACCGCCCGCGCGGCGATACCCACGATGGGAAAGCCCACCGTGGAAAGCTGGTACAGCACCACCATCATCGTCAGGTAGAGCGTGTGGCCGCTCAGCACGTGCCCCAGCTCGTGCCCCAGCACAAAGCGCAGCTCGTCGTCGTCCAGCTCGTCCACCGTCAGCGAGTTCAGGACGATGAACGGCTTTTGCATGCCAAAGGCGAACGCGTTGAGCGTGTACCCCTTTTGCACGTACAGCGGGTACGGCTCCACGTCCAGCGTGCGCGCCGCCTCCAGGTAGATGCGGTGCACGCGGGAAAACTGCGTGGGGCTCACGCGCACGGAGCTGGAGAGAAAGGCCAGGCGAAGCGGCTTTTCGCCAAAGAAGCCGAAGACCGCGCGCAGCACCTGGTCGAACACCGGAATCTTGCGCAGCGCGTTCAGCGCGGCGCGGTCGGCCGGGTGCTCCCAGGTGCGCGGGTCGATCTGGGTCAGTACGCGGGTGGTATCGGTCATGGTGACGGCGTGGCCGGTGTAAGGGTTCGGGCGCGGCGGGGCCCTGGATGCAAGACGGTACGGCCCCGGCGGCGCAGGGTTTCAATCGAATTCAACCCGTGACGGACCAACGTGATACGCAACGGTGTACGGATTGTGCGTGAAAGGGTGTTTGCCCGGCTCTACCGCGCTGCGCCTTCACGCTTTAGATTCCCGGCCAGCCTGCCTTCACCACCGCCGCCTTCAGGGATCCACCCGGAACGCGCGGCCCCGTTCCCACGCATCTTGGAGAATTTGCCATGCGCCGTCAACGCATCGCCCTGCTCGTCGCGCTCGTCTTTTCCGCCGTGCTTCCCGCGGCCCTGAGTGCCCAGCAGGCGTCGCAGCTTCGCGGCACCTGGGCGATCAACCGCCAGCAGAGCGACGACATCAACGCAAAGATCAACACCGCGGTGGCGCGGATGAACGTGGTGGTGCGCCAGATCGCCCGCCCGCGCCTGCGCAGCACCAACACCGCCTACCCGCAGCTGGTGATCGTGCACGACGCCACCAACATCCGCGTCGACATGCAGGGCCGTCCCTCGGTGAGCAGCCCGGCCAACGGGCAGCCGGTGCTGTGGCAGCGCGAAACCGGCCGCACCTGCACGCAGATGCGCGGCGATTGCGTGCAGGTGACCACGCAGTGGAGCAACGGCGCCCTCACGCAGACCTTCCGCGCCGAGGACGGCCAGCGCGTGAACGTGTTCACGGTGAGCCCCGACGGCGGCACGATGACGATGAACGTCACCATCACCAGCCCGCGCCTGCCCAGCCCGCTTACCTACAAGCTGGTCTACAACCGCGCGTCCTGATTCCGCTCGCGGATCTGACGGGTTGACGAAGAGGCGGTCCGGAAACGGGCCGCCTCTTCGCGTTTGGGGAGGGACGGTGTGGCCGACGTCGATCTCGGGCGGGATAGCCGTGCTTCGGAAGGTTCGGCGCGAGGGGCACGCCCCCTCCGGGCGAGCACCACTCGCCCACCTCCCCCCCAAAAACCTGGGGGAGGTTGAACTGCGATCCCGAATCAACATCCTCACACCATCCCCCCCCCCGTGCCGAAAGCCCCTACTGGGCGCGGTCGGGGTGGATGTGCTCGCTTAGAAAGTCGGGCTCGGCGGGGAGCAGGTGGGGGACGATGCCGGGGCGCGTCTCCCAGGCGTCGAACACCTCGGCGAAGCGCAGGCCGTACTGCTCGCCGGTGAGGCGAAGGCGCTGCTCCAGCCACGCGCGGTCGCCAAATCCGATGTTCTCACGATAGAAGCGGGCCAGTTCGTGGATGGTGTCCACGTACGGCTCCACGTCCACCGCCACGGGCGGGATCACCGAGTGCGCGCCCCGGAAGGTGAAGACGGGCACCACGGCGCGGTGCGGCTGCCCCGGCGCCACCACCTTGGCGATGCGCGCCAGCGTGATGGCGTCGCGAAAGATCTTTCCCGACGCCTGGTGGTCCGGGTGCCGCATTCCGCGCCCCCACGACTCGCCCCAGGTGATCAGGCCGTCGGGCTTGATCTCCGCCAGCAGCTTCGCCACCCGCCACGCCGAATCCGCGTTGGCCTCCAGCCGGCAATCGCCAAAGTCCATGAAGCGCGTTTCCACGCCCAGGATCTCGCCCGCGCGGCGGCCCTGCTCCTCGCGCCGCGCCGCGACCTGGTCGCTGGGGATGGGGCCGAACGCCTCCGTCATCTCTCCGCGCGTGAGCCACACCACCACCACGCGGTCGCCGCGGGCCTTCTGCGCCAGGATGGTCCCCGCCGCGCCTACCTCGTCATCCGGGTGGGCCAGCCCCACCAGCAGCGTCTTCCGCTCCATTCCCTCTCCGCCTCTCGCACAATTTCCATTCACGCCACCGGAGACACACGCATGGAATCTCCGGACCATCGCCGCGCGGAGCAAGGTGAACGGGTGAACGGGTGAACGGGTGAACGGGTGAACGGGTGAACGGATTCAGTTCAGAGCAGCGCCAGCTGCCGCGCGCGTCTCCGGCGCCGGGTCGGCTCCGCCGGTGCGGCGGGAAGTCGCTCGGAGACGGGCGTGATGTGCCTCCGTGCAAGAAACACGGGCTCCGGCACAGGCGGAAGCGGCATCGGCGGGAGAACGGCATCGCCGTAGAGCCAATCCACCACCCAGCCCAACTCGTACGGATCGCGAACGTCATCCACAACGTGACGGCGCGCCAGTGCGGAATACTCCGCCGCTTCTCCCCCGATCATCGGCATCCTCTCCCCCGTTTTCACGTCCGCACGAACCACCTCGCAGGCCCGACAAGATGCCGAATAAAAACCGAATACGCAAGGGCTTTGTGGACCCTCACCCGCTCGCTCAGGCTCGCACCCTCTCCCGCAAGCGGGAGAGGGTATAAACCTCGATCGCGCCTCCCACTCCCGCGCAGCGGGTGGGGAGGCCAGGGGGGCATCCACCATTCCGCACCCGATTCTAACCTCGCGACCCATCACACCATCACACCATCACACCATCACACCATCACACCATCACACCATCACACCATCACACCATCACACCCGTTCACCCGTTCACCCGTTCACAACGCCAGACGCCCCACCGGATCGTATCAATCCAGCGGGGCGCCACACGTCCAGCCAGCGAGCGTCAGTCCGCGCGACGACGGACGCGTACGGGGCCGTCCAGGCTTACGGTGGCCGTGGAGCCGGCGGAGATCACCGCGTCGATGTCGTGCGAGGCGACCACGACGCCGGTGCCCGCGGCGGCGCCCACGGCCGCGCCGATGGCCGTGCTGCGGCGGTCGCGGCCCATCACGCGTCCCGCGATGCCGCCCAGCGCGGCGCCACCCGCCACCGTCGCCGCCGTCTGGCCGCGGCCCTGGCGGCTGCGGCGCACCACGTTGGGCGCGTCCACCATCGACACGTCGATCGGATAGGTTTCGCCGTTGTAGCGGATGGAGGTGAGCGTCACCGAGAGCGTCGCGTCACGCCCCAGCCCGCCGCCGGAAGCCACCGACCGCGTAACCCGTCCGCGCACCGTGGCACCCGCGGGGATCACGGTGCGCCCCTGATCGTCCATCAGCGCGTTGGTCAGCGTGGTCGTAAAGGTGGAACCCTCCGATGCGTAGCGCGTGCTCACCTGGTTGTCGAATCGAACCGTGAAGGTGGTGCCGCTGGGGGCCGTGCGCGTAACGTAGCTGGGGCCGGCCGGCGCGGAGGGCGCGGCCGGCGCCGACGGGCGCGGGGCGGCGGCCT